>JAGCDH010000003.1 GCA_017651165.1 Bacilli bacterium
ACTCCGTTATTATTAGTCGTTCCATTTATCACTATGTGCGGTAAAAGTGGACGCAGTAGTAGGAGCACCGTTGGTGATGAAGAACAAATCGATGTTACATTGGATAAGAATCATCGTCTCGATGGTGGTGATATCACCATTAATAACACCTACTTCCATTTTGATGAGAATTCCGTTATTGAAAACCCATCCGATCCTGAATGTTTCATCGAAATTGGTCCTTATGGTTCCTTATATTTGCAAAACTATGTTCCTGGTTTAACAAGGGTCTTTGTTAAAGCTAAGTCCACAGTGGATTATCAAGGTGAGTTCTCTTTAGGAACTTCTGCCACCCCTAACTGTGTCGAACATTATTATATGTATTCCATGACTACGAGCTTTATTGACATGACACCAGATAAACCATACTTCTCCATTCATAATCACGCTGGTTACAATCTCTTGCTTGAATATATCAATATTAAAGGCGTTGACAATAATGAAGAAAAACAACTTAAATCTAAGATTGACGTTCACGATTTAGTGGTCAAATATGAAAAAGATGCAGTGGTTGATCCTTATCAAAACAGCCAATTAAAAGAAGAAGACATTCCAGAAAACCGCATCGTCAAAAAGATCGGCGAAGATAGTTACACCTTGCCAGGCAAATACACCTATGGTTATGAAGTTTATAACAAAACCAAAGATGGTGAATTAGGTAAAATGCTATATTCCTCAAAAGCCACATTATCAATTGAAGGTGGACAAAATAATGGTGAGCACTTAGCGATCTTCCATCTTAAAGATGGTATCGCCACAGTCACCGTTCCTAATAACCAAAAAGTAGATTTATCAAGCGCACAAGGCATTGCCTCTTATAACTGGGACAGTCCTTATAACGATTTTATGACACCGTTCTATGCTGATAGACACTATTATCCAGCCTATTCAGTCGTTGGTATGCCGGTTAATAAAGATGGTGATGGTTGTATGCCGATTACCACAACATATAGTGCATTAGAAAAAACCTTTGTGATGCCAGATCCAGTGATGGATGATGGCTATAAATTTGGTGGTTGGTTCTTGGACCAAGAATTAACCAAACCACTTGATCCAGATGGTGAATACGATGGCAATATGACTGTCTACGCTAACTGCATTGAAACCGAAAAGAATTTCAGAAAAGTCTATTATCACGATTATGATGGTAAATTATTAGACCGTGTTGATTATCTTTATGATAACAGCGAAATAAATCTTCCAACTTATCAAGAAGTAGGCACGAGATTAGGAAACAATAATCAAATAATGTACGCTGTGGTAATGGGTTCTAATAACCTTGGCATGTTAAGAGCAAAAGGCAATTATCCTGAATATGGCCCTTATGGTGGCGATAAACTCTCCTATGACTTAGTTAAAGAAAACGCCGGAGACGTGCATCTATATATTTCTAAATTTGGATTCTATTATGATGGTCCTGGTCAATTCTCTAGATTCTTCCAAGACGAAAATCAAAACGACGTAATCAGTAGTATCTTAATGCCAGAACAACATCAAGGTGATGATTATGTTTTACCAGGTAGATATATCTTCGTTTCTCCTAAGACACATGCTTATGACTATGATATCTATGCTGAGCCAAAAAGAAGTGATGAATTCTTTGTCACCGATGAAATGAATGGTTATATCATGGATCAATCCACTTATACATCTATTTGTACCTATGGTTATGGTAATAAGAGCGAAGAACACGCTAAACCATTAGGTGGTATTCTCAGACATGAATCAGTCCTTAAGGTTGGAAGAAGAGCGTTCTTCAACCGCTATGGCCTTAAAGGCACCTATTTCCCAAGAAATGCTAGGGAATTTGACGTCGAAAGTTACGCTCATACTGAATTCAATAGTTATTTATTCCTTCCAAAGAACTTAACTAAGATTGGTAAACGTGCCTTCGTTGGTAGCAAAAACATCCAATATGTTGCCTTACCAAAGACAATCAAAACCATTGAAAAAGACGCGTTCTCCCTCGGTGAATACGACGAAACTGCTTGTGAATTCAAAAACGTTACTAATCGTACAAGCAACACCGATCTCATCACCTTCTACTATGAAGGCACTCAAGATGATTACAACCGCTTAGACGAAGCTACTCGTCAAGAGATTGAAAATAATGCCTTAAGAGTCATCTGCAACGTGAAATATAACGTTCGTTACGGAAGATAAAAAGGATGAGACAAATTTAAAGCGGGCTATTTAATGCCCGCTTTTTATTTCAAAGAAATAATTAGTTAGATAATTTTGCTTGCACAGCATCAATCTGTTCCTGCGTGAGACCGATGCTCAATAAATAATTATTAGCCTTTGTGTGATATGGAGCCGTACCGAGTAATTGTACGTTTTCTGCTTCGTCGAAACTAAAGACATATCTAATCATTTCATCGATGTGTAGTTCCTTAATCGCGTTATATTTTCTTGTTCCTTTTTCGATGCCGTAATAGTTCTTATAAGTAATGAAATAATCCTCAACTAGTTCATCATAAGAAGCACCACACAAGGCTTCGATAACCATGCAGACATAGCCTGTTCTATCCTTACCTTCTAAGCAATGGATGTAGTAGGGGCCATCGTTAGCGAGAATGGTTTCAAAAAGCGTTTTCATCTTCGCGGAGAAATCATCTTTTTTGTAGGCTGCCGCCATACCTAAGAAGACTACTTTGTTATTATTCACTAAGCTTTGGAAATGATCGTGGACTTGGTATTTGGCCCCATCCGTATTCTTATCTGCTAGATCGATATCAAATTGAATGTTATTGCTAAGCAATAATGAATCAACTGTTTCGGCTCTATTACGTGAATTATCGACAGGTGAAGCGCCTCTATATAAGAGGTTTTCTTTGATATTACCAACACGCATTTCTCTAAAGTTAGCAAATGCTTCTCGGGTTGGATATTGAGTGATGTCGTCACTATAAGATATCGACAGCGTGTCTTGAATATCCTTATATTTTTCAGCCTTATTTAAAGTGATGGTAACTCTGGTGTTTTCATCAAAATTATTGTCTTTATAAATATCATCACCATAGTTAATACAGAACTTAATGTTTTCATAACCAGGATAGGCCACTAATAATTCTTGTCCGGCAGGGACATAGTAGCCGTTATAATAGCCAACATCTTCCCAAGTCTTGTTGTTAGTGGTGAAGGAGATATCGACGCTATCGCCATACTTAAAACCTAGTTTATTGAATTCTTCTGCACCGATATTGATATAAGCGCCACCGAATTCATCATCGTGATGGATGGCAAAGTTTTCTAATAGGGGAGTCTTCTTGTTGTTACACGCCGAGATGGACGTAATGGCCACAAAGGTGGCAAATAAAATAGTATATTTTTTCATATTCCTATTATATAAAAGTGATTTCTTCATATCTATTAGAGATTATCTTTATTTTATAAATAAAAAAGCAGATAGTTCTTGCATATTTATCACATAATTGGTTAAATAATAGAGTAGATAACATAAGGAGGTTATTTATGTCCGATTTAGCAGAAAGTTTACCAATTTATATCAGAATCGTGGAAGGTGTTAAAGACGCGATTCTTAATGGTGAGTTAAAAGAAGAAGGACAGCTTCCTTCCACAACTTATTTATCCAAGAATTACAACATCAATATTGCCACTGTTAACAAAGCGATCAACATCCTTGTGAACGAAGGCCTCGCTTATAAAAAGCGTGGTATTGGTATGTTTGTGAAAAAGGGTGCTGTCAAGACCTTAATTAGTGAAAGAAAAAAGGTCTTTAAAGATCGTTATATCAAAGCAACACTTATCGAAGCAAAAAGATTAAATATCGAATCAGATGAGCTCCAACAAATTGTTAAAGAAGCCTTTGATGAGATGAATAAATAAGTCATTAATCAATCCTAATCCTTATCAAAAACAAAACAGTATTACAAATTAACAATGTAATATTGTTTTTTTATGTTATAATACATAACGATTTTGAAAGCGAGGACGCTTATGGAAAATAATAATCTATTAGAGTTGAAGCAAAAAGCTCTTCAAGAAATCGAACAAGCGAGTAGCAGTGATGCTTTAAATGCTGTCCGTAATACGTATCTTTCTAAGAAAAGTGAGTTGTCTAGTTTAACTTCTAAAATCGGTACATTGCCACCAGAAGAAAGAAAATCATTTGGTGCGGCTTTGACTGAAGTGAGAGTGGCTATTACTTCCGCAATTGAAGAAAAAGCGGCATTCTTAAAAAATAAAGAATTAGACGAACGTCTTTCTAAAGAAACAATTGATATTTCTCTTCCTGGTCATTCCTATAATTTAGGTGGCCGCAACCCATTCTATGTCATTAGAGATGAAATGATTCAAATCTTCCTTGGCATGGGTTTTGAAGTGGCGGATGGACCAGAAGTGGAAACTGATTTATATAACTTTGAACTCTTAAACATCCCAAAAGATCATCCTGCAAGAGATATGCAAGATACTTTCTATATTAATGAAAATGAGTTATTAAGAACTCATACTTCCCCAGTGCAAGCGAGAACCATGGAAGCCAAAAAGGGCGCACCCGTGCGTATCATTTGCCCAGGTAAAACATACCGTAGAGACGATGATGATGCCACCCATTCACATCAATTCTCTCAAATCGAAGGTTTGGTCATTGATAAGGGCATCAACATCGGCCATTTAAAAGCGACATTAGAACTCTTTGCCAAAAAGATGTTTGGTGAAAAAAGAGAAATTAGATTAAGAAGTTCTTACTTCCCATTCACTGAACCAAGCGTGGAAGTTGATATCACCTGCGCGAACTGCGGTGGTAAAGGCTGCAATATGTGTAAAGGTACTGGCTATATTGAAATCCTCGGTGGTGGCATGGTCCATCCAAATGTTTTAAAGATGAACGGCTATGACCCAGAAGAATACAGTGGCTTCGCCTTTGGTATCGGTATCGAACGTGTTGCCATCTTAAGATACGGCATCGATGATATCCGTAAATTCTATCAAAACGATATTAGATTCTTGAAACAGTTCAAGAAAATGAGCTAAGGGAGGGTAAGACAATGTTAGTTAGTTTAAAAAGTGTTAGTCAATACGTTGACCTTAACGGATTAACTCCAGAACAAATCGCTGATAAGCTTACTTTCGCTGGCATTGAAGTGGAAGAGATTTCCCGTTTAGCCAGTGGCACAAACTTAGTCATCGGTCATGTTTTAGAATGTGTTGCCCATCCAAATAGCGACCATTTACACGTCTTAAAAGTGGACTTAGGTCCTAAATATGGAGTGACCCAAATCGTTTGTGGTGCCCCTAACGCCCGCACAGGTCTAAAAGTTATTGTTGCGCGTGTCGGTGCGAAACTCCCTCAAATCGAAATTAAACAAGGCGTCATCCGTGGTGAAGAAAGCAACGGCATGTGCTGTTCCTTACTTGAACTCGGTGTGGACGCTAAATTCTTAAGTGATTATCAAAAAGCCGGTATTGAAGAATTACCAGAAGACGCGCCAGTCGGAGAAGAAAACGTCTTAGGCTATCTTGGTTTAGATGACGTGGTGCTTTGCTTAAATGTCTTAGCCAATCGTCCAGACTTACTTTCCGTTTTCAACGTCGCTCGTGAAATTGGTGCGATCTTTGATCGTCCAGTCAATTTACCAAAAGTCTCAAGTAGAAAAGATTTTGAGACAAAAATCAAAATCGGTTCCAAAACCAAGAGATGCTCACAGTTCTCTTCTAAAGAGATTAGAAATATTGTCACAAAACCATCACCAAAATGGATGTCTGATTTCTTAATGGCGATGGGTGTGAGAAGCATCAACAATATCGTTGATATTGGTAACTACGTCATGCTCATGACTGGTCAACCATTACATATGTATGACGCTGACAAACTTCCAAAAGCGGAATTATACGCTCAAGACGATTACGAAGGCGACTTCGTCGCTCTTGATGAAAAGGCCTATAAAGTCATTCCAGGCGATATCGTCATTTGCTCTGATAATAAACCAATGTGTCTTGGTGGTGTGATGGGCTCCTTAGCCTGCGCTGTTGATGAAAACACCAAGAACATTTATATCGAAGCCGCTTCATTTGATGGTGCGAGCATTCGTCATACTTCTAACCGCTTAGGTTTAGTTAGTGAATCTTCTCAAAGATTCGTCAAAGGCACCAACCATTTCCAAAGTGAATTCGTTTTAGACTTTGCAGCACAATTAATCAATGAACTTTGTGACGCTAAAGAAAACAGCAATAACGTTGTTTATCAAAGCGAAGAAGAAAAGAATCAAACCATGGATTCCTCTATCACAAAGATCAATGGTCGCTTAGGTACAGAATTCAGCAAAGATGAAATAGTGGAAACCTTAATTAGACTTAACTTCAAACTCACATTCAAAGATGAAGATAAGTTCTCAGCTTTAGTGCCTCAATATCGTTTAGATATTACTTCTGACGCTGATTTAAGCGAAGAGGTCATTCGTTTAAGAGGCTACGATAACGTTAAATCCATCCTTCCATGTTTGGACACTAAAGTTGGTATGTTGACCTTAAGACAACAAAGATTAAAGAACATTCGTTCTTACTTATTAAATGTTGGCTTAGATGAATGCTTAACATACTCACTCATTTCTAAAAAAGAAATGCATGATTTCTGCTTATTAAATAATGAAGAAAACTACGTCATCTTAAATCCATTAACCGATGAACGTGAAGTGTTTAGAACACACATCCTTTCTTCCTTACTTAATGCCGCAACATATAACGTTGCTAGACAAAACAAAAACTTAGCCTTATTTGAAACTTCAAATATGATTAGCAAGTCTTCCAGAAGCGAACACCTCGCTATCGTTTTAGTGGGTCAAGCTTTGAACCAAGGTTTACTTGCCAAAGAAAACTACACCTTCTTCCATATGAAAGGTTTAGTGGAAGGCATCTTCTCTGCTCTTGGTGTTGAATCTTCAAGATTCAGATTTGATAGATTCGTCGATGAAAAACACGAATTACACCCAGGCAAAGCCGCGAAGATTATCTTCCAAAACCAAGTCATTGGTGTCATGGGTGAACTCCATCCAAACCAAATCGAAAAATATGATCTCGGCAAGACAAGCGCAGTTGTTTTAGAAATGAATCTAGAATTGCTCCTCGAAGCGAAAGTTAGTGAAACAAAGATGAGCCCAATCTCTCGTTTCCCAAGTGTTTCCCGTGACTTAGCCTTCGTTCTCGACGCTAATATCTCTGCTGGCGATGTTATTAAGACCATTAAGACTGTCGGTCGTGGTTTAGTTAATAACTGCGAAGTGTTCGACGTCTATCAAGGCGCCGGCATTGCCGAAGGCAAAAAGTCTATGGCTTTATCCGTTACCTATCGTAAAGATGATGGTACATTAACCGATAAAGAAATTGGCGATATCGAAGATAAGATTAAATTCGAATTGTCCCGTTCCTATAAAGCGGAGATTAGAAGCTAATGACAATTAATCGCGCTACTTTACCGCTCAATAAGACTGAGACATTTAACGAAGAAATCGATTTTTCGTCTCAATCTTTTGACGAGAACCATGTAAAACGTATCAATAAGTGTTTAGTTAGCGTAGACGCTACTGAGTATGGTGATGTTTTACGTCTCAAAGTTAGCGGTGAAGCAGAAGTAATTGCCTCATGTTCTTATACGCTTGAAGATGTTCCGATGAAAGTAAAGTTCCATGATGAGTTTTATTTCTCAAGTGAGGAAGATAATTCACAAGACTGTTACTATGAGCCAGGAGTCAATATTGATTTAGATCCACATATCTTGGCCCTCATCTTAGCGGAAGTGCCACACAACATCGTCAAAAGTGGGGCTAAACTACCAGAAAGTGGTAATGGTTATCGTGTCTTGAGCGAAGAACAATATCTCGAAGAAAAAAAGAACAAGAAAAATAGTGCCTTTGATATCTTAGACACCATTGAATTCGACGAAGAAAACTAATATTTAACTCTTTGAGTTAAAGATAAATGGCTCTCATCAATTTGAGGGCCTTTTCTTTATCTATGTTTTTCTTTTAAAAATATATTGCAATTGCGATTTGAGTTTGTAATAATATATGTACCAGTGGTAACACAGTGGGAGAAAGTGGTAAAAAATGTTTTTTGGAAGTTTTGCTCATACTTTAGATGAAAAAGGACGTTTAATGATTCCTCGCAAGATGAGAGAAGAATTAGGTTTTAAAGTCTACATCATGCAAGGTTATGATGGATCTTTATCCGTTTATACCGAAAGCCGCTACCAAAAGTTAGTAGCAGAGTTTGAGAACCTTCCATTCAATCAACGTAAAAACCGCGATTATCTCCGTATCCAATTCGCCAGCACCCATGAGATGGATGTTGATAAATTAGGAAGAGTACAAATACCAACTGCTTTGTTGAATAAATTCAACATTTCTCGTGAAGTTATCGTTCTCGGTATTGGTGACCATATCGAAATCTGGGACCAAAAGAAATACGCCGAATACGAAGCTAGCGTTAAAGATGAATTTGAAAACATTGCAGAAACTATTGGCAATGACTAGTTATGGAAGAACACATTCCTGTACTTCTAAACGAAGTCATCGATGGGCTCAACATTAAACCATCTGGTATCTACCTTGACTTAACAGTTGGTAGGGGTGGACATAGTAGCGAAATATTGGCTCGCTTAACATCTGGTCGCCTCATTGCTGTTGATCAAGATGAAGAAGCAATCATTGCTTCAAGTGAACGCTTATCAAAGATAAGTGACCACTACAAAATCATCCGTGCAAACTTCTCCGCTCTCTCAGAGATATTGTCCTCTGAAGGGCTCGAAGAGGTGGACGGCATCCTAATGGACTTAGGTGTCTCCTCCCCACAATTCGACAAAGGAGAAAGAGGCTTCTCCTATAATGCCGATGCACGCTTAGATATGCGCATGGATCAAAGACAAGATCTTACCGCTTATCAAATTGTTAACACTTACTCATTAGAAGATTTAAATCAAATCTTCAGGGAATATGGCGAAGAGAAGTATTCCTTCTCAATCGCCAAAAACATCATCAAGGCTCGTGAGATTGCTCCTATCGAAACGACATTCCAATTAGTGGAAATCATTAAAAAGAGCATGCCAATGAAAGAACTTAAAAAAGTGGGACACCCTGCTAAACAAGTATTCCAGGCATTAAGAATTGCAACCAATGACGAACTTAACGTCTTGACTAAGACATTAAGAATCGCCTTAAAACATCTAGCACCTGGTGGAAGACTCGCCGTTATCACCTTCCACAGTGGTGAAGACAGAATCGTGAAGAACATCTTCAAAGAAGCGGCAGTGGATGTTGGTGATCGTATCGATGGACCAAACATTCAAAAAGAAAAAGAATTCGACCTTATTAATCGAAAACCGATTGTCGCTAGTCGTAGTGAACTAGAAAGAAATCACAGAAGCGCTAGTGCCAAGTTAAGGATTATTGCAAGAAAGGAAAGGGGGCAACAATCATGATGGTTATGAAAGACAAATTAGTCAAATTCAATCACAAAGGTTTATATTATCGTTTTAGAAAATTAGGCATTGTTTTTCTTGCCTTTATCTCCATTGGAGCTGTAGTTGCTGTTCCAACCTACATTACCTTCCGTGAAATCACCAATCACGCTCAACACGCGGAAGAAGAAAAAACTCAGTTATTAGAAGAGAACGAGTCTAACGTTGAATCTGAAGACCTCCTCTCTTATTAATAAAGTTTCTCCTTACACGTCCATTTTCCTCGATGGACCAAAGACCGCAAGTGACATTGTGGTCTTTTTTCTATCTCAGCAAATAAGTATAAAAATAGTCAAATATTAGTAGATATTTAGTGCAAATAGTCAATAATTTGTCTTTTCTTAACTAATTATTAGTTAATTATTGTATATTGCTTTAAACTTCATTAAAATAAAGTAAATTGGTGGTTATTTATGGATAAACCTATTGCAGCAATTGAACTAGCATCAAAAAAACTTAAATTAGTAGTTGGATATGAAATAGACGGTAAAGTCTATGTCTTATATACACTTGTGAAACCTTATGGCCACGCGATTGAAGCGGGTCAATTTGTTGATCCTACACGCGTGTCTGAAACTATCGCTAGTGTGCGTGAATTCACAGACCCATCTGCGAAATTAAAACTTAACATTAGTGATGTGCTTTTGTCATTGCCACCATATAGTTTAGGTATTTATCAAACCCGTCAAGTAACCACCGTTGTTACTGAGGATAGTAAGATTTCTAATCTTGATATTAAAAATATCTACGCTTTAATCAGAAATAGTGCTTCTCCTTTAGAAGATAAATCACTCGTGGATGTGATTCCTGAAAGTTTCACACTCGATCACGGCCGTATCTTTGCGCGCCCACCTATAGGTGAAGCTTCTAGTACCTTAACTGTTTCTGCAAAAGTTCAAACCTTACCAAAGGATTTAGTGGAGAAATATCAAAATGTCCTAGCGGAAGGTGGTATGGTCTCACGTCGTAACGTGGTCTCCTCTTTAGCGGCGACAGAACTCATTAATTCCTTTGAAGGAATGCCAAAATCGTTCATCCTTGTCGATATTGGCTCAAACATCACAACTGTTTCCTTTATTGGTAATGGTGCTTTATATGGATCCACTTTCTTTAACTGGGGTGGTGATAATATCACGGAAAAGATTATTGAATGTTTCAATATTAATGAAGCAGACGCTGAAAAATATAAAATCATGTACGGTATCGATTACCGTGAAATGAATTTTAAAGCCCCAATCTGTACAACAGATGATGGTAACGGTCAAGAAGTGCATCATTTTAATGATGAATTAAACGAAATTATCAAAGGCGAATTAGATGTCTTTGTGAAAGATCTTAACGACGCAGTGAACGAAATTGTCTCACAACACGATAAATCATATCGTAACTTCCCAATGGTTTTAATCGGTGGTGGTTCTCAGCTTAATGGCTTAGTTTCCTATATCACACCAAAGGTGATGAGTGAAACAGTACAAGTGGTTGCCCCACAAACATTAGGAGCGAGAAACCCGACATTCTTTAATTGCTTAGGTATGATCTTAACTCATGCCAAATATTTGAATTTAAATGATGAAGCGCACCCAAGAGTGGGTCAAGTGACGCGTAATCAGAGTAAATAGAAGGAGAGAACAATATGGAAAATTATGATCTCGATAATTTCGAACCAGCCGCCAAGATTGTAGTCATTGGTGTTGGTGGAGCCGGTAATAACGCTGTCAATCGTATGATTGATGAAGAAATCGCTAATGTTGATTTCTGGGTGGCAAATACCGATAAACAAGCTCTCTCTACAAGTAAATCTATGCACCGACTCATCCTCGGCCAAGAAATCACTGGTGGTTTAGGTGCTGGTGGTGAACCTGAAATCGGTGAACAAGCCGCAGAAGCCAGTGTTGATGATATTAGAGAAATCGTCAAAGACGCGAATATGGTATTCGTGGCTGCTGGTATGGGTGGAGGCACAGGTACAGGTGCCGCTCCAGTTGTGGCACGTATCGCTCGTGACGCTGGTGCCTTAGTCGTGGCTATCGTCACCCGTCCATTTACCTTCGAAGGCAAAAAGAGAGTGGTTAACTCCATCTCTGGCTTAAATAAATTAAGAGAAAATGTCGATGCTATCATCGTAGTAAGTAATGATAAATTACTTATGACTGCGGGTAACTCCTCAATCTCTAACGCATTCAATGAATCCGATAAAGTCTTAGCCCAATCCGTGAAGACCGTTGTTAATCTCATTCTTTTACCAGC
The DNA here is from genome assembly GCA_017651165.1 of Bacilli bacterium. GTDB lineage: Bacteria > Bacillota_I > Bacilli_A > RFN20 > CAG-826 > RUG14515. The sequence continues at coordinate 11,762 of JAGCDH010000003.1, forward strand.
GGTCATCAATCTTGATTTCGCGGATGTCCGTAATACATTAAAAGATTCTGGTGTTTCCATTATCGGCTTCGGTGTCGGTTCTGGACCAAATAGAGCTAAAGATGCTGCTAATGCAGCACTTAATTCACCATTACTCGAAGCTTCCATTACAGGCGCAAGAAGAGCAATTGTCGCTGTCACCTGCGGACCAAACGTTTCCTTATTCGATGCTCAGGATACAGTTAACCTATTAATCAATGCATCTGGTCATGATGTTGACGTCAAATTCGGTGTCGCTATTAACGATCAACTAAACGATGAAATCTTAGTCAGCGTCATCGCTAGTGACTTTGAAGAAGAGTTTGATTTCTCCAAACCATCTGCTTATCAATCACCAGCGCGTCCAACAGATAATCCAGTTCTCGCTCCTCTAAACGAAGAAGAAAAAGAAAGCGAAGAAGATAAGAACGATGACAACATTGATGTTGCTTCCATTCTACCAGAATTCTTGAACAACTAATGAAAAAACTAAAAAGTCTCACCTGCTTATTGACCCTCATCCTAGTAAGTGCTTGTCATGGGCCTATTAGTGGGGCTTTTTCCTCATCGTCGATTGTTTCTAGTTCAATAGAACAACCATCCAGTTCTTCAATCTTACCATCTAGCAGTAGTGAAGTTCCTTCAAGTTCCTCTAGTAGCTCATCATCTAGCCAAAGTCAAGCAATTAGCCATTACAATGGCTATTATGATGCTCTTGTTTCATGGACAGATGGTGAGGATTTAAAGAATCAATTACACACTATTATTAGAAATGGATATAAGCCATTAACGTACACGACTCCCAATTACGAAACAAATATTAATGCTGATCATTCTAAATATGATTTCGAATATTTAGACGTTGTTTACAGTGGCGATCCTGTCTTTAGAAACCAAACTAATCGCGGTTGGCAAAGAGAGCATGCTTTCTGTGCTTCGTTAATGACTGGTTCTTTAACTGCGGATGCTGTTAAACACAAAGGGCGTGCCACTGATTTTCATAACTTATTTGCCTCTAACGCATCTGCCAATTCATCAAGAGGTAACAAAAACTATGGAATGGCTGATGTGACTTCATTAACTTATACCAATCGCACAACTAATAATGGCAATGATGGTTATAGTTTTGATCCAGTTAATTTTGAGCCAGGTAACATTGATAAAGGAAGATTATCACGTGCCATATTTTATATGGCAACTATGTACAGCGAAGACGAAAATGACACCATAAACGGCATTACAATGAAGGGTTTAAGAATTGTTGAAAATCCAGTTTCATATGTTGCTGGTGAAAATGGTGCTTTCGCGATTGGTAATCTATCGACTTTATTGAATTGGAATAATACCTATCAGGTCGATTATCTAGAAATGCAGCACAATAGTTCTGTTTTTCAAGACGTCTTTACTGCTGATGGATATGCTCAGGGAAACCGCAATCCTTATGTCGATTATCCTGAATTAGTCGATTATGTTTACGGAAGTAAAAAAGGACAAGCAGGATTTTTGGCTAGTTTGACCGCCAGCGAATCTCTTTTAAAGAGCAACGAACATGTCGTTGATCATTATGCTTTAAAGGAAGCAAAAAGAGAATACACATATGGTGAAACAGTTTCTTCTAATGACTATAAAATAGTCAAAGTGTATAAAGATTATACCTACGAAGTCATCGATAACGGTTTTACACATTCGTTAATTAATCACAAATTTGTTGAGAGTGACGGAGACAACAAAACCGCTACTATCCAAGTGGGTGAAGACACATTTACTTATCAAATTGATTTGAACCCAATGGCTAATTGTTCTACGGGCCCAATTGTCATTAAGCCAGATGGAATCAATAAGAGCCAAAAAGGTATTGATCAAAATGTCACTTATAACAATTATCAATTTTCACTCAATTTTGAAACTTCATATACTGGCGAAATGACGATTAATAATATTTGGTCCAATGGTTCCGGCTCGGAAGTATTAGGCACAACATTCGGTAGTAAAACCCGTGTTTTGAGCAAATTAACTATTAAGACGAAAGATAGTTTTACTATTGATGCTGCTTATGCCAAAGCTTTTGTGGGAAATAATGAAAGTAGCTATCGTTTAACTATTAAAGTAGGGGACACCGTTTTGCTTTCCGAAAAATCTTTTAATCAAAGCGATGTCGGAAAAGTAATGGGCAATAGTGTGAGCGATCCTCTAACTGGACAAGTGACATTTATTTTCATTGGTTCCAGTTCGTTAAAAATCAATTCTATTGCCTTTAATGCTATAATCGCTTAAAATTAAGCGAACCCTAGAAGACAAGTCTTCATAAAATCTGCTAATAGAGAGTTTGGGATGGTGGAAGCCAAACAGTAAGAATATGAAGGTATCCCTTCTTTGTATGAGTGCTGAACTAATAGTAAGCCTCCGGCCCTTCTCCGAAAAGAAGATAACAAGTGCTAAAGATACAATCTTTAGAACTAAGGTGGTACCGCGCTTATGGCGTCCTTAGAAAGGGACGCTTTTATATTGTTAAGGAGTGAATTATGGATTACAAAGATACTCTATTAATGAACAAATCTAACTTTGAGATGAGAGGTAATCTCAATCAAAAAGAACCAGTTTTAGTCAAGAAATGGGAAGAAGAAAAGATTTATGAAAACATGAATCTTAATCGCAAAGAAGCGAAAGAATTCGTCCTTCATGACGGCCCTCCATACGCCAACGGTGATATGCACTGCGGTCATATGCTTAACCGTATTCTTAAAGACATGGTTGTCAGATACAAAAACATGCAAGGCTATAGAACCCCATTTGTTTTTGGCTGGGATACACATGGTCTTCCAATTGAAAACCAAGTCACCAAAAGTGGTGTTGATAGAAAAACCACTCCATTAAGTGAATTCCGTAAGAAATGTGAAGAATACGCATTAACTCAAGTCGCGAGACAAAAAGAACAAATCAAACGCTTAGGTTTATTAGGCGATTTTGATAATCCATACGTCACTTTAAGAAAAGAATATGAAGCTAAACAAATCGAAGTGTTCTCATCAATGGCTTTACAAGGTCTCATTTACAAAGGCTTAAAACCAGTTTATTGGTCTCCGAGTAGTGAATCCGCCTTAGCGGAAGCGGAAATTGAATACGCTGATGTTTTGTCTCATTCTATCTACGTGGCTTTCCCGGTGAAAGACGGTAAAGGTATCGTGGATCAAGATGCGAGACTCGTTATTTGGACGACCACTCCTTGGACATTACCTGCTAACTTAGCGATAAGCGCTCATCCTGACTTTGTTTATGGTGAGTATGATACAAATCTTGGTAAATTAGTGTTCCTTGAAGAATTCGCCGAAAAACTTCAAGAAGAATTAGGTTTAGAAAAATGTGAACTCATTAAGCGATTCAAAGGTTCAGACTTAGAATTCGTGGTCTGTAAACACCCATTCTATGATCGTGATTCTTTAGTTATCGTTGGCACACACGTCACTAATGACGCTGGTACTGGTTTAGTCCATACCGCTCCTGGTCATGGTGTGGAAGACTACCAAGTCTGCTTAAAATATCCAGGCCGTGGTTTAGAACCATATTGCCCAGTTGATGAACACGGCAAAATGATGCCTGGAACCGGTGAAAGACTCGAAGGCCTTTTCTATGAAAAGGCAAATGATGTTGTCTTAGAAATCTTAACGGAAAATGGAGCGCTATTAAAACACGCCACATTTACCCATAGTTATCCACATGACTGGCGTACACATAAGCCTGTTATCTTTAGAGCGACTAAACAATGGTTCTGTTCCATTGAACCAATTAGAGAAAAACTCTTAAAAGAAATTCATAACGTTAAATGGTATCCATCCTGGGGCGAAACTAGAATGGTTAATATGATTAAAGATAGAGCGGACTGGTGTATTTCTCGTCAAAGAGCGTGGGGTGTCCCAATCCCAATTTTCTACTGTGAAGACGAAACGCCTGTGATCGATGAAAAAGTCTTTAAGCACATTGCCGATCTCTTTAGAGAATACGGTAGTAACATCTGGTATGAAAAAGATGCGAAAGACTTATTGCCAGAAGGCTATAAGAATGAGCACTCCCCAAATGGCAAGTTCACCAAAGAAAAAGACATCATGGATGTCTGGTTCGATAGTGGTTCCTCTTGGAATGGTGTTTTAAACGCACGTGGTATCCAATATCCAAGTGATTTATATCTTGAAGGTAGTGACCAATATCGTGGTTGGTTTAACTCTTCACTTATCTTAAGTGTGGCCACTAATAATGTCGCTCCATTTAAGAATGTTGTCAGTCATGGTTGGGTATTAGATGAACACGGCGAACAAATGCATAAGTCTAAAGGTAATGGTGTCGATCCAACAAAGATCGCTAATGTCTATGGCGCTGATATCTTAAGACTATGGGTCGCAAGTGTTGATTATCAACAAGATGTTCGTATTGGTGAAAACCTCATCAAACAAGTGGCGGACCAATACCGTAAAATCCGTAATACATTAAAGTTCATCTCCTGGAATTTAGTGGATTATTCTCCAAAGGAGAATGTCACCGAATTTGAAAAGGTAGATCAATACATTTTAGAAAGCTTAAATCTCTTAGTGAAGAACGTCACTGAAGACTTTGATAATTACAATTTCTCTGATGCGACAAGTCAGATTATGACCTTCATGTCCACTGATTTAAGTAGTTTCTATTTAGATATCAATAAAGATGTTCTCTACTGTGAAGGTAAGAACTCTTTAAGAAGAAAACAAGTCCAAACCGTCTTATTCAAAGTGGGTGAGACATTATTAGCAATGCTCAACCCAATCCTTCCATTCACCATGGATGAATTCAATCTCAATATGCCAGGTGAAAGAAGTAAGAACCCACAATATTTAGACTACCCAAAAGCGGGTCCAGTTAATGAAGATATTCTTGAAGAATATGAGACATTCAAACTCTTAAGAGATGATGTCTTAAAAGCTTTAGAAGATGCGCGAAATAATAAAGTCATCGGTTCCGCTCAAGAAGCCTATGTTTCAATTAAATTCAACAATGATGACTTAAGAAATCTCTTTGTCTCATTCCCTGAAAGATTAAGAAAACAAGCCTTCGTAGTCTCTGACATCAAGGAAGAAGATAACGATGGTGCGGAATATAGGAATTCCAAGATCAAAGTCATTCATCACCCAGGTCACTTCTGTGAAAGATGCTGGAACTATGAAGATGACGCAATTGTGCAAGAAGATGGCACCTATCTTTGCAAACGCTGTAGTGAGGTGGTCAAATAATGAACAAGGAAAAGATCAAAGCCGGTCTTAAATGGTTTTACCAATCATTTATTTGGATATTCATCCTCTTTTTAGCAATAGATATTGCTACTAAACAAATCGTTATGCATTTAGGTGGCACTCCAGGAACGCAAATTGCGAACTGGGGCATCGTCAAAATCAATTACATTTTGAACTATAATGCGGCGTTTGGTTTAGGCGCTAAAGATCCAACAGTAAGTAGAGTTATATATCTTATTGTTGCTTCTCTTGTCACAGCAGGGTTAATCACTTATTTGATTATCAAAAGAAAGACCACAAAACTCTATGTTAGAGCGTGTTTGATTCTTATCATTACCGGTGCAGTTGGCAATATGATTGACCGTATTTTCTACGCCCCATATCATGCTGTTGTCGACTGGATCGACTTCTATTGGTTCTGGGATTATAACTTCAATATTGCGGATAGTTGTATTGTTGTAGCAGCCTTTATGCTCATCATTTATATTATCGTTTTAGAGGTTAAAGACTATATGGCAAAGCGCAAAGCCGAAGGCGTGAGTGTTAAGACGCTTAGCAAAACTGAAAAAGAACGCCTTGAAGAAGAGAACAAAGAGCGCGAAGAAGATAAATAATATATGAAATATATTGTAACCTTTAAAGAGAGTGGAGAAAGATTAGATAAGGCTTTAGCGTTATTAAATCAAGAACTTTCTCGTTCCTTTATTGCTAAGCTGATCCAAGAAGGAAAAGTCTTAGTAAACGGCAATCAAGAGAAAGCCTCTTTTAAGGTTAAAGAAAATGACCAGATTTTTGTCGAAGAAATCGTTGATACCAAAGCGGATATTAAAGAAGAAGATATCCCATTAGATATTGTTTATGAAGACGATGATATCCTCGTCATCAATAAGGCACAAGGCATGGTCGTACATCCCGCTAACGGGCATTATTCTGGTACTCTAGTGAACGCTTTGATGTTCATGGAAGATTCCCTTTCCTCTATTAATGGCGTGATTCGCCCAGGCATCGTCCATCGTATTGATAAAGACACGTCTGGCTTATTATGCGTTGCGAAGAATGATAACGCTCATCATTTCTTAGCGGAGCAACTTAAAGATCACACAATGGCAAGAGAATATATTGCTTTAGTGCGTGGTGTCATTAATGAGAACAGTGGCACGATTGAAATGCCAATTGGTAGAGATAAAAAAGATCGTCAAAAAATGGCAGTTGTTAAGGATGGTAAACCCGCAGTTACTCATTTCCAAGTCGTGGAGAGATTTAAAGACCACACTCTAGTGAAGTGTCAACTTGTCTCAGGTAGAACCCATCAAATCCGTGTTCATATGGCTGCCATCAATCATCCAGTGGAAGGCGATCCTCTTTACGCTGGAAGAAATTACGATAGATTATATAAAAACGGTCAATTATTGACCGCATATAAGCTTAAACTCATCCATCCAACCACAAAGAAGGAAATGGTTTTTGAAATTAATTTACCAGATTACTTTGTAAACATGTTAAATTCACTAAGATAGTGTTATAATATTTTTACATACTAAAATTTGGGGAAATTATTATGAAAAAACATGTCTTTTTATTTTCTTTGTTTGCGGTTTTGTCTTTATCTGCCTGCAATATAAAGTTCAACACTAATTCTAGTAGCAATGCTGGTAATAGCGGTAATGAAGGGGATACACCATCCTCTAGAATCTCGTCAGATAAATCGACTAATACATCTACCTCTTCTCCGTCTACATCTACCACAAGCATCCACACCCATCAATGGGGTGCTTGGACAACCGTGACTGCGGCAAGCTGCACTCAAGATGGTGCAGAAGAAAGAACCTGCGCAACGTGTAATCAAAAAGATACACGCATTAAAAATGCATTAGGCCATAACTGGGACAGTGGTGTTATTCAAACACCGGCCACTGAAACGACTGCAGGCACAAAACTTTTTACCTGTCTCCGCTGTGGCGAAACAAAAACAGAACAATATAACGAGAATATTGCTCCAGCTGAAATTGATCCGACTTTAACTGATGCTTCAACACCAAACATGGAAGTTTCATTTAATAATGTCAGTGATACATGTATGGTGTCCCCAAAAGTCAAAACTTATGTCGATGCTATGGAAGCACAAGAATTAACTCTTGATAAACCATATCATTTCTCCTCTTTATATGGACCAGATGATTATTCCGCAATTGCTAAGGCTTCTGATAAAGGTGACGGCACAACTTATGCGGCTGCCGATACTGGTGGCGTTGACGTATGTCAAATCTTAAATAGAAACGACTATAGCAATACCGCTAAAAACTACCCAATCCAATTATCTTGGAATAATGGTGGTAATACCTTTTCTTCTGCCAAACTCAAATTCTGGTCAACAGAAGATAAGAGTGATATGCGTGAAGTTTCTTTAAGTGCTAATGCAACATCAGCAAGCTTAGAAAACTTATTTAGAGCGAGAAAATATCGCGCCCAAATCGTCACAGGCGATGGCAAAGTATCACAAGGCTTTGAATTCAAAACCGGTGATTATCCAAGAACAATTACGATGGGCGACATTAAAAATGTTCGTGATATCGGTGGTTATATGACTTCCTATGGTGTCAGAACAACTCAAGGTTTAATCTATCGTGGTTATTATATCGATGACAAAACAGGTGGCCATGGTGTGAACTATAATGCTGCCGCTGGCCTAGTGCAAGATGAGGTTATGAAGATTGGTTATGAATTAGATTTACAATCCTCATCTGAAACAAATGGTCGTACTGCAAGCTGCTTAAAAGGTGCTGATTACAAGTGTTTAACACTTGTTTCCTATGAAAATTTCTTAAAAGAAAGCAGTTATAGAAACCTTCCAGAAGTATTCAATATTATCGCTAACGCTGATCAAAAGCATGTGTATTTCCACTGTTGGGGTGGTGCGGATAGAACAGGTATGTTAGCCTTCTTTATCAATGCAATCTGCGGTGTCAGCTATACCGATTTATTGGAAGATTTTGAAATCACGACAGAAACAAATAATAAGAGATGCCATATGCATAACTCTTCTAGCGCTCACTTCCCAAAATTCTTAGATGCATTCATCAATGAATGGAATGGTTATGACGCCAATAAGACAATCAATGAAAACTGTGAAAAATGGTTGACAACTGTCGCTGGTGTTAGCGCGGCTAATATCTTAAAGATCCGTCAGATGATGATCCCTGGTTATACAGATGGTATTAGACAATACATTCCTTCTTTTACCGCGACAGGCGAATATCAAACAGATGGCCTTGCTCACTGGAAAGTAGCTAGTGAAGACGCTAACGTCAAAGTTGGCTGGGCTAGACACACAAACAATCCATGTTCTATTTGTGGCGCGCAAAATAACGCTGGTGGTAGTAGCGGTGGTAACACTGGTACACAAGAAGTCGAAGTTCTTGTTCGTAACTGGGATGCTAACCAAGTTGAAAAGACCAATAGTGATGGTAAGAAATATTACCAATTAACCGATTCTGATAGTAAAACTGTTGGTGCGAAGATTTCCATCATGAATTACACTGTTGAAAGTGATGCCGCTAGTGGTACTGGCCTTGGTACAGACGGTAAGATTGTTCCTCAAAATGAACACACCGCAATTCTGACCTATAGGATCATTGCGCCTAAAGCTGGCACTTATCAAATGATTATGAAAGGCAAATGCTCTTCTAGTGGGACTGAAAAGACTTTGTCTGAAAGAAACTTCACGGTGAAACTAAATGGTTCCACTGTTGATATCCAAAACAGCAGGATTGCTGTTACAACAACAACCAAAGACTTCGTAGCAGCTCCAGCAATTAGTCTCACTGGTAACGAAGACACAATTAAAATTACCTGTTCTGACTACCGTATCGTCTTTGATACAAGTTCCTACATCGTCTTTGCGGAATATTAATCCTATTCAATCTCTTTAAAATTAGCGAAGTTGATCTTCGCTATTTTTTTGAGTTCATCGACACCATGCTTGTCGACAAACTTTTTAGCGAAGTCATTAACTTTATTTGACGCGCCAAAAGGAATGTTAGTTTTATATTTCTTATCTAATTCGTCTTTCTCTAACAAGAAGGCGTATCTGGCTATCACACTCGCTAAAGCGACACATGGATAATATGATTCACCTTTTGTCCTAAAGACAATATTAATCACTTTTTGTTCATTTGGATCGTTTAAGTAAGAGAAATATTTGCTCTCCGCTACAAATTGATCCACAAAGATGTTCCTTGTATCAGGAAACTTCTTAAACATATTGAGCAACGCTCGATTATGCATCTTAGCTTTAATAGAATTGAGGTTTTCACCTTTAGCGATTAACTCATTATATTTTTCATTGCTCAACGTCAAACGTGAGACAAAAAACTTCTTAACTAAAAGTGGGGCAATTTCTCTAATCTTTTCATCGGTGAGTTTCTTACTGTCTTTCACACCGAATTCTTCAAGCATTTTTAAATCTTTGCCACGCACAAAAGCGGCGACGACAATAATTGGAAGGAGAAAATCTCCGACACCGACTTCGTCGCTACCGATTTGGTTATCAGTGCAAAGCCAACCTTTTGGTTGTTCAACACTCTTTTCCTTATATTCAGCGTTTGGATCCCAATTCTTAGCTTCAATTAAAGCACCTTCACCCATGAAGACGACCTTATGTTTGTTCTTTTTATCTTGATAAATCGTAATAGTGATTCCGCTATAAAAAGCTTGGAAAATAATATATTCTCCATCGTTCACCCTTTGATATGAACGATAAAAGTCCATCATCTGGGTAGCTTTTTCAACATCAACTGTAATAGAGACAACCTTATTTGCCATAAAAACATAATAACAAAAACTACTTTTTAAGCAAGTATAGTAAATTTTGCTTAATTCTTTTTTGTGCTAGAATGATTATGAAATTTAGTATATGAAACGGCCTATCTTTATTTTCTTCGGGACTTTTTTCGCTCTTTTGCCTCTTTTTTCACAAGGTAATCCTTTAGAATCGGCAGATCGCATAGTAGCAAAGGAATTGGTTAGCAATACAACACCATTGAATTATGACATTGAAACATTAGATATTTATGGGAATCATCAATTCTATAATTACGATGATTTTGAATACCAGGATGATATACTTACTGAAGGATATTTTCCTGAGAATTTAATTAGGCAGCAAAGCGAATTTGAAAAATATTATTCTTTACCATATAGTGCTATCTGTACTGTTTATTCCATTCATTAATTATGAATAATAGTAAAAAAAGATTAGTTCCGTTTCTTTTATCAAATCTATTTATCGTAGCCATTTGTATTGTGGTTTTTATAATTCTTTTGAGCCAAACGATTTCTCTTTTCACATCAAAAACAGGTTCTAGTTTTCCTAAGACAATGTTTGTCCCTCACATGTCTCTTTTGTTGCTATTTCTTGTATCACAGTTGCTTTCTCTAGTGATTGAAATAAAAATGTTTAAAAGGGAAGGGTTGCTTGAGTTTTATCGCAAAAGCGCTAAAAAAATATGTTTAATAAACATAATTTCTTCCATTACCTTGCTTCTTGCTTGCTTCTTTTATATTTCCATATTTTCACTGAAGATAACTATTCTTTCGATTCGAGTGACATCATTATTTGATTTGTCGATTATTGTATTGCTAACCATTGTTTTGCTTATATACCCTGTGATTTGTTTTGTCGTTTTTCTTAAAAATACCAAGCCCCAACAAACGATTGATAAGATTGATTAATTCTTTTGTCTTTTTACAACTGATGTGTTTAGAAATAGACTTTTTATCAAAAAAGTTTGATAATTTTATATATGCAAAACATTTATGAGACATTTCAATTTAGCGTGATCAAAGACCATCTTTTAGAATACGCTAAAACGGAACTAGCAAAGGTTTATATTGATGAGCTAGAAATGCTTGATAATCCTAACGCTGTCAATAGTGCTTTAGAGGATTTAAAAGAAGTCAGTTCTATCATCGTGAGATTTGGTCCTTTACCAATTGGTAATTCCGCTAACGCATTAGTGCTTATCGACCTTGCTAAGAAAACTGGATTATTAACTCCTCGTGATTTACATTTAATCGCGGAAGACGTTTTAACAATTGTCAAAATCTCCACCTATCTTAAAAAAGTAGGTGATAGTTATCCAAGAATCAAAGAACTTACTAACCAATTTATTGATTTAACTAACTTAGAAAAAGAAATACACCGTGTCATTACTAATTCTTTATCCGTTAGCGACCATGCTTCTCCAGAATTGTTTCAAATCCGCAATAAGTTAAAAAAAGTAGAAGCGACTTTGCAGTCTAAAATTGCTTCTTTAGCTTTCACTTATGGCAAATACTTAAATGATGATAATGTCACCATTAGAGATGGCCATTTCGTCTTACCAGTTAAGACGGTTGAAAAGAGCAGAGTACCGGGCATTGTTTATGATGTCAGTGATAGTGGTAATACTACATTTATTGAACCATTAGAAATCGTTCAAATTAATAATGAAATCACCGCTTTAAAGGTGCAAGAAAATGAAGAGATTCGCCGTATCTTAAAAGCCTTAACCGCTTTAGTGCTCCTTCAAGAAGGAGAAATCATTCAAAACAATAAGATTATTGCAAAGTTAGATTTCTTATCCGCTAAGGCGATGTATGGCAAAGAAATAAATGGTGAAATCGCTGAAAAGAGCGATAAACAAACAATTGAATTAGTGGATGCTCGTCACCCATTAATCGACCCACGCAAAGTCGTGGCTAATTCCTTCTTATTGACCGAAGAAGAACCTATCATCATTATCTCTGGCCCTAATGCTGGTGGTAAAACTGTCTCACTTAAAACAGTGGGTCTCTTAGTTTTAATGAACCAATGCGGTCTTATGCTTCCCATTAGAAAAGGAACATTAGGCTACTTTAAACATATCTACATCGATATTGGCGATAACCAATCACTTAGTGATAATCTATCCACATTCTCTGCGCACATCTCACAAATTGGTGAAATCATTCACGCAGCGGGTGGCAAAGATTTAGTGCTTTTAGATGAACTTGGTACAGGTACCGATCCAAAAGAGGGTGAAGCCCTTGCAGTGGAAGTGACTAAACACCTCGAAGACAAACACGCTCTTGCGATGATTTCATCTCACTTTGCAGCGATGAAGGAATATGCTTTCTTATCTCATAAAATCTCTAATGCCTCAATGATATTTGATGAAGAGAATCTTCTCCCAACATATCGTTTTAAGCAAGGCGTGCCAGGAAAAAGCTATGCTTTAGAAGTCGCAGCGAGATATGGAATTGATGAAAAGATTGTGAAATCCGCTAAAGAATTCTTAAAAGAAAACTCTCAAAATTCCTCAAGCGAACTTTTAGATATATTGCAAAAGAAAATCGAAGAAGCCACTAAGCTTCAAGATGAATTAGCAAAGAAAGAAGCGGAAATGAATCGTCGCGAAAAGAAACTCGCTAACGATGAACAAATCTTTGAGACTAAAAAAGAAAACATGCTCAAAGATGTCAAAGAAGAAAAAGCCGAACTCATTGAAAATGCTAAGAAAGAGATTTCTGATATCATCTCCAAAATGCATAATTCCGACATGAAAGTTCATGATGTCATCGCTCTCAAGAAAGAGCTAGAAGAACTTGAAGAACAAGAAGAGGAAGAAGTGTACGATGAAGAAATCAGCGTTGATGATTTTGTTACTATTCCAAGTATGAGTATCTCTGGCAAAGTCACCAGAATTAAAGGTGATAAAGCCCATATTATATCCGATTCAGGTTTAGCGTTTGATGTCAGTAAGAATAAGCTTCACAGAGTGAATAAACCAAAAGTTGGCAATTCTAAAGTTAGAACAACAAACTATGACTTAGGAATTAACACTAAAGTAGGTCTTGAACTAAACCTCATTGGCATGCATGTAGAAGAAGCCAAAAATTCATTAGTTAAATATTTAGACAATTGCCGTTTAAAACGCTTAAGCCAGGTGAGAATTATTCATGGCTTTGGCAGTGGCGCTCTCCGCAAGATGGTAAGAGAGTATTTGGATACCCAAAAGGATTTGACATATCGAGCGGGTGGCGAATATGAAGGCGGTGGTGGTTGCACCGTGGTGATTTTCAAGTGAAAGAAAGAATCAAAACATGTATCGATAATTTAAAGCATCTTCCCGGTGTTTATTTGATGCATGATAAAGACGACAAAATCATCTATATTGGTAAAGCTAAAGATTTGTTTAAAAGAGTGTCTCAATATTTCTTAAGGCCACAAGTGGGTAAGGTTGCTAAGATGGCCTTTGAAGCGGAATACTTTGAGACAATTATCACTAATAATGAGAAGGAAGCATTAATTCTCGAAATGAATCTCATCCAGACTCATTATCCTAAATTTAATATATTATTAAAAGATGGTAGTCATTACCCGTATATTGGTTTAAAGAAAACCGGATATCCATTCCTTCAAATCAAAAGAAACACTAAAGATAAGTCATTTGACTACTTCGGCCCTTTCCCAAGATCATCAAGTGCTTATGAGACAATTGACTTATGCAATAAGATCTATCCTTTGAGGAAGTGCAATCACATTCCGGGCACTGCGTGTCTTTATTATCACCTTGGACAATGTCTCGCTCCATGTATCAACGATGTCTCAGTTGAGACAGAAAACCAAATTCGCGAAGATGTTAAGTCGTTTTTAAGAGGCAACAACTCCGATGTTAAAACGGAACTCACTAAGAAAATGCTCGCAGCCTCTGATGCTTGCGACTTTGAGAACGCAAAAGAGTATAAAAGTCTCATCGATGCGATTTCTCATATCAACATTCCGCAGAACATGGAGTCTAATGATAAAAAAGACCGCGATATTTTCGCGTTTTCCTCTAGAGAGGGTTATTTATCATTAGCGGTCCTTTTGTTCCGTAAAGGCGCTCTTTTAGATAAAAAAGTCTATATTGTGGAAGAATTCGACAACAACGAAGAACAAGTTGCAGATTTAATTCTCCAATTCTATCAAAAAGTCCCATTGCCACAGGAAGTGGTGATCAATAACGAAACAGTCGTGGATCTTTTAAGTGATTTAATCGACGCTAGTGTATTCAGTATTAGTAAAGGAAAACTCCATGATTTAGTGTTGACTGCAAAGCAGAACGCTAACAACGCTCTTGATGAATACTTCTTAAGTGCGCGTTTAGATGATGACAAATTAGCGCTCCTTGAAGAACTTGGTCAAATTATCAATATTGAGACACCTTTAAGAATTGAACTATTCGATAACTCACACTTACAAGGTTCTTCTCCAGTAGGCGCAGTTGTGGTTTTTATCAATGGTGAACCCGCTAAAAAGCTATATCGTAAATACAAGATTGAACACGAAGAAGCCAGAGACGATCTTAAGTCAATGGAAGAAATCGTCTTCAGACGCTATTCAAGATTAAAAGAAGAAAACAAAGAAATGCCAAACCTCATTCTCGTCGATGGTGGCCTTAATCAAATCATCGCCGCGGATAAGGCTCTCAAACAAGCGGATGTTAAAATCAATCTCTTTGGTTTGGTCAAAAACAATAAACACCAAACCGCGGGTTTAATGGATATCAACGGTCATGTCTTTAATATTGAAAACAAGAACATCTTCTTTATGCTTACAAGGATGCAAGATGAAGTGCATCGCTTTGCGATAACCTTCCATCAATCTTTAAGAAATAAGAAAATGAAATCATCTCTCTTAGACGACATCAAAGGATTAGGAGATAAGAGGAAAGAACTCATTAATAAAGCCTATCCTGATATTAATCTTTTAAAAGAAGCCACTGTCGAAGAACTTAGTCAGCTCCTTCCTAAAGATGTAGCCGAAGAATTATATGATAAACTGCATTAATTCTTGCAAATAACTAACCTTTTATTTAATATAGTTATCGCTGACATGCGCTTGTAGCTCAGTTGGATAGAGCAACAGCCTTCTAAGCTGTGGGTCAGGCGTTCGAGTCGCCTCAAGCGTGCCATTAGTAAAATTCCGAGTCTTGTACTCGGTTTTTTCTTATCATTTTTCTTCTCATATTTTTTATCGGCTACATTATATATATAACGGAGTAAAAGAATGCTATCAGATAAAGAAATTGAGAACGCTTAAAATACAATTATTTATGAAATAACTAACTATGTAGAGATTATATGACAATCTTGTTATAGATCCCTACCTTTTTATATTATTATTGCATTTTGAATTATGCGCGCTCATACTAAAAGAGTAATAATTTTATATAGCTTATGGCTTATTCATCCGTTGCAATCATTGCTCTAGTAGTTCTTTTCATCACCAATTACGATTTACTCTTTAAAAGAAGAACATCGGACAAAATTCCCGCCCGTCGACATTATCGTTTCTTTTTAATTAGTGTCGGCTTTTTCTATATTTGTGACTTAATTTGGGGCTTGTTTGAAACTTACAATGTCCATTTCGGCGATTACGCAATTACTGTTTTCTTCTTTGCCATGATGTCATTGTCTGTCTGCCTTTGGTCTTTCTATGTTGTCGCCTATTTAGGCCATAGGAAATTCTTCTCTCTATTTTTAAAAATAATTGGTCTAGTTTTACTAGCGTCTGGCATTGTTTTGATTACAATCAACTTCTTCCAACCAATCATGTTTAGATTCGTCAATAAAACAGTGGATGGAGTGCAAGTACGTGCATATGAAGCTCTCACCTTTAGAACTGTTTATTATATCGCTCAAGGCGTGATGTTCCTTTTGACATCGATTTATGCCTTTGTTTTTGCTTATTTTAATAGAAAAGAAACTAAAGCCAGAACAAAGCACATCGCAATTGGTATTTTCGGACTCGTGATGACAGTATTCATTTCCATGCAGATATTATTCCCATCCGCTCCAATATATTCGTTTGGTTATTTGCTTGGCTTACTAGTGATCAACACCTTCGTTGTCACCGAACAAAAGAAAGAATATCGTGTCGCTTTAGCCGAAGGCTTAGACCGTGAAAAGAAAGCCCAAGAAGAATTAGGCGAAACCAAACAAATGGCGTATGTCGATTCCTTAACTGGCGCTAAAAGCATGCACGCCTATGTTGAATTAGAAGAAAGCATTGACCATATGATTGCCGATGAGACAATCACTGATTTCGCTGTCGTTGTCTTAGACCTTAATGATTTAAAATACGTTAATGATAAATTAGGCCATGATGCTGGTGACCAATACTTAGTTGACTCTGTCAGAATCATTAGACATTGCTTCAAAGATGCTGATTTATATCGTTTCGGTGGTGATGAATTCGCCTTGCTTTTAAAAGGCGCTAGTCTAAAGAACTGCCACGAAAAGATTGATGCTTTCAATAGAATGATTGAAAAGAACTTTGAAACTGGTGAGCCAATTATTTCTGCGGGTTTATCCATTTTTAGACCAGGGCAAGACAATACTTATCGTTCCGTCTTTAAACGCGCTGACGAAAGGATGTATATTCGCAAGAAACAATTAAAAGAAATTGGCCGCATAAATGTTTCAAAGTCGCAAAAAACTAAACTCAATCCTGAAGAATATGAAAAATACATGAAAGCGGAGCTCCAAAAGAATCGAGAAGAATCTTTGAACAGGAGAAATCCTCGTTTTGCTTTCTATAAACTGTTCTATCGCAATGAAAATTATTCCTTAATGGATATGCTTAATAATTCGACATGTGATGAAATTGTTGAGATTAATCTCAAAGAAGATACATTTAATCAAAGATTCCACGTTGATGGTAAGTATTTCACCCCAACGATTTCCGATGTATCTTTCGTTGACCTATTTGATTTCACTTCTAAACACATCGTTCACCCTGATGATCGAGAAATCTATATCAAGTTCATGAATCCAGAGGGTTTGTTAGACCGATTAAGAAATAGTGAAATCCCTTATTTTGACTGCGAACAATTTAGATATAAATTACAAGACGGTAGTTACCGTTACGTTGAACAATGCTTAATCACAGGCTTAGAAAACGGTATTCCAGATGGCGTTATTAGACTTTATGTCTTTGATGTGCAAAACTACAAAGCCCGTCAAATTGGTGTGGCCGGTAACGAAAAGAACATCATTTCTGTAGGCCGTGACTCCGTCACTAGCTTGCTTCGTGAAAAAGAGTTCTTAGCGAAAGCCGAGACCATGATTACTGACCAGCCTGATGTGAACTGGTGTTTGGCCTCTATCGATATTAAACACTTCCGTTTCTTCGATGAATGGTATGGTCGTGATTCTGGTGATTTGCTTTTAGCAAAAATCGGTGTTGCCTTAGCGGAATCTGAGGCTGAATTTAATGCCCTCAGTGGTTATTTTGGTAAAGATGACTTCGCTATGCTCATGCCATATGATGAAGCAATTATTAAAACAATTTATGACCGTATTAAAGAGATGATTATGACCTTTGGTTCAACCGCTGGATTTACTCCTGCATTTGGTATTGCCATGGTGGAAAAAGGTGCTTCTTTAGTTGATATCTTTGATAGAGCCACAATCGCATCCGCGAAAGCAAAATCTGATATTAGTAACCGTATCTGCGTTTATACTCCAGAAATGCAGTTCTTAGCGCAGAAAGAATATCGTTTGTTATCGGAATACGCTCAAGCCTTAAAAGATGATGAAATCACCTTCTATTTGCAACCGCAGTGCCGTATCTCTTCTAGTAAGATAGTTGGTGTTGAAGCTTTAGCTCGTTGGATTAAGAAAGATGGGACAATTGTTTCTCCAGGTGAGTTCGTTCCAGTTTTAGAAAAATATGGCTTTATTCCTGACTTAGATATTTATCTATGGGACAAAGCATGCGCTGAACTATCAAGGTGGATTAAAGAAGGCCACCCTGCTGTTCCTGTCTCATTTAATGTCGCAAGAGCGGACCTCTTCGCCATTGATGTTGCTGATCACTTTATTAAACTCGCTGAAAAGTATAATATTCCACATAACTTAATTAAGATTGAAATTACCGAATCTTCTTACGTCGAAGCCTCTGATTTAGTCGATGGTGTTGTAAGACGCTTGCACGACAACGGCTTCATGGTCTTAATGGATGACTTCGGTAGTGGTTATTCTTCCTTAAATATGCTCAGCAATCTTAAGATTGACGCGATCAAATTAGACGCGCATTTCTTGCACATGGAAGGTGAAGACTATGAAAAAGCCATTCACATTTTAGAGTCCGTTGTTAACATGGCAAAAACAATTGGTTTACCAATCATCGTCGAAGGCGTGGAGAAGAAAGACCAAGTTGACTTTATTGAAAGTTTAGGTTGCCGCTATATCCAAGGTTACTATTTCTATAAGCCAATGCCATTTAGTGAGCTTGAAAAACTTGTAACTAACGCTGATAATGTTGATCCACGTGGCTTTGTCGTCAAACTCAACGAACAAGTGCGTATTAGAGAATTCTTGGATAAAAATATCTATTCTGATTCCATGCTTAATAACATTATTGGTCCAGTAGCCTTCTATTCATGGACTGGAGAAAAGACCGATATTGTTCGTTACAACGAACAGTTCTATAAAGCTGTTCATGTACCAGAGTTCGCTGATCGTTTGGAAAACATCGAAAGATTTATTCACGCTGAAGATGGCCCAAAGATGCATAACGCTTTTAAAAAAGCTATAGAAAACAAACTTAACGGTGCAACTGAGATATTAAGATTCTATACGCCTGATGGCACAGTTTTGAGTTTCAGCATGCATTTCTATTACATGGGTAAAAAAGAAGGTGGCGAAAGCTTCTATGGTGCCGCGCAAAACGTCACTGAATTATCTGACTTAAAAGAAGAAAGGAGATTGATGGCTAGCTATTCGAAAGAAGGCTTAGCGTTCATTAGAAAAGTCAATGATCAATACATCTATTCCGTGATGTCTAGTGGTTTATCTGATGTCTTTGACATCACTCCATTAGAATTAGAAAGAGAACTTAATGATCATGAGTTTGCAAGAAAGCGTGTTGTGAACCGCAAAAAATATGATGCATTTATCAAATCCTTCC
The DNA here is from genome assembly GCA_017651165.1 of Bacilli bacterium. GTDB lineage: Bacteria > Bacillota_I > Bacilli_A > RFN20 > CAG-826 > RUG14515. The sequence goes on from JAGCDH010000003.1 coordinate 31,010, forward strand.
TTGCATACACAAAAGAGAAAAAGAACTTTGAAGCTTCTTTTGAAGTATATGATTGTAATCGTCAACCTTTGACGCTACACTTATCGTTCACATGTGTTGATGGTTTATCCAATAATATCGAATATATCCTTAGAACTACGTTCCTGGGATAAGGGTAGTTGATAAAACGGTGAAAGTAATATAAACTGATTAAGTTATGGCAAGACGTTATCGTGACGGCCGTGATGGCCCATTAGTAGACGAAGAAAAAGAAAAACCAAGGATTGAATGGGAAAACAAAATATTGTTTATCCTCATGCCTTCCGTTGGCTTGATCGCTTTTGTTTTTGGCTTGCTTGGCGCAATCTTGGCTTTCAGCAGTGATGAGCGTTTCAAAAATTACCGTATACCTGTTGGTATTTTCCTCGTTATTTTAGCTCTTCTTGGAGCGGGTGGCATTGCATATGGCGTTGTGAAATTCATCCAAAAGCGCAAGAGCAAAGAGAAGAAACCTGAACAAAGAAAAGAATAATAAGTAATCTCCGATGCATTCGAAGATTTCTTTTTTAAAAAGAGGTTAACATGAATTGCTGGTTAATTGTTAATACATTCATGGAAAGTGAAAAGTTTAAGAATCTCTATAAACTTCTTTTTGATGCATTTGATAAACGTGGTGTCTCTTTAACAATCAAAAGGGCACAAGATATCTCTTTAGAAGTCGGAAAAGAGATCAAAGAAAAACCAGAGTTCGCCATCTTTTGGGACAAAGACATCTATTTAGCAGAACGTCTTGAAGCCCAAGGAATTAGACTTTTTAATAGTAGTCGCGCAATTAATCTCTGCGACAACAAAATATTGATGTATCAAGAATTGATCAAACACCAAATAAGGATTCCAAGAACACTAGTGGCTCCTAAAACATTTGAGGGACTTGGCTATAAAGATTTGGCTTTTGTTAAGGAAGCCGGAAAAGAATTAGGCTGGCCTTTAGTTATTAAAGAAGCGTATGGCTCCTTTGGAGAACAAGTCTATTTGGCTAATGATATGGATGAGGCTGAAAAGATTATTACCGCTATTGGCTATCATGATTTTCTTATGCAAGAATTCATCGCTTCCTCAAAAGGTAAAGATGTCAGGATCAATGTTATTGGAGAGCAAGTAATTGCTTCTATGCTCCGTGAGAATAAAAACGATTTCCGTAGCAATATCTCTAATGGTGGAAAAGGTGTGAATTTTTCACCTAATCAAGACTATATCGACCTCGCCATTAAAGCAGTTAAGGCATTAGGTTTAGATTTTGCTGGTGTTGATGTTTTATTTGGCGAAGACGGACCAATAATCTGTGAAGTTAATTCGAATCCACAATTTGCGAGCACTTTATCCGCGACCGGCATCAATTTAGCGGACTTTATCGCTGATTATATTTTGAGACAAGTATGTTAAGTGGGTTAATCATTTATTCTAGAATAGACAAAGATAAAAACGCTTGGTTTATTAATAGATGTATAGAAAATCTCACTAAAAAGGGCATCTCTTTAATTTATAAAGACGAAGATGATGTTTTAGCTTATTTAGAAGACAACAAAATTGATTTCGTCATTTATCGCTCTAGAGATTATCGTTTATTAGAGAAATTAGAAGCAAGAGGCATTAGATGCTTTAATAATGCATTAACCAACAAAACCGCTAACAATAAATATCTCTCTTATCTGTTTTTTGTTAAAAATAACATTACATGTATCCCTTCTTTTTTATCCTTTGAAGAAGTGGGTTCTTTACTTACTATCATGAAGAGTGTTGACGGTCATGGTGGTTCTGAGGTATTTTTGCTTAAAGCAAAAGAAGACGCTATTGCTCACCAAATGCCTAACAAAACATATATCTATCAACCTTTCTATCAAAATGATGGTGATTTGCGTTTATATGTTCTCAACAAAAAAGTAGTGGGTGCTGTTTTACGTAAAGGCAATGCAGACTTTAGAAGTAACTTTTCTTTAGGTGGCGATGTGGAAATATATCAGCCAGAAGAAGAACTAATTAAAACCGCGGAATCGATTGCAACATTATTGAACGCTGATTATATCGGTGTGGATTTCTTAAAAGTTAATAACAAATGGCTTGCCAATGAAATTGAAGATCCAGTCGGGGCTAGAATGCTCTATAAAGCTCTAGGAATTGATGCTTCAATTCTTTTGTGTGACTATATCTTTGATTCTTAGAATCAATAAGTTAATACAGTTGAAATACACCAATCGTTTGGATAATCGTACCTAATAAGACAAAGACATGGAAAATACTATGGCAGTTTTTGTGTGCGTGTCCCAAAGCATAAAGGATTGATCCAACAGTGTACACAAAGCCACCGATAAGGATGTATATGAATGCGTGTAACGGGATATATAGCCAAGCGAAGCAGAAAGCGCAGAGCCAACCCATAATTATATATAATATAAAGGATATAATTCTTGCCGCTTTACTTTTTAAAAAGAAAGCATTTAAGGTAATGCCTATAATAGCCCCAGCCCATTCAACAATAAACATGACGAGACCAAGCGTGGTGTGGTCCATCATTGAAACACAAACAGGAGTGTATGTTCCAGCGATTAAAAGATAAATGGCGCAGTGGTCAAAGACTCTAAATATTTTCTTCTTGAAAGAAACATTTTTAAGTCCGTGATAAATACTCGATATTAAATATACCGTCAAAGCGGAAACCGCGAACACTAATAAACCTAACAAATCTTTTAATGAAATCGATGCGTTAGAAAACTTAACAATGCCAAAGATAGCGATAAAAACCGCTAGGGGTAAACCAAGAAGGTGAGAGATGACATTAAAAATATCTTGCTGACGACCATAACTTGGGATTTGGATTTCTTCGATGTTGGTTTTAAGTGACATAGCTTTCTCTTTTCGCTACTAAGGTATCACTAAGTTTATAAAAGGTCAGTAAACTGAAGTATCATTTTTCTCTATTAAAATAAAAAACCACTCTATTAAGTGGTAAATTAGGTAGTAGAGTTGTTTTAAGATATAAAATATCTTATTTTTGTTTCATTTCTAAGTGTTCGTTTCTTCCAGACTCTTTTAGTTCTTCTAAAAAGTCTTCAGGATTTTTAAACGAATAGTGTTGATGTTCTTCTTCCGCTTCGATGAAAAACTTGAATGGTTCAATGGAAACATGGGCTTCTTCTTTAATTTCTTCTTCAATTTTAGCCTTCTTTTCGAGGAACACTTTTTTCTCTTCTTCGTTTTGATAATAAAGGGCTAATGAATAAGAATGACCGCGGTCAATCATCTGTCCATCATCGTCTAAAACGTCAACGTAAATGAAATATAGATCGACTAAGCGTTCTAAAGAAATAGCGTTCTCATCATAGATGATTTCAATGCTTTCACGATGTCCAGTCTTTTGGGCTTTGACATCATAATATGTCGCGTTTCTTTCATCTCCGCCTGAATAACCACAGTTGACTTCTTCAACGCCGTCTTGCATTAAAAAGTAATCACCAATGCACCAGAAACAACCACCCGCTAAATAGAGTTTTTTCATGAGAAGAGCTCCTTTAATAACTTCGCACATTCCTCTAATAATGTGGCGTCTTCATCATTAAAGCGATTATAAATAGGGGAGTCAATATCAATTAAAGCTTTGACTTCATTATCTTTGATAATAGGGACAACGATTTCACTCTTGGAAAGCGTGCTACAAGCGATATGGCCGTCAAATTTATTAACATCATCCACGATGACAGTCTTTTTACTTCTCGCAGCGTACCCACAGACACCTTTATCAAATGGAATCATCGTACAAGCGGGTTCACCTTGAAATGGTCCTAAATAAAGGCGTTCTCCCATCGCTAAATAAAAACCACACCAATTTATATTTGGTAATTGATTTAGCACGCTAGAAGCGTTAGAAAGGTTGCTTACGAGGGGTAACTTGGGGTCAATAAGCTCTTTGAGTTGCTTTAAGATAACTTTCATATTGCTAATATAACCTTATTTATTTATAAATGAAATGGAAATGCTTTGATTTAAGAGCTAACTTATTTATGATATTAAGCATGAAAAGAATTTTAGTAATCGGTTGTCCAGGAGCGGGTAAGACCTATTTTTCTAAGCAATTAGCGAAGAAACTCTCTTTACCCCTTATTCATATGGATAATTTATATTGGCACGAAGATAAAACTTCGATTAGTACTGATGAACTAAAAGAAAAACTTCTTCCTTATTTAGTCAAAGATGAATGGATTATCGATGGTAATTACCATAAGACCTTAGAAATGCGCTTACCTTACGCCACAGATGTCTTTGTTTTAGATTTACCAAGAACAGAATGCATTCAAGGTATTTTAGACCGCGTTGATCAACCAAGAGATGATATTCCTTGGATTGAAAGAGAAGATGATGCGACTGAATTAATCGCCTGGACAGCGGATTATGGTTTCCGCACCAAAGACGAAGAAATGGCCTTGCTAGATAAAAATAAACATCTCCACGTCCACATTATTAAATCTAGACAAGAGATGAATGATTATTTAGAAAAACTAAATAAATAAACTATTTAGCTTGATTTTGAGTATTGTCAGCTTCCGCCAATGAGACGTTATCTTTACCTTTTTTCTTCGCGGTACGATTAGCTTTATCAGCCAAGTCTAAAACGTGGTTGAAGTTGAAGCTTTCGTCGATTGGTAAAATAACAGCACCGATAGAAACAGTGATATGGAAGTCTGGTTGTTCTTTAAATGTGCACGCGGAAATAATCGCGCGGTATTTTTCACCAATACGGATTAAGCGTTCTTCTTCAATATTTTTGAAGCAGATGACGTATTCGTCACCACCCCAACGGCAGACAAAGGCACTCTTTTCTTCACTTAAGATATCAGCAATCTTGATTAAAACGACGTTACCAAATAAGTGACCATACATATCGTTAACATTTTTGAATGCGTCAACGTCGACAAATAAGCAACCAAGATTTTGATATTGATCTTTGTTATCGTAAATATCTTCAAGATATTTGGCTAATAAGTTTTGGTTGGCAAGACCAGTTAAAGAGTCGTGCATTGAGACATATTCGTAGTGGTCTGTGAATTCTTTAAGGCGCTTTGCAGCGACACGTCTAACGAGTTCGGCGAAATAACCAAGAACCATTGAGACGAAATAAATTAAGGTGATACGAATTCTTAAGTTGATGGAGAAGACAGCGATTTGGCCATCAATATAAATAGGAGTGGCGCTCGCTTGTTCTGCAGCATATTTTCTGAATTCAGCAAGAGGCCACCAGAAGAAAGCAATCATGGCTAAGAAGACAGGAATTGCAGTCACGAAGCCTTCAACTAATCCAAACGTAATGAACGAGAAAGCTGGAATTAATAAAATCCAAATGTGTAAGAAGCCATCTGGTCCACCGTCATAGCAGAGATAGCCAAAGAAAAGGATGAGCACTGCCATGAAGACACGGCGCCATGTATCAGAGTATTTTTTTACAAAAATAGTTAAGAAAAATACTGATAGAGCAATAATGAGAGTGACCGCACTAATGATACCAAAAGTCTTATCGGTATCTTTGATTAAGTGTGTAACAGTGGAAACGGCCGTAATAGCAGAAAGCAAGAACGAAAGAACACAAACTAAAAATGACTGACGAAATTTGTCATTCAAAAGACCATTAACGGCTTTATTCCAAATATTCTTGAGATTCATTCGATATATCAACGACCTTTGCCTGTTTATTATACCAACCATTTAATAAAAATTAAATATTTTTTATTTTCCGCATTTATCTGCTTGTAAAAGTAAATAAGTAAAGTATAATTTACAAGGACTATGTAGGCTTAATAAGCCTGATGGGAAGAATTATGAAAAAGATTACAACTAGACAAATTGTCATTACTGGCCTATTCCTCGCTCTTGAGATCATCTTCCAAGTCATTGGTAATTATTTACAATTTGGACCAGTAAATATCAATTTATCTTTGATAACAATTGTTTTAGCGGCAGCGATGTGCGGACCGCTTTCCGGCGCGATTGTTGGTTTCTTTAACGGTGTTATGGCGCTATTTTCGCCATCGACTTTGGCAATATTTATGCCAATTAGTCCTGTTGGAACCGTTCTAGCGTGCCTCCTCAAATGCACAGTGGCCGGTCTAGTTGTAGGCTTCATCTTTAACGCTCTTAAAAAGAAACATAAACTTGTGGGTTTATTATTATCTAGCTTCTTAGTTCCTGTTATTAACACAACAATATTCGTGATATTCTGTCTCATTTTCTTTAGACCATTCTTAGAAAGTGGTGTTGGTGAGACATTCCCAAATATGGGAGCCTTCCTCATCTTCGGTGTTATTGGTTGGAATTTCATCTTTGAAATCATTACCACGGTTGTTTTATCAACCGCTGTTGGTTTTGTAATTTTAGATAAGCAATCCTAAGATAACTTCTTCCTTTTATAAAATAAAAAAGCTATCATTAATATATGCAAAAACCATTAGCGGACCTCTTGCGTCCTCAATCTTTAGACGATATGGTTGGACAAAGCCATCTTTTAAAAGAAGGTTCTGTTTTTCGTTCTAGTTTAGATTCTGGCAAGGTCAATAACATGATCTTTTATGGTCCTCCTGGAGTGGGCAAAACTACAGTGGCCAATATCATCGCTAAGAATTCCAATCTTTCGTTATATAAATTAAACGGCACAAGTTGTTCCACAGATGATATCAAAAGTGTCATCAAAGAAGTTGATAGTTTATTAAATACCAAGGGTATATTGTTATATTTGGATGAAATCCAATACTTAAACAAGAAACAGCAACAATCTCTTTTAGAGTTTGTGGAATCAGGTGATATTACCTTAATTGCTTCTACAACAGAGAACCCATATTTTTATATTTATCCAGCGCTTTTATCGCGTTGTACTGTATTTGAATTCAAAGCGTTACAAATCGACGATATTAAAGAGGGCTTATTAAAAGCCACTAAATATTTAGACATTGAAATCAAAGATGATGCATTAGAACAATTAGCAACGGCCAGCAATGGTGATATGCGTAAAGCGCTCAACAATCTCGATTTCTTAAACAATTCTTTGAAAAAGAATAAGGTCATTGATAGTGACCTAGTTTCCGCTTTTATTGATAAAGCGCATATTGCCTATGATCGCAGTGAAGACAAACACTTTGATACATTAAGCGCCTTCATGAAATCATTAAGAGGCAGTGATCCAGATGCCGCAATCTTCTATTTGGCCAAATTATTAGAGGGTGGCGACATAATCGCCGCATCGCGTAGGCTCTTATGTTCTGCATCTGAAGACGTAGGCCTTGCGTACCCACAAATCATACCTATCGTGAAAGCATGCGTTGATAGTGCGCTCCAACTCGGTTTACCTGAGGCGCGCTTACCACTCGCAAATGCGACAATTCTAATCGCGACTGCGCCTAAGAGCAACGCTGCGTATTTAGCGATAAATGATGCGATGCAAGATGTGGAAATAGGCAAGGGCTTGAATACCCCAAGGCAATTACAAAACACCCACTTTGATGGAGCGGATGCGAAGGTTAAAGGACAGCATTATTTATATCCACATGACTATCCAAATCACTATGTCAAACAACAATATTTACCTGACGATGTGAAGAAGAGAAGATACTACCAATATCAGGAGAATAAATATGAGCAATCCCTTAAAGAATATTGGGAAAAAATCAAGAAAGGAAAATAGTGTAATTAAATTAGTTCTACTAGTTAACTACTAATATCACACTTTTATAAATATGGATTCATTAAAGACTTTGATGGACAGAAAGCAATACGATTTAGTCATCAAACTGACCGAAAGCAGCAATGACTCTCTTTCGTTATTCTATCGCATCAGCGCCCTTCTTGCGGTAGGTCAAAGCAAAGAAGCTTTAAATGTCATTAATGATCATCGTGGTGTTCTCCAATCCAGACTCTCTTTGTTGGTGAAAATCCACATCGAAATTCTTTGCCTTCTTGAGATGTTTGATGAGGCCTATATTCAACTCAGTTATTATGAAGAATTGCCTTATGAGAGCCAGGAAGTCGAAGAAATACTCAAGGCTATGAAGGATTATATCCGTAAGGAAGAAAAGAATGCTTATAAAAAACACTCTTTGAGTGAAGATGAAATACTCGCTAAACTAATGAGCAAAAATGACGACGAAGTTCTCGCTGCGCTTGATTCATTAAAGAATCAGAAACTAGATAATTACCTTTTAGCCCTCTTCAAGATTATGCGCTCTTACCCGAAACAAGTGGTTAGAACATTCGCCTTACTTCTTTTAGTCAATGAAAAATACGATAAGGAGATTGACTTTTTATATCATGATCAGTTGATCAAAGTCGTCCCATCTTCTTTAGAAGAACCATTCCTAGTTAAAGGCTTTAAGAACCTTGAAGATTTATCATATGCTTTTCAAAGCATGTATCATGATCCAAGCATCGCGTTAAACGCTATGCAAATTATCTCTTCTTATCTTTTATATAATTATCCGCGTCATATTGATATGACCGCTGATGAAGTCCTCGTTGTCTTTGGCTTTTTAGCGAAGAGGCTATTACAAGTTAACACTGACGATTTAAAACAAGTATGCGAATCTAAAGGTTTAGATTATCCTAAGATTAGTGAAACAATTAATACTATTAATGAAGATTTGAAAAACTTCTAATCCTCATTTGTACAACTTCATGTTTATTTAGGCATTTTTCTTGTCTTTTTTCGTGTACACATGATATATTTATTCACGCACGTAATTTGAAAGGACATAAATCACAACATGGAAAGAAAAGTTACTAAATTAGAACATTGCCATACTGAAGTATTGGTCAACGTTGATAAAGACCTTTGGAAAAAGGCCCAAGACAAAGCTTTCAATAAGCTTGCCGCCAACGTCACCGTTCCTGGCTTCCGTAAAGGTAAAGCCCCAATCAATATGGTCAAAGGTCGCGTTGATCAAATGAAAGTGTTTAACGAAGCGATCAACAATGTTTTAGATCCCGTTTATCAAGAAATTTTAAAAGAAGAAAAGATTCAACCAGTCGCCAGACCATCTTTTGATATTACCAAGTTAAGCGAAGATGAATTAGAAGTGAAAGTGACTTTAGTCACTGCTCCAGAAGTCGAACTCGGTAAATACAAAGACCTCGAAGTCGGCAAAAAGAAAGCCACAGTGAGTGAAAAGGATGTTGAAGAATCCATTAACGCTCTCCGTAAGCAATACGCTACCATTGCCCCAAAAGATGGCCAAGCCGAACTCGGTGATATCGTTGTCATCGATTTTGAAGGCAGCATTGATGGTGAAGCCTTTGAAGGTGGCAAAGCCGAAAACCACGAATTAGAATTAGGCTCCCATACCTTCATCGAAAATTTTGAAGATCAATTAGTCGGTAGTTCTGCTGGTATCGAAGTGGATGTTAAAGTCACCTTCCCTAAAGATTATGTCGCCGTTGAACTCGCTGGTAAAGAAGCTGTCTTCCACGTCAAAGTTAACGAAGTTAAACAAAAGATTTTACCTGAATTAAACGAAGAATTCATCAAAGATCTCAACATCAAAGATGTCACTAACATAGAAGAATTAAAGAACAACCGCAAAGAAGCTCTCAAAAAGCAAAAAGAAAACGCCTTAAAGCGTGAATATCTCGATAAAGTTATCGATGAAATCAGAAAAGATAGCAAATTCGAAATCGCTGAAGAACTCATCAATGAAGAAATCGAAGGACGTAAAAAAGATTTAGATAGCAGATTACAACAATCCGGTATCAATCTTGAACAATATAAAGAACTCACCAAGATGAGTGATGAAGCTCTGACAGAACAATTAAGAGGCGAAGCCCAAAAAGGCTTAGAATCCTTCTTAGTCATGGATAATGTGAGAAGCAAAGAAAACATCACCTTAACCGATGAAGAATTTGAATTTGAACTCGCTAAGATGGCGGAACAATACAATATGACCATCGATCAAATCAAATCCGCTTTAGGTCAACAACTCGGTCAATTCCGTAACAATTTGTTAATGAGAAGTATCGAGGATTTCCTCTATAACAACAATAAGTAATTAAAAATTTAGGAGGTCAAACTTATGAGTGAAGGACCCCAAACCTTAACATTGCCATTACTTCCTACACGAAGTTTTGTGCTTTTCCCTTCCACAATTCAACCAATTGAAGCGGGAAGAGAATTTTCCATCAACGCCATTAGAGCAGCACACGCGCAAGCGGACTCGCTTATCTTTGTGGCGTGCCAAAAGAACCCAAACGATGAAAAGATTGAACAAAATTCCATCTATCAATATGGCACTTTGTGCCGTATTGTTTCCATCATCGAAAAGGGTGATTTAGTACGCGTTCGTGTTGATGTCGTTGAAAGAGTACATATCGATAAACTCTCTTACGATAAAGATAATAACTACTATGTCGCAGAAGGCACAGTCAATAAAGTTCCAGAAGTGAGTGAAATCGAAAACGACTCCATTATTAGAGCGATTGTTGAAAAACTTAACAATCTCCCTAACGTCTTATCGTTACTAAATAAGTCCACTCTCAATATGGTCAATAAGACCAAAGACGCCGCTAGTTTATGCTACTTATTAGCGGCTAACCTCCAAGGTTCCACCGAAGAAAAGGAAGCCATTTTAGAATGCGATAACGTCAATTCCTTAATGGAAAAGATTGTTTTACTTCTTTCTGGGGAACAAACCAAAGCCCAAATCGAAGAAAACATCGCTAATTCGGTCCGTGAGTCCTCGGAAAAACAACAGAAGGAGTATTTCCTTAGAGAGAAATTAAAAGCGATTAAAAAGGAACTTGGTGAAAATACTGATGATAACAATTCACCTGAGACAATTTTGGAGAAGATTGAGAAAAATCCATATCCAGAAAACATCAAGAAAAAAGTTAAAAGCGAACTTAATAAGTTCGAGATGATGCCTCAAGGTTCTTTAGAGGCCGCTTTAATCCAAAGCTATTTAGACGTTTTACTCTCCATCCCATGGTGGGAAAAGACCGAAGACGATGAAGACCTTAATCACGTCGAACAAATCTTAGATGAAGACCATTATGGCTTAGAGATTCCAAAGAAACGTATCATTGAATACTTAGCTATTAAGAAATTAACTGGTAACTTAAAATCCCCAATCCTTTGTTTCTATGGCCCACCTGGAACAGGTAAGACTTCATTAGGTAAATCTATCGCAAGAGCGTTAGGACGTAAGTTCTTCAAGGCTTCTTTAGGTGGTATTTCTGATGAAGCGGAAATCCGTGGTCATAGACGTACATATGTGGGCTCTTTACCTGGTCGTATCATCCAAGGTATGCGTAAAGCGGGCGTCACTAACCCAGTCTTCCTTCTCGACGAAGTCGATAAGTTAGCCTCATCCTATAAAGGTGACCCAGCGTCAGCCCTTTTAGAAGTGCTCGATCCAGAACAAAACATTCAATTCAACGATAACTACGTTGAAGAACCATATGATTTAAGCGATGTCTTGTTCATCTGCACCGCGAACTACTTAGAAAACATTCCTGGTCCATTAAGAGATCGTTTGGAGTTAATCCAACTCTCTTCTTATACCGAGATTGAAAAGATGCACATCGTTAAAGAACATTTAATTAGAAAGCAAATCGCTCTTAACGGTTTGAAAGATGATCAAGTTTCATTTGAAGATGATGCGATTAGATTAATCATCCGCTCCTACACTCGTGAAGCGGGTGTCCGTGAACTTGAAAGAAAGATTGCTTCTTGCTTAAGAAAAGTCGCTGTTAACTTTGTTAAAGATCCAAAGATGGGCCCAACAGTGATTAACGAAGAAAAAGTCAAAGAATTCTTAGGTGTCCCAATCTTTGAAGATTCCCACAAGGAAAAAGAACCACAAGTGGGTGTTGTCACTGGCTTAGCCTATACCGAATATGGTGGTGATATCCTTCCAATCGAAGTCAATTACTTCAAAGGTAAAGGTGCGCTTATCTTAACTGGTCACCTTGGTGATGTTATGAAAGAAAGCGCGAATATCGCTTTAAGCTATGTGAAGAGCAACGCGGAAACATTTGGTATTGATCCAGACTTATTCGCTAATAGTGATATCCATATTCACGTCCCAGAAGGCGCTGTGCCAAAAGATGGCCCAAGTGCGGGTGTAGCGATGACTTGTGCGATTATTTCTTGCTTAAGCAAGAAACCAGTGTCACCAGATGTCGCGATGACTGGCGAAGTTACCCTTCGTGGACAAGCCTTACCAATCGGTGGCCTCAGAGAGAAATCTTTAGCCGCTCTCCGCTGTGGCATTAAGGCGATTATCGTTCCAAAGGAAAATAGAAAAGATGTCGAAGAACTTCCACAAGAAGTGAAAGACTCTTTGAAAATTGAATATATGACAAGCGTCGAAGACGCTGTAAAGTTCTGTTTTGTAAAATAACATGATTAACTTTAATAACGTCACATTTGTCAAATCTTGCCCAACAAGAAAAGAAAAACCTCAGGTGACAAAATCTGAGGTTTTAATCGTTGGCAAATCCAACGTTGGTAAGTCATCTTTAATTAACGCTTTATGTAATAAAAAGAAGATGGCCTTTACTTCCTCTAAACCCGGCCATACCAGGTTATTAAATTACTATGATATTGATAATGCTTTCTATATCGTTGACGCTCCTGGATATGGCTATGCTAAAGGGGGATTAGATTTAGATCGCTTGTTCGCTTCTATGATGGAATCTTATTTTGATAATAACAATGAATTAAAACTTGTTTTAATCTTGTTAGATGCAAGAAGAGAATTATCTGAAGACGATCAAGAGATTATCAACTTTGTGAAAGAAAGCAATGTGAGTTATTTTATCGTCATCACGAAATACGATAAGGTTAATCAAAAAGAAAAAGCGGCGTTAAATAAACGCTTAGCAAGTGAAGGGTTTAATAAAGAACAAATCTTTTATACCTCTTCCCTGAACAATGACGGCTTAAACCTTTTGAAAAAAGGGATTGAAAAAAGCATTTAGTTTAGTAGAATAAAATAGTCCGGTGAAGAAGAGGAGTAATCCTTCTAGTCGCTCATAGAGAGTCGAGGATGGTGGAAGCTTGACAGTGAAAGAGGATGAAGGTCGCTTTGGAGGAATAGTTACCTAGCGATAATAGGTTAATGAAGTGCATGGGCAAAAGCTCGTGAACTAAGGTGGTACCACGCGAAAGCGTCCTTAGATGGGCGTTTTTATTTTTTGGAGGCAAGATTATGTTAGATAAAAGATATGATCATCATGCTGTTGAACAAGGAAAATATGAGAATTGGAAGAAGAAAGGCTACTTTGCTAGTGGCGATAAAAGTAAAGATCCATTTAGCATTGTAATCCCACCGCCAAACGTTACTGGTAAACTCCATATCGGTCACGCTTGGGATACCACAATTCAAGACATTATTGCCCGCTATAAAAAGATGCAAGGCTTTGATGTTTTATGGCTTCCAGGCATGGATCACGCTGGTATTGCAACCCAAGCCAAAGTCATGGAAAAGCTAAGAAATAACGGTGTAGACGTGACAAAAATCACACGTGAAGAGTTTTTGAAGTGGGCTTGGAGCTGGAAAGACGAATACGCAAACACCATCCATCAACAATGGGCGCAAATGGGTTTAGCGTTAGATTATAACAAAGAAAGATTCACCCTTGATGAAGGCCTTAACTACGCGGTTAGAACTGTATTCGTTGAACTTTATAACAAGGGCTTAATCTACCAAGGTGAAAGAATTATTAACTGGGACCCAGTGCAAATGACTGCGTTATCTAACGTTGAAGTCATTCACCAAGATGACCCTGGCTTTATGTATTACTTTAAGTACCCAATCGTGGGCACAAATGAATACTTAACCGTGGCCACAACCCGTCCAGAAACAATGTTTGGCGATGTCTGTGTCTGTGTCAATCCAAAAGATAAGAGATATACAAAATACCATGGAATGAAGGTTATAAATCCCGCTAACCACGAAGAGTTACCAATCATTCCTGATGAATACGTGGATATTGAATTCGGTACTGGTGCGATGAAATGTACACCAGCGCATGACCCTAATGACTTTGTCATTGGCAAGAAATATAACCTTGAGATGCCAATTATCTTTAATAAAGACGCCACGATGAATGAAAAGTGTGGTTCTTATCAAGGTATGGACCGTTTCGCGTGTCGCGAAGCCTTATTAAATAAAATTAAAGAAGAAGGAAACTTTGTTAAACAAGAAAGCATCATTCACTCTGTTGGTCATAGTGAAAGAAGCCATACAGTCGTGGAACCAATGCTTTCCAAACAATGGTTTGTGAAGATGAGACCTCTCGCCGATCAAACATTAGCTAATCAAAAGAAGAAAGACGCCAAAGTTTCGTTCATTCCAGAGAGATTTGAAAAAGTCTTAATTCAATGGATGGAAAACGCTGAAGACTGGTGTGTTTCTCGTCAGTTATGGTGGGGTCACCGTATCCCTGCTTATTATAATAAGCATACTGGTGAAGTTAAGGTCTTAATGGATCCACCAGAAGATATGGAAAACTGGACCCAAGAAAGTGACGTTTTAGACACTTGGTTCTCTAGTGCCCTTTGGCCATTCTCCACATTAGGTTGGCCAAATAAAACCGCTGATTTGGAAAGATATTTCCCAACCGATGTTTTAGTCACTGGTTATGACATCATCTTTTTCTGGGTTTCCCGTATGATCTTCCAAAGTTTAGAGATGAATAAGGTGAGACCATTTAAAGAAGTAGTGATACACGGTCTTGTCAGAGACGAACTAGGCCGCAAAATGTCTAAGACATTAGGCAATGGCGTTGACCCAATGCAAGTCATCGACCAATATGGCGCGGACGCTTTACGTTACTTCTTAACCACAAACAGTACTCCTGGACAAGACATGCGTTATATCGACGAAAAAGTCCAAGCGGCTTCCAATTATCTCAACAAGATTTGGAACTCCGCAAGATACGTTTTATCAATCTTGGGAGACGATTATAAAGAAGCAAAATTAGATAAATCTAATTTATCTGCGTTAGATCAATGGATTATCAATCGTTTAGAAGAGACAATTAAGAATGTCACTATGAACATGGATAAGTATGATTTTAACGCGGCGAGTAACCACTTATATAACTTCGTTTATGATGACTTCTGCTCCCAATACTTAGAGATGAGTAAAGTCGCCTTAAATAGTGATGATGAGACAAAAAAGAACATCACCAAACAAGTCTTATTAACTTGTCTCAAGAATGTGATTCTTCTCATTTATCCATATACTCCATTCATCGCGGAAGAACTTTATTGTTCTTTACCAAATCATTTGGATTCTATCATGCTTGAAAGTTATCCAAAATACGATAAGGGCTTAGTGAATACCGCTAATGATTATCAAGTTGAATTATTGTTCAATCTCATTAAGGATGTCCGTAATTATAAGATTGAGAACAAACTCGCACCTAATGCGAATCTAGAATTATCTCTCCTTCTTAAGAAAGAAATGTTTGATGACTTTATGAGTTATCTCAAGCGTTTCTCTTTCTCAGAAGTTAAACTCATTAACGATAATAAAGACGCCAAAGGTGAAAGCCACATTTATAACGAAGCGGAACTCTATATCGTTAATGAAGCGGGCAAAGATGAACTCTTAGCTAAACTCACTAAAGAGGCAGAAAACTTGCGCAACGAGATCAAACGTTGTGAAAATATGCTCAATAATCCAAATTTTATTTCTAAAGCTCCAGCGGAAAAGGTTTCTCTTGAGAGAGAAAAACTCCAAAAACACCGCGAAAATCTAGAAGTTTTAGAAAAGAAAATGCAAAATATTTAAAATTTTTTGGACAAATTTCAAAAAGTCCTTCTATTGGTTAAGTAGGAGGATCTTTTTATGAAATACCAATTAATGAACCCAGAAGAAATGAAAAACCATTATGTCGGTGAAGCGATTACCGTCACCGCTGTGATGGCCATCTTAACTGTCGCCATCATGGCGGTAGTGGTCTATCGTTTATTCCGCTCTGGTAAAGGCGGAGTAACTGTTCCTGGTGGCTGGAAGTTTTCTTGGGCCTAATGAGTAAGATTCAAGATTTACCCATCATCGAAAAACCGAGGGAGAAAGCAGAACGCTTTGGTATTGAGTCATTGAAAGATGAAGAGCTATTAGCCCTTATCATCAATAGTGGGACAGTTGGTCATTCCACTTTAGATATTGCGCGTGACATATTAACGGATTGTCGTTCCTTATCGGGCATCATCAATAAACCTTTACCATATTTCTGTGGCTTTAAAGGTTTAAAAGAAGCAAAAGCTTTTAAGTTATTAGCGGTCTCAGAAATCGCTAAGCGTATTAAGGAAAGACAGTTCTATTCTAAAGAAGAAAACCAAGTCATCACCAGTGAATCTCTTTACCAGCGTTATGCTTTACGCCTCGTCGGTTTAACCCAGGAACAACTCATCATCGTTATTCTTAATAAGAATAAACAAATCATAACTGAGAAAGTTTTATACTGTGGAGACGAGAATAATATCCCAATTAATCCTCGCGATATTTTGCGGTTATTAATGATCCATAACGGATATTACTTTTATCTCATTCATAACCACCCAAACGATTCGTTTTTACCTAGCGAAGCGGACATCACTTTTACCAAAAGAATTGAAGAAAAAGCCAGACACATCAACGCTAAACTACTTGATCACATCATCATTTCTAGAAAAGGATATTACTCTTTTCTGCACGCTCAGATTTGCCATCAAATGGCATAGGTACTTATATGGCAAGAAGCGAATTTAGATACAACCGAAAAAGAAAGCACTATTCTTATCTTTTTAAAGACAATGGTGAAAGGAGAATGAACTTTGTTCTTACTTCAAAGCCAACCAGAAAAGAACATAAAAGAATAAAAAAGAATGTTAAGTTATTTTGTAACCCGAATCCGAATAATAAAAATGATTCATATTTAATACCAATTGCCTATTGTGACAGTATTAAATCATTTGACGAAAGAATCTTGAAGTGGAACTTTCATATCAACGACAAACGTATAGTTAAAAGACTGAAGAAATATCGAAAAGTATAAAAAAAGCCAGCTCGAAGCGCATCAATTAAGACCGCTATATCAACTGGCTATCTTAGCCAGCGCGAGCTCCCACCCTTTCGGGTCGGCTTCTGCTGGCAAAACTATTATTTCAAAACGTTCACTTTTTGTCAAATAAAAAAGTCAGCTACGATTCCACCGTTTCCAGCGGTCAATCACTGACTAACACATTTATACCATATTTGGAGATAGATTCAAAACAAATCTGAAAATTTCTGCAATTTGTTGTTGAAGCATATTATAACTTATGTTATATTACATGCGTTGTCGCCTCACTAGCTACAACCGCATAGAAAAGGTTAATAAACTTATTAAAGTGCCTTCATAGCGAGTACTTAGTGAAGAAAAAAGGAGGGACATTATGTACGCAATTATTGAAACTGGTGGAAAACAAGTCCGCGTTGAAGTTGGCTCAAAGATTTACGTCGAAAAACTCGATGCCGAAGTCGGTTCAACAATCACCCTCGACAAAGTTCTCTTATTAGGAGACAAAGCTGTGAAAGTTGGCACCCCATATATCAGTGGTGCAAAAGTTACTGCTAAAGTCGAGAAACAAGGAAAAGGCAAAAAAATCCGCGTCTTCAAGTACAAAGCAAAAGCTAACGAACACAAGACCATTGGTCATCGTCAACCTTATACTTGCTTAGTAGTTGAAAGCATCAATGGCTAATCATGATTAAAGTCAAAATTGGCCACGCATCTAATAATCAAGTTAACTTCTTAGAAGTTACTGGTCATGCGAATTCCGCACCTTATGGTCAAGATCTCATCTGCGCTGCAGTGAGTGCGGTCATCACAGGCGGATTCAATAACTTAGTAAATCTTAAGAACTATGAAATCAAACTTGATGAAGGACATGCCTACTTCAAAGGTAACGCTCCATTAGATGCCCATGACGAAGCTGTAATTGAAACCATTATTTGTGGGTTAAACACAATACAGGAATCAAATCCAGAATTCGTCGAAATCAAAACCGATAAATAATTCGGTAGAAAAGAGGAAAATAAGATGTTATTTAAATTAAATCTCCAACTCTTTGCTAGTAAAAAAGGTGTCGGTTCCACAAAAAACGGACGTGATTCTGCTGGTCGTAGACTTGGCGCAAAAGTCGCTGATGGACAATGGTGCCATGCTGGTAGCATTATCTACCGTCAAAGAGGAACAAGAATCTATCCTGGTGTTAACACCAAGAAAGGTAAAGATGACACAATCTTTGCAACTTGCAATGGTGTCGTGAAATACGAACGCTCTGGCAAAGACAGAACAGTTGTGAAAGTTGTTCCACAAGAATAATTGAAAAAAAGACATTAAGACCACATTATTTTGTGGTCTTTTTGTATGCAATTCTATATAATAGAAACAAAGAAGAGTAATAGTATGTTTATCGATCGTGCCGTTATTGAAGTCAGAAGTGGAAAAGGTGGCGATGGCGCCATTGCCTTTTTACGTGAAAAATACGTACCAAAAGGTGGTCCTGCTGGTGGTAATGGTGGTCGTGGTGGCTCCGTTTATTTTAGAGCCAACAAAGCTATCAACACACTCTTCAATTTTAGACATAGCAAAACCTTTATCGCTAACGATGGTGAAAAAGGTGGTATTAAGAACCAATACGGCAAATACGCCGAAGACGTCATCGTTGATGTTCCAATTGGCACAGTCATCTTTGAAGAAAAAGATCATGTGTTTTTAGGTGACCTTAACGAAGAAGGTAAGATGATTAGAGTCGCAAAAGGTGGTCGTGGTGGTCGTGGTAATTCCTGCTTCAAGAGTTCCACAAATCGCGTTCCAAAGATTGCGGAAAACGGTGAACCAGGCGAAAGAAAAAGATTAATTCTTGAACTCAAGCTTTTAGCGGATGTCGGTTTAGTTGGCTTCCCAAGCGTTGGTAAATCAACACTTTTAAGTGTTGTAAGTGCCGCTCGTCCAGAAATCGCCGATTATCCATTTACCACAATCGTGCCAAATCTTGGTGTCGTTTCTGTTAAAGATGGTTCATCCTTTGTGATGGCGGACTTACCAGGACTCATTGAAGGTGCCCATCAAGGTAAGGGTTTGGGTTTACAATTCTTGAGACATATTGAACGTTGTCGTCTCATTGTTCATGTCATCGACCTCTCTAATACTGGTCGTGACCCATATGAAGATTACAAGATTATTAATAATGAATTAGAAGCCTATTGCTTTGCATTAGAAAAAAGACCACAAATAATCGTGGCCTCAAAGATGGATGAAGAAGGCGCTGAAGAACGTCTCAAAGCTTTAAAGAAAAAGATTAAACAGGAGATTATTCCGATTTCCGCGATTACTGAAGAAGGTATTGATACTTTACTTTATAAATGCAGCGCTCTTCTTAAAGAAACACCAGCCTTCCCATTATTTGATGAAGAAAAAGAAGAACTTGATCATAAGACATATACCCTTGAGGAAGAAGAGCCATTCTTCACCGTGGAAAGAATTAAACAACATGTGTGGAATATCGGTGGTGAAAAGATGCTCAAGTTCTATAAAATGACCAACATCTCCACTGATGAAGGTATGATGTTATTGATGAGTAAGATTCGTTCACTCCGCATTGATGATGTTCTCGAGAACATGGGCGCGGAAGATGGCGACACTGTCATCCTTGATGATTTTGAATTTGAATACGTGAGGTAATATGGACTTAAAAAGCTATTTAAAAGAAATCGAACAGTTTCTTAAAGAATACCTAGAAAAAGCACACTGTGATAAATACATCCTTGGTGTTTCTGGTGGTGTTGATTCTTCTTTATGCGCGGCTATTTTAAAAAGCGCAGTAGGAAGAGAAAAAGTACATTGTTTAATTCTCCCAATTAATTCCATTCCCGCGGATGCAGAGGATGGCTTAACTTTAGTTAAAGATTTAGACCTACCATATGAAGTGATCGACACTAGCGAAGCATTTAATGCTTATGTTAAGGAATTCAAAAACAAAGGCATTGAACTAGATAAATCAACTTTAGGTAACTTAAAAGCCCGTATGAGAATGTCTATTCTTTACGCTGTTGCCCAAAAAGAACGTGGTTTAGTGGTGGGCACTGATAATGCTGATGAAAGATACGTTGGCTATTTCACCAAACACGGGGATGGGGCTTGCGACATTTTACCAATCGCTCACTTATTAAAAAGTGAAGTCGTGGAAGCAGCCAAGATTTATGGCGTGAGAGATCATCTCGCCGAAAGAGTGCCTTCCGCTGGTCTATTTGAAGGCCAAACCGATGAAACTGAAATGGGCATTACTTATCAAGAACTTGATGCTTATCTCTTAGGGAAAGAAATCCCAGAAGAAAGCAAAAAGCGCATTGAACATCTCCACAAGATTTCTGGCCACAAAAGAATAGTGACCCCAATGGCAAAAGAGTTCAAAAGAGATTAAAAAAGAAGGTTAAGAAATTGACCTTGTTTATACATTTATAGTTACAAAATATTCAATAATTTATAAAATTATAGAAAGGAAATACTTATGATTTATTCACTAAAAGGCAAAGTTTTACTCACTGATGGCGATACTGTCGTGATTGATGTCCATGATGTCGGCTATCAAGTTTTAGTGAGCCATGTTAACGATTATGAAATCGGCCAAGAAGTATTTCTTTATACCTATAATGTGGTCAGAGAAGATGAACAATACCTTGTTGGATTTTCATCTTTAGATGAAAAGAATGTATTTCTTGCTTTGATTAGAGTTAAAGGCCTTGGCCCAAGAACTGTCATTAATGCTTTAAGCGCAACCACCCCAAACGATGTGAAGAACGCGATTGCTAGTAACAACGTTGTCTATTTAAAGAAGCTACCAGGCATTGGAGCGAAAGCGGCGAGCCAAATCATCCTTGATCTTAAAGGTGAACTCACTGGTACGAAAGGTGATCCAACTGTCTATGACGAAGTCTATGATGCTTTAAAAGAATTAGGCTTTAAAGGTGCGGCTATTGAAAGGGTGTTAGCCACCATTAATGAAAAAGACGCTAAACCAGAAGATGTCTTGCGTTTAGCTTTAGCTAAATTAAGGAAATAAGTATGTCCAGATTATTAGATGCTAATCGTAATCTAAGCGAATCGCAAGAAGAGTTATCTTTGCGCCCACAAACTCTGGATGAGTATGTCGGCCAAAAAGATTTAAAAGCCAACCTCAAAGTGTTTATTGGGGCGGCTTTACATCGTGATGAACCTCTTGACCATATTCTTTTATATGGCCCTCCAGGTTTAGGAAAAACCACATTAGCCTATATCATTGCTAATGAAATGCACGCTAATATTCACTTTGTGAATGGTCCTGCTTTGGAAAAGCCAGGTGATTTAGGCGCCATCCTTTCTAATCTAAGTAAAGATGGTGGTGATATCGTCTTTATTGATGAGATTCATCGTTTGCCAAGAATAGTGGAAGAAACGCTTTATAATGCGATGGAAGATTTTAAGTTTTCCGTCGTTATTAACCGCGATACATCCGCTCGTACATTAACAATTGATTTACCGCCATTTACCCTGATTGGTGCAACCACTAGAGCGGGTAATCTTTCCGCGCCATTACGTTCTCGTTTCGGTATAACCGAAAAACTGAACTTTTATGACGTTGATGAATGCGTCAAAATCGTGAAAAGAACCGCCAAAGTTTTTAACGCCACAATCGAAGATGCTGCAGCCTTGGAAATCGCGCGTCGTTCACGTGGCACACCACGTATTGCGAACCGTTTATTTAGAAGAGTTCGTGACTTTGCTAACTATGCTGGTAAGGACCACATCACCGTTAACGACGCTCTTCAAGCTTTAAAGGCTTTAAAAGTGGATGAACTCGGTTTAGATGATGTCGATATCCGTTACCTTAGAACAGTCATTGAAAGATTCAAAGGTGGACCAGTTGGTTTAGACACTTTAGCGAGTGCGATTGGTGAAGAAATCGATAACTTAGAAGATGTCTATGAGCCATATCTCCTTCAAATTGGGATGATTGATCGTACCGCCCGCGGTAGAGTGGCGACAGACAAGGCTTATAAGCACCTTCAAATCGTCCATCAAGAAAAATTGTTTTAACAATTTTGTTTTTCATAGAGATTTAATTGAACAAGACGCGTCTTGTTCTTTTTATTTATAAACTATCAACATAAATGTGTTGAATTACATAAGTAATTAAGGTATATTATTCATTGATGTCGCTTTATGCGAATGCATGTACACGTAACATGGAGGATAGAATATGCGTAGATTATGGTCACACATTATCTTAGCGGCTACTTCGCTACTCATGGTGGGAGTCTCCTTTGCCGCCGTCGTCAAAAAAACAAGTAATAATACCAATATCGAATTCACTTCTGGTCGTGAATACGTTTTCCGTATCAACGCCAAAGACGATGATAAGAACATCGATAAAGATTATGAATTCACTAATGACGAAGCGGTGAAAGAAATTGCCGGTATCATGGAAGATAGATTACAAACCGCTGATATTACTCGCTACAAAATTGAAACACAAGGACTCGATACTTTAAAAGTTACTTTCCAAACTGAAGAAGAACAATATGAACTAATTAAGAGTTATTTAACATTTGACGCTACTTTAGCGCTCTCTAACTCAGAAGACACCGTAGCGTATGCCGAAGAATTCTTAAACCCAAATAAAAAGGCATATTTAGAAAGAACTAATGGTTATCCAGCCATTGTTATTCCAATCGATTCTGAAAACGAAAAGTTCAAAGCCGTCTATGAAGGCGCTCAACAATTAGTCAAAGATGGCAAAGGTGAAGTCGTCCCAGAACACGATCATGAAGAAGGCGAAGAGCACGACGAAGAAGAGGAAGGAACCAAAGCATATTTATACCTTTGGTATAACTACGTTCCAGAATACTATTCATACGACGAATATAAAAAAGATAATAGCACCATTAAAGATAAGGTTTTAATGACTTTTGATTCCGATGAGTGCTTTGCTGATAAAGACCATACCGCATTAAGAGCCTTCGTTAATCCAACCAATAGCGATGGCGAAACCGTGACCGCGGACGGCTTAAGAAAAGCCTATCGTAGCGCGGAATACTTCGTTAACTTGCTTAACGCTGGTGAATTAAGCTATTACGTGACATATTTATTTGACACCAAAGCTTCTAACGCTTGGGTCGAAGACCTCGTGAAACTTGGTGACGATAGAGAATCTATCGCTTGGAGCAGAACATTCATTGCGACATTATGCGCAGTGGTGGTTGTCTCCTTACTCCTCGTTTATTTCTATCGTTTAGGTGCCTTAAGCATTATTACTGCTTCTGTTGCTAGTACATTCTTTGGCTTAATGTTCATTGCCGTCTTTGGCGCTCAATTCAACGTCGCCGCGATCGTCGGTATCGTTGCTTTAGCCATGACCAGCATTACATCCGGCATTATTTACTTAAATAAATTTAAAGAAGAATGCTACCGTGGCCGTTCTTTAAAGAAAGCCAATACCGAAGCTGGTAAACGTGCTTTACTTCCAACCATCGACTTACATGTCGTTTTAATCGCCATTGGCGTGGCCGCCTATTTATTCGGTGGTGCGATCATGAAAGCGTTTGCGTTATCCGCAGTTTTAGGTGGTTTAATCTCCTTAGTCATCAACCTTGCGGGTTTACGTGGCTTAATGTGGCTCGTCACAAATGAACAAAAATTAGCCGGTCGTTATGACTTATTCGATATTTCTAAAGATCAAGTGCCAAACGCTCTTGAAGAAGAAAAACAAAAATACTTTGGTCCAAATGCGGACAAAGATTACACCAAGAAAAAGAAACCAATTGGCTTCCTTGCCTTAATCTTATTTGTGGCTTCAATCGCTGGTATGATTACCTTTGGTGCGGTGAATAAAGGTGCGGTTTATGGCACCACCAATCCAAATGGTAATGCGCAAGTCTATATTACATATAGTTCTGCGACTGAAGACAACTACGAACTCACACAAACAACCAAGAGAATTGAAGAAATGTTAAGCAAAGCTTCACTCTCCAATAAGAAGTTAGAAGACATCGTCACTCTTGAACGTATCAATGATAATAACTATGTCTCCATTACCGAAAAGACCGCGAGTGGTGTGACTACTGTCTATTATGCTTACTATCGTCTTGACTTTGATCGCGTTTTAAACGGCAATGAAATGATCAAATATGAAAACGTTGCTGATGAAATCGCTGTCAGTGAATTCTTCAAGATTGAAAACTTAAATAGTACATCATCTGCTAACTTAGGTTTCAAAGATGGAACAGAAATCTCCCTTAAGAATAGCGTCAGAACAAGTGCTGACCAACCAAAGGTCACTTCCTTAATCTTAGCGAGTGCCATTGGTACAGTGATTGCTGCTTTCTATCTCTTGCTCCGTTACCGCTTATCCCGTGGTTTAGCAAGCTTAGTGATTACCGTCTTAACCGTTGGTATCAGCGCTGGTATCTTCTCCTTCTTAAGATTCTTACCAGTGACATCCTATATTAGCGTTGCTCTTCCATTTATCGCTTTATTCAGCTTGGCGATTGGTATTCTTTATATCAATAAAGAAAGAGAAATGGTTTTAGAAGATAGAACAAGAGACAATTCTCTTGAAAATAGAAACGAAATCATGAAGAAAGCCGTCGCGCTTTCCTCCACACCAATGACCATTGCCTTCATTATGGCTTTATACCTCGGTGTGAACTTCTTCGGCTTTATGCCAAGTGCGGTTTCCTGGATCTTCTTACTCGTGATCTTAGGTGTTGCGATTGCCATCGCTCTTGCGTTAACAATCCTTGGCCCATGCGCACAATTATTCTTCAAGTTGTTCTCTGGTGTGAAAATTGCCAGACCGCAAAAGAAGAAAAAGAAAGTGCGTCAAGTTCGCGTCAACAAGTCTGCAGAACCAGAAGAAGCAATCTTTATTGGCATCAACGATTAGTTTATTAAGGCTGCTTTAATTAGCGGCCTTTATTTTATAAAGTATGGAAAGTTTATTTAAGCGTTTACTAAAGTTTTATCAAATTAACGAAGATGATTATCGTCTTTTAACGATGGACGTTAATGAAGATAATTTTGCTTTAGGCCATACCTTTAATTCGATGGAACAATGCGTCCAAATAGTTAAAGACGCAGTGAGACAAAATAAGAAGATATTTATCTATGGTGACTATGACGCTGATGGCATCATGTCTGTCTCAATCTTAGTGAAGATGTTTCAGATGATTAACTATTCTGTCTCATACCATATCCCTAACCGCTATACAGATGGTTATGGCTTAACCTTAAAACGCGCAGAAGAAATCGTTGATAATGGCTTTGATTTGCTCATTACTGTCGATAATGGTATTACCGCGTTTGAAGGCATTGATTACGCAAGAAACCATGGTTTAGATGTCTTAGTCTTTGATCATCATCAACCAAGCGAAACATTACCTAACGCTAATGCGATTTTACATCCTGAAGT
The DNA here is from genome assembly GCA_017651165.1 of Bacilli bacterium. Classification (GTDB taxonomy): domain Bacteria; phylum Bacillota_I; class Bacilli_A; order RFN20; family CAG-826; genus RUG14515. The sequence continues at coordinate 56,502 of JAGCDH010000003.1, forward strand.
ATCTCAATTTGGTGATATTGCCACCAGTGCGGGTTTTGTGACGTTTATGTTCGCTAAAAGCTATCTTGGTTACTTCGATTATTACCTTGCTACTTTAGCGTCAATTTCATTGGTCTCTGATATGATGCCATTTTTGGCCTATAACCGTAACTTATTAAGACTGATTATTAAAGAATATGAAAATCATCCAGTTTTAGCGATTGACCTATTAAAAGAAAAAGAACCATTTAATGAAATGACCATTGGCATGAGAATTGCCCCAAAAATCAACGCTATTGGACGATTGATTGACGAGGATACCCATTTATCAAGAACCGTTGAATTCTTTGTGAGCAAGGATGAAAAGTTGCTTTTAAACTACAACGAATGGATTAATGCCGTTAACGATGAAAGAAAAGAACTAACCAAAGAAGCGGTGGAGAACAGTAAAGAAATCGATACTAACGCTCCTGCTATTATTGGAGTTATTGCCCAAAAAGAAGGTATCATCGGTTTAATCGCTAATAATTTTGTTAAAAAGTATCATAAACCAACGATTATTTTCGCCCTTGATCAAAGTGGTGATATTTATAAAGGCTCCTGCCGTTCACCTGAAGGTTTCAACGTTGTTGATTCATTCGCTAAATTGTCTCACTTATTAGAAGCTTTTGGTGGTCACGCTATGGCAGGCGGTTGTTCTGTTAAGAAAGAAAACCTTGAAGCATTTAAAGAAGGCTTCATTAATCTAGCTAAAGACTTTAAATCTTCTAAAGAAGAAGAGAATGCGATCACTTTATATATCAATGAAGTTAATTTTGAAAATTTGGCCTTAATCAATTCATTTTCACCATTTGGTGAATGCTGGCCATCCCCTCTTTTCGTTTTACCGCGCATTAGAGTGGCTTCCTTAATGTATTCCAGAGATGGACAACATGTTTTAACGAGTATTGGCAATAATTCTCGTCTCACTGGCTTTTATTTATCTAAAGAATATTTATCACAATATCAATATATTGATATGATTGGTACACTTCGTCTATCAACATACTATGGCAAAAGCAATGTCGAGTTCTTGATTCACGAAATTAATGAAACCAAATAATAAATGTGTCATACTGATTTTATGAAAAAATCACTTTTGCTATTTGTTCCTTTGATAGTTTGTTTTGCTTCATGTAGCAAAGTGACTTTTGGTTACACTAACGAACAACATAGTGCGGGTTTTGAGAACACAACTTCGAAAAAGGCAAACGCTACTTCATATACTTATTTCCCTGGTGATGTCTTTAACACTAATGACTCAAATGCTGCTCACATCACTTTTGATAGCGCGAATTCTGGCTCCAATATGGCTAAAGAAAACATTAACGCTATCGTCAACTGCGATGTTCCAGATTTCTTTAACGAAGTGAGTGATGCTTCTTGGGTGGGGGTCAAGAAAGATACCGATTTATTCATTGGGACTGATTCATCATATGTCGATGGTTATCTCACCCTTTCCTTTACTAGCGTGATTAAATATGTCTCAATTTATGCTTGTCCATATTACACTGGTGAAATTATCGGTTTTACCGATAAAGTGGAACACGATGAAAACGTTGGTGTTGCAGTTAATAACTCATCCTATATCAAGCTTTCTTATATTTATAACGAAGATAGTCAAACCGTTAATAAACGTGAATGCCGTTATGACGTCAGTGGGGCTAATGCCACTGAAATCACGATTAAAGTCGGCCCTCAAAGAGCGTTAATCAGTGAAATAATCCTTTACTATTAATTAAAGTAGTGTTTTTGTTGTTTTATAAACAAAATGTGCTACTATCTTTAACAATAAAGGTGTTTTATGTTGCTCGGGAAGTATATCAATAAATACTATAAAAAATACGCAATCCTGTTCATTCTGGGCATTTTAGCTTTGCTTGCTGTGGACTGGATTCAACTATATATTCCTGAATACCTCGGCAAAGCCGTGACTATTTTAGATACACCTGGAAGTGATAAAAACGAGATTATTAAATTAGGCCTGATGGTCCTGCTTGTGACCGCAGGAATGTTCGTTGGTAGGTTCCTCTGGCGCATCACCTTATTTAACGCCGCTTTTAGAATTGAATCTGATATCCGCCACGAGATGTTTTTAAAAGCCGAGGCTCTACCTCGTGAGTTTTATCACGAGAATAAAGTCGGTAGCATCATGTCGTGGTTCACTAACGATCTTGAGACAATTTCCGAATATTTCTCATGGGGCACGATTATGCTCATTGACTCGATGTTCTTATCAGGCATTACCATCTTTAAGATGGTACGATTGAATTGGAAGATGTCTTTAATCTGTTTCATCCCATTTATCCTTGTGATTATTTGGGGTGCGATGACTGAAAGATTCATGATGAAGCGCTGGAGTGAAAGACAAAGCGCTTATGATAAGTTATATGACTTCGCACAAGAGAACTTCACTGGTATTCGCGTCATTAAAGCGTTTGTGAAAGAGACAAAAGAAATCCACGCCTTTGCGAAAGTGGCAAGAAAGAACGCTGATGTCAATGTCTCGTTTGCCCGTTTGTCAGTCATCTTTGATGTCTTTATTGAAATTATCATCGCTTTGATATTTACCTTCGCGATGGCTTTTGGTGGTCATTTCGTCTTAATGATTACTGACACTGAAAGAAGAATGATGGAAGCCGGTAACCTTGCCGAGTTTATTGGTTACCTTGATATTTTAATCTGGCCAATGATTGCCTTAGGCCAAATTGTCTCAATGCGTTCAAGAAGCAAAGCTTCTTTGAAAAGAATTACCGCTTTCCTTGATACAGAAATAGTGGTCAAATCACCAGAAAACGCTGTTAAGTTAGAAAATGTTAAAGGCGATATCACTTATCGCCATTTCTCCTTCAATTATCCAAACTATGATGCGACTTCTTTAAAAAATATCAATTTAGAGATCAAAGCCGGTCAATCTATTGGTGTGGTTGGTAAGATTGGATGTGGTAAAACCACATTAGTTAACGTTTTATTAATGCTTTATAACCTTGAGCCAGATACTTTGTTCATTGATGGCTTAGATATTACAACTTTAGATATCGCTAGCTTAAGAAGCCAAATTGCCTACGTACCACAGGATAACTTCCTTTTCTCTGATACCATTGAGAACAATATTAACTTTGGATTAACTGATGGCACATTAGAAAAGGCCAAAGAGGGCGCTACATTTGCTGGCATCGACGAAGATATTGAAGGCTTCGCTAACGGTTATCAAACAGTCTCAGGAGAAAGAGGTGTAACCCTTTCTGGTGGGCAAAAACAAAGAGTCTCAATTGCGCGTGCTTATGTGAAAGACGCTCCAATCCTGATTTTGGACGATTCTGTAAGTGCGGTTGATACAAAAACTGAGGAAACCATTCTTCATAATATTGCCAATGCGAGAAAAGGTAAAACAACCATTGTTGTCGCATCTCGTATTTCCACAATCGTTCATTTAGACAAAATCGTTGTTTTAAACGATGGTCAAGTCGAAGCTTTTGATACGCATGAAAACCTCATGAAAACGTCATCAACATATCAGAAGATGGTTAAACTACAAGAGTTAGAAGAAGAAGTGGAAGGAGGTAGCAAATAATGTCAGAAGACAATGAAAAGCTTTTTGGCGATAAAAAGATTCCTTCCCGCATCATGATTAAACGTTTGTGGCGCTATATTGGTCCAGAATGGAAATCATTTGCATTGGCGCTACTACTCATTTTAATCAATGTTGGTTTCGATGTGATCTTGCCATTATTTTTCAGGAATTTTACTAACGTTTTAGCAGACACTTTAAAAGACAATAGTGTTCTTCTTTCCTATGTCATCGGTTTATCAATTGGCTACTTCTCATTATCGTTTGTCTCACAAATCATGATCTACTTTGAAGGTATGATTTTGCAAAAAGCCGGACAAAGGATTGTTTATAAATTAAGAATGGAAGTTTTTGAGCACATCGAGAACATGTCGCAAAACCAATTCACGATTATGCCAGTCGGATCTTTGGTCACTAGAGTGGCTAATTATACGACCGCAATGAGTGACTTATTTACCAATGTAGTTGTCACTTTACTGCGTAATATCCTGACAATTATCGGTGTCTATGGCATCATGTTCTATTTGTCTTGGAAACTATCGCTCATCTTAACAGGTTTTGTAGTGGTGGTTTTCGTTGTCTCATTTATCTTTAGAAAAGTCATTACTAAAATCTTCCGCAAAGAGAGACAATACACTTCTGATTTGAACACTCTTTTAAACGAAGACCTTTCTGGTATGAAGGTCATTCAAATCTTCAATCAAGAAGAACGTAAAGAAAAAGAATTTAACGTTAAGAACAATCTTTTAAGAAAGACAAAATTCCAAGCATTGATGGCATTTGCCTTATATCGTCCTTTCATTAACTTCTTACATTATTCCGCTTTAGCAGTGACCTTTATCGTTGGCATTAAACTTGATTTAAGAGCGGGTGAAATCGTTGCCTTCTATATGTATATCTCAAGATTCTTTAATCCAGTTCAAAACATCGCCGATCAGCTTAATCACATCCAAAAAGCAGCGACATCGAGCGAAAGATTATTTAACCTTCTTGACGTACAACCTGAAGTCTTAGATAAACCTGATGCCGTGCATATTGATAATTTCATCGGTAAGATTGAATTCCGTCATGTTTGGTTTGCTTATGAAAAAGAAGATTGGATTTTAAAAGATGTCTCTTTTGTGATTGAACCAAAACAAACAGTCGCATTTGTGGGCGCAACTGGAGCGGGCAAAACCACAATCTTGTCTTTGATCGTTAGAAACTACGAGATTCAAAAAGGACAAATTCTCATCGATGATATTGATATCGCTGATATCGAGATTCAGTCTTTGAGAAAAGCGGTTGGGCAAATGCTCCAAGATGTTTTCTTATTCACTGGAACAGTGAGAAGCAACATTACGCTTCACGATGAAGAGTTCAGTGATGAGGAGATTAATAACGTCTGTTCCTATGTCAATGCTGATAAGTTTATAAATAAATTAGAAAAAGGATTAGACGAAGAAGTCATTGAAAGAGGCGAAAACTTCTCACAAGGTCAACGCCAACTCCTTTCCTTTGCTCGAACCGTCTTACACAAACCACAAATCCTCATATTAGATGAGGCAACCGCTAATATTGATACTGAAACAGAAAAGCTTATCCAAGAAAGCTTAGAAAAGATGAAGAGTATTGGCACAATGCTTGTTGTGGCCCACAGACTATCAACAATACAAAAAGCCGATCAGATCATTGTTTTAAATCATGGTGAAGTCATAGAAAAAGGCACTCACCAGTCACTTTTGAGACAAAAAGGTTACTACTACAAACTATATCTTTTACAATTCCATAACGACTAGTTTTTATCACATTTATTAATAAACTATCTTTATTTTCTTTTGAAAATTAAGAAAATGTCTTAAGATATAAGATATGGAAAATAAGAAAGCTCCTGTCAATGGTGGTTATCGTCTTCATACTTTTCAAGAAGTAGAAGACGTCTATATGCTTTATATCTCTTCTCAGGAAGATAGGAGAAGAATTAGAGAAGCATATGATTTTATTATGCTTAAGCATAATGGTCAGTTCCGTCGTTCAGGTGAACCATATTATCATCACTTAGTGGAAGTCGCCTTTATTCTCGCTTCTTTACAGTGCGGTCCTAATACGATTATCGCGGGTTTATTGCACGATGTCGTAGAAGACACCGACGTGTCCATTGAAGATATCAATAAAAAGTGGGGCGAAGAAGTTGGTAAGATTGTCGACGCTTTAACTAAGATTCAAAGATTAAAATTATCCAAAATTACCAGCGAAGAGTTTGAAGCGGAAGATCACCGCAAGATTTTCATTGGCATGGCCAAAGATATCCGTGTCATCATCATCAAGCTCGCTGATAGATTACATAACTTACGTACCTTAGGGGCTTTAAACCCTGATAGGCAACAAGCCATCGCTAAAGAGTCAATGGAAGTTTTCGTCCCAATCGCCGAAAGACTTGGTCTTGATATTATCAAAAGTGAGATGGAAGACATCTGTATTTCCTATCTTGAACCAGAAAAGTATCAAGAGATTAAAAGACTCTTATCTAAGAAATCAAAGATTTTACAAAAATCACTCGATGGCCTAAAAAAGAGAATCGCTGATGCCTTATTCGAAAAGGACATTCCTTTTGAAATCTCTTCTCGTGTTAAATCTATTAATTCGATTTATCGAAAGATGTACGTTAAAGGCCATCCATTTGAAGAGATTTATGACATCTTAGCCCTTCGTATTATAACTAAGACTGAAATCCAATGCTATGAAATACTTGGTTTAATCCACCAAATGTATAAACCAGTGCCTGGTCGTTTTAAAGATTACATCGCCATGCCAAAAACCAATATGTATCAATCTTTGCATACCACAGTGGTTGGTGGTGATGGGAACTTCTATGAAGTTCAAATCAGAACAGAAGAAATGGATTCCATCGCAGAGACCGGCATTGCCGCGCACTGGGCTTATAAAGAAGGTGGCTATAACTCTCAAACTGAACAAAAAGAAATTGAAAATAAATTACACTGGTTCAGAGACTTTGTGGCTTTGTCCAGTGAATCTGAAAATGATAACGCCAGTGAATACATGGACAACCTCAACCATGATATTTTCGAATCACATATTTATGTCTTTACTCCAAAAGGTAAAGTTATCGAACTTCCAAGCGGATCAACACCGGTTGATTTTGCCTATAGAATTCACACCAAAGTGGGTGACCAATGTGTTGGCGCGTTAGTCAATGGCATTATGGTGCCGCTTAACACCGTTTTGGCCAATGGTGACATGATTGAAATTAAAACTTCTCGTACATCCGTAGGCCCAAGCGAAGGTTGGTTAGACTTTGTTGCCTCTAACTCTGCTAAATCAGCGATTAAGAAATTCATCGCTAAGAAGAACGCATCTTTGATGCGTGATGAAAGAATCCAAAGAGGCAAACAAAGCTGTATTGATGCTTTCCATGAACGCGGTGTGGAAGAAGAGGAAATGATGAAGATGCTCGATACTGAAAAAGTATTGAACTATTTCAATGTTGCTGATCTCGATTCCTTGTTCGTTGGTGTTTCGGGTAGAAAACCAACCGCTAACTCCATCGTTGAATTTTTAAAGATTAAAAAACCAGTTAATTTGGTTTTGAATACCGTCAAAAGAAGAGATTCTAAGTCTGATTCTTGCCCAGTCTACTGTAAAGGTGCTGGTAAGATCGCTATTGCTTTAGCAAACTGTTGCACACCAATTCCTGGTGATGGCATAGTGGGCTATATTACCAAAGGCAAAGGTATTTCTGTCCATCGTAGAAATTGCCCGAATATCATCAATGAAAAGGAAAGACTTTTAGATGTCTATTGGCGTGACGATATTGAATTCGCCACTTACCCAGTTGATATCGTCATTGAAGCGAGCGATCGCAACAACTTATTAGTGGATATGATGGCGGTATTTAATAACGCAAAGGTGGGCGTTAATAATTTACATGCGCGCAGTAACACGCAAAACTTATCAGCCACCATCAGCGCAACAATCATGGTCTCAGACGCGAAACGCCTGCATGATATCTGTGTCTTGCTCAGAGGTATCACTGGTGTCTATCGTGTTGACCGTGTGATACATTAAGGAGAGAAATATGGCAGTTAATAATGTTAAAGGAACCCATGATGTTATCGGGGAAGAAGCTAGTGCTTTTAACTATATTGAAAACTTGCTCAAACAAATTTGTGAACTCTTCGCTTATAACGAAGTGAGACCTCCAGTCATGGAGTATAGCGAGTTATTTGTTAGAGGCGTTGGTGAAGGTAGTGATATCGTTAGAAAAGAAATGTACACATTTCTTGATAAAGCGGAACGCTCCGTTACATTACGTCCAGAATTTACCGCTGGGATCATGCGTCTCATCATTCAAAACAAATTATTAGCGACAAATGAATTACCATATAAGGCCTATTACTGTGGTCCAGTTTTCCGTTATGAAAGACCACAATTAGGTAGATATCGTCAGTTTAATCAATTCGGCGTGGAAGCAGTGGGCAACAATTCTCCAGAAGTGGATGTTGAAGCCATCGTTTTAGCGTATACAATCTTAAGTTCTTTGAACTTAGATAACGTCAAAATCGCCATCAATACTTTAGGCGATGATGAATCACGCAATGCTTATAAAGAAGCTTTAAAAGCTTACTTTGCCAAGCACTTAGATAAGATGTGCCCAGACTGCCATAGCCGCTACGAATTAAACCCATTAAGAATTCTCGACTGCAAAGTTCCAGAAGATCAAGAAATCGTTAAAGGCGCACCAAGGATGAAAGATTATTTATCCGAGGCTGCGAAAAATAGATTCAATCGCGTTTTATCTCTCTTAGACGACTTAAATATCCCATATCAAGTCGACGACACTTTAGTGAGAGGTCTAGATTACTATGCCGAAACCGTCTTTGAATTCCATTATGTCTCAAAGACCGGTAATGATTATGGCGCCATTGGTGCGGGCGGTCACTATGATAAACTCGTTAAAGAGTTAGGCGGACCAGATGCCGCAGGTGTTGGTTTCTCCTTCGGTGTGGAAAGACTTTATAGCGTTCTTAAAGACGATGGTTTGTTACCACAAGGATTAGATAATCCGATTGAAATATACGTCATGCCAATTGGTGATAAGGCCAAAGCCTTAGCTATGAGCGTGAGCGCTAATTTGCGCTTATCAGGCTATCGTGTTGACATGTGCTACGAGGATGTCAAGCTCGCTAACATGTTCAAACGCGCTGAGAGAAAAGGCGCTCAGTTTGCCATCATCATTGGTGAAGACGAAGTTAACAAAGAAGAAGTAGTTATCAAAAACTTAAAAACCACAGAGCAAAAGAGTTGTCCTCTAGACAAACTTGTGTGTGCCATTTCTGAAGAGATGGGCGATGAATGCTGCGATGGTAACTGCTCATGTCATCATAAGGAGTAATTTATGGAAAGAACTCATTACAACAATGACCTTAGTCTGAGTAATTTAGGTGACAAAGTCACCTTACTAGGCTGGGTTAGCAAAAGAAGAAACTTAGGAGCCATCTTATTTATCGACTTAAGAGACCGTTCTGGTATCGTCCAAGTCGTCGTTAACGATGGTGTAGAAGTTCCAGACGTCCGTAACGAATACGTCATCCAAGTCAAAGGCACCGTCGCGAAACGTGCCGTCGCTAATCCTAAGTTAAAAACTGGCGAAATCGAAGTCATCGCCGATGAAATCGTTTTACTCAATACCGCCAAAACAACACCGTTAATTATCGCTGACGAGACTGACGCTCTCGAAGATACGCGTTTAAAATATCGTTATCTCGACTTACGTCGTCCTTGCATGCAGCATTATTTTGATATTAGAGACACCATTAAAATGACTGTCCATAGCTTTATGCATAGACACCACTTCATAGAAGTGGAAACACCAATGCTTTGCGCAAGCTCACCTGAAGGCGCGAAGGAGTATTTAGTGCCTTCCCGCATCCATCACGGACAATTCTATGCGCTCCCACAAAGCCCGCAAATGTTTAAGCAACTTTTGATGGTGGCTGGTTTTGAAAGATATTATCAAATCGCTCGTTGCTTTAGAGATGAAGACTTAAGAGCGGACCGTCAACCAGATTTCACTCAAATCGACGTTGAGACATCTTTCTTAGATCAAAATCAATTCCTTTCCTTAATGGAAGAACTCATTAAAGACATTTTTAAGAACACAATTGGCTATGATGTAAAACTACCTTTGAGACAAATGACCTATAAAGAAGCCATGGAACGCTTTGGTAGTGATAAACCTGATACTAGATTTGGTATCGAACTCCATAATATCAAAGATATCTTCGCTAATTCGAGCTTTGAAGCTTATCAAAAAGCGGAAGCTATTAGATGTATCGTTGTGCCAGGCGTGGCCTCGACTACAAGCCGTAAAGTTATCGACAATTTGGCTTTAGAAGCCAAAAAGTTCGGTTTAGGCGGTATCACGGTCATTAAAAAGGAAAACGATGAACTTACCGGTTCCTTCGTAAAATTCCTCTCAGAAGCCGAAAATAAGGCCTTAAACGCTGAATTAGGTTTAAGTAATGACGACCTTTTAATCATTGCTGCGGGTAATGATAACCGTGTCACACCTTTATTAGGTGCTTTACGTCTCAAATATGGTAAAGAACTCGGTCTCATTAAAGAAGGCACCTATGACTTATTGTGGGTCATCGACTTCCCAATGTTTGAAAGAGATGTGGAAACTGGTGCTATTAGTGCCACTCACCATCCATTCACCCGTCCAAGAGACGAAGATCTTAAGTACTTAGATGAAGATCCAACCAAGGTCTTAAGCTACGCTTACGATATCGTTATCAATGGTTATGAAGCTGGCGGTGGCACCCTCCGTATTTATAACCAAGATGTCCAAAGAAAAATCTTTGAAATCCTCGGTTTGTCCGATGATGAGATTCAAGAAAGATTCGGCTACTTCGTGGATGCCTTACAATATGGCACACCTCCACACGCCGGTATGGCCTATGGCTTAGACCGTTTAGCAATGATTCTTGGTGGCACAGACAACATTCGTGATGTCATTGCCTTCCCAAAGAACTTAGCGGCAGTCGATCCAATGACCAACGCTCCAACTAACGTCACTCAAGCACAACTTGATGAGTTAGGAATTAAATTCCAGGATTAAAATAGACTTTAGTCTATATAAAACTATATAATTACTAAATTATTACTAGAAGTGAGGTTTTGAAAAATGAACAAAAACGACCAATTA
>JAGCDH010000004.1 GCA_017651165.1 Bacilli bacterium
CTACTATGATTTTACAAGAAATTTGCTTTAAACAAATCAATTTATAAAAAATATAACCGCTGCCTAAGACGACAGCTTCTGGCCACAGCAAGAAAAGATCGTTTTGCCGGCTCGCAAGAACAACCAACCGCGACATAATATGAATGAAACATTTTATATCAAACAGAATGAAAGCTACTGCACTTTGACAGAATCTATCACTTATTATATAAATATAATAAATCATTATTTTCAAGAAGAATAGGTGAGAGCAGTATGCTGTTATCTATTTTTTGTCTGACAATCTGAAATGGAAAAGTAGACTAAAACCTCCAAATATTGCCTAAAAAAAGATTGTTTACTGCCTAAAATATGGTATAATTTAAGCAGAAAAGAGCAATCATTAATGAGAAAATTCGACTATTCATTTTTAGAAAATCAAGTACCAGCTAGATTATTAAATCTCACAGCTATTATTTACGATATAAAAGGCAAGGAAAGCGTTCGTTTACACGATAATCCAAGACTTTTTAAAAAGTTAAAAGACAAAGCTATTAGAGATTCAATTAAAGGCAGCAACGCTATTGAAAATATTCACACCACAGAAAAACGTATTGAGGAAATAGCCGCTGGTGATAATAAAGCTTTTAGTCACCCAGAAAAGGAGATCATTGGTTATAGAAATGCTCTTAATGACATTCACAAATACAACGAAAATATCATTTTTGATAAAGTGAGCATTTTATCGCTTCACAAACAATTATTAGATGTCGCTGAGAGCGAAAATAGGGGCCATTTTAAAAAAGAACCAAACTTTATTAGCGAGACTAGAAACGGCAAAAAAAACGTTATCTTTGTGCCTACAGCACCCAAAGATGTTGAAGAGTCAATTGATCAAATGTTAATTGCGTTTTATGAAGCAAATCATAACCCAAACATCAATCCGTTATTGTTGATCTCATGCTTTATCTTGGACTTTCTTTGCGTCCACCCATTTGATGATGGGAATGGAAGAATGTCTAGACTATTAACATTGTTACTGCTTTATAAAAGTGGTTTTGATATTGGAAGATTCATTTCAATAGAAAATATGATTAATGAGAACAAGGGCGAGTATTATCGAACGCTTCAAGAATCATCTGTCAATTGGGGGGATGGCAAAAACACATATGAACCCTTCATGTTGTACATGATTCAGATTCTGTATGAGTGCTATATAAAATTAGACGAGAATGTTTTCTCTCAAATTGATAAAAAGTTATCAAAGACAGAAAGAATAGAAAAACTTCTGTTAAATGCTTTTGTTCCTATTTCTAAAAGATCTATTCAAGATCAACTTCCGGACATCAGCGAACAATTGATTGAAATGGTTCTCTCAAAATTAACCAAAGAAGATAAAATTGTCAAAATTGGTTCTTATAAAGATGCGATGTATTACCGCAAATAGTGTTAATCACTTAAAAAGGCTCGTCATACTTTGTTTCGGGTAGTGAAAAAGGCATATCATTTGTTGTTTCCACGATTTTAAGGCTATACATACTTTGTATCGGTACACGTGGAAACTATAGTAGGGCTATATCGAAAATAAGCGGTATCGTCGGCCAAAGTCACTTATTCAAAATTGGACAAAATGACTTATCCAGCATAGATTAGGCCTCTATTGAGGTCTTTTCTTGTGGCACATTTGTGACAATTGATGTAATAACATAAATTCAATAAAGGAGAACTTTGATAATGAGAAAAGAATTACTTAATGGTTTAACCAAAGAGCAAATTGCAAAAGTTAAGGCCTGCAAAAACCATGAAGAATTATTAACATTAGCAAAACAAGAAGGCATCGAACTCACCGATGAACAATTGCAAACCATTAGCGGTGGAGGTGTCTGTAGCGTTGTTTCAGATGTTGGTGATAAAATCAATCCATTTGATTGCCCAAAATGCGGCTCTAACGATGTTAAAAAAGACGGCAAAGAGTACACTTGTGAAAAGTGTGGCCACAAATGGTCAGATAGTTACGTCCCGCATTAATACTCTAAATATTTAATCAAGACCGAGTGAAATATCTCGGTTTTTTCTTATTCGCTAATGACGAAATACACGACATAATAAGAATGAAGCATTTTGTATCAAATAGAATGAAAGCTACTGTACAATGACAGTTGTCGTCGGCCAAAGTCACTTATCCAACATAGATTAGGCCTCTATTGAGGTCTTTTCTTGTGGCACATTTGTGACACTCATTGTGATAATCTACAATTTACCAAGGAGCACTTTGAACATGAAACAAGAATTATTAAAAGGTTTAACTGAAGAACAAATTAAAAAAGTTAAAGCGTGTAAAAACCACGAAGAACTATTAGCACTAGCAAAAGCTGAAGGCATTGAACTCACCGATGAACAATTACAAGCTATCTCTGGTGGTGGTGCTTGTAGCGTTATTTCAGATGTTGGAGATTTTTTCAATCCATTTGATTGCCCAGAATGTGGCAGCAACAAAGTTGAGGCAGTGGAAGGTAAAGGCAATTTATTCCAATGCAAAAGTTGCGGGTTTAGATGGAGAGAGTAAGAAAATCTATGAAAAAAGATTTATTAAAAGGATTAAGTGAAGAACAAATCGCTAAAGTAAAAGACTGTAAAAACCACGATGACTTGTTAGCTTTGGCTAAGCAAGAAGGTTTAGAACTCACTAGTGAACAATTAGAAGCTGTTAATGGTGGAGCGTGCTCTAACACAGATAATTGCCCGCCATGCCCATATTGCGGAAGTACTAATGTTAAATTAAGACAATCTGGCAAGGTTTTAAAAAAATACAAGTGTAATGATTGTGGTAAAGAGTTCCAAACAGAATATACCAGCAAATAAACTAACTGCCTTAAAACCTAATCGATATAAAATAAAAGCCGAGTGTAGAAACTCGGTTTTTTCTTGTGGCAGTTCTGTGACAAAGCTTGTGATAGACTCATTTTAACAAAGGAGAACTTTGAATATGAGAAATGAATTATTAAAAGGTTTAAGCAAAGAACAAATCGCTAAAGCAAAAGCCTGTAAAAACCAAGAAGAATTATTAGTGTTAGCCAAAGCAGAAGGAATTGAACTAACAGACGAACAATTAGAATTGGTTAATGGTGGCTTTTGTAGCGAAACAACTGAACCATGTCCAAAATGTGGCTCTAAGAGCATTATAAAAGAACATCGTGGAAACGATGTCCATATGCACACTGTCTTCATTTGTAAGAAGTGTGGCTGTGAATGGGACCCAGATTAATCTAGAATGAAGCAATAGTTGCTAAAGTAAATTTAGCGTTTAAAAAATAAAGGTTGGTATTAAACCAACCTTTTTGATTATCTATATCGTATTTTAGTTTTGAAACCACTGTACTAGTATAACTCCATCAATCATGTTTTGCGTAATCTCGCCTTACAGTATTATGTCGAAGAAAGTCGTCGTCGGGGGCGGGCGGTTAAGAAGGGAAGAGTAATAAAAAAGATTTATATTGTAATTAGCTAATCTCACTTATCTTATATTGCACAAAACTCTCTATCCAATAACTAAGACCTAACTAACCCTTAGATCTTTTTATTACTGCTTTGTATATTGAAGTTTCAGTGAAATAAGTTAAGAAAGTCATTAACGCGTTAAGGGACAAGAAAGCAATTAGATAGACTGGATATCCTGCTTTTTCTTGAACGATATTACCTATCGGTAAATTAGTAATCCTTGTTGGATTGATAAAGAACATATTAATAAAGCGTGGATAAAAAGCTACGTTGATAATAATCGCAATCACCGCTGTAATAGCAAACGCAATCAAAGTTCTATATACCGTTTTGATAGTGATATTCTTTCTATTCCAGACGTAAATGAAAACACCAAGAACTACTTGAGAACCATGATGGATGAAAGTCTGAATGTTGATATAAATTAATGTTGATGTAGCCATTTTTGGGTAAATACAAACGACAATACCTGTGGCTAAACAAATCAAACACAAATATCCAGTAGCGGCATCGACAATCTTTGGATGTTTTTCTTTATTAACAAACAAAATGATTGGAATGAAGTAATAAACCATTGAGCATACACTGAATGGGAAATCGCGAACACTATATTCCCAATAAGATGGATCTCCATAGTGAAACGATTTAATTAATTGCTTAAAAATTTCTAAAACTATTAGAACAACCCAAAAGATAAATAGAATTCTTTTGTATATTTTTTCTTCAATATTTCTGAAGAATAGAGGAATTAATATTGCCAAAGCGATAATTGGAATTAACGCGATAAAATGGAACCAAGAAATAACCTCCGGTTCTTCCATTGTTCCTTGGAGAAAATGAATAAAGTCTTCCATTACTTAAATTATAATGTACGCGTTGGTTATGATAGAATAATAAGAGTTATGAAAGATAAACCAATTGTGAACGCGAGAAAAATTAATAAAATGCGTTTTATTTCTGGGATTGTCATTAGTTCGTTAGTCATAGTGATGACTTTTGTCGCTATATCTTTGAGTTTATTGGACTTTTTTCATAGTGGAAGCTCAGAGGCTGGTGCTGGCACTTTTAAAATGTTTACAACTATCTCGAACATCATTGCTGCTTTTTCTGCTGCGATGTGTCTTCCTTTCCAAATTGATGGACTTAGAAGAGATAGGTATAAACTTCCTTCTTGGATTGTGATAATGATGTATGTCGGTGCTGTTGGAGTGTTTTTAACTTTCTTTGTCGCTATAACTATCATCAGTGCTTATCAAGGATTTGCAAAAGCTATGTTTACGAATGCTAAATTATTTATGCACACAATTAACCCCATTTTAATTACCTTGCTATTTGTATTGGTTATTTCTGATACACGCATCAAGTTTTCTTTTTCATTTATTTCATTAATTCCTGTTGTCGTATACATGATTACTTATCTCGTCATGGTCATTATCTTAAAAGAATGGAAGGATCATTATTACACCGATAAATACATTCCATGGCCCGTATCATTGATATTAATAATTGGTGTTAGTTTTGGGATTTGCCAACTTTTAAGACTCCTTCATAATTTGACAAATAAACATGTCAATAAATCCA
Source organism: Bacilli bacterium (assembly GCA_017651165.1). Classification (GTDB taxonomy): domain Bacteria; phylum Bacillota_I; class Bacilli_A; order RFN20; family CAG-826; genus RUG14515. The sequence goes on from JAGCDH010000004.1 coordinate 5,059, forward strand.
TTGAAAAATACTATAAGGAATCGCCTGATTTCGATTTTCCTAAGATAAAAGACGCAATTGCGTTGCTAGCAAAAATTGAATCAAAATTTTACTATAAATGTGATGATATATATATTCCTGTTGATATCATCAAAATGCTCTCTGATAGATATGGCGCTGAAAGAGTTCCTCTTGATATCCTTTATGATATTTATTTAGAAAATTATTTAATAAGCATTGGCGATAACTATGATAATCCAATGTGGTCATCAAAAAATAAATAATTGTAGTTCGTTTTTCATATCCAAACTCTCCTTTGGCAGATGCGTCATAACAAATCAATGGCCACAAAAGTGTCATAAAAAGCCGTTACCCAATGATCAATCAACTTTGTTTGTGGCACATTTGTGATATTCTCTCTGCTAACATGTAAAACAAAGGAATCTTTGATTATGAAACAAGATTTATTAACAGGTTTAAATGAAGATCAAATTGCAATCACGAGTGGCATGTATATTAAACTTCACAATGTCTTCTCGTTAGTTAAACGAATAAAAAGGCGGTTATTTTTTAACGCTGCTTTATAAAACGGATAGTAAAATATAAATACTATGGAAAAGAAACGTACTAGAGCTCAAGATGCTGCTAAAGGATTGATGATTATTGCTGTCGTCTTTTTTCATTGTTATTTACTTGTTGCTCCAAATCCTACAGCGGCTGTCATGGATTTTAATATTCTAGCGGCCTTCTTCCCATTCTTATTAAGTACGTTTTTCTTTTATACTGGCTATAACTATTTACCTAACGGTAGAAGCGTTAAAGATAATATCTTGAGACGCGCAAAGCAGTTACTAATCCCTTTAGTAGTATGTTTTGTTATATCGATAGTCATTATTGGCGGATTTGAATTAATTTATAACCATAGCGATATCGCATCGTCTTTTAAGTCCATTGGTAACACCATCCTCTACAGCTTAATGTCTGAACCATTATCCATTATGATCGGCTTCCCAAAAGAAGGAGGTCTTCTCTATGAACTAGTGGTGGCCTTAGGTCTTGTTTGGTTCTTATACACATTATTTATTTGTTCAATATTCTTCTACATATTAGTGCCACATACAAATAAGAAAGTAACAACATTAATATCTGTTGATATTATCTGCTTAGCAATTTCTTTCTGTTTGGGCCAATTTGTGGGTACATATCTACCATATTGTGTACAAGCTTATCCTCTTATCCTAGCAATAATGCTGACTGCTGCTCATTTAAGACAGCATCACTTCTTAAATTTAAGAATACTTTCAAAGAAAGATAGTTTGTTCCACGCGATAAACATGCTTGTAGCGGAAGGTATTATCGTTGGTACTTGTTTATTATTCCATTATCGATTTGGGGCGATACTTACCGGCTCTATTCCAGGGAGTATGTTTGATCCGGTATTGAAAGGTTTTGACGCACCAATAGCCTTTGTGTTTAGTATCGTGGGCACATATTTTATACATACCTTATGTAGACTTATTAAACACATTCCACTTGTGGGCAAGGCCCTACAATGGGTTGGCAATCACTCAGCGCTCTTTTATTTATTTCATCCAGTTTTTATTGCCATCCTTTCTATCCTTATCTTCCAAAAGAAAGTCGTTTGGGGTATTGGCCAAGCCTTCTTCTATGTCGGAATGACAGTGATACTTTTAACGGGTGTTGGTCTATTAATTGATTTCATCTTGAAGAAGAAGAACTTTAAGTCTGAAACGATTGAAGAAATTGAAAACGCTAAAGCGCCTGAAGATATCTAGTATGGATGAAGTTGAATTAAAAAATCTTCTATTCGAAGATATCTATAAATTAAACGATGAAGAATCTAATAAGATTGCTATCAGCTTTAAAGGCGTTTCCTATACATTCAAAGAAATAGAAAAAAGCGTTGATTATTATTGCCACATCTTAGTAAGTAAAGGCGTTAAGCCGAATGACCATGTCGCCTTATTGGGCATGAACTGCTATAACTGGTTAATTGCATTTTTTGCCATCGTTAAAGTTGGCGCAGTAGCGATTTTAATTAACTATATGGCTAGACACGAGACAATCGTGGATCTAATTAAAGATACCGATTGTAAATATCTTTGCTATGGTAAATACGTTGCACTTGTAAAGCAAGAAAACGAATTTGAAACTCTACTAGAGGAAGTTGATATTCCAAAAGAGAAAACCATCTCAATGCGGTATCGTCACATCAACTTCAAAGAAGTGATGAAAAACGAAGACATCCCTCCATATGCTTCTCCTTTATGTCGAGAAGAAGACAGCAAAAGAACCTCATTTATCATCTTTACGACCGGCACAACCGCAAAGCCTAAAGCAGCGTGTTTATCTCAGTTCAGCATGATGAATATCATCCATCTAAACTTTGCTAGATTAGATTCAATATTCCCGCAGAAGTTTATGTGCTTGCTTCCATTATTCCACTGCTTTGGTTTATTGGTGGTTAATGCTTACTTAGCATTTAAACGCACAGTCTATATTAATAGCCTTTCTAATAAATTAAGCATTTATAAAGAATTTGTTAGAAACAAATGTGGTGACTACGCTTCCGTAAGCATCATCTTTGATAAATTAGCAAGAGCCCCACTATGGTGGCTCCATAGAGCAAGATTTGTTAAACATTGCATCGTTGGTGGTGGATTTACTTCTGAAAGCGAATTTGAATTTTTAGAAAAGAAGTATGGCAAAGATAAATTTATGAATGGTTATGGTCAAACCGAGTGTTCCCCAATGATCTCTTTGGTGTATCCTGACGCCCCAAGCATTAAGAAAAAGACCACAGTGGGCATACCAATGAAAGGCATTGAACTCGCCTTCATGGATCCTGAAACCAAGAAGCTATTACCTCATGGACAAAAAGGTGAAATCTTAGTCAAAGGTTATAACGTCTTTAATGGTTATTATAAATATAGTGATGATAAACAGCCATTTGATAAGGATGGTTATCTTCATACTGGTGATATAGGCTATTTAGACGAAGATGGTTATTTGGTCTTATGTGGAAGATTGAAAGACATCATCATCCGTAAGGGTGAAAATATTTCCCCTAAAGAAATAGAGAAAGAATTAAGAAAGTTTAAGGAATTTGGGCAAGTACGTGTATTAGGTTTCCCTTCTATTGATGAAGGCGAATTTATCATCGGTTGTGTTGAACTACCAAAGAAACCACTACATTTTGTTGAAGAAAAGTATCTAGATGAAATGAGAAAGACTTTACCAGCGATTAAGGTGCCTTCTCATATCGTCTATGTCGAGAAATTCCCGTTAACCGCGAACGGAAAGTTAGATGAAATGCAGCTTAGAGAAATATGCCTAAATAAATTATCAACATTCCTAAACGAAGACACTCTGGCGAGAAAGACAAGGGTGTTGATGCATAAGACAATTGAAAAGAAGCGTTAGAACGCCTCTTTTTTATTCTCTTTCTTTAACAGATTCTGGTAAGTTCCATTTCTTCATCGTAGACATGACAAGGAAATGAGAAACAAGAAGGAATGCTAAAACGATAACCGCGGATAAGACATACATAGTCCAAGTCTTTGGGAACGGGAATATTTGATCTGGTATTGAAATAGAACGTAAAAGAATTTTTGATATGAGAATGCCGATTGGTATCGCAAATACCATCGCAAAAATAAACTGGATAATACTAGTAAATAGATTCGCCATAGAAATGGAGCTTCTTTGATAACCAAGTGTGCGCATTGTCGCAAATGTTCTCTTTTGCTCTTTTAGATTCGTCAGCATCATATTAAAGACAATCATGAAGCCGACGATGATTGACATCGCAGTTAATAAGACGCTTGATATTTCAAATGCGGCGAGGCGATCATTGAATTCACCATGTATAACGTCAGTATATGAAATATAAGTGATATGTTCGTTATCTTTATATTTTTTAAAGAAGGCATCTTTATTTTTGACTTTGGCCACTAAAGAACCCTTTGCATAATCAGTGTTATAGCCGTCATAACTTGTATAACTAACTTGATATAGATATTCGTTAGATATCGCGACTACTTTGAGTTCTGTTTCGTCAGCTTCGATAATATCGCCAACTTTCGCATTCAATAAATAAGCGTGATAAGTCGATAGGACAATACCTTCATTAGGAACTTTAAGCGTGGCTTGATAATCATCAACGACTTTAATTAGTTTTTGATCGTCTTTTAAACCGTTAATCAAGCCTGTTATTTTCTTATTGTTTTTAGGATTGACCATTTCACTCGGTAAATACTTCATAAGCGTCTTATCAGTGATATTTGTGTCGTCTCCAAATGTTAAATTGACATATTCATCGGTTGGTAAGTTATCAAAGTAAACTTGCACATCATAATTGATACGTGTAGCAAATAACTGGTTCATCATCGTATTTTTACTTTCCCCAATTGATAGGGCAATAAAGATTAGTGTGCCGCTTGCTAGTAAGCAGATACCAGAAAGAATATAGCGGCTCAAATTTCTTAATGATTGAGATATTGAGACCTTTAATGTAATAGGGGCTTTCTTAAACAAGGTTCTTGTTAAGTAAGGAGTATTGTTATTAGAAGGAGGCAAAGCCTTCATCGCTTCAACTGGTTTAAATCTTGTGATATTTAAAGACGCAAGGAAAGCGGTCAATAGTGTCACCATAACCATGATGCCTAAAGAAATAAATATTGCCGCTGGTTTGAGCGAGAACGCTAATGGGAACAATTTAAGCGCTTCTCCATAAGCGCCATTAGCAAATATGGTAAATATCGAACCAACACCGATACCTACTAGCCATGCTAAAAAGGCAGTGACAAAGCCTAATGATAAAAATACTAACGAGATACTGCTTGTCTTTTCACCTAGAGCACGCATAGTACCAATATCTTTTCGGCACTGTTTAACGATTTGGAATAAGAATAAAGCGGTGACCACTAAAACGACCAAGAAGAAGACAGCGGGGGCCATCAAGGTAATAAGATTAAGGTTTCTATTCGCGTCGTTATAGTATGTAATTACTTCTGAATCTTTATATGTTGTGGCGAATGCGATGTTTTTTCTTAACTGTTTAACATCAGATTCTGTTATTTCTATACTTTGCTTTTCTTTCAGATAGGCTTTTAATTTGTCGATGGTCTGATCGATAGTCATTTCCTTGCCTGGTTCGAAATCAAAAAGCATTTCATTAAATGACGCTTTAGATGTATGAGCGTCAATAATAGCCCTATCAATATAGATATAGGCAAAGTCTCTTGAAGAAGAGATGGAATATGGATCTGCTTTGACGATTGAAGTTTCTGGAGAAACAATTAGTGCATCAATCTTAAAATCATAAGTAGTGCCATTTGGCATATTAGCACTAATCGTATCACCAACTTTAAAGCCGTTTGCTTTAGCAAAATAGTATTCCATGCGAACGCCTTTATCATTGAGTGCACCTTTAACTAAATGATGTTTTAATAGACTATCTTCTTCATAGCCAATTAATCTTCCAGAATATGAGTTATTAGAATAGGTGAAAGTAGTGGTATATGTTGGACGATATTCCGCTTTCCTAACACCCATGTACTCATTAAAGTCGTTTGGTAAATAAGATAAGTAGGTGTTATCCACGTCATCGATTGTTTTGACATATAGGTCTGGATAGCCGCATTCATTTAGCAATAAGTTGATGCCTTCATCTACTGAGTGATAGGCGTTTCTTAAGCCAATCAAAATACCACATCCAAAAGCGCCCACTAGAATGATGCTTAATAACATCAACCAAAAGCGCTTAAGATATGGAAATAATAAGCTTCTTGCTAGTTTCATTTTTTCTACCAGACAATATCTTTGGCATCCAAAGGATGTTCATTAACTTTTTCTTTTTCGATTTTGCCGTTTCTTAACGTGATAACACGATTAGCCATATCAGCGATAGGCGTGGTGTGAGTGACGATAACCATGGTCTGGCCTTGTTTTCTAACGATATCTTGTAATAATTCTAATATCTTACGACCTGTTTTATCGTCCAACGCACCTGTTGGTTCGTCACATAAAATAATGTCAGCGTTTTTCACTAACGCTCTAGCAATACTGACTCTTTGTTGTTCGCCGCCACTCATTTGTGGTGGGTATTGATGCATCTTTTGATCGCCTAGTCCCACGAGTTCTAATGTCTTTTCGCTAAGATGTTCTTCATCTTTTTTAGATAGAGACATACGGACGTTTTCTAAGGCGGTTAAATCAGGCAATAAATTATAGAACTGGAAGATAAAACCAATCTTTTCTTTACGATATGCAGTTAGTTCTTTGTCTTTTAAGACAGTGATGTCTTTTCCGTTTAAAAATACTTGGCCAGAAGTTGGAGAATCCATACCCCCAACGATGTTTAATAAAGTGGATTTACCACATCCTGAATTACCAAGTAAGACAAGCATCTCGCCTTCATAAATGTCAAAAGAAACGCCATCTAACGCTTTGACTTCAGAATCGCCTTTACCATAGTATTTTTTGAGGTTTTTAATTTCCAGTAACTTCTTTGCCATATAAAACTCCTTCGATAGCAAAAACGCATCTTATTTTTATTATAGATGACGACTAGTCTTCTTGAGCTTCTTCTCTATTGTCTATTACTTCTACTTCTTGAGTGGTGGATTTACTAGTGGTATTTGTTTCAAAGAATGTAATCATTTCTTCCATTTCTGCACTACTAAGTTCCGGAGTAAGAGAATAGAGATATTTCAATGATTCAGCATCGTCTAAAATCATATCTTTCAAGGAAGAAGAGTTTGCAAAGTCAACACCTTCTTCGAGATCAAATTCAAGCAAGAGAGCGGGATTGTTGATTAAGACTATTAATGACATCATCGGGAGGTCCCCTTCAAACGTTTCTCCGTCTGCGGATATAAACTCATTATGATTATCCCATATGATGCAAGCACCAAAAATCTTGCTTTGATTTGTTGAAATGTTACAAGCATTAAGCTCATCTACAGTTCCGGAGAAATTATAAGTTCCAAAAGCTATAGAGATAAATTCATCGTCAGGATGCGATAATTTAATCCTAGCATATTGACCACTATCACCCCATCCTTCATAGACAGCGTCAGTGCAACTAAATTCTAGTTCTAAATTAAAGAATTCAATCATTCCAGAACAAGTGGTGCCGTCTTCTCCTAAATCTAACATGCCTTTAAACTCATATTTAGTTGTGATGGTGAAACTTCCTAAACTTGTGAGCGTTACTGCGTCATTTAAGGCTTCTTCCATAAGATCTGAATATCTAAAACTGCCACTCATCGTTTGTTCGATATGTCCAGAGATAGTGAAATCGCCACCGCATTTTACTTTTAAGAAACTAGCGGAGTATTCACCAAAGTATCCTTCGACATAGAACATCACTTTAATGAATTCAACGCCTTCTTCTAAAGCGGTGATTTGGAATTCACCTCTACCAGATGCATTTGTGGTTAGTTCATCAACATCAGTTGAGAAGTGTTTTAAATGATATGGAAGAGTTAATGGATAATTAGGTAATGTAAAATCAGGGAAAGTCTTGTTATTAGGATTAGAGTAGTGAGTTAAAACAGAAGCATATGCTGTTTCACCTTTTTCTAAAATGGCAGGCATACAGTTGACGTTAATGTCTGGTTTGATCATCTTGTAGTCAAGACTGACTGAGACATCGATTAAATCTTGAGTTGTACCATTTTGTTTAGCGGTGTCATACTCTTGTCTACTAACGGTTTGACCGGCAATTTGGCACACACCATACGTATTTCCGACTTTATTTGATTCACCGACTTGTTTATTTAAAACGTTTTGGTCGCCTTGAACTCCATTTATTTGGTAACCACCATGGATGAAAATACCAATTGGTTCGTACCAAAGACCTTGGTATTCAGTGTAGTAATCCATGACACGCTCCTCATTAACGAGGTAGTCTTCATAGTTAGACATGATCCACGCGTCATCATAACCACTAGCTTTTGCTTCATACACTAAATCGTTAAATCTATTAAGCATTGCAGGAGTGATTTCTAAACATTGATATTTAGAGAAGTGTCTCACTGTAAAGGTAGCTTCTTCAGTTGAATTAGAGTAAGAGGCCTCAGAAACGAAATCCCAAATATCATTAGTTTCGTCATAACAAAATACTGAAAGCTTTGGTTCATAGTTTTCAGTTTTCCTTGATAATTTCATTGTGACTTGCACATCTTCATCAAAAGTAGTGCCAGAAGGACCAAACTCAACCGCACCCATAAAGTTCATTAATGGCCTGTCATTAATAAATGATGATTCATCGATATATGTCGCGGTAATATCTTTTGCTTGTTTTAAAGCACCCGCTGGGAAAGAAATAGAAAGATTCTCATCTTCTTCTCCTAGTTCTCCACCTGTGACACTGATGGATTTCACAATTGGTTCATGTGGAATTAATTCCGGCATGGCGTGAGGAGTGGAGTTTTCTGGATGATCGATTGGTGCTTCATCTAAGTTTGTGGCGATAGGACTAATTTCCTTACCTTCTGGGACTATCTCAGGATTGGTGTTACCGCCTCCTTGGCTGGAGCTACTTCCATTACTGGAGAAACCATGATTATTACTACTTCCTTGATTGGAAGAACTTTGTCCTCCATTAGAAGTGCTGTTATTTTTACTGCTACTACTTTGTGGTGCACTAGTGCCATTCTTACTAGTGCTCGTATTAGAGGAAACACTAGCGCCATCGTTTTTAGAACTCTTGCTACTAGAACTAGTCACATCAAAATGAGTTTGATTACTACTTGAACTATTTTTAATATTTGGACCACTGTTATTGTTGCATCCAACAGATACCAATAATGCTGCTAATGAGATTAATGATGCAAAAAGTTTTTTAGATGAACTCATATGGTTTCCTCCTTTTGTATATATTTTATTTTATAATAATGTACTTGTTTTTTATGGTGCTAAAAATCATTTTAGAGTGTCTAAAATTAACAATTAGGAAAAACTGTTAATAATAATCCTATTTATAAATTATAATGGTGATAAGGATAGGAATGTTTTATGAAAAGGTTATCTCTAGTTTTTGTTTTAGGCGTTAGCGCCACTTTGCTCACTGGATGTGATGGCTATAAGAAAATAAGCGAAGAGGAGTTTAACTCCTATTTCAGCGCGGAAAAAGTTAGTGCGGCAAAAGAAAGCTTTGCTGCAATTAAAACTTTTAACTTTAAAGCGATACAAACTACAACAGGATTCGATTATGAATTGTATCGTTATTTTGATGCTGATTACTACTATCAATACGCTTTCGCTGATGAGAAGACTCAAAAAAACTATTCTCACGACTTGTATCTTGGTTCGTCTAACATTAGTGATTGCAAGTGGTATGCTGTCACTGCCGAAGGCACAAACAAAGTGACGGTAGGCCAACAAGCTTTCAATGAATATGATGAGCGGGTAAGAAATGATAGAGGCACCATCACAAACTCAATGGACGACCCTTTCTACTATGCGAAAGAGTTTTCTGAGAATGTCGCTAACAAACAATACTATCTTGGTGGAAATAATTTAAAAGTAACATTTAAAAGTCCAGAAGGTAGCGATGATAGTCTTTCTGGAAAAATCGTTTTTAACAGCAAAACACTATTGATAGCTTCTTGTGAAATCCATCTCAAAACTACCGAAGGATCTGGCACGATTAAATTTAATTTTTCCTATAATAAAAGCTTTAAACATAAAATGCCTAATGATATTGGTTATAAAGAATCAGTATAATTAGTTTTTCTTAAACTTATCTAAAAGATATTCGTAAGCTTGTTTGAGTTCTTGGCCAACGACAGGGATGGCTCTTTCTTCTGTTCTTTTAAAGCCTTCTTTAATGAGTTCTTTGTTGTCATGAGACATAACGTAGTCAATCTTTTCTAAGAATTCTTTATTGTCTTTGGCTTTATAGCAGTCTCTACCATCTTCTAACCAATCAGAATAAACGCCGATATCTCTCACTAAGACTGGACAGGATGACGCTAATGCTTCAAGAACGACAATACCTTCTGTTTCTTCATATGAAGTAAACAATAAACATTCAGCGTATCTATAAGCTCCTTTAATAATGGAGTTATCAATATAACCAGGCATAATGACATTGCTTGGTCTATGTTTAATGGCTCTTAAGACATTTATTTGTACTAATGGTCTGGCTAAATGACCAAACCAAATGAATTTGATATCTGGTTTTTCTTTTGCAATGGCAAAGAAGTCTTTAATCCCTTTTCTATTAAATGGGAAGCCAACACCGATGATGACTTTTTCGCCTTCTTTAATACCAAAGTGTTTTTTAAAGTCATCAATCTTTTGTTCATCATAAGCATATTCATTTGCGTCAATACCATTAGAAACATATCTCACTTCTGTTCCTAAGTTATAGGCATCAATACATCTTTTAGAATACTCAGTCGGAGTAATAATCAAATCAGCATGTTTATAGAAGTACATTAAGTTTGGATTAAACCATAAGGCCATCATCTTCCATAATCTAAAAGAGTTCTTAAAGTCTTCGATAGTGGAATGGCCATGCACAATGACAGGCACGTGTCTCTTCTTTAACTTCTTTAATAACTTTTTAGAATGTGGAAAATAAGTATTGATATGAGCAATATCATAAGTATCTTTTGGATCAAGGGTATATTCAATACCCGCGCTTGTTAACGCGGCGATTTGATGTTTTAAGGCTCGTCCAATACCAGACTTCTTGATCTTGTCTTCTTTTTCGAAATACAGTAATACTTTCATCAACAAACATTATATATTCAATAAATATAAAAGTATTGTATTATTAACTCGAATCTTGAGGTATTAACTATGCCAACGAAAGAAAAATGGAAAGAAACCGGTAAGAATACTGGTAAAGCATTTAGTAATTTAGGTAAATCACTTGGTAAAACCATGAAAGTGGCTTTTACTGATGATGAAAACGTAATAGAAGAAAATGGTCATACCGAATTAGGTAATGCCTGGAGAGAAACTGGCAAAGCCTTTGGCGAGGCTGGTAAATCTTTTGGCAAAGCCATGGAATCCACATTCGGCGTGGATGACGAAGAAGACAAATAATCTTTATGAAATATAAACCTTCTTGCCTAGCATTAATACCTTTGCTGTTGACTAGCTGTAATGCTGGAACACCATCAAAGGTTTCTTTTCCTTTGAGAGATGGTGAACGTTTTGTGGTTACTAATGAACCGTTAACACAAGAAGAATACTTCTATATAGCAGAACGTGTAATTGATAGCGTTAGTTGTTACAGCCTTGATTTTACTCTCTCTTTTTTATCTAATGCGGACGGAGAGTTCAACATCACAACAACTGGGTCGTGGAACGCTGATAAGAGTGTTGGTGGAACATTCACAATAAAAACTGGCAAAAGCGTTTGGGTTACCGCTAGTTATAGTGAATCAACAGGACTTAAAAACACTTATAATCTTAAATATTTGACATATGATGGAAAATTAGAATATGGTCTTCTATTAGACACCTCTATGGTCTATCTCACGACTGATTATTCTTATAATCCAAATCTACCAACTAGTTATTCTGAAGACGACTCTTCTTTTAAGACAACACCTAAAGAGCATAAAGCCATCGAACTTACATGTGATATTTTTAATAATCATGGTTTTTCTTTTCTTTCACCGTTTCCTGCTGTTGTGAATTATCAAAACGATGATGTTTATCTTGAAGATAAACCAGTCTATTCTCATGAACTAACTTCAAAACACTTAGTTCTTCACGAAAAAAGAAAAGCGCTTGTTTTACCTATAGTATCTTCCGATGAAGATGTTCGTTCTGCGTACTATAACTCCCTTTTAGGTGAAAATAGCGACTATTATCTAAACAGTACCTATTATTATAATTACCGAAATGGAAAACTATCTAAGTTTGAATGCTCTTTCTGTGTACCGCAAGGGAACAAAACAGTGGGTACGTGTACTGTGATATATAAGAATAGACACGGAAAAGAAAAGCAAGAAGCCAAAAGCCACGTTAAAAAGTTCCTCGGCTTTAGAGGTGTTGAAAGAGGATTAGATCCAGTAGAATAAAATAAATATGAAAAACAAACTGTCTATTTTATTTTTGGGATCTTTAGTACTTACTAGCTGTCAGATTGGTGGGCGTGCTGCCGCTGACATCCTTTTAGAAGATGGTAGTGAATATCGCTTCACCACAAAGAAACTATCACAAGAAGAATATTCTTCTGTTTTTAGTCGTTTAAAGAAACCAAAGATTGATTATAAATATAAATTCACTCTCAAGAGGCTTGGTGAAGAATTCTATAACATAACCACGAAGGGAGAGTATGCCAATTATTCATTTGATAAAGCTGATAATAGTACTAGTGTTTATTTGTTCACCGCTAGTATTGGGAACTCATTCTTGGAAGAAAGCAGTTACCAAGAAAATAGTTTTGATGGAGATCAACGTACGTATCATTCGGAAACAACGGTCAGCTATGGAACATATAACAGATCTTTTGATTATGGCATAGCTACTGACTATGTTTACGATAGTGCTGGCAGTGTTTATACTCAGTATCTTAATCCTAACGTTCCTGTTACTTACCCATCTCCAATCGATACAGTCAAAGTGAAAACGCCAAGAAAGCATTTCTATTCTATGGAACGATTCAGGCATTTAAGTACTGCTAAAGAGATTGTAAACCTCAATGGTGTCGACACATCCATTGTTGATGTATCTGTCCAAATTTCAGAAACAGATTATCATTTTACAGACGCACCAGTTTTTTCACACAAGTTGACCTCAAAGCATTTGGTAATTGAAGAAAAGAGAAGAATGCCATCTTTAATAAGATCTCCAGACAGAAACGTAATATATGGAGTATGTAGTGAAATTGAATCACATAGTAACTACTATTTTAATACTGAGTATTATTACAATTATTACACCGGTCATTTAGACAAAGTAAAATGTAGTTTTAATACTTTGAGCACTATGCTAGAACCAGGCGCTAGAATAAGTGGCTCATATACTTTAGAACACCAAAATAGAACATTCGCGGAAGTACTGGATGAACACTATACACACTTTTTCAAATTACGTAACTTTAAAGGTGTTATTGAATATAGAGAAGAACGTTTTGCCCGCTAAATAGCGGGTTTTTAATGTGCTCATTAATATATTTATAGTTAGTTAGAGATGTTAGTATTCTCATAGAGAATACAGTATTAAATGTTATAAATATATTAATGATTATGCAAGGCTTTATTATTACTAAAATAACGGTGTAAAATTAAGCCATGAAAACATCAACGATCATTGGTCCGTTATTATTTGTAGTTGTGTATTTTTTCTGGGAAATTATGAAGTCAGCTTATTCGCTGTTTTCAGAGTTTACTTCTCTAAGAAATGGGATACTTGCAGCCGTTTTTGGTGTCCCAGATTATGTTATTATGATCGGCTTAGCATTGATCGGCGTCATTAGATACATAGCCAAAAAACTATTTGATTAGTGGTGGTCTTTTCGCCATTAATTAAGACAACTTAATTGTTTTGTATATGACATTATTATTATTTGAAGCATTTATATTGATATAAATAAATCACTAAGATATTATCTAGGCATAGAAATTGAGTATATGAGTCATAGTATGGTTGGCTCGTCTCTACATAGCACCTATACTGCTATACTACTCATTAAGATAATTTAATGTGGGTATGTAGTAAGAACAAACTGTATACCCATTTCTTACAAGAGGAAAGGAATTTGTAAGGAGAGATTTATGAAGAATAAATTTTTAACAAGAATGGCTGCGATTACACTTGGCCTAGCAATGGCTGTTGGTGTCAGTGTTGGCGTGGTAAATAATAAAAGGGAAAAACCTGTTGTAGCGGCAGCCACTACGTATACCGAAATAGCAGGAACTAGTTTGGCTGCTGGCGATCAAGTTTTAATTACAGCCACGTCAACAGCGAATCCGGCAGTAAATTATTATGTTCCTGTTTCAACCGATTATACAGGTTCCGCTATTTCAAATGGATTTACATATTCAGCCATAAACGACGTTGATGATAGTCATTTGTGGACGGTTGAGAAGAATAATTCTAATTTTGCATTTAAATTTATTGATAATACTTCTACTTATTATTTAACTGTCAGCGGAACAGGAACTGGTAATAAAACAAGAATATCAACAACCACCACATATAAAAACTGGTCAATTATTAGTAAAGCAAACGGATATTCACTTCAAAATGCCACGACAAACAACTATTTCGGCGTTTATCCAGCTGGAAGTGATTGGCGTGTTTATGCCTCATCTAGCCAAGCAAACTTTGGTGGCACCGGCGAAAGAATACATTTTTACAAGAAATATATTGCGGCTACTGGAGTCAGCTTAAATGAAACAGCACTAGAGCTTCCTGTTAGTGGGACGTTTACATTGATTCCAACTTTAGCGCCAAATGGTGCTAGCGCTACTATTTCTTGGTCCACAAGCGAACCCTCTGTTGCAACGGTTGTTGCTGGTCTTGTCACCGCTCAAAATGCTGGTTCCGCAACAATCACTGCGTTTATTGATGCCAATAGCAATGGTGCTTTAGATCAAGGCGAAATCAACGCGACTTGTTCTGTAACAGTTACTGCTGGGACCCCAGCTACCGCAATTGAATTAAACGAATCATCAGTTAATTTGCTTGCTGGTCAACAAACAACATTATCTGCTACCGTCACGCCAAACAACGCTACTGATGCCGTTGTGTGGTCTACTTCAGATGAAACTACAGCCACAGTTAGCGATGGTGTTGTTACAACATTGAAAAATGGTATCGTTACTATCACCGCAACAGCCGGAAGCGTCCACGCTGATTGTGAATTAAGTATCACTTCCGCTACTGCGGCAGAAAACTTTATCGGTGCAAAAATTGATCGTACAGGAAAACTGATTGCCAAAAGTGGTAAGAACGCTATTATCGATGATGGCACTGGTGGATTTTGGGCTTATGCTAATTCAAACATCTCTCAATCAGCCGGGGCTATTGTAAATTTGAAAGGAACTTCTACTGTCTATAGTGGTGGTTTGGAAGTTGCTAGCGCAACAGTTACTACGACAGAGAATTCTATTACAGTGTCAGAAGCAACTCCACTTTCTGAATCTGCAGCTAAGGATTATTTAGATGCATATTTAGCAGAACCTTCTGATCCAGACTTCTTTATGCCTACCAAGAAGGTGTCTTTGAGAACAGGCGTTATTGGTGGAGAGGGATCATATTTAACTTGGGAATATGGTGAAACACTCATGGAAACCAATTACATCACTGGCGGCATGGAAACCGGTAAAATCTACGACATCGAAGGATATATCTTCAAATTTTATACATCAAATGCTCAAACATATATCGTTATCGCTGTAACTGACGCTTCTGAAGTGGAAATACATGCAACATCTATTGAATTAGATAACGATTCTTTAACAATTGTTGAAGGCGATAATGATATTTTAACAGCCACCATGTCTCCTGCGGGATCTGTGGAAACCATTAAATGGGCTTCTTCGGATGAAGATGTTGCCACGGTTGATGGTGGTGTTGTGACAGGCGTTTCTGTTGGTTCTGCTACTGTTACTGCTTACATCGATGCGGATGGTGACGATGTTATTGACTTAGGTGAATTAAAAGCGGAATGTGATGTCACTGTTATAACCCCTCCTACTTACATTCATACAAAGGTTGCGAGTTACAATTTCTCTTCCGATAATACTTCTTCTACTTCGGAATACACTAATGCGGCAACTCTTTTAGCTCGTTTTAATAACAACGACGACACAAGCCAAGGACTTTCTGATATTGTCACTGCTGTTTCTTCAATTTCCAAAGTTTATGCCGGCACAGCTAATTACTATGGTTTTGGTATTAAATTTGGTACTTCTTCAGCGAATGGAACATTCACATTGTCACTAAACACACAAGTCAAAAGAGTTGTTGTTAGAACAATTGGATGGAGTTCCTCAGACACTTTAAAGGTTGGAGACACTGATGCGCAGACCCCAGGTGTTGCGTATAACGATTCAGAGAACGATCCAATCAAAACATTGAAGTTTGACATTACTCAATCTAATAGTGTTACATTTACTTACGCAAAAAGAGGGTTTATTCAATCTATTGATTTTTATTCCGGAACAGAAACAAGCGACCCACAAGATTTTGTTGATACTGCTTCTATTGTTCAAACAATTCATGGTCGCGAAAACTATTCGGCAGAAGTACTAACTTCTGTAGACAATGTCGCAATAAGATTTGGCGCTTCTATTTCGAAATATAATTGGGAAGACATGAAATCAAAATGGGGAATTACCGATTATGGCGTTATGTTGATGAGTGAACAACACTTAACTGCCGGTAGTTATTCATCTGTTGAAGACGCACTTGATAAAGGAGCAAGTTCAACTTACCTTAAGGATATTCATAAATGTCAAAATGGAACACCTTATGCAGATCCTTATTTTGATGGCGACAATTACTCATTCACAGTTAAAGTCAACTTCCCAGATGACGATCAATACTATGATGATGTCATTTATGCCGCCCCATATGTTATTGCTGGAGGAGAACGTTATTTCTTCGGCGAGACAAATACATCAGTCCAAGCGCTAGCTCTCAGCTTATATAATACTGGCTATTCTTACTTATCAGATGCTGCTCTTGAGATGTTAGTTGGCGACTAAGGAGGATAATTATTTATGGAAAACGAAAAGAATTTTGTAAAACCAGAAGCCGAAGTCATTGAATTCTATGACGAAGATATCATTTTAACTAGTGGTGAAGGCGATATTGGTGACACTAGTTATCCTTGGTGGTAATACCAACTAAATTACTGTTTTAATCAACAATTTTAAAGGTGGAGCTATGCTCCATCTTTTATATACTTTTAATACTATAATGTTTATGAGTTTTATATTGATATATAACCCCAAACAACATATTATTAGTTATACACCGCACATGAAAAATAAGAAGACAGATAAACAATTTGAAAAACCAGTTTTGGAAATCGTTGAATTTACCAATGACGATATCATTACTGATAGTTTTGGCGATCCTGAACCAGGCTCAGGCGATGTTTTACCAAAGGGCTGGTGGTAATAAACCAACTTATGAAATTCAAAAAGTCACATCTATATAAAATCGGCGCGTTTACCGCTGTTTTAACTTTAAACATTAGTTTATATGTCAATCTTAATAAAAAGCCTGTAGAAGCATTAAATGCTTATAGTACAAGCGATTTACCAACCACAATTAACTTGAATGATTGTAGTGATTCAGAAATAAGATCATATTACTCTGGTCTTAATTCTTTAGACGCTTCCCAAAGAAAAGGCACTAATCTTTTAAAGAACTTAAAAACAATCTTATCTAACGGACAAAAATACTATAACTACGATAGTGGTGATAATGTCTGGAAGATGTATGAAATAACAGATAGAGACTGGGTGAAGTCTCCTGCTAATGCTATTAACTACGGGACATATAACTCAAATACCAATACGATAACTGGCTATAAGTATGGTTCTAATTATGACAACCCATACCTTCATGCTTTATATGTGAATAGAAATGTTGCTAACCATAATACACGTGCATGGGGTGACCATACTCAAACTAACTATGGAATCAATAGAGAACATATCTGGGCTAAGTCACATGGTTTCCAAGCAGAAGGTGCTGCTGGTGCAAGAGGCGATCCAATGCACTTATGGGCCGCGAATGGCTACGCTAATAACAAACATAGTAACTACTTCTTTGCGTTCGTAGATAAAACTAGATCATATGATAACTGTGGTTCAGCCTATAGTTATATTTCTGGCAATTATAAGGGATATTCTAAGAACTTAGGCGGCAACCAAAACGTCTTTGAACCACAAGATTCAGATAAAGGTGATATTGCTAGAGCCGTATTCTATATGGTCGCTAGATATAACAACTACGCTGGTAACGATAATAGTATTGGTACAAATAATCCAAACTTAGTTTTAGCGAATAACTTATCTGAAAATAGTAGAACTGGTACATCAACCGCTAACGATCCATATGCGATGGGTGTATTAAGTGACCTTTTAGCGTGGAACAAACTTGATCCAGTTGATGAATACGAAAAACATAGAAACAATCTTCTATATAGAAACTTCACAAATAATAGAAATCCATTTATTGATTTCCCATCTTGGGCTGACGCTATTTGGGGAACAGCGGATTTAGATGGCACAAACTATAATTCTTCTATTACCACTGTTGCTAATCCGGCATTAGACTCAATTAATTCTGGTGCTGCTGGTAATGCATTCAATATTTCAGTAGGTAATCTTGATTTAGAAGTTGGTGATACCGCAGAAATCTATGGTAGCAACGCTAACGGTAATATTACTTGGACAGTTAGCGACAATACTGTCGTGAGTTTAAGTAAGAACAGTAGCACTAATAATGAAATAGTAACTATTACCGCTTTAAAGAGTGGTAACACTACAATTACCGCCACTAGTGGTGGCAACAGTGAAACATGTACAATTACTGTTTCCGATAGTGTTATTAACTATGGCTCACCAGAGCATCCTTTAACTATTACACAAGCCAAACAAGTTATTGATACCGTTAGTGCTGGTTCTCTAACACCAGAAAAGATGTACGTTAAAGGCATTATTTCTTCCAATACAGCCTTTAATACTAAATACAACAATTACGACCATGTCTGGTTACAAAGCGAAGATGGGCAAACAACGAACGCTTTTGATTTAAGACGTTCTATTTTAGATGATTCTATTACTGATGATTATTCCGCCGCTAATTCTATGCAAGGCCTTGAAGCAGTAGCGTATGGCTTTGGAGAGTTTTATAACTCCACGTATCAACTATTTACAGACGCAAATAATCAAAACAATCCTTTGATTCTTTCTCTTGAACCGGTTGTTATTCCAGAGAAAACACCACAAGAAAAGATAGAAGAAATAACAACCACAACAAAACTTTCATATCGTTACACATCGGAAGAAAGTGAAGGCTCTGTTACTGATACTTTAAACAAAGCATTTACCGGTAGAACCGCAACGAAATATGAAGACTGGACTAACGATGGTGTTTCTGGCGTTACCTACGTCGGCCAAAGTGCTGCCGGGAACAACGCAATTCAACTAAGAAGTAACAATAATAATTCAGGTATTGTTGTTTCAGCTAATCCAAATAGTCTTCCGGCAGCTAGCATTACCGTCGCTTGGAATCAAAATACAGAGGACGGGCGTACTTTAAATGTTTATGGTAAGAGCACAGCGTATTCCGCTGCTACTGATTTATATAATGCGAATAGTCAAGGTACCTTGCTAGGAACAATTGTTTATGGAACTAATACAAGTTTGACCATTACAGGCTCTTATCCGTTTATTGGATTTAGATCTAGTAGTGGTGCCCTCTGGTTAGACGAAGTCCAAATCGTGTGGGGTAGTGGTTCTTCTACTACCTATGAATATAGTGATGTATCTATTAGATTTGGTGGACTTCTCTCACAAGACTTATGGAATGATCTAGATACTGAAAACCATGTTATCGAAGGTTTCGGTGTCATGATTACCACTTATGATGTTTTAGAAGGTGAAGACATTAAAGACTATTACGATAATGCTGAACCGGCAGAATCTGATCCAGATATCGAAGATGACATTATTAACCACTATATGGATAAGACAGAAATGAGTGTTCCTCCAGAACAAGACGATAACTATTTCTGGAATCTATTCTTTAGAATAACTGATTACACAAAGGTTTATACCGCTGCGGCATATATTAAGACATCATCAGAATATGTCTTCTTTGGTCAAGTGACATATTCCGTTAAAACATTAGCGGAAGATTATATCGCCAATAGGGGATATTCTGCTAGTGCTGCAAATGGTTCATTAGGTAACCTTGCTAATCTATCCGTTAACTAATAAGAGTATGGTGAACTTCAAAATTAAAATCGCCGAAATAGTGTTAGAGATTAATGCTTTTAATGAAATCACAAAGAAGTATTGTAGGGACTTTTTAAGTGACGAAGAACCTGACTATATTATTACTCTAACTGAAGAAGATCTAAGAAATGAAGTTACTGAATCAAATAATGGACACGTGTATGTAAACGAAGAGATCTCAGCGTTATATCGTAAGATCGCAGACTTACTCATTGAAAACGATATCATTGTCTTCCATGGTTCATCTTTTAAAGTTAAAGATAGTGGCTTTATAGTGACCGCGAGAAGTGGTGTGGGTAAATCCACTCATGTGAAGTTATTAAGTGAATACTTAGGTAATGATTTTGAATATATTAATGATGATAAGCCATTACTTAAAGTAAAAGATGAATTAGTGTTATATTCCAATCCTTGGAATGGTAAAGAAAGAAGAGGTAATAATACCTCCGCTTCCTTAAAAGCGGTCATCTTCCTTAATAGGGGAGATAATACTTATAAGAAACTAGATAATAAAGAAGAAGTCTACTTTAAGTTATTAAGTCAAATCTATTTACCAAGAGATAAAGCTAAAAGAGAAAAAGCTTTGAAGTTAATTGATATATTATTAAAGAGACTTAATTTTTATGAAATTAATGTCAATATGGATATATCTTCCGCAGAGATGACTAGTGAAAGGATTATTAAAAATGAAATTAAATGAGAACTTTTTAATCCATCAAACAGATAATGGTGAAATCTTAATTCCAGTAGGGGAAGAAACTAAAAGATTTCATGGTGTTATTAAACTCAATAGCACTGGTTCTGAAATAGTCCACTTATTAGAAAATAATGATCTGTCATTAGAGGACATTCTTAATCATTTCTATGAAGAATATCCTGATAATAAAGAAGAAGTCAAAGAAGGGGTCACTAGTTTTATCAATAAACTAAGAGAAATCAATGCCGTCATTTGAAGAAGTGTTAGATAAGGATGGTGAATTAATATTCACCAACGTTGGTTATTCTATGTATCCTTTGATTAAAGAACGAGAGGATATTTTAAGAATCGTTAAAACTGATGCTTTTAAGAAAGGTGATATTATTCTTTTTAAATCTGAGATAGACCACTATGTGTTACACAGAATCTTAAAAATTAAAAAAGATAAGATTATTACTGCGGGCGATCATAACTACCGTAAGGATCAACCAATTACTAGGGAACAAGCCCTAGGAAAGCTCGTATCAATCAAAAAGAAAGATGGTAAGGAAATAGATCTAGCGAAAGATAAAAAGGCCAGAAAGTTCTTTTATACAAATTTCTTTCACG
This sequence comes from Bacilli bacterium, assembly GCA_017651165.1. GTDB lineage: Bacteria > Bacillota_I > Bacilli_A > RFN20 > CAG-826 > RUG14515. Next base: position 26,326 of record JAGCDH010000004.1, read on the forward strand.
TTAAAGCATTCTTCCAAATGTTGGGTACAGTATTACATTTAAGAAGAGTTAAGTGATTAGAACCTAACAGGTTCTTTTCTTTTTTAAAACAAATGTGAAACAAAATAAACAAAAATGTTTCACAAGCAATTTAATCATGGTATATTTTATATACAAGGAAAAGTATTATGCCGACCATTGTTGAATTACTTAGCGAAAAGAAGCAACTTGTTAATCAATTAGATTCCATGATTTATGGATCAATTGAAATTAGAGACGAGAAGTACATCTATGTTCATTTTAGACAAGATGGTGCTTTAATGACGAAATACGCTGGTGAATACTCCGATGTTTTGTATAACTTAATTATCAACAACACAAACCACGCTAAAGAGATTAAGAAGCACATCAAAGAAATCAACAAAGAGTTAAAAGCTCTAAACTATGTTGAAGTTGAAGGTGTTGATGAAATGGTAGCAATGAATATTGATTTAGCCAGAAGAAACCTCGTTGATTCTATTTATAAACAATCGATGTTAGAAGGTGTGGCCACGACATACTCTGATACAGAAACTTTAGTTAATGGCGGAAGAGTTAATGATATGAGCGCTGTTGATGTTGACAAAGTCATCAATCTAAAGAGAGCGTGGCAGTTTATTATGTCAATTGATTTAGCAAATTATCCAACTAACTATGCTGTGTTATGCCAAATTAACCAAATTGTGGAAGATGGTTTTTCTGTGACCGCAGGAAAGATTAGAAAAGTGCCTGTCGCTGTTGGTGGATCATCATATATCCCACCAATTCCTTTTGAAGATCAAGTTAAACAAGATATCTATGATATTCTACATCAAGAAGAAGGCGTCGATTTAGCTGTTGACCTAGTTTTATATGTAATGAAAAAGCAACTATTTTTAGATGGTAATAAAAGAACTGCAATTATATTCGCTAATCACTATCTAATTACACACGCCCTTGGTTTAATAGTGGTCCCTGCCGAATTAGTGGACGAATATAAAAAGATTCTCGTTTCTTATTATGAAAATGAAAACAAAAAGGAAGATATTGCAAATTTCTTAAAAGAAAAATGCTGGATTAGATTAAAATGAAAAACAAAGAAACACTAAAGTTCATATCTAATAACATCAAAGGCTGTAAGACTAAGATCTTCATTCTTTCTTTATGCCAAATTATGCTTGGTGTTCTTGTCGTTGCGTTTTCGTTTACGCTCCGCTACATCATTAGAGCGATTGAAAGCCATGGTCAAGCATCATTAACTAAGTGGACGATTGTGATGAGCTGTATTGCCTTTGGCATTGTGGTCTTACAAATCTTCTATCGTATTTACTATGAATATAGCCACGTCGCAATTGAAAATAAGTTAAAAGACAATCTTTTTAAAACCATTCTTTCTAAGAACTATCAAGATGTGAAAAAGATCCATGATGAAGAATGGATTCATCGTTTAACTAGTGACACTAGTGTGATTGCTTCTTCGATTTTATCAATCTTACCTTCTTTATGTAGAATGGTTGTTCAACTCGCCTTAGCTTTAGCGGCGATTATCTATTTATATCCAGTCTTTGGTTTATCATTATTACCATTTATTGTCTTAGTTATTCTATTAACTTATTTCATGAGGAAACGCTTAAAAGCGTATCATCATTTAGCACAAGAAAAAGATGGTAAGGCAAAAGTCTTCTTTTCTGAATCGCTTCAAGGATTATCAATTGTGCATTCTTTCGTTAAAGAAGATGTCTTTTCAAAGAAAAACGAACAGAACTTAGAAGAATATAAGAAAGCGAGAGTAAAAAGAAATCTCTTCGCCGTATTCTGCTCTGTTGGTTTTATCGTTGTTTACTATACTTTCTATATCTTGGCCATTATCTTCTGCGGTAACGCAATTATTAAGGGTTCAATGACTATTGGTTTATTGACCGCTTTAGTAGCGCTTTTAACTCAATTAACAGGCCCATTAGGTAACTTAACCGCAATTGTTCCTCAATACTATTCTTTAATCGCTTCTGGTGAACGTTTAAGAATTGAAAAGGATGAGGACGTGCATTACTTATCTAAAGAAGAAATCGCTGATTACTATGATAAAGAATTCAAAGGTCTTTCATTTAATAAGGCCTCATTCTCTTATCTAGATAAATATGGCAATGAAGTTGAAGCCATTAGAGATTTCTCATTAGTCGTTAATAAGAATTCAAAAGTCTTAATCAAAGGTCATTCTGGTGGTGGTAAATCCACATTATTTAAGTTAATGCTTTCTTTATTAACTCCAGATCATGGTCAAATTAATTTATTAGATAATAAAGAACATCCTTTAGAAAAGAAATATGAAAAGCTCTTTAGTTATGTTCCTCAAGATAATCTTTTAATGCAAGGCACTGTTAAAGAAGTGGTGACTTTATTTGAAGATAAACCAAATGAAGCACAATTTAATAAAGCCTTAGAGATTAGTGATTCTTTATCATTTATTAATAATCTTCCACTTAAAGAGAATACTTTCCTTAATGAAAAAGGTAGTGGTCTTTCTTTAGGTGAAATGGAAAGAATTGCGATTGCAAGAGCGGTGTACGCTGATGCGCCTATTCTCTTATTAGACGAGTGCAGCGCGTCATTAGACGCTCAAACAGAAAAGAAAGTCATGAATAACATTTTATCTTTAGATAATAAGACTATCGTTTTAATCTCCCACCATAAATATAACGAATCATCATTTGATCAAGTCGTTGATCTTGGAGAATAGATGGATAAAAAAGAATTCGCTAGTGGTGTATTTAACTACCTACATCTAGTGGGCCTTTATTTAAATAAGAAGACCGCTAGTGATTTTAAGGTGGATGATAGCAATATCTCTTTTTATGTTGGATTATCTAAACACCATTCCTTAATGGCTATATTCTATAAAGCCTTAAAATCCACGAAAGCGGACATTAGTGAAGATAATCTTAAAAAGTTAGAAGAATATTATCTATCTAATGTCAGAAAGTCTGCTTTATTTGCTAAAGAAAGAAAAGATATCTATAAGTTTTTAAATGACAATCAAATCGATTTCTTACCTCTAAAAGGTATTGTTATTAAAGATTTTTATTTAGATCCAGACACAAGAGAATTCGCGGATAACGATATTCTTTTTACCGCTTCTAAAGATAAACTTGTTAAAGAATTCTTTGTTAAAAAGGGCTATAAGGTTGAAACCTTTAGAAGAGGCAACCATGATGTCTATCAAAAGAAGCCATTCTTTAATTTTGAAATGCATCGTGATTTGTTCGCCGAGAGAGAAGACGGACGTGCTTTTTCAACTTACTTTAAAGACTATCTAAAGAACTCTTCAATTAAAGATGGATATGAACATTATTTGAACAAAGAAGACTTCTATATCTATTTCTTAGCCCACGCTTTTAAGCATTTTGATAATTCTGGATGTGGAATTAGAACATTAATAGATTTCTATTTATACCTTAAAAATAACGAACTAGATTTTGATTATATTAATAAAGAGTTAGAGATGATTGGTTTATTAGATTTTTCTAATAAGTTATCTTCTTTGTCCATCAAAGTATTTGATGAAGAAGAATTAGATGAAGAAGAAATCGAAATGCTTCTATTTATCGCTTCGAGTGGTACTTATGGCACCTTAGCCAACAGTGTCGCTAAAGGGGTCAAAGAAAAAGGAAGATTTAGATACTTAATGCGTCGTATCTTCCCTCCAATGTCTTTTTATAAAACAGCCTACCCACGCTTATATAAAACTAAAGTCTTAATTCCTGTAGCCTGGTTTATGCGTTTATTCCGCATCATCTTTAAAAATCCAAAAAGAGCGACCGCGGAAATCAAACTCATTAGTAAAACCAAAAAAGAAAAGAAAAGCGACTAATAATCATAGATTTATACTTGGTTTAAGGTTCAACTATTAATATCTTTTTTATAAGTGTTATAAAATAGTATTGATAGCACAATTATCAATCGTAAAACAATTTTTGAAAGGATTTTTTTATGAAAAATGTTTTGAAAAAGATGACTTATTTGATGGTTGGTCTTTTAGTGACCGGTTGTGGCGCCAAAATTCCAACTGAAAACAGCACATCAAATAATCCGTCAACATCAGCCAATCCTGGTAAGTCCTCAACATCCAACAACCCAGGACCAAGTAGAAGTAGTAGTTCTGCCGCTGGAGCGCACGTCCACGCATGGTCAACAGATTGGGCCTATGATGAGACACTACACTGGCATACCTGCTCAGGATGTAATGAAAAGAACGCTAATGTAGCGCACACATTCGGTGAATGGCAAGAACAAAATTTAGGCACACTTCTTAGTAAAGAAGACTACAACCGTTATACAGTTAAGTATAAAGAATGTAGCGTTTGCCATTATAGACAAATGGATGCTACATATTCTGTTCTTCCAGAAATTAGATTTACTTTTGAAGCGAGTGATCCAAATGCCGACTTCGCTACAAAAGCGAGAAGTACTGACTCCGATAGACCAACTGTTGAAGGCAAAATTTCAGTTACCAATGCTGGCGATTTAAATATCACAGATGCTGTTGCCACTATGAAAGTCAGAGGTAACCAAACCGCCGGCTTTGATAAAAAAGGCTTACAAATCAAATTTGATAAGAAACAAAACTTATTAGATTTAAATGCTGGACCAGATGGTAAAGGCTTCAAGAAATGGGTCTTATTAGCAGATGCTAAAGACACCACAATTTCCAGAAGTGCTTTAGGTTTAACAATGTCCAAAGGCGTTATTGCCGAAGATTCTAAAGCTTGGTCAGTTAACTTCACACCAGTTTCTGTTTATCTTAATAATCAATACTGGGGCATGTACATGTTAGCCGATCAAAAAGAAGTTAAAGATGGCAGAATCAAACTAGCCGAACCAATCGAAGAAGTGAAAAATCCAGAAACTGGCAAAAAGGAAGAAGTTCCTATTATGACCACAGATATCGGTTACTGCTTCGAATTAGATAACTACGCTAAAGACGAATCCAAAAAAGCTGATGGTGGTGATCCAACATTTAGAATTGATTATGATGGCATGACTTCAAGAGACTTTAATGTTGAAGGCAATAACTCTGTCAACGATTTAGTCTACACATATACCATGAACTCTGATATTAACGATGGACCAGAGGGCACCCATGTCGATGATAGCAATAGTGAACAAGTCAAATTTATTAAAAATAGACTTACTGCTTTATTCAAAGTACTCCATCAAGCAGCGTCCAATAATAGAGCGTATGAAATCAACGCTAATAACCAAGCTGTTGCTACCTCAGCAAAAACAGTGAAACAAGTAGTCGAAGAAAACTTTGACCTCAACGCTTGGGCGGAAGGCTTCATTATCAATGCTGTCTGCTTACCACCAGATGTTGGTTATTCCTCATTCTATATGTCATTCGATAATACGGAAAATGGCGATAAGAAGTTAAGATTTGATAACCCATGGGACTTCGATAGTAATTTTGGCAACAGAAGAAATTTCCTTGTTAACCCAGATCAAAAGAACGGTAACTACGATCCATACTACATGGATAGAACCGCTAACTTATGGTTCCAATTACTCAACAAGTTAGACTTCTTTATTAATGATTACGTCAAACCAAAATGGAACGCCGTTAGAGAAGCTAAAGTATTTGAAAAAATGCTCGGTATGGCGGATGTTTATTACACATACTTTGATGGCGAATATCAAAAGAACTTTGCAAAATGGACAACCACACAAGCAAGCGATCAAAACGTTGCTAGCTACTTCAACGGTGATGGCGTCAACCGTGGTGAATTAAGAACCCCATTCGTTGAAGTCAGTCAACGTAAACAAGCTCAAAAAGAAACTATCAGATGGTTGACAAGTCGTATTAATTACCTCGAAAAACAATGGGGTAATAATAGACCAGGTGTTACCGCTGAATAGTTGGTTAGAAAAAAACAATCGGTGAGTCGTATTGATTCACCGATTTTTTTATTGCTTAATTGTTTTTAGCGAGGAACTCCAAGAGGTCATCTTCTTTTAATGGTTTAGAGAAGTAATAACCTTGGATGTATTCAATTTGTTTCTTAACTGATAACTTTAATTGATCTTCTCTTTCCACACCTTCAATAACGATTGGGATATTTAAATTCTTAAATAAGTTAATCGCCGCATCAAAGAAGATGGTAATATTCTCGGCTTGCCCTAATAAAGATTTATCTAATTTAGCGACCGAGAATGGAAGAGTAATAAATCTAGCGATATTAGAATAGCCACTGCCAAAGTCATCCATCGCGAATTTCACGCCATATTGGCCTAAATCAGACATGAATTCTTTTGTCTTGCTTGGATATTTGACCGCGATGGTTTCCGTGATTTCTAGGATGATTCTGCTAGGATCAATACCATAGCTATTAATAATCTTCATAAATCTTTCGCTTGGATTGTTAAAGAATTCCGCACAAGAGATATTAACTTCCAAGCTTTCAATTTGAGGGTTTCTGGCTAAGAACGCACATGTTTGATGTAAAACGAAGAAATCGATGTCATTAGCAAGACCAAAGTTTTCGGCGATAGGAATGAATTCCGCTGGGCCGACATAGCCTAATTCTTCATTGGCTAATCTAATTAATGATTCGAAGTGATTAAAGACTTTCTTATTCACGTCATAGATTGGTTGATAGACCATATATAAACCTTGTTTAGTTCTTAAGCATTCTTCTAGGATTTCTTTGATTCTTCTATCTCTGCTGATTTGCTTTAAGAAATTATCGTCTAATTCAATACAAGAAGAATCCTTAAAGTTAACAATGGACAAGGTTCTTGTCATGAAGTCGTTATACATATCGGAATTAGTGAAGACTTCATTGTTTTTGAAATAAAGAATATGAAGAGTGATGTCTACGACATGACCTTTAATAGTGAAGGGCTTATCAAATCTTTCATTGATGGCCTCTAACATGCTTAATTGCTCTTCTCTATTCTTTAAAAGCAAAACAAAGCGTGAAGACTGGACTTTAAAGACATAAGTGGTTTTGTTAACACTTCTAATAAATTTGCTGATGGAGCGGATTAATTCATTCGCGGAGACCACACCAAACTTTTCAGAGAACATACCGAAACTCTCAATATCAAAGATGATGTAATACTTTCTTTGTTTTTCATATCTTTGAGTGTTGACATAGTCAACAAAAGCATAGTCATTAAAAGCTTTAGAAATACGGTCCACTTTAACGTCTGGATCACATACTGAAACTACAGCGAACATGGCGCATAACGCAAAGGCAGTACCAGATAATAATATCTGTGGTTGTAACGTTTGTACGACCGCTGCGGAAAGAACCACAATCATAATGATAATTAATACACGGAGTAGCTCTTTTGGTAGAACTTTTCTAAACGCCACAGTGTAAATAATGGTCGCTAAATAGTTCAATCCCCAGTTAAGAATGTATAAGGAAAAGAATGCTGGTCCTGGAATGAAATCATAAAGACCATTAGCGCCAGGAACAAAGGTAAAGTTCCAGTGATGAAGACAGTTGGTAAAGAAGAGTATCACGCCTAACGCGGACGGGATAATAGTTAATAGATATATTGGTGAGTAGCGTAGTGACTTCCCAATAGCATAGAAAACATACGCGAATAAGGAATAGGAAATAAGGAACTGCATCGCGAAGAATAATTCTGCAGCGGCTTCGACAAATGGAAGAGGCACAACATCAGAATGATCTAATAAAACACAGAACAATATATCTAAGGCAACATTCGCGGTTAAGAATATCAAGCCAACACCAAATAACCTTGCCGTAGCAACAGGAAACTTCTTACGTGTGAAGTAAGCAATGGTGATAGCAACCAAGAATACTAAAGCGCATAATTCCAAATAGTAATTACAATGAAGATTTTCAGTGAAACGATGGAATGCTGCGTATATCTGCATAATAATCGTATTTTAACAAATATTAACTGTATTTCAATCTTAAAATGCACCATTATAAAGGCAACTTTAAAAAACGCATACACGCATCATTTTATTTATTATATTTAGAGGACAATTTCATCCAATTGTTAGCAGTGAAAAAAACAATTAATAAATAGATTAGATGTGATAAAATGTAATTACAAAAAGTTTTGATATAGGAGAGGATATTATGAAACTCATTAAAACATTTTTTATTGGTGCTGCTGCATTAACCCTTTCAGCATGTGCTATGGGTGGTGGCGCTAAAGGCACAAAGGTCTCAGAAGAAAAATTTGCCGCAGAAGCTGCAAAAGTTGAAGACCATCAATATAGCAAGGCCACCGTTAAATACAGCATCGTTGAAAAACATAAAAACGATGGTGAAAAAGACATTAACGAAAAAGGCACACTTAAATTCTCATTCTCAAATGGTTCTTGGGAATTAGATGATGGACAAAGTATACCGGAAGCCATTGGTGAATATGACGAATATCTCGGCTTGAGAATTAGCTACGCTATGTCCATGATTCCAAGTGGTCAAGGCTACACAATTAGTTACTATACGAACCCACTTGGCATGTATGCAAAGATGTCTCAAAAACAAAGTGAATCTGGTGTGTCATATTCCGTTAGTGCTTCTGCTTATATGGGATTTGATAAATATGGTTATCTCGTCGAAGCGACAAGTACATATGACTATAGCTACAAAGTCAGCGCCGGTGGTGTCAGTGCTTCACAAAGCGCCAACGAAAAGAGCGAAGTCACCATTTCTTATCAATAAACAATAGGAAATCAAAATAAAGGCCTGCTTATGCAGGTCTTTTTTAGTATTCTCCGTATTCGCAGCCGATGTTCTTGATTTCTATTTCATCAAGTGACATACTCCCACCACTTAAAGAAGTGGGGGTTTCTTGCTAAAATATGTTAAACATAGTCCATTATCATTTTTGAACAAACAAAATAGGTGTCTAGTGGTATTGTTAAGTGTAATATAATATTAGTTGAGGTTATAAGGCCATGGGAATGAAATATAATGATTTCCGTCAAGAAATATATTTCTTAGACGAACAGATTAAAACCACAACTGACACAAAAGAAAAACTGGCTTTAATTGATAAGAATATTGCTTTGAATAAAGAGTATATTCGTGTCTTAAGAAAACCGTTAAAAGCGAAAAAGTTTTGGTGTATTTTTCTTTCAATTGTTTGTTTCTGCTTAGGCTTAATGATTTTCTTACCACAAATTATTATTCGTAATAACAAGGCAGATGCCTGTGAAAGAAGAATAAGATATTTAACAGCGTTAAGAGGAACACTTGTTTCAGATCAATAGGAGCTATTATGTACGATCAACCATATTACACAATTGGAGATAAACAGTTCTCTAGAGAAGAATTATTAACTTTTGGTAGACAACACTATCCAAAGTTCTATTGGATTAAAAGAGGTATTGGTATTGGTCTTTTATCCATAGGTCTTTTGTATTTTGTTATTTGTATTAGCGTTCTAGCGGCATATGGCTTCCCAGGTGGTGAAGACGCTGTCGGTATGTATATTGGTTTATTTATTACTCCAATTATCTTTTCTCTTGCGGGAGCAGTCCTCTTCTCTATTTCGTTTATTAGTCTTCCTGACGATTCATATATCAAGCACGCTTTGGACTATTACTATAAAGTCGATAGAAATGAAAAACGCTATGCCCAAAGAGTGGAACAAAGAACTAACAAAGTTAATCGCGTAGAGAATAATCAAAATATTGATCAATTATTAAAATATAAAGAACTCTTAGATTCTGGTGCGATTACTCAAGAAGAGTTTGAACAAAAGAAGAAAGAATTGCTCTAATCTTTTATCTAGTATTATTATTTAAAACAAACGCATTAATAAGTGTGTTTGTTTTTTTACAAAAACATCTTTAAAATAATATACGAAAAAGGAAACTGATAATTATGAAAAATAATAAGGGCTTTTTATACGCTATTTTATCGTTGTTAAGTATTTCTTCTTTAGTTGCCTGTTCTTCAGGAGGTAACCAAGAGGAAGAATGGGAAGAACCAGTCTATGAAATCGGTGATACCGTTAAAGAATGGTCTTCTAAAAAAGATTCAAAGGAATTACCAATGGGTTTCCCGAAAGGTGTTGAAGGATCTGGAGAAATTGATAATAAGTTTGGTAATGAAGATAAGAGTTGCTTGCTCTTTAACGCTGAAACAGACGGCTATATCGCTAGTGATTTAGTGGAGGAACCGTACTTCACTCATGAAGACGCAAAAAACGGAGACATTATTTCGTTATATGTTTACGCTCCAGAAGAAAGCAATATTAATACATTATCAATCGAGGCTATTGCTAACGATGGTTCAAGCTTCGTGGGTAATGAAATTAAATTCTCTGGCGCTAATGAAGGCAGGTGGATTAAATCAGAAGTCGTTTTTGATACTTTTTCAATTCTCTCTTCAATTAGATTGAACTATAAGGCAGTAGATAAAACCAAAACAGTCCAATTCTACGTGGATGACATCAATATCACCTATGGTGAAGAAACTCAGGCCAACGACTATGTTTCCAACGATGAAAGTCTTAAGAAATCATTCAATGATTATTTTAGAATTGGTTGTTGCATGTCTGAAAACCAACTTGGGAACACCAAGATGAGACAAGTCGTTAAAGAAAACTTTAATTCCGTTACTGCAGAAAATGAAGCTAAGCCTGAAAAGGTTTTAGACCAACAAGCTTGCCAAGCCCTGCAAGATAAAACAAAAGTGGTCATTAAAACAGCACCATTTGAAAAGTTATATGACTGGTGTGAAGCTCATCATATTGGCGTTAGACATCACACATTAGTGTGGTATTCACAAACCCCAGGGTGGTTTTTCACTGAAGATTACACCAATAATGGGGCTCAAGTATCCAGAGAAACAATGCTTAAAAGAATGGATGATTTCATTAGAACGAGCATTGAAACCGTTAATAATAGATGGCCTGGTCTAGTTTACGCGATTGATGTTTGCAACGAAGCTATTGAAAATGGTGGTGCAGGATATAACAAAAACAATAAATGGTTTGACACCATCGGCGAAGATTTCGTTTATCAGGCATTTAAATTTGCTAGTAGATATAAAGATGATGGGCAAGACCTTTATTACAATGACTATGCTTGTGACTATAACACTAGCAATTTAGAATTTGCCCTAAACGGATTCTTAAAAGACGCGATTGATGAACAATTGGTGGATGGTATTGGTCTACAAGGACATATTGATTGCGATAATACAAGACAAACATTAGCAAATGCTAAATTAATTAAAGAAAAAGGTTTAAAGTGTGAAGTCACTGAATTAGATATCACCACAAACGGTAGCGATGAAACAAGTTTCAACAGACAAAAAGAAGCTTATAAAGCATTAACAAAAGGTATCTTAGAAGGTAACGCCAAAGAAGAAATGGATGTTAATGCCTTTATCGTTTGGGGCATTACAGATGATACTTCTTGGAAAAGAAACCAAAACCCATTGTTGTTCACTTCTAGTTATCTTAAAAAGCCTGCTTACTATGGCATGCTTGATGCCTTAGAAGAGTTTGAAGAAACAAATAGTTAATGTTACTTTAAGTAAAGGCGTATAATTACGCTATGACCTGGGAAATTATCGTTAAGATTATTCTTTTCGGAATTGCACTAGCGATGGATGCTTTTGCTGTATCCATTACTGATGGTTTAATCTATAGCGACATTAATAAAAAGAAGATATTCTTTATTGCAGCGACATTCGGCATTATGCAGGCACTAATGCCTGTGATAGGCTTTTTCGCTGTTGAAATAGTCTCTTTGATTGTCGGTAATAGTGGTTCTGTTCAGGCAATAAAAGTATTTACCATTGTTGTGACTTGGCTATCGTTTGGTTTATTAATTCTCATTGGTCTTAAGATGCTTATCGAAGGCATTATTGAAATTAGAAAACCAGTTGAAGAAAAGAAACCTAAACTATTTTCAATTAAAGAAGTTTTGATTATGGGTGTAGCCACTGCGATCGATGCTTTAGCGGTTGGTGTTTCATTACACGCTGGATTATCCACAAGCGTGACTATTTGGCTACACGTATCGATTATTTGCGTTATTACATTTGCTATTTCTTTAGCGGGATTATTCCTTGGAAAGCAAATATTGAAACTCTTAAAGGGTAAGACAGAAATCACCGTCATTATCGGTGGTTGTATTCTTATTTTATTAGCGGTTTGGGTAATAGTGAGCCATTACGCAGGTTTATAACTAATTATATCAATATAATAGCGTTGATTGATAATAACATATATGCTATTATTTTGATATGGAAGAAAAACAGATAATATCAATAAATATCAACAACATCAAAGACTGCATTTATATGATACGTGGGCAAAAAGTAATGCTTGATTTTGACTTAGCAAGAATCTATGGTTATGAAACCAAAAATTTCAATAGACAAGTTAAAAACAACATTGAAAAATTTGATAACGATTTTATGTTTGAATTAACTAAAGATGAGTGGGCCGAAATCTTGAGGTGCAAAAATTTCACCGCAAATTATTTTTCTAAATCTAGATATCTCCCGCACGCCTTTACTGAACAAGGCATTTATATGCTTATGACAGTTCTACGTGGTAAATTAGCAATCGAACAAAGCAAACAATTAATTAAATGTTTTAAACTAATGAAAGATTATATCGCTGAATCTGGTAATTTGCTAACGAACACCAATTCATATATCGAGTCAAAATTCGCTAGTTATGATAAGAGATTTAAGACGATAGAAAATAAACTCGACATCGTTATGGATAATTTTATTAATCCATCTTCTTATAAACTTTTTTTGATAATGAATGGAGCAAAAATCGAAGCAGATTTAGCCTATCAAACATTGTTTGGCTCAGCAAAAGAATCAATCATTATCGTTGATGACTATGTAGGTCTAAAGACATTAGACCACTTAAAAGTATGCAGTGAAGACATAAAGATTTATATCTGTTCAGATAATGTAGCTAGGAATGGTTTGACTCAGAATTATATCGATGACTTTATTAATGAAACGAACACTTATCTTACTTTAAGACCTACAAACAATACAATTCACGATAGGCTTATTGTTATTGATTATGATACAAAGAATGAAAGACTATTCTTAAGCGGACCATCTAGTAAAGATGCAGGAAATAAAATAGGCACAATTGTTGAAATAGATGATAGGGAACTATACCATCCAATAATTAATAAATTATTAGAAGGACAATAATAATGGACATAATAGAAAAAATAGTGGCAATTCGAAAACAAAGAGGTATATCTCAACAAAAACTATCTGAAATGACTGGCATTCTTCAACCTGTTATCGCTAGAGTTGAGTCAAAGAAAAGCTCACCGACCGTTGAATTCCTCTCAAAAATATTAAACGCTCTTGATTTAGAGCTTAGTTTAGTTGATTCTTTTGAATCACCGAAAGCAATTAAAAAAGTAATTAATGGTTTGCCTCACAAACGAATAAGCGTAGGAAGAAGTGGAGACAAGGTGTTTGTTTTTGGCGAGAAATATCTCTTAAAAATTAGTAATAATGCAAAGCAACTAAGATTAGAAAAAGAAAAAAACGAATGGATTGGTCAATACATAAAGAGTGCAAAAACAATTCAATATGTCGAAGAAGACATGTGTGGATATTATTTGAGAGAATATATCAGAGGCCACACTTTAATAGAAGAACAATATATTAACAATCCTAAAAGGCTTATCAATGTTTTAAAAGAGGTTGTAATGGAATTACGAAAAATGGATTCTTTTGATTGCCCATTTTCTTCACCTGATAGCATAGGAAATGATTTTGTACACGGCGATTTGTGTTTGCCTAATATTTTAGTCGATGATAATGATCGTTTTATTGGCTTTATAGATTTATCTAGTTGTGGCAAAGGAGACAAGCAATATGATTATTGCTGGCTGCTATGGAGTTTTGAATATAATTTAAAAACCAAACAATATAGCGACTTGCTTCTAAAGGAATTAAACATTGAAATTGATGCGGGCGATTATCTTAGATATGTTGTTCTCAATATGATTAATGAATCCGGGAATTACTAATAACATCTATTGATGCTTTAGCGGTTGGTGTTTCATTACACGCTGGATTATCCACAAGCGTGACTATTTGGCTACACGTATCGATTATTTGTGTTTTTACATTTGGTATTTCGCTGGTGGGTTTATTCCTTGGAAAGCAGATTTTAAAACTATTAAAAGACAAAACCGAAATCAGTGTGATAATCGGTGGTGCTATCTTAATTTTATTAGCAGTTTGGGTTGTTCTAAGTTACTACTTAGGTATTTAATTTCGTATGGGCATAAAGCGATTTTTAACCGCTTTATAAATGTGCTATAATACCTAGTGATGATTAAACGAGTTAGAGATTCATATAAACATAACTTCGTCATTATTGCTTTTGGTCCATTTTTAAAGATCATCGAAGCGGCATTTGATTTACTCATACCTTTAATCATGAAGGCTGTTATTGATTTGAACTGTGGCAAAGAGCCATCTGGTCTTTCTGCATTTGTGAGATTCTTTAATCCCAAAGAAATAAGAAGCCTCGACATTGTTGTAGGTATGGTAATCATCCTTATCATGGGTATTGTTGGCTATGTGATTACAATGATTAGCCAATACTTAGCCGCGAGAGCCTCTGTTAATGTTGGAACAGAAGTTAGAGGTGCTTTATACCGCAAAGCGGTAACCTTATCAAAAATAGAAAGAGATAAGATTGGTAATGCCCGTTTACTAACACTCATCAATAGTGATACATATCAATTACAACATGGTGTTTTACTCTTTGTACGTTTGGTTGTTAGGGCGCCTTTCATCTTGATTGGTTCACTTATTATTTCGTTTATTCTTAACTGGAAGATTGGTTTAGCCTTTACTGCGATTGTACCAATGATTCTATTAGTCAATTTCTTAATTTTAAGAAAAACTTCTAAAAAGTATGTGGAAATACAAAGTGATTTAGATGATTTATCCAATAGCACAAGTGAGACTGGTGATGGGGCTAGAATCATTAGAGCGTCAAACCAAGAAAAACAAGAAAATGATAAGTTTGAAAAGAGAACTTCTTCTTATGAAGAAAAGAGCATCAAGGTCAATCGTTTAAACGCTTTAATTAATCCATTAACATTCGCTATTACTTCGATTGTTTTAATCGTCATCATTTTGTTGTTACAAAATAACTTATTTAGTGGTGATGTCGCTATTGCGTCCACAATTATTGCGGAGATGGCTTATTTATCACAAATCTTCTTTGTGGTAGTGCAGTTATCACAAGTCACTGTTGAGATCGTTAAAGCTGGCGTTTCTGGAAAAAGAATCGACCACGTGCTAGCAATTGAAACAAAAATAGTGAATAGTGATAATCCAAAAACAGGCTCTGCTAAATATGGCGAAGAGTTAATCAAATTTAATAATGTGAGTTTTTCGTTCAATGAAGATAATAACTATTTTTTAAACGACCTCAATTTTGAGATTAGAAAAGGTGAAACGTTTGGTATTATCGGTGGTACTGGTAGTGGTAAATCCACGATTATCAACTTAATTGAAAGGTTCTATGAAGCTACTTCAGGTTCTATTTCTTATAAAGGCATTCCTTTAAAGGAATATGACTTAAATTCTTTAAGAAAGGATATTGGTTTAGTTGGCCAAAAATCATCCTTATTTAATGGTTCGATCAAAGAAAACTTCTTGATGAGCAATAAAACCGCAACCGATGAAGAGATGATCTCCGCTCTTAAATTAGCGGAAGCCTACGAATTCGTTAGTCAGTATGAAGATGGTTTAGACCATCAAATCAAAGAAGGTGGCACAAATCTTTCAGGCGGTCAAAAACAAAGACTTTGTATCGCAAGAGCACTCATAAGAAAACCAGAGTTATTAATCTTAGATGATTCAACATCCGCTTTAGATTTATTAACGGATAAAAAGATTAGAAATAATATCAAAGATATTAAAGATATGACTAAGGTCATAGTTTCTCAACGCGTTTCCACAATTCAAAACGCTGATTTTATCTTGGTTTTAGAAGGCGGCAAAGTGGTGGGACAAGGTAAACACAACGATCTATTGGACAACTGTCCGATTTATCGTGAAATATATGAAACACAAGTAAAGAAAGGCTAGTATGAGCAATAAGAAAAGGTTGATGACATATCTAAAACCAATGCGTAAGTCATTAATTATGGCGATGATCTTTGCATTGCTCTTTGTTGTGGCACAAATTGCCCAGCCATTCTTGCTTGGCAAGGCTATAGATGCAGTCGGTTTTTCAGAGCGTGATAAATATTATATTTATACATTTGTTGCTCTCGGTTTAGCGATAGGTGGAATTGTCTTTGCGTATTTATTCGAAGTCATCGTGATGAACATGTCGCAAAAAGTCATTAGGAGAATGAGGAATGATGTTTATCGAAAGATAAATTCTATATCAGTTAAAGACTTTGATAAAAAAGCTCATGGTGATTTAGCGCTTCTTGAAATCCGCGATATGGAGAATATCGCCGCTGGTTTATTCGCGGTCTTTAAAACACTTATTCAAGGCATATTTACTATCATTGTTACCATTATTTTAATGGTAATGTTGCATTGGTTCTTAGCAATTGGTGTCATTATTCTTTCACCTCTTAGCATGTTTATGGCGATGATTGTTTCTGGTTTCTCAAACAAGCACTATAAGAAACAAGGTCAATTACAAGCGGAAGTATCTTCTTTAACTCTTGAAACATTGAACAACATTGATGTTGTGCAATCGTTGAACTATGAGGAGGCTTCCACTGAAAGATTTGATGAAGCCAATAAAGCACTCAAGAAAGAGGGCAGAGTAGCCCAATTCTCAGCTTCTTGGGTTAATCCTTCAACAAGATTGGTCAATAATACCATCTACGCTGTTATAGGCGCTGTAGGCGTTTATTTATTATCAAGAAGCGACCCATTTATATTTATCACTATGTCAATTGGTCGATTATCATCATTCCTTTCATATACCAATCAATACAGTAAACCATTTAATGAGATTTCAAATGTGGCCGCTGAATACGAAAACGCCAAAGCTTCATTAAGAAGAATTAACGAATTCCTTAACCTTGAAGACGATGTTAATAATGGCGATGCTCTAATCAACGACATTGAATCAATCGAATTCAAAAATATGAGTTTCTCATATGATGAGAATCAAAAGCTAATAGAGAATTTAAACCTCACAATCAAGAAAGGCCAAAAGGTCGCGATAGTGGGACCGACGGGCGCTGGTAAGACTACGCTTATTAATTTACTTATGCGTTTCTATGATCCTATTGATGGCGATATACGCTTCAATGATAAATCTTATTTACAAGTAAATAAGTCTTCTTTAAGAACTAGTATTGGCATGGTTTTACAAGATACCTGGATCTTTACTGGCACAATTATGGATAACATCCGCTATTTCAGGCAAGACGCTAGTGATGAAGAGGTCAAAGAAGCGGCAAAGAAGGCACACGTGGATATACTTATCGATACTTTACCAGACGGATATATGACTAGAGTCAGCAATAAATCTGGACTCTCCGAAGGCCAAAGACAAATGATTGCTATAGCAAGAGTAATGTTGTTAAATCCACAACTAGTAATTTTGGATGAAGCAACCAGTAATATCGATACGAGAAGTGAGAAACTTATCACTGATGCTTTTGATCAAATGATGAAAGAGAAAACGTCGATTGTCATCGCCCATAGATTATCCACAATTGAAGGGGCTGACATCATTATCGTGATGAAAGATGGTGCAGTTGTTGAAACTGGTAACCATAAAGAGTTGATGAAGAAGCAAGGATTCTACTATTCCCTTTATTCTTCACAGTATAAATAGGAGGAGCGTAGCCTTATTTATTTGACTGATTTACGTTATATTTAAGGTACGAATAATAGTGTGTTGATATGAAGATCCTATTAGTTGAAGATTCTTTACAGTTAAACAAAGCTTTATCGACAGTCTTAAAAAGAAACTCCTATATTGTCGATAGTGCTTTTGATGGTGAAGAAGCTTTGCTTTATATAAAGCAATCTACATATGACGCTATTATACTGGACATCATGTTACCAAAGGTAAATGGCTTGGAAGTCTTAAAGCAAGTTCGTTCACAAAAGTTGGAAACACCAATCATTATGTTGACTGCGAAAAGCACAACAGAAGATAAGATACATGGTCTTGATTTAGGCGCTGATGATTATTTGCCTAAGCCATTCTCTGTTGATGAACTATTAGCGAGATTACGTGCTTTGATGAGACGTAAACCAAAATACGACGAAGATCAAAAAGAAGAGTTTGGCGATTTATCATTAGACACCAATAGTTTTGTTTTATCATGTGGCGATAAATCAGTTCCTTTAATGAACAAAGAATTTCATATTATGTCTTTACTTATGAAGTCAAACGGCAAAGTTGTATCATTAGATACAATCAGTAAAAGCGCATGGGATACAGATTCGTATTCCACAAGCGAAAATGTCTGGGTTTTCATTTCTTACTTAAGAAAGAAGATTGAGAAGCTTCAATCTAAAGTCAAAATTAAATCCATCCGTTATCAAGGTTACTATTTGGAGTTCTAGATGATTAAGAAACTGAGATTACGTTTTATTATTAGTGCCTTGTTATCAATTCTTTTCGTTTTGAGTGCAACTATTGTTGCAATTAATGTTTCTAACTACATCAAAACCGAAAATGAATCCACAAGGATTCTTAATATGATTGCCGAGAACGAACAAAAAGACATTACTGACCCAGGTGGTTCCGGTGGTGGTACTTGGGGTGGCTATGGTGGTGGTAATAGACCACCAAGAGAAAACGATAATAGAAACAGAGAACACTATTTTATAGTGTTGTTTAGCACTGAAGGCGATATTTTATATTCTAACTACTCCCATATTTTTACCATTGAAGATGAAGCGGCCCAAAACCTCGCTATTGAAGTTTTCCAAGGCAAGGAAACTCAAGGAAAACGCGGTAATTTACGTTATAAAAAAGAAGATGTGACTTATAGTACTTCTGGACCAATGCCTTTTGAATACAAATACGTTTTCGTCACTTTCGTCGATATTTCAGAAAGAATGAATTCATTTGATGAATTCTTAATGAATTCAGTAATTATTTCTAGTGTCAGTTATGCCGTTATTGCGGCGTTAATCATTATCTCCAGTCACTTTGTCTTTAAGACAAGCGAAGAATCATACAAGAAGCAAAAAGCCTTTATCACCAATGCTTCACACGAACTAAAAACACCATTGACCATTATCAATACTGATATTGAGATTTTGAAAATGGATCATGGTGATAATGAATGGACTGATTCTATTACTGATCAGGTTAGAAGATTAACAAATATGACTAACCAATTAGTGACTCTTTCAAAATTAGACGAGAACTCTTTGGATAACTATCCATTAACTAATATTTCATTAACTGAGCTCGCTAAAGAAAGCGTTAATGCTTTCTCACCAACGTTTGAAAAGAATGGATTTAACTTTTCTAGCGATATTGCGGAAGATTTAGTGGTTAAGGGTAATCGTTATTTAATTAATGAATTATTTTATATATTTATGGATAATGCGCTTAAGTATGCGAAACCAAAAGGCGACATCTCTTTAAGCGTTAAGAAAAATAAGAATAAAGTGGAGATTAACTTTGTTAACGATATAGAAGATGAAGAAGTTGATATTAATCAATTATTTGAAAGATTCTATCGCAGCCCACATTCTTCTAAAAAAGAAGGCTCAGGTATTGGTCTAAGTATCGCTAAAGAAATAGTGGATTTGCATAAAGCAAAAATCAGTGTTTCTATTAAGAATCAAAAGATCTATTTCACCATCGTTTTCTAAAACAAAACAGGCTTCAAATAAATCAATCCAATTTTAAGTTTATTTAAGTTTGTTTTTTTATTATGAAGATGACTTTAATAGAAAAAGTCAAACGTGTTTCCCTTTTTAGCGATGAAAGGAGGGTGTCATGGAAACAATCACAGTCATGAAGCGATATGAAATGAAGTATATCCTTTCTAGAGAACAATTGTTCTTTCTTCTTCAATCTTTGTGTGGCCATATGGAAGTTGATCAATATGGTAAAACCTCTATTGCTTCGATTTACTATGACACCCCCGATTATCGCGTCATAAGGGCCTCAATTGAAAAACCCGCCTTCAAAGAAAAGATTAGATTAAGATCATATGGTGTCGCTAAGAATAACGACCACGTGTATCTAGAAATCAAAAGAAAAATGGAAGGTGTTGTCTATAAAAGAAGAATCGAAACAAACGAAGAAACGGCTTCCTTATTTTTAAATAATAAGATTGAAACTATTGGTTCTAGCCAAATATCAAGAGAACTAAAGTATTTTAGAAATTTCTATGGAAAGTTAGAACCCAAAGTCATGATTGCTTATGATCGTACATCATATGCAGAAATAAACGGTGATATTAGATTAACTATTGATGAGAATCCAAGATATCGCACATTCGATTTAAATCTCCATACATCAATGGAAGGTCAGCCCCTATTACCTATTGGAAGCGCCATTCTTGAAATCAAAGTGCAACAAGAAATGCCTCTATGGTTAGTGGAAATTCTTTCCAAAGGAAAGATTTATAAGACAAGCTTCTCAAAAGTCGGAGAAGCCTATAAGAAAATATGCGCTCATAACGTCATGAGAAACGAAAGGAGAGTACGCCATGAAGTCGCTGTTTGATTTATTACCTAACGTCGATAGTGTTTGGGTCGCTTTAATGGTAACTGCGATTGCTTTTGCTATTAGCTTAGTATTCACATTCCTTGTTTCTTTGAAGATGAGAGGAACGAAGAGTTTCTTTATTACATCCGCGATTATGCCAATGATTGTGGCCGCAGTTATTTCGATGGTTTCAATATTCTTAGATAATACCGCCACTGGAGCGGTGAGAATTGCTACCATTGCCGTTGCACTTGGCTTAATTAGATTTAGAAGCACTAATGGGCGTGCGGAAGAGCTATCGCTCTTATTCGCAGGAATCGCCACTGGTTTAGTGTGTGGCTTAGGCTATGTTTTATTCGCCTTTGTCTTCGCTTTTGTGGTCGCGGTTCTCTATCTTGCTTTATCTAGCGTAAAACTCTTTAGCAACAAAAGGTTCAATAATGAAAAGTTATTAAAAATCACTATTCCAGAATCCTTAGAATATAGCGAAGTATTTAGCGATACTTTCTCCACATATTTAAAAACAAATGAACTCGTAGAAGTAAAAACAACAGGCATGGGATCGCTTTTTAGGCTCTCATATCGTATTGAATTAAACGATATCAAAGAAGAAAAACAATTCATTGATGAATTAAGAACCAAGAATGGAAATTTAGAAATTTCTATTCTGCCATATGTAATTGAGAACAAATCTCTATAGTAATGAGGTGATAGTATGAATAGCAAAAAACGCTTTTTATATCCTTTTTCTCTCCTTTTAGCGTTGTCTATATCCGGATGTGGATTTATGGGTGGATCGAATTCTAAAGTTGACCCTTCAGACAATCCGTCTACTTCTTTGACATCAACAAGCACTAGTTCAAAATCTAGTTCAAGTTCGTCAAAGACATCCACGACAATAAAACCTATTTCAAACATCTATTACATAAACGAAAGTACCTTAAGCAATGGTACCTATGATTCCACCGCAGACGAATATACATTCTCTGTTTCTGGTAGTTATGATCAAATCTATGTCAATCTTCCTGATAAGACAGTTGTTCTTGAATTAAATGGTGTCACCATTGAAAATAGTGAAAACTCACCTATTTATGTTGAAGCGTGTGATGAGATTGAAATCTCCGCAAAGAAAAATACCACTAATGTGGTTAGAGATAATAGGCCAGTGTATACCGAAGATGTTAATGGACAAGGCAAAGGTGCTATCTATGTTGAGGATGGAGACCTCAAATTAAAAGGCACGGGTACCTTAAATATCTCTGGTAACTATTTAAACGGTATCCACGGTAAAGATGATGTTAAGATTCAAAAACTAACATTAAATGTTGATGCTGTTGGCCATGGTATTAGAGGCAACGATAGTGTGACAGTTACTTCTGGTATAGTAAATATTTCCTGTGGTGGAGATGGCCTACATACAGAGAATAGTGATATATCCTCAAAAGGTAACCAAAGAGGTAACGTCACCATTGATGGTGGCAATCTAACTATTAATTCCTGGGGAGACGCTATTCAAGCGGCCTATAACGCTGTTATTGACCAAACAGACAGTTCTGTAGATACCAACGTCGTTATTAAAACAAATAAGTATTCTTCTTATAACGGAGAAACAGTGGATACTAGCACTAACTCATTCTATTTAAGAATGAATTCATCACTTTATTCTAGTGGCAACTATACCTATGCTGCCTATATTAATAGCCAATGGTATAAAGCTAGTTATAAAGGCACACAGACTTCTAGTGGTCAAGGTGGAGGCGGTGGTGGCCGTCAAAGCACTTATTATTACTATCAATTAGAAAAACCAAGTGGTGCATCTAGTTTTACCCTTTATCGCTTCCAAGGTAGCAATGTCACATCATTCTCTACCGAGACATATAGTGCCATAAGTGACGCAAAAGCATTTAATAATGCTTATGATACAGTGCAAATCCAATCGATTAGCAATAATAAGATTAGTTTTGGTAACTGGTCTAATTATTCTAATAACAGTAATAACAATACCGCAGATGTATCCGCTAAAGGTATTAAAGCGGAAAATGAAATCATTATCAATGCCGGCACAATTGATATCAAAGCGTACGATGACGCAATTCATGCAAATAACGATGGAACAATTGATAATGGATCCACACCATTAGGTAATGTTTCAATTACTGGTGGTAACATTACTGCTTATGCTAGTGATGATGGAATCCATGCTGATGGACAATTGAATATCTCTGGTGGTACCACCAATGTCACCAATGCATATGAAGGTTTAGAAGGTAATATTATAAATATTACTGGTGGTTCAACATATGTCTATGGTACAGATGATGGCGTGAACGCCACAAAAGGAAATAGTTCACCTGCTATTAATGTCAGTGGTGGATTCTTAGATGTGGAAGTTCCAACAAACGGCGATACAGATGGTATCGATAGCAATGGCACCTATACTCAAACTGGTGGTACAGTCATTGTTAAAGGTCCAGGCTCCGCTAGTGGCAGTAGCATGGCTATGGCAGCAGCTTTAGATACCGATGGCACTGTCAAGATTACCTCGGGTTCATTAATCGTCTTTGGCGCTATTGAAAAGACACCATCTTCAAGTGTGACCAAGACATTGGTGTCATCTAGTAATGTTTCTGCAGGAACTCACACAATTTCCTTTGCCTCGAGCAATACAAGTTACTCCACAACATTAAAAACAGGATCAAACGGTTGTGTTGTTTATAGTTCTTTAGGAACAGCAACATTAAAGTAAAAACAAAAAAGCCAGTTTAAGAACTACGCTTTGTTCAATACACGGGCTTTTTATTTTGCTATTTGTTATTTTCAATTGGCTCTAAAAACTGTTCAAACGCTTCTGCGAACAAGTGCCCTAATAACACTTCAGATTCTGTATCATAGTGAGCACCATCAGGGTTACCGAATGGTTCTTTGTCAGTATGCATGCCAGCGGCAATGGTGTCGATATAGAAGTTGTTATCACTTTCGTCGGCAAATTGCTTTTTAGCGGCATTGACTTCTCTATAATACTGCCATTCTTTGTAACTGCTTATTCCAGCGTCGATGAATGGGAAATCTTTATCGCCCGCTAGTTCTTTGAATTCTTCTCTAAGGTTACCCACAAAGAGTTTCAAATTATCGTAATACTTATCATAATAACCTGGATAAGAATCGCCTTCACCTTGCATCCAGCAGAATGCTTTAATTGTGGGCTTGTATCCCATTGATTTAAGATTTTTCATCTGTGTTTTCACATAATTAACAAATCTTCCATACATTGGTGAATTCTTTTGCGCCCAGTCATCTTTAAGATTGGATGCGCCACAGGCATATTTAATTAAGAACAATTTATTCGCGTATTTTTCATGCAATGCTTCAGCAATGCCAATTTCTGGACCGAAAGTAGCTTCTGAGTTACCTTGGCCTAACATGACTTTGAAAAACTTACCGTCTTGACGTTTGTTTTGAGAATAGAACATGGTTTGACCTGTTTGTACATCAACATCTTTTGTCCAACAGTCGTAAGCAATTTGAATGCCTGGATATCCCACCATATATTCTTCCAATTTGTCGTAATCCATTGATCTTTCGATGCAATCGATATGGGTACAACCAACAGCGTTACTTTGACCAGAAATAACAACCACATCTACTGGTTTTGGTGTCTTACCACCACAGCCAACACTTGAAAAAGCAATTGGCGATAAAAGCAAAAATTTAACTATATTTTTCATACGCCTATATGATACAACATTGTTTCAGTAAACTTTTATAACTTTTCGTAAACAAATTCATTTTAGTTTGCTAATTAATCCACAAATTGTTAGAACATAAATGATGAACATTAAGTGTATTGGAAGATATAGTGTTAGCGATAATCATTACTTCTTTTATAATGGTGGATCCGGTTTCTCTTTTAAGATGAAAGGAACTGGTTTTACTGTTCTTTTTAAATCAAAACCAAATGACGGTTATTTCTATATCATTGTTGACCGAGATTACGAAAATAAAACTAAAGTTTTAGTGAATGGTGAATCGTATCGTTTTTCTTTTTTAGACAACAAAGACCACTATGTTGATATTCTTAAAGCCAATGAGGCTAACGACAATACATTTGAATTAGTGGATTTTATAGTCGATGGTGAGCTATTGGAATATGACCATCACTATGAAAAAACTGTGAGAGTATTTGGTGATTCCACAATCGCGGGGTTTGGCATATTGGCTAAATCAGGAGAAGTTTCCATTCATAATTCTGATTCAGTACAAGATTTCTGTTATCACGCTCTTTATGAATTAAACATGGAGATGGACGTATTATCCGCTTCTGGCTATGGATTAACATTTTCAGCTTATACGTGTCCTAAAAATATCGGAATTATTGATTATATTGATAAGGTTTCTACTAGTTCGCAAAAGGCCTGGAAAAACACAAAATGTGATCTGCTAATAGTGTCTTTGGGATGTAACGATAATTCGTATATTCAAGAACAGCCAAGTTCAAGAGAAGAAAACATTAAGAAATTCAAAGAAGCATACCAATCGCTTATCGATTCTCAGATAAAGCTTAACAAAGATCTCAAAGTGTTGATGGTCTATGGAACACTTAATGAAAAAGATGCTTATTATCTCTATGAAGAAACATATAACTATCTGAAAAAAATGTATAAAGATTTATACATTCATAAATTTAACGGTGATTCATCAGCAATATCAAATCACGCTTATGTTACCGCTCATAATTCGATGGCGGAAGAACTGAAAGCCGTCATTAAAGATATTCTTAAATAAACAAATTTTGAAATAGTTTACTTTGACTTTTCAATCCTGCTTTGCAGAAGCGGTTTTTTAAATTGTTTTTGGCTGAAATGTTTATTGAATTTAGTAAACTTTTATAAATGTTTACAAAAAAATACCAAAAGTTTATTAGTTTGTGCTTTAATGTAACTGAAATGGTGCATTATAATGCAAGTATCAAAGAGTGTTAATTCACTTTCATAATGCATAATGCAAGAGAGGAAAAATCTTATGAAGAATAAGACCAAATTTACCTTCTTGACCCTTGTTCTTGCTGCAGGCTTGATTATTAGTGCTTGTGGTAAAACACCTTCAGGACAAAGTCAATCTTCTATCAATCAAAACAGTGATTCTTCTATGCCAGAATCAACTTCTTCTGCACAGGAATCAACCTCTTCAGCGCAACAATCAACTTCCTCCTCACAACAATCCACATCTTCGTCACAGGCCACAAATAAATGCACTGTCAACTTTGTTGTGGATGGACAAGTTGTTCAATCTTCACAAGTTGAAAAGGGAGAAGTTGCTGAATATAGAGGTGCAACACCTTCGAAAGCATCCTCTGGTTCAACCGTTTACAGATTTAAAGGTTGGGATAAAGATATAACTCAACCAATTAACGCAGACACAACATTTAATGCGGTCTTTGAAGAAACGGAATACGCTAATGAGATAGTTGTGGATGATTTCGAATCATATAAGAACACAGGCAGAATGAAAGAAGCTGGCTGGAAAGCCTTAACTTATACTAATGCAGCAGGATGGACAACAGAAACTAATGCTGAAGTCTTATTAAGTTCAAATGCTGCCGAAGGTCAAAAAGCATTAAGATTTAACGCTTGGGAAAATGCAGGCGACTATAAATTTGCCAAAGATTTTGCGGATGGTTCTATTACCAAATCTGCTAACGCTATCAAATTTAACTTAATGGTTCCAAGTATGAATCTCGTTAAAATCTTGGTTTATGCCAAAGCTACCATTTTGGGGCAAGAAAGAGTAGCGGATTTCAAATATACACTTGGTGTTACAAGTAATGAATATGTCGAATATACCATTCCAATCGCAGACGAAGGCTGGGGCATGTATGGCGAAGCGGGCAAAACGTTCCCTGTTGTCGCTGATTACATTGGTATTCACCAAGATGACATTGTTAAACATATTACAAAAATAGAATTTTACATTAAAGGTGATGACGGCATTGGCGGTCAACCATATGCGGCATTCTTTGATTCTTTTAAGTTTGTCACTCTCGATAATCCTCAAAGAGAATTTAAACAAAATATTAGTTTGCGAGATAGATACACGGGCATCACTTCTAGCGGTAATACAGTTAGATTTGATATCGGTGAGAATGGTGCGGCAACTGCTAGAGTATTAGATCTAGAAACACCAATGGTGGTTTCAGGCTCTTATTCTCGTGACGGAGAGACTTTAACATTCCGCTCCTCTGATAATGGCACAACATTAGTCTACACAGGTACAATTACTGATAACGGGAAAATTATTAATTATGCTTCTGCTTCTGGATCTTTAAAGAACGAAGTTGAAGATATGAAATTAAATGCCGTTCAAGTCGTTGATGACTTTGAACAATATTCAGAAAGCGGTACAGCTTATTCACAAAAGAATACAGATGCTACTCAAATTAGTGGAGCACGTGGAGCTTTCTATTCCGAACACTACACTGGTGAAGGTAGTAGTGATTGGGGCAAAAGCGGCTGGCAATTATTACCTGAAGGCGATGAAATCAATCTAATTGAAGATGAAGCGGGTGCTCACTCTGGTAAAAAATACCTCAGCCTCAAGCATTTTTCGGGTAAAGCCGCTAGATATATGCCATGGGGACTAGCGAATGATCTTGGCGAAAAGAATTGCTTCCGTGGTTCTAAATTCAGTTTCTGGGCCAAAGGATTTGTTAATAAATTAACAATTACGGC
Organism: Bacilli bacterium; assembly: GCA_017651165.1. Lineage (GTDB taxonomy): Bacteria > Bacillota_I > Bacilli_A > RFN20 > CAG-826 > RUG14515. The sequence goes on from JAGCDH010000004.1 coordinate 53,733, forward strand.
TGTTTCACATTCCAATCCAACCCCATCCTCTATTAGTGGCACTAGTGGTTATTTTAAGAAGCAAGAATTCAATTTCGGCAAGAATCTTAATGAATGGCAACATGTCGAAGTTGAGCTCAATCCAAAGCTTGTTTACTATGGCTTCATTATCATGATTGAAAAAGATTATCTTGGCGATGCTGAACTCTTTATTGATGATATTGAGTTCTATAGCGCTAATCCATATGCGAAATATGTTGTGCCACTTCCACCAGAGCCAAAACATTTTGATGCTGCTGATTGTTACTTGGCCAAACTCAACGGATTGTTACCGATTCAATTGTCATTTGATCGTAATAATACTGCTCATTATATTGCTCCAAACTATGCCACCATGGTTAATGGAACATATGTTATCGATGAAGACGACGTTACTTTAACGTTTGGCGAAACAACTTATGTTGCAACCATTGCAGATGATTATAGTAAATTAACGTTTAAATCAGTCAACGGTTCAGACACGGTTGCACAAAACTTAAACGGTTTAAGCTTTGATAGAGTTGATTTTGCTGAAACTGGTGAAAAATACGCCGATGTTGGTCAAATGTATTACGATGGTTTTACTGACGAAAACGGTGTAAGTGGTGCACGTGGTGCCTATTATTGTGATCGTTGGCTTGGTTCAGGTAGTACACCTCTCGGCGGTAATGGCTGGGGATTAATGGGTGGCAACGGCGATCAAATCGGTCTAGAACAAGGTGGACCTGTTGGCTATCAATACCCAACTTTCAAGAGAAGCGGTAGTGCTGATTTAAGATATATCCAATGGGAACTTTATAAAGGAACAGCCAAAGAACGTAAAGGTGTCAACAGTTTCAACGTTTGGCTTAAGAACCCCGCGGATAATGAAATGAGCATTAAGCTTTACGTTTTCAAAAACAAACAGCTCAATCCTTCCAACCAACAAGATAGAGTGGAATTACCAATCACTATTCCAGCTAACCAAGACTGGACGCTCTACACAGTACAATTAAATCCAGAAGCTAGCTATTATGGTTTCGGTCTTTATACATATAAAGGTGCAACAAATGCTTATTTAGGCTTAGATGGCGCTTATTTCTGTGGTGTTGATGACAATCCAAACTATGCTTATTACACCAAAAACAACATGGTTTTAAGCGGCTCCACTCTTGCTGGTGAGGCCAGCATTAAATTTGGTACTGCCGGCAAAGCTTACTTAACATGCTCTGCCGCCAACATCAATAATCAACAAGTGTCTTATACTATGGACATTGGTTCAACTGGCCAAGAAATGATTATTACTATGGGTGAGAATACACTCAAAGGTTTATATCAGGTTGATACTTCAACATTTAAGGCATCCTTTACTGTTACTGAAGCTACCGGCCAATTCGCCGCTCTAGTGGCTGCTAATACTGTATTTTCGGATTGACAAGGAAGAGTATGAAAAAGCCAACATTAGATCAAATTGCGAAAGAATGTGGAGTTACTAAAGGTTTAGTTTCTCGCGCTTTAGGAGGCAAAAACAATGTCTCTGATGCCACAAGAGAAAGAATCATTAGAAAAGCCACAGAACTTGGTTACGACACTTCCAAATTAAAAGTGCATAAGGTTTCTTCTAACCGTGTCCTTTTAATTGGTTCAAGTCGTATCTTGTTCAAGGAAGATTTCTGGCAACCAATCATTACCTCGATTTCTTCCACTCTTTCGAGAAACAATTTGATCGTGGAATACTTTACTTTCGAAGAAGAGCAAATTGACGATGTTCTTCTAAAGAAGTTAAAAGAATCTTCTTGCAGCGCTTTTATCATTATTCACGTCGCGCCTAAACAAATCGTTGATGCCTTAGTGGCGAAACATAAACCAGTGGTCGTCGTGGATCCAAAGACCTTCCACGCTGATGCGACACAGTTTAAATTCTCTAATTATGATTCTGTTTATGCGGCCACACAGCGATTAATTGAACAAGGACACACACATATTGCTTTCTATGGTAGCGATTCTCATAGTCTATCTTTTAGAGAAAGACACGAAGGCTATATGGCGTGTATGGAGAATCACAAAAAACAGGTTTTCCCTTGCTCAATTATCTTTGATAATGAGAATAAGTATTATGCGAACGAGGAAATGCTTACAGAAGCATTAAATAAAATGCCAATTACAGCGATTGTCTGTGCGAATGACATCATTGCGATGAACGCGATTAAGACAATCAATAAATTGAATAAAAAAGTGCCTGATGATATCTCCGTTATTGGCTTTGATAACATCAGGACTGGAGAATTCATGTCTCCACAACTATCAACATTTAATATCCCTCGTCAGGAAATAGGCGAGGAAGTAGCGAAGTATGTCGCTAATTCAATCAAGTTCCATCAAATCGCTTTATCACAAATTGTCGTGAGATGCGACTTTATCGAAAGAGAATCAAACAAGGAAGTTACAAAGTAGGTATTTATTATGAAACATCAAATCTATGGTAATGAATTAAAGAACATGCCTTATGAGCCTCGTCCAGAAGGATGTGACTCACCATTATGGCGTTATTCAAAGAATCCTGTCATTTCAATGAATCCATTCCCTAATGCATCAAGAGTTTTTAACTCTGCTGTTATGGCATACAAAGGGGAATTCATCGGTGTCTTTAGAGCGGACACAAAGAACGGTATTCCTTTCTTGTTTGTGGGTCATTCTAAAGATGGTATCAAATTCGAATTCGAAGAAAAACCGATTGTTATTCACGATAAGAATGGCAAAGCCATCAAATTAGAATACGCCTATGATCCACGTCTCGTGGAATTAGAGGGCTATTATTACATCATTTTCTGCACATCAATGCATGGACCAACATTAGGCGTTGGTAAAACCAAAGACTTCAAAGATTTCGAATTAATAGATAATCCGTTCCTTCCATTTAATAGAAATGGTGTCTTGTTCCCAAGAAAGATTAACGGTATGTATGCGATGTTCTCACGCCCAAGTGATTCTGGCCATACACAATTTGGTGATATCTTCCTTTCATATTCCAAAGACATGGAATTCTGGGGTCAACATAGACACGTGATGGAAAGAGGATATGAATGGTGGTGTGGCACTAAAATTGGTGCGGGCCCAACCCCAATTGAATGTGATTTAGGTTGGTTGGTCTTCTTCCATGGTGCTAATCTCACCTGTTCTGGCTTAGTTTATAGTATCGGTGCGGCGATTGTTGATAGAGACGATCCAAGCAAGGTTCTACATAGATGTGGCAACTTCTTACTCGCTCCTGAGAAAATTTATGAAACCAGCGGGTACGTGCCTAATGTTTTGTTCCCAGTTTCATGCTTAACTGATAGCAAAACAGGACGTATTGCCATTTATGCTGGAGGGGCCGACACAGTCACAGAACTTTTATTCACCGATATTGATACCGTGATCGACTACATTCTGAAATATGAGAGATAAATAATATGGAATTAGTAACGATATCAAGGCGTAATAATCCGTTTAGGAAATTTGGCAGAAAAGCTTTGCAAAGCAAATATCTCATCATGATGATATTGCCTGCAGTGGTTTTCTATGTCATTTTCAATTACTTGCCAATGTACGGTATTGTTTTAGCCTTCAAGAGTTTCAATCCAATTAAGGGTGTTATCAATTCGCCTTGGAATGGCTTTGATAACTTTAAAGAAGTATTTAAAGATCCAAACTTCTGGCCAGTATTTGGTAACACTTTAATTATTGGTTCAGTCAAAATTGTGATTGGCTTTTTAGGTGCGGTGATTACCGCGATCCTTCTTAACGAATTAAGAATGAGAAGAACGAAGAAGACCATTCAAACAATTGTCACTTTCCCACACTTCTTGTCCTGGATTGTTATTTCCGGTTTCGTGTTTTCACTTTTTGCTTATCACGGCGCAGTGAACTCAGTCATCGAAGCCTCGGGTGGACAGCCAGTTCAATTCTTAAGAAATAAACCGTTCTTCTTCTTCCTTATTTTCGCCACAGATATTTGGAAAGAAGCAGGCTGGGGTTCAATTATTTACTTAGCCACAATGGCGGGCATCCCACAAGATCAATACGAAGCTGCGGATATCGATGGTGCTTCACGTTTACAAAAGATTTGGCATATTACCTTACCTGGTATTAAGTCAGTCGCTATTTTGTTATTAATTATGTCTGTCGGTGGTGTTCTTTCCGCGGGATTTGATCAATTATTGAACTTAACTCCTCGTGCGTTAGAAGGAAAAATCGATATCATCGATACTTATATTTATCGTAACTATATTGGTGAGGTTGACCCATCACAAGTTGGTATCGGTGCGGCGATTGGTCTATTTAAATCAGTGATAGGCTTTGTCCTTGTTATTACAGTCGATAGAATTGCCAAAGCCTTTGGTGAAAGGGGGATTATCTAATTATGAAAAAACAACAATTAGAAAGATTACCTCTTAGACCAAAACGCTCTTCTAGAGAAACAAGAATCCAAGGCATTGATATTGTTATTTGCATTATCCTTGTCTTCTTCGCGTTATTGATTATTTTCCCATTCTGGCATGCCTTTGTGATCTCTATTTCTAGTAAAGACGCTTATTCCAGAAACAGTTTCTTATTATGGCCAACTGAATTAGATTTCACTGCCTACAAGATGGTTTTCTCAGACATGCGTCTATGGAATGGCTATAAGATAACACTCCTTCTTCTCTTTGTGGGTACTCTGTACCAGTTATTCTTTACCGTTATTACTGGTTATGCCTTATCAAGGAAGAAATGGGTTGGTAAAAACTTTGTCATGAATATGATTCTTGTGACAATGTTCTTTGGCGGCGGTTTGATTCCTTATTATTATTTAATTCAAAGCCTAGGCATGATGAACAGTGTTCTCGTCATGATTATTCCTGGTGCGATTGATACATTCAACATGCTCTTAATGAGAAACTACTTCGCTTCATTACCAGCAGAAATGGAAGAAAGCGCGAAGATTGATGGTGCAAATGATATCGTCACATTCGTAAAGATTTTCTTACCATTATCCTTACCAATGTTAGCGACAGTCGGCTTATTCTTCGCTGTTGGTAACTGGAACTCCTGGTATAACGCGATGATCTTTATTAGTGATTCATCCAAGTGGCCATTACAAATGGTCTTAAAAGATATGATCAGTGAAATGTCTTCACAGATGGAAACCCCAACTGCGACGGAGACTTTCTCCGAAGGTATGACAATGGCGGCGATTTTCTTCACCATTGTCCCAATTATGTGTTTCTATCCTTTCTTACAAAGATTTTTTGTAAAAGGTATTGTAGTAGGTGCTATTAAAGGATAAATATAGGAGGTTTTATATTTATGAAAAAAGCAAAACTATTATGCGGAGCTTGCCTAACCGCGTTAATGAGCGTGACCGCTCTCACCGCCTGTGGAGGTGGTAGTAATGGTGCAGATAAGTACGATAAGAACAATCGTCTTATCTTAAACCTTAGAAACGTCTATTTCGATCAATGGAATGGCGAAGACAATTACACCGAAATACTTAACGAGATGTTTGGTGTAAAGATTAAAGCCACAAACTATTCCTATTCCAGCTGGGATACGCAAGTTGGTACCGCAATTAATGGTGACAATTTAACTGACGCTATTCAATACAATCTCAAAGCGTATAACTTTGGTTCAAGTTATGAAAAATGGGTTGGTTACGGATTATTAAAACCATTACCAGATGATATGTCCAGATGGCCTGAGATTCAAAAGATGCTCAACAATATTAGTAATATTGATTACTTGAAAGTCGATGGCAAATTGTACGGCATCCCAATCGCTAATGACATTAGCAATCCAACCAAAGACTTCTCCAATATGACTTATGTTTATCGTCGTGACTGGGCAAAACAAATCGACGAAATGAACAAGAATACCGCTGGATGGACCAACGTCTATAAAGAAGGCGACGTTTACACTTGGGAAGAATTCAATCGTTTATTAACGGCTTTCAAGACAAATATTAAGACATTATCAGGGACTGATAAGGCTGATGTTCTTGTTGATGAAGCGTGGGGCTTCCCATCAGTGGCTAATTTCTATAAAAACGCGCCACACTGCTACACTAAAGATAGTGATGGCAAAGCCATTAATGCATTTACCGCTCCTGAATATCTTAACGGTTTAGATGCCGCTAAAGAACTTGTTGCAAACAAGATTTATTCTCCAGATCAATGTAACTGGAAAGAAGAAGGCGGAGATGCGACCACAAATTATCTCGGTGGTAAAGCCGCAGTTCTTTATGATAACTTCTCCTTCTCTAACTATCTCAAACTCAGAACAAACTTCAAGAACCAACGTAAACCTGGCTCTGTTGATGCCTTAAACGATGGTACAGCGTTCTTAAAGATTAAAGGTCCAGATGGTAAATTCGCGATTGAAAATACTGAAAACTGGTTCTCTATGACTATGTTTAACCACAAGATTTCTGATACCAAATTAGAAAAGATTCTTGATGTTATTAATTATTTATTAACTGATGAAGGTACCAGACTTGCTATTTATGGTCAAGAAGGCTATGACTACACTATGGATTCAGTCACTGGTGAAGTAACCCTCAATGAAATGAGCTGGGAAAAGAACATCAATACCGGTGAATATGCTCCAAAAACAAATGGTGCTAAATACTTACGCTATATGGCGACCTTAGGTAATGATACAAAAGCTTATGACCCATATACTGATTTAACTGCGTATAACATTTTCAACGCTTGGAACGATGAAATGAAAGCCGCTAAAGAGGCTGGTGATTTAAGAATTATCGTTGAACCAGCGGATATCAGTTGGATGTCAACCGCCACTAAAAATAAGAGAACCAAAGCCAATCTTGATGCTGCAAAAGGTTTAGCGTCTGATTACTGCTATGGTGACATTAATCAAACAAAATACATTAACGATGTCGAAGGTCTCAATGGCTATAAAGACGCTATTGATGAAATTAATGCTAAGTTAGGAAAATAATTTATGAACAAGACGAACAAAATATTATCCCTTGCATTGTTGTCGTCTTGCATTGTTGCTGTGTCTGGTTGTAACGGAAACGGAAATAAAAGAGAGGCTGACAAAGACAATATTGTCTTTATTAAAGATGATATCGTTTTAGACTCCTTTGAAGGCTTAGGCGTGGAATGGGGTACTTATGAAGACCCCGATAAACTCTCCGCTAGTTCGTGGGCCAGATCCTTAGAAATTATGGATCGCCTCAATCCACAAGTAACAAGATGTATGTTGAACTACGACTGGTTTATCACCAACTTTGATGATAAGTACGATGATGATAAAACCAACGATACATGGGAATACAACTTTGCAAACAAATACATGAACAATACTGTGAATGTTTTAAGGTATTGTGATGACCATAATATCGATGTGGCTTTCGGTTGCTGGAATGTGCCAGGTAATGTTGGTGCGGACCAATACAATATGTTTACCGAAGTCACTAGCGATCCTCGATGGGCTCGGATGACCGCAGATATTCTCGAATATCTCACCGTCAACCAAGGTATCAGATGTATTAAATATTTCGTTAACTCCAACGAACCAAACTACTCTGGTATTGAAGGTAAATCTAAAAACTATAACAACACTTTTGAGATTTGGGCTAAAGGTGTACAAAACGTCAGAAAAGCTCTTGATGAAAGAGGATTAGGCCATATTAAGATTGTTGGTGGAGATACGACTGGCTTTGAAGGTACTGAAGAATACTTTACTGGTATTTCAAAGAGCAAATCTATCAGAGAAGCCGTTGGTGACTATGGCTTCCACGTTTATTGTCCAAACATGACCATCGATAGAGGCGAATTAGCCGTAAATATCAGAGGCGTGTATAAGAAAACCAAGAAAAACGATAGCCAATTAGGCGTGACCAGAATGCCACATATTTGGGAAGCCGGCTTATATGATGGCAAAAACGCTGAAACAGATAGTAACGCGTTAATCGCTAACTTCTCTTATGGTCTCAGAATGGCGGACTACACATTGCAGTGTGTGACCGCGGGTGTTAATTCTATTGTTTATTGGGACTTCGATGATGGTATGCACTTCATGTATCACGAAGATGGTACTACCAACTCTAAAGGTTGGGGCATGTTCTCATCCTTAAGCACTGATAGTGCGACCAAACAAAGATTAAGACCTTGGTATCATTCTTCTGTCTTATTAACCAACTTATTGCGCAAGGGCAGTAAGATTATGGACTATCCAACGAATGATCCTGAAATTGACAATGCTTTTAGAAGCATGGGTGTCATCGGTCCAGGTAGTTCTTATGCTGGCGTGGTGGCCATCAATAGAAATATGATGCCTGTCACTAAGACATTTAGAATTGCAGAAGAATTCATTAATTCAAACAAAGTTTATGTTTATATTTATAACGAAAACGAACTACAACTTGGTGATGATGGTTTCGTGAAAGAAAACCAAGTGATTGACGCGAGCCTTAGAGATCAAATTGAGATTTCTGTTCCTGGCAATACGATGGTCATTCTTTCCAGCAAGGAGTTATAGACTATGAAAAAAAGATTCTTAGGTTTATTATTCCTTCCATTAGTGTTAGGAGCTTGTAGTGGTAACGGTGGCGGTATTCCAGATTATAGCTACGATAGCCACACCGTTAATCATGAACGCCATAGTGGCGCGATTTCAGATTTCAATTTGATTGGCCCAGTTAATAGTTTTGTTGTTGAAGGCAACTATACTTTTACTTGGGAACAACAATCAAATAATGTTGACTACTACATTTTAGAAATCGCTAGCACAGAAGCCTTTGTCACTGATGATAATGACGAGGTTTATGTTAGAGAAAGTAATATTTCAAATAACAGATTCTATTTGAATTATTCACTTCCAAAAAAAGACATCCTCTATTATTGGAAAGTTACCGCGATTAATAAAGATAGTCGTAAGGTGTGTAATGCCTCCGATACTTTCTTTTATAAATCCACAAGCGTGGGTGAACTTCCAATTACTATTGAAGACGAACAAGATTGGGTCTTGCACAAAGAAGGTAGTTACGCCGATATCAAAATAGATAGAAACGACTTCTTTGGTACAGGCAAAGATTCTTTAGCGATTATCTTTGACAAAGAACATACCAATCAAGGCATTCCTTCCAGCGATGGTTGGATTGTTATTACTAAAAATGAAGACCGTGAATTATATGGCACGGATGCCTTCTATTTTAACTTCTATTATTCAGGACACGACGCCACTGTTTTAGTGCGTGTTCTTGATTATGATGGTGAGTACTGGCATAAACAAGTGCAAATCGCCAATAACTCTAAACAAACAGTCATTGTTAAATATAGTGATTTTGAATTAAGAACCGCTGGTACGAACATCTTTAATCGAAAGTTCGACTGGGAGCACATTCGTTATTTTGAAATCGTCTTTGAAAGAACGTTTGGCGATGGTATTTGCTTATTAAGCGATATCAAAGCGGTGCAATTTAATAACTATAAAAATATGTTCGTCGATAAGATGGATTTCAAGAGCACAGATCCAAAAGATTGGACCTATGAAAATTACGACTTTAGAAACGAAATGGTTATTTCTGAAGATGGTAATGAAATCACATTGAATTACACCGCCAAAAACGCTGAAACAAATCCAAACGGTTTCAATGGTTATGGCTTCCAAAACATCAATGTCTACAAGTTCTTTGTGGAAGGCGATGCGATTAGGATGAAAGTCAAATATACGGGAACTGGTAGTAATGCAACATTCTATTTCCGTATTCTTGAAGAAGATAACGATAGATGGCAGTTTAAGATTCCTTTCACATATTTCGTGAGAGACGAATATAAAGAACTCGTTATTCCTCTTAAAGCGTTCCAAAGAACCGATTACATGACAGGTGATGGCGCTAAGCAGTTCTATTTCATTCAAAAGTTTAATGTCGGCTTAGCGGAAAACTACTCAACTGGCTCTATTTCCATTAAAGACTTAGAAGTCATCAAGATTGATGATATTGTTGCAAATCGCAAAAAAACCGTTAGCGCTAATGGCTGTATTGAAGACTTTAATAATTACAACATCTATACCGAAATCTATTACTACTGGGAACAAAGCACAGTCAATAAAGACGAAGCGATGAAGCTTGATACCACTCACAAAGCGGGTGGTGCTGACAATACATATTGTGCGGAATTCGATTATAAAGCCGATATGGAAATGGCATCCTATCAACTCTATATGGATGCTAGTGCCGCTACAGACAAAAACGCTTTCTCCATTTGGCTAAAAGATGCTTCTGTGAAACCAGATGATGCCGTAGTTGCTTATTTAAGTGATGAAGAAGTAGCCGCTGAAATGACTATTCAATTAACGATGGATTCTGGTGAATGGTACCGCTATATCATTCCAGTCGTCGGTAAAGAATGGCAAAAGTATACACTCGCCTTTAACGACGTTATGGTCAAAGACGAAGAAGGCAATGTCACTCATAATGGTTGGTTCCTCGAAAACGAAAGATCATTAGTGGACCAACCAAATCCATTAAGTAGTGAACACATTATTCATATGGCCTTTGGCTTTAAGTATTTCTACTATGATCAAACTGGTAAAGCCCATCCAACATACGCGATCGCTAATCCAGTTTATATTGATGAAATTTATTTCACCAATGCTTCAGAAACAAGCATTGAAGAATTATCAGGCACCATAAAAGAAGATGCTGATGGTTCTGGTAGAATTACCGTGGAAACCATGGAAGATTATGCATCTTCAGAAGAAATCTTCGATTATTGGAGTTACGGCAATGATTTGTCCTATCGCTTGATTGAATTATCCAATGAAGTTTCTAAACAGGGTGGTAGCCATTCTATCAAGATGCACTATAAAGGTAGCGAATCAGTCTCGTATGCTAGAAAGACATTATTTGCTAAGACTGTGACCGCTAGAAGTGTCATGTTAGATATTAAAGGCGATGGCAAAGCCACAGTGTATTTGAACCTCAACTGGCGTGTGTCTTCAAATTCATTATTAAAGATGAGATATGCAATTACTAACATTCCAACTACTTGGACGCACTTCGAAATTGGCTTTGAATTATTTAAAGACGCTAATAGTCCTACTAATACTAAGACAATAGGCTTAAATGACGCCAAGAATATTGAATCTATTTCCTTTGGCATTGTTAACAATAGTAGTTCTGAAAGTGATATCTATGTCGATAACTTAAGGCTCTATAAAGAAGGCGAATACGATGACAACATCAGAACACCCATTAATTAGGAGGTAAGGGTATGAAATTTGAAAAATATAAAAACAATCCAATCTTAAAACCAAACCCCAATAATCAATGGGAAGAGCTTTGTGTTTTAAATCCTGCCGCGGTTTATAACGAAGAAGATCAAACCTTCTATATGGTTTACCGTGCCGCAGGTAACGATAAGACACACCTCATTCATTTAGGCTTAGCCACTAGTAAAGACGGCATTAACTTTACCCGTGTATCAGATAAACCATTATTAAGTGGTGATCCAAATGGCTTAGATGCGGGTGGCTGTGAAGACCCAAGACTTGTGAAGATGGGCGATTATTTCTATCTCACCTATGCTTCTCGTCCATTCCCTCCAGGTCAATATTGGAGAGAAGACAAAGAGTATTTTGGTTTTAAACCAGAATATGGCCCAAAAGTCTTAGTGTGGAATAACACTTTGACCCATTTGGCGATTTCTAAAGATTTAAGAAACTGGAAAAAGCTTGGACCAATGACTGATTCACATTTTGATGATCGCGATGTCATTCTTTTCCCAGAACCAATTAACGGCAAATTCTATATGCTCTCAAGAGCAATGGAAAGATGCGGTAAGGGTTACCCAAACAAGAATCCAGCGATTTGGCTATCTGAAAGCGATGACTTATTACACTGGGATAATTACAAACTTCTCATGCAAGGTGAAACCGATTGGGAAGATAAAAAGATTGGTGCGGGTACCCCTCCAATCAAAACCAAAGATGGTTGGCTAGTGCTCTATCATGGCGTCTCATCCAAAGATGATGCCTATCGAGTGGGCGCTATCCTCTTAGATTTAAATAATCCATTTAAGATTATTGCTAGAACAAAAGATTTCTTAATGGAACCAGCGGAACCATATGAAACTAATGGTTATTACAATGGTTGTGTTTTCCCAACCGCTGTCGTACCAAAGGATGGCACCTTATACATCTATTATGGTGCGGGTGATAAAGTCGTTTGTTTAGCGACATGTAAAGAAGCAGAACTTCTCAAATACTTAAAGGAGGAATGCCATGAATAAGAAATTATTATTACCTGTTTTAGGCTTAACTCTTACTGGTGTAGTAACAGTAGGTGTTGTATCTCATGGTGTCTATGCTACTGAACCACAAGTACGTACCTATATCGTGGATTATTTCAAAAACTTCCAAAGAGAAGAGTTCACTTTATCTAACGGTCAAAAAGGTAAAGGCAATAACTTGCTCTATTTAAGTGTTGAAGCTAAAGAATATTGTTTATTAGAAAAACCAGAAGACCCAGTTAGAGAAAGATATGAATTCCAAGGTTGGTATTTAGAAGAGAAGTGCGAACATGAATGGGATTTCGCTAACGATAGAATGATTAGTGGAAACCTCAGATTATTCGCTAAATGGGGTGTCACTCAAAAAGAAGAAGGCGTGGAACCAGAATACACACCTCCATCAACAGTTTTAGAAGAAAGTGCAACTACTGACTATGTCATTAACTCTGTGATGAACTTTAAGATTACTAACAATCAAATTAAAGTCAGCAAAGCAGCGTTATTAAAGTTAGACGCTAACAAAGATAACGTCCTTCCACTAATGGAATACAAAGTTAAAGCAAGTAAGACGATTACTGCGACTTATGCTTCTAATAACATCACTGTGACTTGTGGTAATTCCACTCAAACCATTCAAGTAAAAGACGATTCACTTAACTTAGAGGTTGATAATTCTACCTATGAATCAAAGGCCAAGAATTATGAGAATAAAGCCCTTGAAGAAGATAGCTATCATGTTATGTTGGCTGGTTCTTCCTCAATCGAATTCTGGACTTCTTCTAAAGAAGATTTGGATCCAGTAGTGAGCTTTAACCATGGTATTGGTGGCACCACTATTGAACAGTGGGATGAAAAACTTAATCAAAGATTAGTGTATCCATATAAACCAAAAATGGTGGTCTACTATGTTGGCATCAATAATGTCATCAACTCCAAGGAAGACGCTACCACAATTTGGAATCGTTTAGAAAAGTTCTTTAATGATACACATGAAGCCTTACCTGATACCAAAGTGCAATATATCTTAATGAATTTGATTCCTAACTATAAATCATACTTTGGTGTCATTAATTCAGTTAATGCGAATGTGATTGAATATCAAAAGAGCAATACATGGCTCACTTTAATCAATCCAGGAGAAGCGTTAATCAAAGCAAATGGTGAACCAAACGCCGCTTACTTTAGAACAGATGGTTTGCACCTTTCATATTATGGCTATGAAGTCTGGGGCGAGATCATCAAACAATCAATTTTTGAAGGATTAGAAAACAAATAATTATGGATTACAGCGTGGACGTGATATGCGAATACCAAAAAGCTAGATCTGTTTTTCTAAAATGGTCTTTGCTCTTTTCTGGCGTTTTAACCGCAGCGATTGTCGGTAACGTCCTTCTCGTTATGTTAGCTGGAGAATACTACACTGTTAATCTTGTTATTTCTATCATCGTTACCATTTTGTTCATGTGGTTTGCGATTTACTTCTTTTCTAACATTTATGGTGATGTCAATAGCAGATATCGCTACTTTAAGGGTTATGAAAGTGGAATCAAACCAATAGAAGAAGTGGAATTTCTTAAGAAAAGCGATGAACTTTGCTATATCAATGGCCTTTATGTTTATCCAGTTTATGTGCGTTATGCCATTGGATTAAACAGGATTGATAAAGTCATCTTTGCTTTCAATAACGATATCAATTTTGAGATGGGTGATTTATTAACTATTACCACCTATCAAAGAATACTTCTTAAAGCGGAGAAACACTCATGAATGCATTAAAGAAAAATAGAGTTAAATCCGTTTTAAAGTATACGTGGCCATTTTATATTGTGGCGGGTGTTGGTGCTTTTATCTTAATGAGTTTTATTTATAAAGTCGCTCATCCAATACCAAAATATAAAACGCTAACATTATTCGTGAGTGGACAAGTGACTAACGAAAGAAAACTAAATGAAGATATAACTACGAAATTTGAAGATAAACAAATCAGAAGTTTCACTTGTATATCTTCTACTATCTATGACACTCATTACCGCACCAAATTAACTGTCTCAGGTTATAACAGTGCAGATATTCTCATCATTCCTACTTCAAAAATCGATAGTGTTAGTAATCCAGGCTCATTTGCTATTAGTCTCAAAGACGAATTAGTCAATTCGCTTTATCAAGGCTTTACATTTTATAGCAAGAATGAAGTGAACTATGGAGTCAAAATTGATAAAAACAAAGTCGAACAATATATGACTTTACCTAATGAAGATTGCTATATGTTTCTTAATGGGAAGAGCCAGAATCTTGGCAAATATTCAATCTATAACCCAGTTGTGGAACACGATATGGCACTTAATGTAGTAAAAGATTGGGGGATGTAATGTTTAAAAGAGCAGAAAAACATATTTCTGATTCAGAAGCTAAAAGATCTCTTCCTCATGATAGAAAGGAAGTCTTTTCTGATCTTTTGCTACATCGTAAGATGACCTTATTTGCGTTATCTTGCTTTACTTTTATGTTCTTCATTCCTTTGGCGGTTGATTTGTTCTATCTCAATTATTGGACATCGATGATTTTAGCAAGTGATGTCGCGGAAAAATACCGTCATCTCTTTTCTATCTTCTTCTATTCAATGTTAATCATGCTCCCTTGCATGGTAGTGGGATTTGTTGGCTTTGCGGGAGCATTTTATGTCGCTAAATTGTTGGTGTGGCAAGAAGATGTTACTCTGGCAGTTGATTTCTTTAAAGGCATTAAAGAGAATTGGAAACACGCACTATTTAACGGCTTTGTATTTGCCCTGTTGTTATTCGGCATGGTAGTGGGTGGTACCTTCTTATATTTATATTCACCAACAACACCAATTTGGTGTGGTGTAGGCATTGGTGCGTTGATCCTTGCATTTATTACTTTCGGAATGATTATTTCTCTGAATTTTACGCAGGACGTGTACTATGAAAACGGTTTATTTACTACTTACAAAAATTCATTCTGTTTCTTAGGATTACTCAATTGGAGAATCCTTGTATTATTTGTTTTATCCACAGGCGGAGTAATAGCGCTTGCCTGTTTCAATTTAATTACTCTCAGTGTGGGATTATTCTTATTTGCGGTGCTCAATAGTGTAGTGATTATTCTTTATACATTACTCTCTCATTCAGCATTTGATAAATACATTAACAAAGAGCATTACCCTGACATGGTTGGTAAGGGTCTATATAAACTAGAAAAAGAAGACAAGGAGGCCTAGTTTTATGGCAGATGTAACATTACGACACATTTATAAGGTTTATGACGGAGGTGTAAGAGCGGTTAATGACTTTGATCTCGATATTAAAGATCAAGAATTCGTCGTTTTCGTTGGTCCTTCTGGTTGTGGTAAATCCACGACGTTAAGAATGATCGCAGGCTTAGAAGAAATCACCGCTGGTCAACTCTATATCGATGGTGAATTAATGAATGAAGTGGAACCAAAGAATAGAGATATCGCCATGGTTTTCCAAAGCTATGCTTTGTATCCACACATGACTGTCTACGCTAATATGGCGTTTGGTTTAAAGCTCAGACACACACCAAAAGATGAAATTGATAGACGTGTCAAAGAAGCTGCTGAGATTTTGGAAATCTCTGATTTATTATCACGTAAGCCAAAAGCCCTTTCTGGTGGCCAAAGACAACGTGTGGCCTTAGGTAGAACTATTGTTCGTCAACCAAAAGTCTTCTTGCTTGATGAACCATTATCTAACTTAGATGCTAAACTCCGTGTCTCCATGAGAAGTGAAATTACCAAACTTCACGAAAAATTAGGTACAACATTTATTTATGTTACCCACGATCAAACAGAAGCGATGACCATGGGTAATAGAATTGTGGTTATGAAAAATGGCTTTATTCAACAAGCCGACACCCCAATTACGTTATTTGAAGATCCGTGTAATTTGTTCGTTGCGACATTCTTAGGCTCTCCTCAAATGAATATCGTCGAAGCGGAATTATTCATGGATGGTAAAACCTTAAAAGCTAAATTAAATGACCGTGATGATATGGTGGTCTCCTTCCCAGACATCAAAGCCAAACAATTAGCGAGTAAAGAATATATCGGTAAAAAAGTCTTATTAGGCATCAGACCAGAACACATTAGACCTAATGAAGGCAACTTAAAAGCGTTCATCGATGTCGTTGAACACTTAGGTGATGAATCTATTCTTTACTGCAAAATGGAAAATAGAAAAGAACAATTCATTATTAAGATTCCATTTAATTCCAAGATTCGCGCTAACGCCGATATTAACGTGGAATTTAATATGGACCACGTGTATTTGTTTGACGCTGATACACATAAAGCCATTATGGGTATTCCTCATGAAGATGAGATCCCAGTTAATATTGATAAAAATGTGATGACAATGGGTGAGCAAGAATTTACTCTTGATGAACAATTTACTAAACATCTTTTAGATGCATCATTTAACGCAAATGTAAAATTGGCAATCAAACCAGATTACATTTCTATAGAAGAAGTCCCAGATTCATTAGCGGTTAAAGCTAAACTTGAGTTTGTTGAACAAAAGACAGATTATCAAGCTGTTTACTTCTCATTGAAGGGACTTGATGGTTATTTTGCTATCAAGATGGCAAATGATCAAGAAGTCAAATTAGGAAAAGAAGTAACCCTATATTTGCCATACCGTCGCTTAAATGTTTACGATGTTGAGCATAATAAGACCAACTCTAGAGAAGACATTTTTGAAAATAGAGGCGAAGCAATCGTTAATAACGTTAACGGACAAATGCATGTCAAAGTTGGTGGCGCCACTCTTGTGTATCCAGAAAACCCAGATTATCCGAATGGCAAATACGATATCGTTTTCAAGCAAGATAAATTAGTTCCTATTTTTAATAGAAAGATGCTTAAAAACAGCGATCGTGAAAATCCAGAAATGGATAATCCAAAAAACAAAATCAAAGTCTATGCTTATGACGAGGATGTTTTAGGCGATAAGATTGCCGCTTATGTCCAAGTCGAAGGATTTGATTATTACGCCACATTTGTGATGAAAAACAACTTCTCCGTTTATAAAATGCCGAAGTTTGAATTATATGTTCCACAAGATGGTTTCGTTTTAATTCCAAAGGAATAAATAAAATGAGAGATTATCAACATTATTACGAGGAGTGGTTAAGCTCTCCGCTCCTTTCGAAAGAAGAAAAAGAAGAACTCCTATCTATTAAAGATAATGATGAAGCAATTAAAGACCGCTTCTATCTTGATTTAGAATTTGGAACTGGTGGTCTTCGTGGTGTGATGGAAGTGGGTACCAACAGAATGAACCGCTTCATCATTAGAAGAGCGACACAAGGTTTAGCCAACTACTTAAATAAAAAAGAAAAGAATCCAAGCGTAGCAATTGCTTATGATTCAAGAAACCACTCTGATGAATTTGCGAAAGAGACAGCGGCAACGCTTGCCGCAAACGGTGTTAAAGTCTACTTATTTCCAGAGTTAATGCCTACACCCTCCCTCTCTTTTGCCACTAGATACTTTAAATGTCAGGCTGGTGTTGTTGTCACCGCAAGCCATAATCCAAAGATCTATAATGGCTATAAAGTGTATGGTCCAGATGGCTGCCAATGCACAGATACTTTAGCGAATGCGATTTTAGAAGAAATACTCGCCATTGATGTCTTTGATGCCAAAGTGGGTAATTATGACGCTTTAGTAAAATCCAAAGACATTATCTTAATTGGCCAAGATTGTTTTGATGCTTATATGGAAAGCACAATGAAACAATCCATTTATCAAGAAGAACGAACATTAAATGTTATTTATACTCCATTAAATGGTGCAGGGCGTCGTTGTGTTACTACCATTCTTAAGAAAGATGGCTTTAATAATGTCTCGATTGTCAAAGAACAAGAAATGCCGAATGGTGATTTCCCGACTTGCCCATATCCAAATCCAGAAATTCACGCTGCGCTTAAACTAGGTATCGATAAACTAATTGCGGATAACGCTGATATCTTAGTGGCCACTGACCCAGATAGTGATAGATGTGGTGTGGTTGTGAATAATCACGGTGAGCCATGTATCCTAACTGGTAATGAAGTTGGTTTGTTATTATTTGATGCTGTGTATCACGCTAAAAAAGAACAAGGCAAATTACCCGCTAATCCAGTATTAGTAAAAACAATTGTTTCTAGTGATATGGCGGCATTAATGGCGAAAGACTTTTGTGTGCGCGTAATAGACGTTTTAACGGGCTTTAAATACATTGGCGAACAAATACTCTTCCTTGAGCAGAAAAACGCTCAGAAGGACTATTTATTTGGTTTTGAAGAGTCTTGTGGTTACTTAACCAACACTGATGTGAGAGATAAGGACGCTGTGAATGCTGTTTTACTCATTTGTGAAGTTGCCAATCATTTAAAGAAACAAGATTTAACTTTGTTAGATAGACTAAATGCCTTATATGCGAAGTATGGTGATTTCAAAACCGCTTTGGATACATATGAATTCCCTGGTGTGGAAGGCATGCAAAAGAGACAAGACTTAATGACTTTGTTCAGAAGCGATGAAATCAAAGCCAAAGTTAGTGGTATTGACCATATTGGCGATTATAAAGAAGGGTTTATCCACTATAGCGATAGAAAAGAACCAACCAATTTACCAAAGAGTGATGTGGTGAAGTTCTTCTTAAAAGATAATTCCACAATTACAATTAGACCAAGTGGTACTGAACCTAAATTAAAAATTTATTTCTTTGCTAACGGGCAAGAAAGAGTAAACGAACTAAAGGAACTATTTGATAGTTTTGTGAAATAGTATGGAACTAGTTAAATTAAAACCTGCTGTTAAAGATTATATCTGGGGTGGTAATTACTTCCAGAAATTTAATAAAGGCCTAGAACTCGCGAGAGTAAGCGAATGCTGGGAACTTTCAGTTAGAGATAATGATTCCTCGATAATTGTCTCGGGCAAAGATGAAGGCAAAAGGCTTGTAGATGTTATCTCTAGAGAAGATATCGGTCCTGTGATGGATAGATTTCCTTATTTCCCATTGCTCATTAAGCTAATTGACGCAAAGGAAAACTTATCTGTCCAAGTTCATCCAAGTGATGACTATGCTTTAAAATATGAAAACTCTTTTGGTAAGAGCGAGATGTGGCACATCATTTCCGCGGATGAAGGTAGTGGTCTTTACGTTGGTTTAAACAAAGACTACAAGAAAGAAGATATTGAGAAAGCATTGAAAGAAGGAACAATTCTTGAATGCTTGAATTTCTTTAAAGTTAAACCAGGCGATACATTTATTATCAATCCAGGAACAATCCATGCGATTGGCAAAGGTGTGAGATTAATCGAGATCCAACAGAACTCAAATCTGACTTATCGCTTGTATGATTATAACCGCGTTGATGCGAATGGAAACCCGAGGGAATTACACATCAAAAAAGCTCTTGAGGTCATTGATTACCGTCAATATAAACCATCAAATGAAAAGAGTGAATATTTAGCAAATAATCAGTATTTTACAGTAAAAGAAGCCAGTTTTGATGGGGATTTTAAGATTTTTGCAAACGAAAACTCCTTTGTCTCGTTTACCTTTTTAGATGGAGATGGCATGGTCAATGATATCCCATTTAAACAGTACGACACATTCTTCCTACCACACAAAAAAGAATGTTTGATTAAAGGTAAAGGAAGAGTCGTTATTTCTCAAGTTAGATAGTATGAAGACTGCTTTCAATATCAACTTTTATCAAGACAAATTCTTAGACTTATTTCTTCCCGAGAAAGAAGAATTTATCACTATCATCCATTTCCATGGTGGTGGTTTAGTTGAAGGTGATAAAGGCGATACACATCAATATTGCGAACACCTAGCAAATGCTGGTTTTGCGGTGGCCACAGCGAACTATTCGTTGTTGCCGAATAATAAGTTTCCATCATTTGTGAAGGACGCTAGTGAAGCCGTTAAATACGTTATCAATAACATTTCCAAATATGGTAAAAGCAATAAGTTTATCATCTCTGGTCAATCCGCTGGAGCGTGGTTAACATTAATGCTCTGCTTTAATAAAGAGTATTTGGGCGAATATAGAAATAAGATTATTGGTTACATCAGTGATGCCGCTCAACCGACCAGTCATTTTAATATTTTAAAATATGAAAATGGCTTAGACCCATTGCTTCAAAGAATAGATGAAACCGCTCCTCTTTACTACGTTAACAAAGATACTAGTTTCTCTTCTATATTGTTAATGGTCTATGAAAACGATTTACCAAATAGGCTAGAACAAAACGAATTATTAGTGAGCACGATTAAAAGTTTTAATGATAAAGCGAATGTTGAATTAAAAATACTAAAAGGCTATCACTGTAAAGGAAGTAGTGAAGTAGATGAAGACGGCGAATACGAAACCGTTAAAGTGATTAAAGAATGGGCAAAGAGATTATGAAAAAGATAAGTGTTTTGATGATTGGTAATTCCTTTAGTGTGGATGCCGCAAGATATACACATCAAATATCCGTTAATAGTGGTATTGAAATAGAATTAGGTGTCTTGTACGTTGGTGGTTGTTCTTTAGAAATGCATGTCAATTTTATCAAAGAAGGATCCACACCATATGAATGGTTTATTAATGGAGAATCCACAGGAAAATATATTTCCTTAAAGGATGCCTTGTTAATGAAGAAATGGGATTATATAACCTTGCAACAAGTAAGCGTCTATTCTGGTTTATTAGATACTTTCTATCCTTATATTAATCAATTAATTGATTATGTTAGAAAATACCAAAAAGAATCTATTTTGGTTTTGCATAAGACATGGCCTTATGAAACAGGATTTGATAACACTAATTTCGCTCATTATAACTACGATAGAAAAATAATGTATCAATCCATCAACAAAGCTTATGAAAGCGTTGCAAAAGATTTAGGTATTAATCTTGTTATTAGAAGTGGCGATATTATTGAAGCCGCGATTGAAAAATATGGCGAACATTTCCACAAAGATGGTTTCCATTTAAATGATGAAGGCCGATATTTAGCGGCTCTAGGTTTTGTTCATACATTTAATCAAAATAAAACAATCAAGGAATTGTATATTCCAGAAGGCTTTAATAAAGATAAATGCATTGCATTTGATGAGTTTGTATCCCAAGTCTTAAACAAATAATAAATATATAAAAAGATAATAGCGAGCGTGTCCATATGGGCACGTTTATGCGTATTTGCGCGTATAAAAATAAAAGAAGAAAATAATTAATAAAAAAATCGATATTTTTGGAATAAAAAATAATTAATTTATAATATTTATAAAATTTAAATAACTATGTTATTTATAAAAAAAGTTAAAAATTTTTTTAAAAAAGTATTGCATTAAAAATATATTTTGTGGCATACTATAGAAACCCACCCGAGAAACCGAGTGAGTGAGAGACTAAGAATTGATAGATTCTTAGTATCTCAAGACCAGGTAAGACAATCAACGCAGGTATCTAAGTTGCTAAAGCGTTTCTGGGATCAAAGAAAAAGCCCAGATCAATGATTGCACTGGCAGGTTGCTTGTTGAAAGTAACCAAGGGCAAATTCCTCCCTGCTACAGTGGATGCTGAATTAGAGTTTGACAGCTTAAAACCACCGCCCGACACGATCGAAGAGGAAGACGAAGGCCAATAACCCGTCCACCACCCCACATTCAGGCTAGAGCAACCAAAAACCTGAAATAAACTATCCGGTCAGTGATGGCACAGATAGCGAATGGGCGAAAACTTAGCCTTAAAAATAAGACGATCACCACTAAAACGACGTTGATAGTAAGGATCGGGGATTAAAGTTCCCAGTTAATGATCGCACAAGGCTGGAAATCCTTCGGGAAATCCAAACGGCAAACCTCACTGCTACAGAAGCCGCTGAGTTAGAGTATGACAGCGTAAGACTTCCGCCGGACACAGGACGAAGAGGGAAAAAAGAAAAGCGAGTTAGAGAAAACCTAACCGCAAAGCCTAAATCACATTATTCAACTCAAAGTGTGATGATAACGGAAGAACCCAGATGGAAATTCCGCGAAGAAATGGCCTAAAGAACTTAAGACTAGATCAGTCAACCAGCTCCTCTAAACTGGTATGGGAGCATCTGAGGATTAAAGAGCCACAGTCAACTGGTTGCACTAGCAAAGTCCGTTAGAAATAGCGGTAATCGGTACGACCCCACCTGGCTAGCAATAGCCACCGGCATCTGCGTAAAAGCTTGGCAGAGTAAATCCGGCACCGGACATGACGAAGAGGGTAACAGTCCCAAAGCCAATAACTTGGGAAAGCTGGCCATCAATGTGCTACTCAGTTCAAAACGCATTGTAAGAAAGAAGCAACACCAGCGAATGCAGCTTAACTCGGATATCGATAAGGTTCGCCCTTATAATTCGGATATCACGGTTACAAAAAAGGAAGCGGAATTGTCCGCTTCTTTTTTGTTTTATTGGATCTAAATAGAATAAACAAAAAAACGACTGGCACAATTAACACATAATTAATACACGCAGTCGTTATTTCTTAAGAAGAGCAATATTATGCTCTAGCAATTCTGAAGCGATTGTAGTAATCATAGACGTAAGCGATATCATGCTTGTTTCCATCAATGAAATATTCTTCATTGACTCTAAGATTAACTAAGTAGTGGTTATCGTAGTAACGGAAGATGTAATCAATCGCCTCGTCTCTAGACTTGAATAGGTGATTGAACTTGATGTACTCGCCTTCTACAACAGCTTCCAAAGTGTACTTATTCATATTCAGAATACCTCTTTTCTAATGCCTTTTAACGTCATGCTTAGGACGAGGTATTCCTCTATGAAAGATTATTATATTAGTCCTTTTTTAAAATAAGTCAATACCCATAGCAAATAAAGTTAAATATACTTTGTATATTTAAAAACAAAAATGCTTAAAAAATTATATTTTTTATTCTTCTTTTAGCCATTTTTTGCGGTATATATAACCAAATACACCGCCTGAAACTAAATTAAATAAGCCAAGATAGAATAATGGTCTTGTTAATCTATAGCCCTTAGAAGGACTAAATGAGAGACGAACATCATATGTACCTTGTTTGAGATTAAAAGCGATTAAACCATCGATATTCTTGGCTTTGCCTAGATTCTTTTTACCAGCGTACATAGTATATGTATCGTAATAGAATTGCGGGAACTGCACTAAAGCAGATTCACTAGTAACTTCAATATGGAATTTATTATTAGGAGAATTATATTCAGTGATTTGTACTGATCCATCGCCTTCTAAGAAAACTGGATCAATATAATCTTCTAGAGAGTAGAAGAAACCAGTTTGAGTGCGTAAACGGCTTCTGACAGTGCTATATAATGAATTAACGTATTCGGGTGTGTATTGAATTGGATTACCCGCTTCATCTTTGTGTTCTTCCTCATAATAGAAGACGCGTGGCGCCATTTCATTTTGTGCGCCTGAATATTTTACTGATTTAGTGTATTCGTAGCCGTCATTAGTGATAAACGCCCCTGAATCCACGGTATAAAGGACTCTTTTTTCTGTTGTGGCCATTGTTAAGGTCATAATGCCACATACCGCGATAGAAGAAGCGATAAAAACGGCTTTTTTAGCTTGGAAATGAGAAAGTAATAGACAGACAAGCATAGCCGTTAAGAAAGCGGTTATACTCCACATTCTCCAGGCAAATTGGCCTTGATACATAATGGAAGGCACAAACTTCCAAGCGACAGGCACAAATAGAAGCGCTAAGCAGATAATAATTGAGACAATTAAGAAATATAAATCAACATTCTTGCTTAATGGTCTATCTTCTTCATTAGAAGATGGCAACGACTTTGCCATAAATGTAATAAAGAAATAAAGCACTAAGGAAATAGCAATAGCAATATAGACTTCCACTCTCACTTGGAAGACTATTGGTAAGATAAACGCTGTAATAGCGATGATCGGATGTCTTAAGTATTTATTGATTTTAACGGTATTTAATAAGCAATCCACTAAGACCGCAATGATCATCGTGACGAAATATAGAATTGATGTGAATATCAACGAAGAAACTGAATCACTAGATGTCCAATAAGCGGTTCCTTGTTGTCTAGAAATAAAAATGAGATTTAAGAAACCACTGAAATCATATGTTCGACCAGTTTCAGCGGAAATGGAATCATATGTTGTCCACTGTCTTTCAGCATTTGATAAGTTATAGAGATTTGTGGATTCGTAGTGGTAACTATTTAAAACATAGAACAAGACAAGGAATATGACAGTTATAACTGCGCCACCCATAGAAATAAGAGCTTTATAGTTACGACGGTTTTCGTAAACACCTTTGATATTGAATAAGATGTAAATAAAACCAAAGATGGCGGTAATTAAACCAGTAAAGGCATGTGATAAAACAATGAGCGACGCACCAACCGCGAAAGCTACATATGGTTCAACACGCCACTTCTTATCATGCAAGAAACTATAAGCGCCATAGAACACCATTGGAATTAATGCCATAGCAATACTTTCCGCGAATGCGCATCTACATAAAGCACAGAAGATACGGTATGGTAAGAAGACGAATAAAACCGCGCTTATTAATGATACGATACGGTTATTTTTGGATATTTTCATCGCTAAGCGGTACATATAAATACCACCTAACATTGCACTAGCGACAACCATGAATTTTAAGCCAGTAGTGGGAGTAGCGCCAGCCCATCTAAATAACCAAGTAAAGATAGCCGCTCCATAATGGGTAACAGGTCCATAGAAACCAAAGTTATAGATAGCAAAACCACCCATATGTAGATGATTCGTTGATAAACCAAAGTATCCATGATCAAAACCGTATAAAACGTCATTGGTCATTGATAAATGGAAAGCAATATCATCACCACGGGCAAGACCTGGTAAAAAATAGATAAAGCATGACAAAATTGCCGCTAAAACGATCACAAGATAGGGGAAGTAACCTTTAAATATGTTTAGGGCTCTTTCTTTTGTAGTCATGGCAATATCTTAACATTAGGTATTTTTTTGTAAAGTTAGAAAAAACGTCCTAACAAGTAAGACGTTCTTTCTATTTTATTAATTTATTAATTATTCAGCTTGTGGAGCTTCAGCGCTAGCTTCTGCTTTTCTTGATTCTAAAATGTCGTGGTCTTCTTTAGAATGTTTTTCAACGTTCATGAAGATGAACATAATAGCAATGGCTGCAAAGCAGATTGCTTCACCACCGAAGAAGATCCATGTCATAGCGCCTTGGACAGATTTGCTTGTCATGGAGAGAGCAGCAGCAATACCGCCGTCACCAGCAGTAGCATCATAACCAGTGGCGCTTAAGACACCAGAGATGATTGCATTAGCAATACCAGTCATACTGACCATGATCGCACCATAGATTGACATTGATAAACCATCGCAACGAATTTTATGTTTTGCTTCTTGGTGATCGCTGACGTCAGCAAGCAATGCAAGAGAGATATACATAGCAGGTGCGCCACCTAAGGCTTTGATAATGAAGGCAACGATTGCTAAAGCATAGTTATTACCAGCAATGATACCTAAGACGCCACCAACAACGGCTAAGAGAGCGCCGAAGAGAATTAATCTACCTTTACCAATCTTATTGGATAATGGCCAGACAACTAACATACCAAGAGCAGTTGGAATCGCACCAACAATCGCTAATGTACCAGATTTGGCACCGCCAAGAGCGTTAACGCCTTCAGCAGTTTGCTTAGCAATATCTTTGCTTAAACCCCAAAGGGAGTTGCAGTAATAGAGTTGTGAACAGTTCTTCAACATACCACCTAATTGATAGAGGAGGAAGAAGGCGATCATGATCCACCAGAATTTATCTTTACGGCAGACTTTCCATTGTTCAGAAGTTTTGACAGCTTTGACTTCTACTTTTTGTTGGCCTTCTCTTTCTTGTTGTTCTTCAGTAACTCTTTCACGAGTGAAGATGAATTCAAGAATGGTACCGATTAAGGTAATGATAACTAAGACTAATGCCACCCATTTAAAGACTTCATAAGCCTTTGTTGGTTGGTTGAATAATTTGTCTAAGAAGAATGGAAGAGCCATTGTACAGGCACCCATAGAACCTAAAACGGCAGCGTTAGATAATGTCGCTAATAAACCTCTTGCTTTACTATCACGTGTGGATAAACCAACAAGCGCGGAGTGGGAGGTGTAATAGAATGGATAACCAACTGCGAAGTATAAGTTATAACCTAAGGCCACCATTAACAATGTCACGAAGTTTTTCTTTTCACCAGCCGCTAAATCTGGGAATGGTGTGAAGAAGAACATGACGAAGAACGCTAAGATGATTAATGGAATACTAATCAAAAGTAGTGGTCTTGCTCTACCGGCTTTGGAATTCAACCTGTTCATGATTTTGCCAACGATAATGTTGCCAGCAACGATAAAGATGACAGACACTAATTGGAGCAAAACAAGGAAGAATGGAGCCCATTTGTTAAGTCCGAGAACATCGGTGTAGTATTTTTGCAAATAAGCAGCAATAAAAGAATTACTGATTAATGCAAGGACAGGACCGACAAGATAACCAAGGCCACCTTCTGGGAAAATCTTGGCTTTTTCTTTGTCAACCCTCGCTCTAAAAATAGAGTTATCAAAGATAGAAGATCTCATGATTTTATATCCTTTCGTTTCGATGAAAAATCAATCCTTGTTATTATAAAGCATTTTTATTTCGTTTTAAAAATGTATTTTTATATTTCTGTTACTAATTAGTGAAAAATGATACAAAATGTACTATATTTTTTGAGTAAGCATATGATTCAAGACGAATTTAATAAAGTAGAGATTACCAATGATAAACAGCTTTTAAAAGTAGAATTTGGGAAAACCCAAAAAGTTGAATTTACCTCTAAAAAAGAGAATGAAATTCCTGAGGGTGACCTCAATGAAAAATACGTTGGTAAGACTATTAAGAAAGTTACTGAAGTAAACGTTGACTATGTCAACAAAGTGCCGACACACGCAACACAGACAGTCGTGACTACTTCTACGACTGCGACAAGCGCTGGCGCAGCGGCTGCGGCCACTGCAGTAACCGCATCTACAGTAGCGGTAGTAGCCATTGCGACTGCAACCGGTATTTCTGTTGCCCTTCATGATTATTATTTTGAATTCCAATCATTCATCATTTCTTCCAACGAACTAACATATTGCTTAACTGTTTTTGATAGAAACGATGATAAGACATATTTAAGTTATGAAGAATCTGATGAACCAAGCAGCAGCGATTTAGAAGAAGAATATGATCCTTTTAAAGAAGCACCGTTTATCTTAAAAGTTTCTAACTATGAATACAGTGTTTCTAAACCAGTCTTTTATCATTTAGAAAATGAAGGTGTTTTTGAAAACCTTGTTTTAGGCGAAACATACAATATTACCCTTACTGAAAACCGTTATGGTGGTGAAACAATTTATAAAGATGTTTTTGTTACCTATTCCACGACAGAGTTTAATGATTTCACTATTAGTGGTTCATGTGACATTAAAGATAACTTCTTTGAAGTTAATATGGATTTCATTGATAAAACAGATGCATATTCAAACTTCTCTATTGTTTTATTTGACCCAGAATTACCAGAAGAAATTAGATATACATTCCCATTAGAAAAACAAGCGGGCAATCAATACGTTACCACTCTTGATGAAAACAATAATCCAATGATTGATTACACAAGAACATGGGGTTATGAATTCTCATACGTTTACGAAGGTGAAACAATCAATTTCAAACAAGGAACGGTTTCTTTTGAAGATTGGCAAGGAAGAAAGTCTAACTTCAACGAATTTGTCTTTGACAAAACCGCTAACTTTGTTGAGAACTCAATTACTGTGAAGCTTGATTATCAAGATGATTTCAATTGGTATAAAGATTTCTCTTTGAAACTCACTCTGATTCCTTCCGAAGAAGAAGGTGGCAATCAAACTGGTGGTGATAATCCTGAGCAAGAATACTACTCACAAAATATTCCACTTCAAGCGACAACCGATAATCAAACTATTGTTTTAAACGAATACGAAATGTATGTTCGTGACTCTTATTTCAAATACACGTATAGCCTATCTTGTAAATATCGTGATGAAGAAATTATTCTTGCTGAAGAAACCGAGCCATTCACATTTACTGATAATTCTAATGGTATTAAGAGATTTAATAGTTTTACATTTACCAAGCAAGCCAATTTTATCAATAAATCATTCAAGGTTACTTTGGATTATCAAGATGACTTTAACGACTATGAAGACTTCAAACTCACTTTGTATCCAAATGGCGAAAACGCTCAATATGATTTCAATTTGGTTAAGACCAAAGATGAGCAAACATTAACTTTTGATCCAGATAAGCATCACAACTTCTCAATGGATTATGAATATTCCTATGTTTTAACTTGTATGGATTACTTCACCTATGAAGAAATTGAACTCGAAAGAAGCGAACAGTATTTCACCTTTACCGATATTTCTGGTGGTAGAGCGGAATTCAACGGTGTGACCTTCACCGGTGAATATGAAATATCAACTGGTAAAGCTCCGGTTAAACTAGACTTCATCGATGAATATGGTGATTATCTTTCTGATTTTGTTTTGCACGTCTCCGCGCCAATCGTTAATCAACAAGGTGGCGACGGTCCTAATCCATTACACGCTAATACAGGTGATGCGATTTCTGCGGATGATTATCCATATACATTCTATTTACAAGCAACAACCGAAGTTCAATATATTAGCTTATATGAATCTGAAATCCCAACATCATTAGATGCTGAATATAAATACGCCATCACTTATAAGCGTCATGGTGTAGATCAAGAACCATTTGTTAGTACATCACAAATTGCATTTAACGATCCAGATGCTGAAAGCGTAGTCAATGGTATTACATTCGTTAACGGCGAAGCCAACTTTAACGACCGCTCATTCTATGTTCAATTAGACTTCCAAGATGATTATGGATACTTTAGAGATTTCGTCTTGCAAGTTTGGGACGCCACAAATGGTGGTTATGTCAACAAAGAACTTGAATATACAACTGAACCTCAATTAGTGGTCATTGATGAATTTGATAATGAGAATAATATCTATCCAGTCGATATTATCGAAGGAGATTTAACTTATAACTTTAATTATGTCACCAGTGAAACTGGCGATCCTTCTACACAGTATTTCTATGAGCAATCCCAACCATTATCATTCACTAATTCATTAAAGAGTGAATTCTATGGTTTGGATACAACGTTTGATATCACAGAGGTATCTTCAGATTTCTATACTGAATATCGCCTCCCGTTCAGATTTGATATGGTTAATGACGCTGAATATTTCAGTGCTCCAGAACTATATGTCACATCACTTGATGATGATGAAAATATTCTTGCGACATTTGCTTTCCAAAACGAGACGATGGATTCAGGATGGCAATATGGTACATTTGCTCCATATAATAGCAATTTCACACTTGAACAACTGACCAATGGTGATGAATACAACTTAGTGGTAGCGTGCTACGAAAAAGATGGTTATAACGGCTCCGATTCAAGAGCTATTAAATATAACGAACCACACTCATTTACTCTTAATCAAAACAAAGAAATCTGTGGTGTTAATGCGGCAAACTATATTGTCTATGGCGAATGGAAAGCCTATTTCACCCTTATCGGCAATGGTGATTTTGAAACTTTTGAAAACGGTCAAATTATCTTTGAAAGCGCTGAAGACGGAACGACCTTAACTTACGATTTAACTCTTACGGAAAATTTGGAAGTTGACTTACTCTCACCAAAAGATAGAACAACAACTGAGCAGTTTATTAATGACTTCTTCACTCATAGAGTCAATGCGACTTTTAAGTATAGTAAGCCAGGTTCTGAAGAAATCATTACTTTAGACTGCTTAAGCAATTTCTTATTCTCGATATCTAATTAGTTAAACTAATTAAATATAAATTCTTAAATATGGAGGTTATTATTTATGAATGACAAAAAGAAACTTAGAAGAACAATCATAATGTGGTCCATTTATGGCGCATTAGTGATTACTACAATCTTGCTCTTCGTCTTTGTTTCCTTTATTTGGAAACACAAGATTGTAACCGGCTATGACGCCGACAAGAATCCAATCTATGATCCAAACTCATTAACGGTCTTTGACAAAAAGGTATCAGAAATTCCAATTGTCCAATACTTCTATGAATTTGGTATTAGAGGTTCATTAAAAACAATTCAAATCATTACCATTGCGTTAACCCTCGGCATTGGCTTACATTACTTCGCAAAGATTGTCTTTAGAAGCAAAAAAGGTAAAACGATTTCTCGTTTATTCGTTTCCTTCCTTAAATGGATGATTGCCTTATGTGCCTTATTCTTCATTATGGATGCTTGGGGCGCAAATACCACAACAATCCTTGCTTCTGCTGGCGTGTTAACCCTGATCATAGGTCTTGGTTCCCAATCCTTAGTGGCCGATATCCTTGCTGGTATCTTCATTGTCTTTGAAGGTGAATTCCAAGTTGGTGATATCGTCATCATCGATGGTTGGAGAGGCGAAGTGAAAGAAATCGGTATTAGAACCACAAAGTTAATCGATGCTGGTTATAACATCAAGATTGTTAACAATAGTGAAATCAAAACTATCATTAACCAAACACAAGAATTATCTCTTGCTAAAGCCTATGTATCTGTTTCCTATGGCGCAAGAATTGAAAAGATTGAAGCGGTTATCGCTGATAACTTAGATTCATTCAAAGAAAAGATTCCTGCTATCGTGGAAGGTCCTTTCTATAAAGGTGTTTCTGAATTAGGTGAATCTGGTGTCACTTTATTATTCGTCGCAAAGTGCCAAGAAGATGATATCTACCAAGTTCAAAGAGATATGAATAGAGAAATCAAAGTGATGTTTGACAATAACAACATTGAAATTCCATTCAATCAACTCGTTGTCCATATGGGTGAAGATGCTGACCAAGATAAAGTTAGCAAAAAAGAAATTAAGAAAGCTGAAGATTTTAACAAAGAGCAAAAAGAACTCTCTGATGATATCTCAGTGGAAAAATAGTAACCTCAGTAATATAAAACAAAGGGCCTGTTTCACAGGCCCTTTTAATTTGCTTAAATTGAATAATCGTTAAGATATGATTCTCGTTGATCTTCAATGAGTTTTGCTAATGAAATTTTACTGAAGTAATCATCCAATAATTCATCAGCCTTTTCGATAGCGGAATCAATTGAGGCATAATTCACTAACTCTTTAGCGAGACTATTTTCTTGAATATAAATAATGTCTTTTAAAGAGATTTGGTTAGGGGATTTTGCTAGTTTATAGCCACCTTGATTGCCTCTGTTACCGAGTAATAAACCAGCGTTCTTATAAGAAGGCATAATTTGTTCTAGAAACTTTTTAGATAAGTCTTTTCTTTGGGCGATGTCCTTTAAAGAAATAAAGCCGTTTTCATATTGTTCCCCTAAATCGATGAACATTTTAATTGCTGTAATAGTCTTAGATGATAATTTCATGTTTTTACCTCATTGACCTTATTATAGCAAAGAGTTATAATGTTGTAAACCTATTAAACATATAGGAAAAGTAGAAAAGAGGAATTAAACATGAAAGTTTACTCAAAAATAATCGACACAATTGGTGGCACGCCCCTTGTGGAATTACAAAACATTGAAAAGAAATTTAATTTAAAAGCTAGATTATTAGCCAAGGTTGAATCATTTAATCCAGCGGGTAGTGTGAAAGATCGTATTGCTAAAGCGATGATTGAAGATGCGGAAAAACGTGGATTAATTAATAAAGATACTGTTTTAGTAGAACCAACATCCGGTAATACCGGTATTGGCTTAAGCATGGTTGCTGCTTCAAAAGGCATGAGAATCATTCTCACCATGCCAGAGACGATGTCTGTTGAAAGAAGAAATCTTTTGAAAGCCTATGGCGCGGAATTAGTGTTAACCGAAGGCGCGAAAGGTATGAAAGGTGCTATTGCTAAGGCCGAAGAATTAGCAAAAGAGATTCCTAATTCATTTATTCCTTCGCAATTTACAAATCCCGCTAATCCAAACATTCATTATTTAACAACCGGCCCAGAAATCTTTGCAGATTCTGAAGGCAATATTGATTACTTTGTCGCTGGCGTTGGTACTGGTGGTACCATTTCTGGCACAGGTAATTATTTAAAAGAAAAGAAACCATCAATTAAAGTAGTAGCAGTGGAACCAGAAACTTCTCCAGTTCTTTCTAAAGGCACACCCGGCCCACATAAGATTCAAGGCATTGGTGCAGGTTTTGTTCCAGATACATTAGACACTAAAGTCTATGATGAAATCATCCCAATTTCTAATGAAGAAGCCTTTGAAAAAGGTAGAGAATCAGCGAGAACTGAAGGTTTGTTAATTGGTATCTCTAGTGGCGCTGCTTTAGCAGCGGCAATCAAGATTGCTCAAAGAGAAGAAAACAAAGGAAAAACAATCGTGGTTCTTTTCCCAGACACTGGTGAAAGATATTTATCCACAGCAATGTTCCAAGAATAATTAGAATTTAATTACAAACACAAACAAAATCATGAGCGTGATATGAATCGCGATACCTAATAAGTTAACCGCGGTGAAATACCAATGCTCTCTTTTTGTTTTGTGACGGAAGATTAACATTGCGGGATAGCCACCAAAAGCGCCACCAAAGAATGATAAGCCTAATAAAGTCTTTTCTTTCGTGCGGTAAGCCCCTTTAATGGCTTTCTTTTTATCAATGCGATAAGCAAAGAAAGTAACGATGGATAAAGCAAGTAAATAGGCAGCATAACAAATAACGACTATTTTTCTTGTGCTCATATGAGCGAGGTTGAAGTCGAGATAAATCATAATAAGTGTTCAATCCTTTCTGTTTCTATTTCAAATTGTTCGTTAGATTCTCTAGTAATGGAAACAATGTGTTTATCAAAGATAAATGTTTGACATTGGTAGTCCTTACCTTTATAAGTCTTTAAACCATTTAATGGAAGGCTAGGTATTTCTTTAACTTTACTAATGGAACTACCAATACATTTTATCAAACTTTCTTTCGCGCACCATAAGTAGTAAAAGTCAGTATGTTCTTTTAATAACTTGGCTTCCGCTTCATTAAAGATACGGATGAGTGGTGTGAGATTCTTTTCAATGTTTTCTTCAATATCAATACCGATTTCTTTAGTGGATACCGCCATTACTATGTACTTACCAGAATGGGAGACGTTGAAATATGGACCATCTTTAAAAAATGGCTTACCCGTGTCATTAAAAAGCAGGGGTTCATTAGATAAAGAATTGATTAAATATGAACTCGCTAAAGAACGGATTTGATCAATCTCGTTTTTGTAGCCTAACGCTTTTTCTTTTTGCTTGTCACTGACCCTTTTTAATAACAAGTCTTTATGACGAAAAGCTAGTTCTGCGTCTAATACAATAAGTCTGACAGTTTCCATGCATTTATTTTAGTCGATAACCACAAAAGTGCAATTTATAAACAACTGTTTAGAATTGGTGTAAACTAATATTTGTATGATTAAGAAAAATGTTGGTGTCTTACTTCCAGTAGCCTCACTTCCTGGGGACAACGGTATTGGTGATTTCTCAAATTATGCCTATCAATTCATTGATTGGCTAAAGGAACATCATTATCGCTATTGGCAAGTATTACCATTAAATCCTGTTGGTCCAGGTAATTCTCCATATGTCACTATTTGTAGTGAAGCCATCGATATCCGTTATATCTGTTTAGCTGATTTAGTGGATATGGGCTTATTAAAGAGAGTTCCAGATCATCATAAGAACACATCACAAATCGACTATGATGATGTTTTATCATTTAAAGATAAATATTTAAGAAAAGCCTTTAAGAAAAGTACATATAACTTAGCAAGATTTAAGAAAGAGAATCCATGGAGTGTTCCTTATGGAAAGTATCTTGTTCTTAAAAAGATTAATAACAATCTTCCATGGAATGAATGGAGTATCTTTGATATTCCAGAAGAATTAAAAAACGAAGCTAATTACCATATTTGGTGTCAATATATCGCTTATAAACAATGGAATAAGCTAGTGAGCTACGCTCATAGCGCGCATGTCAGCATTATTGCGGACTGCCCATTCTATGTTGGTCTAGATAGTGTTGATTGCTATTTACATCAAGATGAATTCTTACTAGATGAGAATAAACGCCCAACCTTTATCAGTGGTTGCCCACCAGATGCTTTCTCTGATGATGGTCAAACATGGGGCACTCCAATTTATAACTTCGATAAGATGAGAGAGAATGGTTACTCATTTTTGATTAATCGTATTGGTTTTTTAAGCAAACACTGCGACATCTTAAGACTCGATCACTTTAGAGCGTTTGATACATATTGCATCATCCCAGCGGAAGATGAAAACGCCAGACGTGGTGAATGGAAAGTTGGACCACGTTATGAGTTCTTTGATAAATTATATAGACAATATCCAGATATCAAGATTATCGCGGAAGATTTAGGCGATCTCTTTGATAGTGTGCTTGAACTAAGAGACCACTATAACTTGCCAGGCATGCGTATTATGGAATTCAATATCTTCGATAACATTGAAGAAAGCGATAGAGTGGTGGTTTATCCAGGCACACACGATAATCAAACTTTGTTTGGCTGGCTTAAATCATTAAACGAAGACCAGATCAATTTCTTAAAAGAAAAGTTTAATAATCCTCGTAACTTATATAGAGCTATATTCGACCATATTTGGAATATGAAAAGCTATATAACTATCTTCCAATTACAAGATTTATTGAAATTAGATGATAGAGCGAGAATCAATTTCCCAGGAACAGTTGGGGCTCACAACTGGAGTTATAAGCTTAAAAGCTTATCCTGGATGAATGATGTCAAATTCGGTCAATAAGATTAATTACATTTGATATATAGGTGTAACAACCGGTTTTATAAAATAAAAAGAGGGGTGATATAATCTCGTTGTTGTGAAAAAGATTAAAAGCAAATCTCTTTTTTGTTTTTACAACATAGTAATTTAGAAAGGAAATATTGTATGACCAAAAAGACAAGATTATTACCTTTGATAGTCGTGCCATTTTGCTTAACAAGCTGTGGCAAAGTCGTCAAGTATGAAGATAACTTGGAAAAATACGTCTTTAAGATGGATTACCATAAAAACTTCAACATCTTGCAATTGACCGACATTCACTGGAATATCAATTCCTCAACCTATGAATCCAAGAGATACATGGATAAGGTGTTAAAGGAAGCCTATGAACATACTGGCCATCAACTTGATTTAGTTGAATTAACAGGTGACATGTTCATGCTTTCAAATTCATTTGAAGTAACAGACTTCGTCAAATATTTCGAAAAGAAATCAGAAGAATACGGATTTAAATACGCGGCTATTTGGGGTAACCATGACCGTCATGGTTTATATCATCCAAATTGGTTAGCGAATCAATTTAGAAAAGCAAAGAACTGCTTCTACTACGAACCAAATGACAATCTTTATGGTAGAAGTAATTTCATGATTAACTTAGTGGACGCTACTGATAAAACCACCGTTAAATGGCAAATTGCCAACTTAGACTCTGGCGCATCATTCTCAGAATCACCATTATCCCCATTCAGAGATTACGATTACATTCGTAAAGATCAAACAGAGTGGTGGGTCGCAGAACACGCTGCTGCAGGTGAAAGCGTTCCAGGTATTGCTTATTATCACATCCCACAAGATGAGAATTTAAAACTTTATAACAATCGTGCAGCTTATAAAAATAAGTTCTTTAAATTAGAAGACTTCGCAGACAATGGAAATGAAGAATATGCTTCTGACTTCCTTGATGTGGCAAAGACTCATAATTTAAAAGGCGCATTCATGGGTCACGCTCATAACGTTGACTGGACAGTTCAATGGGATGACTTAGTAGTGGGTTTAGGTGTTAAAACCGGCATTGAACTCTATTACGCGCACATCAATACCAATAGTACAGATCCTGCTATGCAAGAAGGTTTAGCCTCTGTTGGTATTACCGAAAACTTTGATTTAATTGGTGCTTCTTTAGTCACCATTACTGATGAAAACGATAATATCGAAGGCAAGTTCGATTTAGAGCATTTATATTTAAATGAAAGGGCTACTAACGATTTCGTTAGTTGGGTGAAATTCTAATGAAAAAGTTTTTTAGTAAAGAGAATTTTATTTTCTCAACCTTCGATAAAAATCAAAGAAAGCAATCTTTGATTATTTCCCTTGCTCTTATCGTTTTCTTCGTATTTTCAGCATATACATTCCTTAATGCGATGTATGCCTTTGCGGACTGCATTGGTTCAATCGTCTGTGGTTCTATGGACTCCGCATTAAGAGATGCGACAAGATCATTACCACTCTTCTTATCATGCTTCATGTCTATTTGGGCAATGTTACTTTTCCAAGCCGCATTTAGAAATGTTAATGATCAAAAGAGAGTCAGATCCTTAAAGAAAAACGCCATTGCTTTATTAGCGTTTGCCGGCGTTAACTTAGTGGCTATTATCATTATGTTGGTAATGGGTAAATTCCACTCCATCGTGGAAGGTGCCCCATCTCCTTTATATCCACTTGATTCCATTCTTTATTCGCTTATCTTTGTAGCGTTAGGCATCTTCACATTAGTGTATCTTAAGAAGTTTCAAGAAAAACTTCCATTTGCCTTACCACAAAGAGGTGAAGTTGTTAAAAAGGCAAGGGGCGTGTATTGCGTTTTCGTATCCTTCTGGATGCTAATCGCTTGCTTCTCATTTGCTTGCTTCTCAATCGGTTTATTCATTACCGACTTTGAACATTACTTCTTCTTCGCGTTAGCACTTACCTTAGTGTATTGGACAAACGTCTTATTCTTTGGCGTTTGGGAATTCTACTATAATGAGCTCAAAGAAGAAAAGAAGAAAGAATTCCTCTTACCATTAGCCATCTGCGGTTTAGTTGTTGCAGTTTTGATGGTGGCAATTTATATGATTGCGTTAGCCACAAACTTAGACGCACCAAGTAACTTTGGCTTTGGCACATTACCAATCGCCTTTACTGCGAGTGTTAATATCGCCACATTGGTGGTGGTCTTCACACCTGTTATCGTCTCTGTCACAGCCTTAATCAAAGGTTTGTTAAAGAGAAAAGGGACTAAAGCTTCTTCGGAAGAAGAGAAACCACAAGAGTAGCGATAATAATCTTCGCTATATCGAAAGGAATATAAGGCACTACTGCAACAAGTAGTGCTTTCTTTAGATCTAAATGGAGATAGAACGCTAAAAATAGTGTGCCAATTAAATAGCAAATAACTAAACCAACAAAGCAAGCAATGCCCATTCTGATGAATTGGTTTTTAATTCTGAGTTTATTTAGAAAATAAATAGGCACTACAATCACTACGAATGAGATTACAAAACCAAATGTCGGCGTGATACCCGCACGGAAACCAGCGTAGATAGGCATGAATAATCCAAGTAATAAATATAGCCCTGTAACAATAATTGCATCAAAAACAGAAATGGATGTTAAAACGATGATAAATACCATCAATAATTGAAGTGATACTTTGACGTTATCTCCTAATGGTAAAGAGAACATTCCTATGATGCATAGGAGAGCGAGCATAATTGCATTTCTAGTGATTCTTTTGACCGTTAATGAATTCATACCTCACTTATTTTACTCTTATCTTGGAAAATGTATCTTTTTATGTTCACCTTTTTGATGTTTTGTTATAATAAACGTTAGGTATGACCTCTCGTTATCTACTCATAAAACACTTGTCGTTAGGATTCGGGGTGTTGCTTAAAAGGGAAAACGCTGATATCGGTAGAATCTATTTCGCCGAAACCCGTCAGGTAAAATCA
The DNA here is from genome assembly GCA_017651165.1 of Bacilli bacterium. Taxonomy (GTDB): domain Bacteria; phylum Bacillota_I; class Bacilli_A; order RFN20; family CAG-826; genus RUG14515. The sequence continues at coordinate 91,947 of JAGCDH010000004.1, forward strand.
GTCATCCTTTCGCATCCTTATCTTTCTGTTGCGGATAATCTTACGTTAAGTAAGTTTGTTTCTTTAGGTTTATACGAAGGTTTATTCGAAGAACAAAGCAAAGAAAACGCTCAAGAATATCTTGATAACCATATCAAAGATATGCACGTCAGTGAAAACGAATGTTATGGATCAATCGTTGGTAAACACGAGTATTCTTTTAGAATTACCATCGATTCCAACGCTTTTATCAATCTTTCTTGTACATGCCCTTATAACGGCCTTTGTAAGCATTTATATGCGATATTCGTGAGTATGCATAAACTCATCAACCCAAAAGCGGGTGATGAAAAACAAGTCAGTGCTTCTTCCACGAATGAATTTAAAGACGCTTTAGAAAGATTCTTATATGTGAGAAGCGCAGAGAATATCTCTTTGGTGAGCAAATTATCTTATCAATTAGTTAATGAACAAAAGATCCAGTTATTTATTGAAACATTACTACCTTTCTATCAAAGAGGGCAATATAAAGCGCGTGTCATTTCTGATATATTAGCGCCACTTTATTTCTCTAACAAAAACAAAGAAGCCTTTAATAAAATTAAAGAAAGTGCTTCTGATGGCTTAGTTACCATGCTTAATGAAGCGGAAAACTATTATCAAAATACTTTATTCAAAGAATACGAAAGAAAAGCCGGTGACACAAAGAAGGCCAATCTCTATCACATTCTTTTAACGCCAGATTGTAACGCTTTAGCGGCATTATTAAAGCACGCTGAAGATAATTATTCCGAAGAAAGATTAGCCAGCCAAGTAATGGTGGAATATCTCAAATACCAAGACTTAACAATTGAAGATATCATCACCTTAAAGAATTGTTATTTGTTCCAAATGAATCATCGTTATTACGTTAACGATTTATTAAATAGCCCTCTTAAGAATAGATTAAGTGGTTATCTCTTATTCTTTGATGAATTACCACTTGATGAGAATAAGATTAAACAAATTCCTCTTAACTATTTCTTAAAAGTAGCGCCTTATAGCAACGATAAGAGCCACTATATCCAAATTGCTTATTCTAATTTTGATCAACTCAAAGAAGAAGATATGGATTCCTTTGTGGAATTGCTCGTTGGTATTTGTTTACAGCACGAATATGTCGATGAAAGAACTATTCGTTTAACTATTGAATTAAGCAAGAAGGTTCCACACTCTTCGTTTATAAACGAATTAGTGGAAAACAATATTAGGAGACCGAAGAAAAGTAAGGCTTATTAGTTATGGATATCTATGAGTTATTAAAGCATTACGAATTAGAATCACTTAGCGAAAAAGAACAAGAACTATTCGCTTACTTTTCTTATAGCTACAGCATTGAAAATGATGAGAACAATCATCCAGTTTTCTTCATTAGATTATTTACTAGAGCCACACGTATTAATGTGATTGAATTCTCTATCTCTTACAAAGGAAATATTGGGTACGTGTGTCATATTTGCCGTGAAAAAGAGCCTTGTAATCACTTTAGAATTCTCGTCACAAAACTCTTAAAAGAAGAGAAGGAACAATTAAAAGCCATCAGTCAAAGATTTGCGTTTGAAATCTCTGATGTTGATAGAAGAGAACAACAATCCGCTTTTGATTATGAAATCGAAGAAGTATTTAAAAAGATTAGAAAAGAAGATATTGCTAATGCGTCTACAAAGGCGAGATTAAAAATCTATTTAGAAGACACAAGATTCTCTTATAGTGTTAATCTCACCATTGCCAAAGGCAAAGAATACAAAATTCCATCTATTGATAGGTTTTTAGCGAGATTTGATAACGAAGAAGAATTCCGTTATGGTAAGGACTTAACTTTAGTCCATCGTTTATCTTCATTTGATCAAGTTAGCCAAAGACTAATTAAGATTCTCGTAGAACATGAATCCAATTCATTCATTGATTTGAAGAACGAAGAATCTTTATTGTTCTTAGATGAATTATTAGATGCGCTTAAAGATGATTATTTGTATATCAATAGCGAAGTCTATCATGTCGATAAAGAACCGATGGATGTTAAGATTCTTGTGAAAGGTGATTATTCATTAGAAGTTAAAGGCCTTATTAAAGGCTTTATTCCATTATCTAGAAACTACTACATCTGTAAATCCGCGAATGAAATTAAACCAATTACTAACAATACTTATGTTAACTATCTCGTGGATTCCGCGCTTCAATATCCGTTAAGTACAGTCAGAAATAGCTTTGATAACTTCAAATATTCGTTCTTTGAAAAGTATCCAGAATATTTTGAATTGTCTGAAGAAATTGAAAAAGAAATGCATATGTCCGCTTTAAAAATTAAAGCATACTTTGATTATGATAGAGAAAATCTCTATGAAAAGACTGTTTATTATAAAAACGATGAAGAAGTAGATCCTTCATCCATTACCAACTTCTACGAAGTTTCACAATTAAAACATTATCAAGAAATACTCGCTGATTATGGTTTCTTTGAACATGTCTTAACCGATGGTGGACTAGTTTGGGATTTCTTGAATAGCACATTGGATAATCTAAGAGCGGTAGCGGAAGTCTACTTCTCCAAAGAACTTGAAAACCGCAACACATCATCGTTTATTTCCCCTAATATCAGTATTAAGAAAGAGGGCTCGATGTTAGAGGTCCTCGTGGATTCTTCCATCTATAGCGATGAAGAACTCAAAGCCATCCTTGTTGGATTAAAACGCAAAAAGAAATTCGTCAAGATTGGTGATAGTTTTATCAACCTATTTAATGAAGAAACTAAATCATTTTATGATTTAGCAAAAGACTTTGATTTAATCAAAGAGAATAGTTTAAGTAAGAAAAAAGAAGTGCCTTTATACTATGCCTTCAAAGCTTATGGCAAAGACAATTCCTTCTTATCAATGGATTCATATATCGATGATGTCTTCACTGATTTAAAGAACTTCTCAGATAACAAAACTGAGATTCCGAAGATTAACGGCGAACTTCGTCCATACCAAGTCGATGGTGTGAAGTGGTTATTAACACTTTATAAGTATTCATTAGGCGGTATCCTTGCTGATGATATGGGTCTTGGTAAAACTATTGAAACTATTGCGTTCATCAACGCCATTAAAGCGGATAAACCAATCCTTATTGTCTCTCCAAAATCCTTAGTGTTTAACTGGGTTAGTGAATTCAATAAATTCGCAAAGGACATACCCGTGTATGCAATTTTAGGCACAGTTGAAGAAAGAAAAATGATAATTAAGAAGATCAAAAACGATAAATTTGGTGTATATTTCATCAGTTATGATTCTCTAAGAAACGAATATGAAAACCTCACCGAATTCACTTTTGATGTGGTTATCTTAGACGAAGCACAATTCATTAAGAATATGCACGCTAAAAAGACCAATGCTGTTAAGCAAATTAATGCCTTACATACAATCGCTTTAACTGGTACTCCAATTGAAAATAACATCTATGATTTGTGGAGTATCTTTGATTTCTTAATGCCACATTATTTATTGGATTATGAAGACTTCAAAGATTCATATGAGAATAACGACGAATATGTGAAGATTGTCAAAGACAAAGTCGCTCCATTCATCTTAAGAAGAAGAAAAGAAGATGTCTTAAAAGACTTACCGGAAAAATTCGAAGTCATTGTGACTACAGAAATGAGCCCAGAACAAAGAAAACTTTATGATGCTTTCCGCCTTAAAGCCAAAGAACAACTCAAGTCTTCAGAAGGTGGTTCTAAAGTTATGGAAGTCTTATCAATCATTACTAGACTTAGACAAATCTGTGTTGATCCTGCAACATTTGTTGATAACTTTGAAGGTGAATCCGGCAAGATTACCATGCTCAAAGAGATTATTGAAAGAAGAATGGCGGAAGGTCATAGATTCTTAATCTTCTCACAATTTGTGTCCGCTCTTAACATAGTTAAGGAAGAGATTGAAAAGATGGGCATTAAGTACTTTATGATTACTGGTGATACATCCGCTAAAGACAGATTAAAAATCTGCAATGAATTCAATAAAAACGAAGATTATAAGATTGTTCTCATCTCCTTAAAAGCCGGTGGTACAGGTCTCAACTTAGTTGGCGCCGATGTTGTCGTACACCTTGACCCATGGTGGAACTACTCCGCTCAAAATCAAGCTAGTGATAGAGCACACCGCATTGGTCAAACTAGAACTGTTGAAGTTATTAAACTTATTGCTGAAAATTCCATCGAAGAAAGAGTGGTTTCTCTTCAAGACGAAAAGAAAGAACTCGTCGATAAAGTCATTAGTAACGATGACTCCTCAATCAAATCTTTGTCTATCAAGGATTTGAAGTCAATTTTGAACATGTAAAAGAAAACCGCAAAAATAGCGGTCTCTTTTTCGCATATTGTCATGTATTAAATGCACGCTTTCTTGTATAAAGAAGGTGAATCATTTCATATTATCATGGAGGCTAGTTATGATTTTAGAAAAGTGTGTTATTGGTATTGAATTCGGTTCCACAAACATCAAAGCGGTCATGCTTGATGAGAATCACGAGATTATTGCATCGAATGATTATGCTTGGGAATCAACATTAAAGAATGGTATTTGGATCTATACATTAGAACAAGCCAAAATCGGTTTAGCAGACTGCTATGCTGGTTTAAAACAAAAGTTTGAAACAAAGTATCGTCGCCCATTAGCAAAAGTTGGAGCAATTGGTGTTTCTGGAATGATGCACGGATACCTTGTTTTTGATAAAAACGGTAACCAATTAGCGGAATTCCGTACCTGGAAAAATACAATTTGTCCAGACGCACAAAATCAATTATCAGCGTTATTCAATTTCAACGTCCCACAACGTTGGAGTGTTTCTCATATTTATCAAGCCTTATTAAACGGCGAAAAAGAAGTTAAAGACATTGTCTTTGCTAATACCCTAGCGGGCTATATGCATTACTTATTAACCGGCAAGAAAGTATTAGGTGCTAACGATGCCTCTGGTATGTTCCCATTAGATAAGAACACCAAAGATTACGATCAAGAAATGGTTAATAAGTTTGATAACTTAGTGAAAGACAAAGTCCCATGGAAGATTCGTGATATCTTACCAGAAGTGATGGTGGCTGGTCAAAACGCTGGTTACTTAACCAAAGAAGGTGCTTTATTAATTGACCCATCAGGTGTCTTACAAGCGGGTATCCCATTCTGCCCACCAGAAGGTGATATGGGTACAGGTATGATCGCCACTAACTCTGTTAGAGTGGGTTATGGCAACTCATCATTGGGTACATCTGGCAATATTACTTTAGTAACTGATAAGAGCATTGCCATGAATAAAGAAATTGATGTTATTGCTTCTCCGAGTGGTTATCCAGCAGTTTTAGTTCACGCGAACAACTGCACAACTGATATCAACGCTTGGGTTGAATTATTACATCAAGCCATCGTTTTAGCGGGTGGTTCCATCCAACGTGGTGAATTATTCGTGAGATTATTCAATAAATCACTTGAAGGTGAACCAGATGCTGGTGGCCTCGTTTCATTCAACTACTTCTCTGGTGAAGCCGCAGTTGGTGTCCAAGAAGGTCGACCATTATTCGTTCGTGAACCAGACGCTAAGATGTCATTAGCCAACTTCATGAAATCTCACATCCTTGCAGTCTTAGCAATTCTTAGAATTGGTTTAGATATTTTAATTAAGCAAGGTGTTGTCGTTAATAAAATCTACGGCCATGGTGGTTTCTTCAAAACACCAGTGGTTGGTGCTAAAGCATTAAGTGCTGCTTTAGATGCGCCTGTTGCGACATTAAGTAGTGCGGGTGAAGGCGGTCCTTATGGTGAAGCCTTATTAGCCGCTTATATGCTTGAAAAAGAAAGAGGCGAAACATTAGAAGATTATTTGCAAAATAAGATCTTCGCTAACGCTAAAGAAGATGTGGCCGTTGCTTCTAAAGAAGAAGTCCAAGGCTTCAATAAGTTCTTAGAAAGATATAAAGCCGCTGTCCCAGTCGAAGCGAAAGCGGTTGAATGTGTGAAAGGTCAACACAATTAACAATGCTTAAATCGGCTAAAAACATCGTTTTAGGTTTAGCGTCAATCTCTATGCTCGCGTCTTTAAGTGCGTGCGCTAAACAAAGAATCTATTATCTTGGCGAAGAGAACGTCCATGGCGATTGGACAGTCGTTACCAATATTGATGAAGAAAACGAAAGATTTGTGCTTGATTTTAAGCCGAACAAAAGTAAGCCATCAACATATACATTCTTCTTTATCCTTTCCTATGGAAGAGGACATAACGCCATCAAGAACACAGATGGGACGAGAGAACTTGTCTATCGATTATATGATGGTGAAGAAATAACATTTGATGAAGGTGGAAGTTACTTTTTCACTGAAAGAACTTACATTAATGTGTTTTACACATATGCTGGTCAGGAAGTAAAACAGTCCATCAAAGATAAAGACTATAATCTCCAGTTTGGCTGTGGCCATTATGAACCAAAAAGGGAACAATAATTATGTTTAATTGGTGCATTATTGGAACAGGTAAAATAGCGAAGAAAGTCGCCAAACAAATTGTGATGAATGAAGGTCATCAAATTGTTTCAGTGTATAATCGCACCAAAGAAAAAGCTGAAAAGTTCGCTAAGAAATATAATTCAACAGTCTATGAAAGTGCGTTGGATGCAATAAATGATCCAAGAGTGAATGGCGTTTATATTGCCACCACAAATGAAACGCATTTTTCATACTGTAAGCTTTGCTTAGAAAACCATAAACCTGTCCTTTGCGAGAAGCCAATTACTGGTAACGCTAAAGAACTAAAAGAACTCATCAGAATTAGTGAAGAGAATAATACTTTCTTGAGAGAAGCAATGTGGACCTGGTTTAATCCTGTTGCTAATAAGGTGAAGCAGTGGATTAAAGAAGAAAGAATCGGCAAGATTAAATCTGTTGATTGCATCTTTAATATGCCAATCTTTGGTTATAACAAATCTAAAGGAAGATATATTAGCCCCGCTAAATATGGTGGTGCTCTCCTTGATTTAGGTGTCTATTCCGTTAGATACGTGTATGAGTTATTCGGTAAACCAAACGCTATTGAATCAAGAGGAAAACTATATAACGGTATTGATTTATACAATGTTTCTAAATTTAAATATGATGGCTTTGAAGCACGCGTTAGTAGCCAAATTAATAAACTAGTAGGTGAACACTGCATCATCATTGGTGAAAAAGGAAAAATAAAAGTTCCTTTCTTCCATATGACCAGTAAAGCCGTTTTAAAAACTAAAGATGGCAAAGAAGTGTTTAGAGATAAGAAAAAGAAATTTGCTACTGAATTTAGAGTGGTTGCTGAATATATTAAAGGCGAAAAGCCAGATGAATTAGTTTCCCTTCAATCATCTTTAGATGTTGTGGAAATCATGGATGAAATTAGAAAACAGATTGGTGTTATCTTCCCTTCTGACTAAAAGTGTCGTCTAATCAGATTTTTTACAAAATTTGCGATGTATTTTATAATAAATATAAATTGAAGAGGTCATAATTATGCCAGCTAAAAAACCTGCTGCCAAAAAGCCAGCACCAAAGAAAGCTGCCCCAGCCAAAAAGCCAGCCGCGAAAGCCGCTCCTGCTAAAAAGGCCGCTCCAGCTAAAAAACCTGCAAAGAAGGAAGAAGTCAATTACCGTAACTATCACGTTAACAAACGTAAAGAAGACGGCAAATGGACAGTCAAATTCGCCGGTGGTGACAAAGTTATTAAACTTTTTGATACTCAAAAAGAAGCTTTGGAATACACCAAGAAAATGGCTGCTAACCAAGGCGGTACAGTCTTAGTTCACGCTTCCAAAGGTGCGCAAAAAGGCAAAATCAAAAAGAAATAGTTAGACAAGGAATACTTGTTTGCTAGCAAAGGACTCCACTGATGTGGCTGTCTTTTTGTAGGCACTAATAAAAGAGGACGAATGAATCGTCCTTTTTTATATTCTTTGATAACGATGAATCATAAATTCTATAAATAGAATCATCGCTTCGATAGCTAACGAAATACCAACAAATAGAATAAATGGATTAAGAGCGTTTAGCGTTCTTGCTAACAGAAGAATGGAGAAAACAATTCTAGTAATCGCTAGAACGATTCTCACGCTACAGATTAACGGTTGATAGACAAGACTAATAGAGCCTGTTGATATTTTAACGAGTGAGAAGAAGATACTGAATGCACCCCATAAATAACAAAGCGCTTTCGCATCCATTTTTATTATCATAAAAATAATTCCGAGAGCGATAGAAACCATCGAACCGACAAAGTATTGAATGTTTTTCATCTTTATAGAATATTTCCAGGTAATATAGTCAGTAAATTCTAAAACACCAATAGCTAAAACTAAGGAACCGATGAAAATCTTGTCAAATGGAACTTTTTGAAAAATAAAAGTAAAAATCGTTACACCTAATACTAAATAACCAAGAATAACAATTAGTTCTAATGTATAGCGGAGAAAGCTTCTTCTTTTCATACTCACTATTAAATCACACTTTATATGAAACACTAACGATTATTTATCTTTTGATAATTTCTAAAACGATTTCGATCATCTTTTCAAAATCTTGAACACATAAATATTCAAATCTGCCATGGTGATTGCCACTTCCAGTACCAAGATTTGGAGTTACTAAGCCCATTTTAGAGAAAGTAGCGCCATCAGTGCCGCCTTTAATGCGTCCGAATACTGGTTCAATACCAAATTTTCTTAAAGCGGCCGCTGCTTTTTCTACTGGTCGAGGATCTTTATCGACATATTTCTTCATATTTTCATATTGTTCAGATATATCAATTTCAATTTTGGCTTTTGGATACTTTTTCAATAGTTCATCTCTAATTTGATAGATACGTGTATCCAATAACTCTAGTTTTTCCCTCGAGAAATTACGTAAGATAGCCACAAATTCAGATTTTTCACTTGTACCATTGCAAGATGTTAAATGCCAATAGCCCTCGTTAGCATAGAAAGGTGTTTCTTTTTCTGGAAGAGCGGTAATAAACTCCGCTTGTAATTGCAAGGCGTTAATTAAAGTATTAATTCCCTCACCTGGATGGACAGCCACACCTTCGATCCTGACTTTTAATTGTTGAGCATTGAAGTTTTCAATATCGATATCAGTAATATCTCCTCCATCAATAGTGAAAGCGTAATCGGCACCCATCTTTTCTAAAGAAAAGTGTTTTGGTCCTTCACCAATTTCTTCATCAACTGTGAAAGCAACCGCTAATGGGTGATGTTTAAAGTCTGGATTGTTTTTAAGATAGTCCAACACGCCCATGATAATCGCAATACCTGCCTTATCATCTGCGCCTAATAATGTATTACCATCGGTGACAACTAAGTCTTTGCCGACAAATTGTTCCATTTTTGGAAATTGTTTTAATGATATTGAGTATTGATCATTGAGTTTGATATCTTTGCCATCCCAATTATTAAGTAATTGAGGATTAACATTTTCATCAGTTACTTCTAAAGCGGTATCAACGTGTGAGTTTAAACCAATAACATCGCCTTCACCATCTAAATGGGCATAAACAATGCCATATTCATCCATATAAGCATCATCTAGACCTAGTTCCTTTAATTCTTTCACTAATAATTTAGATAGATTCTTCTGTTTCTCTGTAGATGGAGTTGTACCAGTGTTTTCGTCTGCCTGTGTATCGATTTTGGCGTACCTTATAAATCTCTCAATATTCTTATTCATGTTGGGACCCTCTTAGCCCAATATTATATATTGTCTAATCATTTTATTATAGGTTTTTCTTGCCAATTCTAATTGACTTACGGAAAATAATGGTATGAAAGAAGAAATAGAAGTTAAAAGAAAAGTATTCACCGTTGAAGAACAAATCGGTGAACATTCCTATAAAGCGGAAAGAAAAGGCCAGTATTTCTTTTTAAAGAAGTTTGAAGGCCGTGAAAAAGAATTTGAAGATTTCTGCAATGCAGAACATCGCTTAAGAGTGTCGGGCGTCGTTAATCCTAAATGTTATCTTTATGATAAAAAGGCCAAGATTGCCGTAGTGGATTATGTAGAAGGTAATACCTGTCTCCAAGATTTATTAGAAGCAGATCTACCAGAAGAAGTTATAGAACAATTATTTAAAACTTTCTGGTACGCAAAAAACGACTTAATGATGTTGGATTATAAACCAGAGAATTTTAAGTTCGTGAACGGAAAACTATACTATCTACCATTTAAGGCTTCTAAATATGTTAATAATGAATCATTTATTCAAAAAGATATGTTGCTTTGGTTTTTCACAAAAGACTTTGTTAAATACTGTCACGAGCAAGGAATTGACGCTGATCAAAAGAGATTAAAAAGCGATTATGAAACCAATAAAAATATAGCTTTGATGACTGTGAAATACTATAGATAAGAAGGTTAAACAATTATGGCGAACAAAACTTTAGACATTATCAAGAATCGTGTTAGCTGCAGAAGCTATAGTGAAAAGAAAGTCTCTCTCAAGAAAGTGCTTCAGATCGCAGAAGCTGGCAAATTTGCTCCAAGTGGGATGAACAGACAAATCGCCAATATCTATGTGGTAAATTCCAAACGAAATGTCGAAAAACTGCGCAAATTGTCGTTAAAAATTCGCGAAAAGGATTGTATGTATGGTGCCAAGACAATCATTTTAGTGGCCGGTCCTAGAGGCGATCGCTTTACTTTCCAAGATTGTTCATGCGTTTTGGAAAATATGTTTTTGGCGGCCAAAGCTTTAAATATCGCTTCTTGCTGGATTAATCAATTTGATGAATTCTTCAGCACAAAAGAAGGATTAAAGGTTAAAAAATCTTTAGGCATTCCTGAAGAATATTGTATCGTGGGCAGCTGTGCTCTTGGATACGCAAATGACCCATCCGCATTAAAAGTAAAAGAAAGAAAAGAAGACTTTATAAAAGTCCTATAATGCGAATAATTATCATTTAGTATTAACAACATTGTTGTTTTTACAAATGGTTTTTTATTGCTACCATTTTGGTGTACATACAGGAGATATTATCATGAAAAAAGTAGTTACAAATCCCTACTTACCAAATTTTGAGTACGTCCCAGATGGTGAGCCACACGTTTTTAATGGACGCGTTTATGTCTATGGTTCTCACGACCGTTTCGGTAGCAGCGGTTTCTGTCTAAATGACTATATTACATGGTCTGCCCCAATCGACGATTTATCCGATTGGCGTTATGAAGGTGTTATTTGGAAGAAAACAGATGATCCATTAAACAAGAGAAAGAAACAATTCTATGCTCCAGACGTTTGCCAAGGTCCAGATGGCAAATTCTATATCTATTATTCACCAGCCCCAGGCATCACAAAAGGTTCTTGGGTCATCCGCTGCGCTGTTAGCGATAGCCCAGCTGGTCCATTCAAATTCCACGGTAAAGTTGATTTATCAAAATGGCAAAAGAATTATGCACCATTTGATCCAGCCGTTTATGTGGAAGATGGTCATGTTTATTTATATTACGGCTCAGCCTTGTTCTATCCTGTTATTGGCTTGAGCGCGAAAAAGATTCTCGGTGGTGCGGTTGTCGAATTAGATCCAAAAGACATGGTCACAGTTATTACTGAACCAATTACCACAGTTCCATCAATCCAAAATGATAAAAATAAAGAATATGGTATGCATGCTTTCTTTGAAGCAAGCTCTATGCGAAAGTTCAAAGGCAAATACTATTTCATTTATTCTTCACAAGCTGGTCACGAATTATTCTATTGTATCGGCGATACACCAGTTGGCCCATTCAGAAAAGGTGGCACATTAGTTTCTAATGGTGATATCGGTTTGCGTGACTGTGTAGATAAAAAATCCGCGTGTGACTTCACAGGTAACACACACGGTTCCATGGTCGAAGTCAATGGTAAATACTATGTATTCGCACATAGACAAACCAATAAATGTCAATTCTCCAGACAAGGTTTTGCCGAAGAAACATTTATCGAAGAAGATGGCTCTATCAAGCAAGTTGAAAGAACATCTCAAGGTTTATATGGCAAACCATTACCAGGTAAGGGTGAATACTTTGCCTCTATCAACTGTGGCTTAAGAGCCAAGAATAGCAACAGATTCTATGGCATCTTCAAATTCGGCCACAAGAAAGAACCTTTCTTAACACAAAATGGTAAAGATAGAGAAGAAAACCCAGATCAATATGTCAAGAATTTCAACGATGGCTGTTCCATCACTTACAAATACTTCGATTTAAGAGAAACCAAATCCTTTGGTATTGAAGTTAACGGTAAAGCAAACGGCAAACTCATCATGAATTATGGTGATAAAGAAGCCGTTCAAGAAGTAGCCTTAAATAAAGAAAACAAAGTTATCGAATTCCCAATTGAAAAAGGTGGCGAAAAAGATATGGTCGTTTTCCGTTATGAAGGCAAAGGCGCTCTTAATTTAACTAAGTTAATTCTTAAGTAGGTATTAATATGTATAACAATAGAAGACATGCCCCTCTCGCTATTACTATTGCGGCATTACTGGGGTTTTACTCATTGTTCTATTTAGTTTTAGGGATCATTGCCTTAGTTTCCTATATTGAAGTGGGATATGGAGCATTAATAGCCAGATATATAATTTCACTAGTTTTCAATCTATTTCTCTTAATAGCAACTGTTTTAATGGCCGCCTTCTCGGTTAGAAGCAAAAAACTGCTAATCCCCGTTGGAACAATTTCTATATTTTTATTAGGCGTTTCAATAACTGATTGCATTTCAATTACTGGTGCACCAGTGTGGACAATTGTTTTATGCGTTATTGAAGTATTGGTAATTATATCTTCTTTGATTCTATCAATTGTTGCTGTTTGTGTGGCAAAAGCGTTCGGAAGAGATTATCCTCAACCACAGCCACAATACGGCTATGATTATCAACGTCCACAACAATATCCACAATATCAACAGCCATATCCTCAACAAGGATATCCACAATATCAACAACCTTATCAACAACAAGTTCAACAGCCATATCCTCAACAAGGATATCCACAATATCAACAACCTGCTCCTCAACCTCAACCTCAGCCATATCCTCAACAACCTCAAATGAGTCCAGAGGCAGCTGAAGAAATTAGAAGAGCCCAAGAGTTGTTGAACTCTGGCGCAATTACAGTTGAACAATTCAGCGAATTGCAACGTCGAGCGCTCAATAAGTAAAAAACATTGTGCTGGTTTGAAAAAAGCCCTTAAAGGGCTTTTTAATTATCTTGTATAAATAGATTCTTGCAATAGTCACTTCTAGCGAATAGTATTCTGTGAACAACTATTTTTTCTTCCTCGATTTTGTAAAAAACTAAGTAAGATTTATAAATGACATAGCGGTAATCCGTAATAATGTTTTCAAATTGCAATGGTATTCCAGATTGTGGAAAGTCTTTCTTGCTATTTATTTTAGCAATCAAACCTTTTACATATTCCGTGGTAGTGCTTTTATCTAAACACAGGTTATAAATGTCGTCAGTTAATTTTAGTAAGTCTGTTTTGGCGACATCGGAAAATGTAATCTTATAACTCATCTATTTTCTGTTTAATTAGTTCTTCTACTTCCTCGATTGTATGTTGCTTTTCTTCTTCTGCTGATTTTTGACCTTTTGCTAATTCACACAATAAAATAAGTGCATTACGCATACGTTCATATTCGTATTCGTCGGCGATGTCTCTAATTATGTAACGTCCTCGGCCATTGACCGTTAAATAAACAGGAGTTCCTTCTGAAACGTGTTCAAGAACAGTATTGTAATTTCTCAAATCAGACACTGGTAGGATAGTAGCCATCTTAAGTCCTCCTTTCTTGAAATTATTATAAATAATACTTTTGCTCTAAGCAAGATTTATCATAAAAAATTAAGTAAAATATTACGAAAATATCAAAAATATGCCTCCATTTCCTATAGTTTTTCTTTGATTGTTGAGTTGAACTTATAGTTCATTTATAATGACTGCGATGAAAAACTTTTGGTTAGAAATTAAACATGTAGATAAGAAAACGGGTGCTAGATATGGTATCTTACACACTCCTCATGGAGATTGTGAAGTTCCAATGTTTATGCCTGTTGGTACTTTAGCCACGGTTAAAACATTATCTCCTGAAGAATTACATCAGATGGGCGCTGGAACAATTCTAGGCAATACTTACCATCTTTCTATTAGACCAGGTGCTGATGTTGTCGCTAAAGCTGGTGGCCTTCATAAGTTCATGAATTGGGATGGTCCAATCCTTACTGATAGTGGTGGTTTCCAAGTCTTCTCTTTGGCCGAAAATCGCAAAATTAGCGAGGATGGGGTAGAGTTTAAGAACCATTTAAATGGTGATAGACTCTTCTTTTCACCTGAAGTTTCTATCGATATTCAAGAGAAGCTAGGATCAGATATTGCGATGTCTTTTGATGAATGTATTCCTTGGCCCGCTGATTATGAGTATTGCAAGAAATCGACTGAAAGAACGTTAAGATGGGCTAAACGTGGTCTAGACGCTCATAAGAGAGAAGATCAAGCCTTATTTGGTATTGTTCAAGGTGGCGACTTCGAAGATTTAAGAAAAATGTGCGCTGAAGAATTAGTCAAAATGGATTTCCCAGGCTATTCTATCGGTGGTACCTCCATAGGAGAACCTAAAGATAAGTTCTTTGAAATGGTAGAGTACGCGATTAAATACCTTCCAGAAGATAAGCCAAGATATGTCATGGGCATTGGATCTATCGATTATGTATTAGGTAGCATCGCTCGTGGTGTTGATATGTTTGACTGTGTCTTACCAACTAGATTAGCTAGACATGGCGCTTTAATGACATCTCATGGTCGTGTGAACATTAAGAATGAAAAATATAAAGAGGATTTTACTCCTTTAGATGATAAATGCGATTGCTATTGTTGTAAATTTTACACCAAGGCATATCTCAGACATTTATATGTCTGTGATGAGACTTTTGGCAAAAGATTGCTTTCAATTCATAACGTGAGATTCTTAATTAAACTGGTGGAAGAAGCTAGAGTTGCTATCCAAGAAGATAGATTTGAAGAATTCATGGATGAAAAGTTAGCCGAATTCGGTGATGAAAGAGGTTTCTAATGGATATTAATCTATTTGACTACTATCTTCCTGAAGAATTAATTGCCCAAAGGCCAAGCGAGAAGAGAGATCATTCTCGTCTTTTACTTGTTAATAGAGAGAATCATACATTTGAAGATAAACACTTCTACGATATCGTTAATTACTTACACGGGGGCGATGTTTTAGTTAGAAACAATACTAAAGTTATCCCCGCTAGATTACTTGGAATCAAGGAAAAGACTGGTGCACATTGTGAATTATTACTCCTTAAGCAATTAGAAGGAGATAATTGGGAATGTTTAACTAGACCTGCTAAATCATTAAAGGTCGGTGCTAGAGTCGATTTTGGCGAAGGAAAACTCATTGCAGAGTGTATCGAAGAAAGAGAAGAAGGCCTTCGAGTATTCAAATTTATCTATGATGGCATCTTCTTAGAAGTCTTAGATCAACTTGGCAAAATGCCTTTGCCACCATATATTGCAAAGCAATTATGCACAAATGATAGATACCAAACTGTCTATGCTAAGTATGAAGGCAGTGCTGCTGCTCCAACAGCAGGATTCCATTTTACCGAAGAATTATTTGAAACATTAAAAGCAAAAGGTGTCGAAATTATTGATGTGACCTTACATATTGGTTTAGGCACATTTAGACCAGTCAAAGTCAATGATACTAAGGACCATGTGATGCACAGTGAAGTATATGAAATGAGCGAAGAATCCGCTCAAAAATTGAATGCTGCAAAAGCTAGTGGAAAGCGTATTGTTGCCATTGGAACTACATCAGTCAGAACACTTGAAGCCAACTATTCTAAGTACGGAATGTTTAAACCTACAAGAGAAGCAACTAATATCTTCATTGAGCCTGGTTATGAATACAAAACCGTGGATGCTTTAATCACAAATTTCCACTTACCAAAATCCACTTTAATTATGCTCGTTTCTGCGTTCATGGGTAGAGAATTTACTTTAGAAGTTTATAAGCATGCTGTTGAGGAAAAGTACCGTTTCTTCTCCTTTGGTGATGCGATGTTTATTTATGGAAGAAACAAAGATTAATTATCAAAAAGAACAGCAAAAACTGCTCGAAAATCTTAAAAACAGCGGTAAAAAGCCAACTCTTTTACTCCATGTTTGCTGTGGTCCTTGCTTTACCTATCCATATGAACTCATCAGGGACTATTTTGACATTACCATCATCTATAACAATTCCAACATCTATCCAAAGGAAGAATACAATCGCCGCTTAAATGAACTCAAAAAATACTTATCCGATATCAATAGTGGAATCAAAATCATTGAATTCCCATATGATAACACAACCTACAATATTGATTTAGAACCATACGCAAATCAGAGGGAAGGAATGGATCGCTGCCGTATCTGTTTCCGAAAAAGACTGGGCCAAGCAATCGACTATGCAGACGAACATAATTTTGATTTTGTCGGCACTGTGATGAGTATCTCCAGATTTAAAAATTCTCAAGATTTAAACAAGATTGGTTTTGAACTTGCAGAAGGTAAAAAAGTTAAATGGTTGCCTGCGGATTTCAAAAAGAATGGTGGATATGAAAAGTCTCTAGATATCGTAAGAGCATATAAAATGTATTTCCAGCACTATTGTGGTTGTAAGTTCAGTATTCGCTCCAACAAAGAAGAACTATAGTTTTATTACTTTTTATTTATAAAGATATAAGAGTTAGTGAAATCTAATTTTTTACTTTACACGCGGACAAATAAGTATATAATAATTGCAGTTAGTCAAAACTAACCATTTGCATAGAGAGGTAGGAATTTATGCTTAAAAAATTATCAGAATTCAAGATAGGCGAGACTGGCCTAGTAAAAAAGGTAGAAGGGGAAGGACGTTTTCGTAGAAGATTGCTAGATATGGGCGTTACTCCTGGTACCACAATTTATTTAAGAAAAAAGGCTCCTTTAGGAGATCCTTTAGAAATCACATTACGCGGCTATGAATTAACTCTTAGAAAAGACGAAGCCCAATTAGTGATATTGGAGGTTGCCTAATATGAAGAGGTTTGCATTAGCGGGCAACCCAAACTGTGGCAAAACCACTTTATTTAATAGTTTAACTGGTAGCAGTGCTCACGTTGGTAACTGGCCAGGGGTTACTGTCGAAAAGAAAGATGGTACTTATAAGAAATTAAAAGAGCCAATTTCTATTATCGACTTACCTGGTATTTATTCATTGTCACCATATACAAGCGAAGAAGTAATTGCTAGAAACTATATCATCGATGAAAAGCCTGACTGTGTTATCAACATAGTTGATGCCACCAACTTAGAAAGAAACTTATATTTAACTACTCAATTATTAGAAATCGATGTTCCTATGGTCGTCGCCATCAACATGATGGATATTCTTAATAAGCGTGGTGATGTTTTAGATCTTGAGGTTCTTCAAGAAAAATTAGGCATCCCGTGTGTTGAAGTAAGCGCTTTAAAAGAAGATCATCTTGATGAATTAATGAAGGCTGCCTATGAAGCATCTAAGCAACCAAGAATTGGAAGAAGTGTCTTCCTTAATAAAGACTTAGTCCACCTCATTGGTGACGTCAAAATTGCTTTTGAAGGTAAAGGTGTTGATAATCCATTATTCCACGCAATCAAACTCATCGAGAACGACGAAGTTGAAGTTAAAATGCATGGTGACTTAGTCAAAATGGTGGATGAATTTAAAAAGACATTTAATGATGATGTCTTTGGTGATGATATTGAAGCCGTTATCGCTGATAGCCGTTATAAATACATCACTGCGGAATTTGCAAAAGCTTTAACAAGAAATAGAAGAAGTGACGATGATGAAGTTATTTCCACACAATCTGATCGTATTGATAGATTCCTAACACATAAAGTGTTTGGGTTAGTATTCTTTGCTGTTGTTCTCTTCTTAGCGTTCCATCTCACATTCTCAGAAAACTTATTCTTCTTAGGTGGATTATTTAAAAACGTCGTTCCTTCATTTGAAGGTAGCATCTATGAAGGATTGTTCTGGAGTGAAAGCGGCATTAATTCTCCTGGTGTCATCATGTTCAATTTCTTTGACATGTCCTTTAGTGCGCTGACGGATGCTGCTAGAGGCGGTCTTGATGCAGCTTTAGGAGTAGGACACTGGTTTACAGGTTTCCTTTGTGATGGTGTCTTAACTGGTTTATTCGCCATTTTAGGATTCTTACCACAAATTTTATTGTTGTTCTTATTTTTCTCTATTATGGAAGATACAGGATATATGGCGCGTGTGGCCTTTATCTTTGATAAATTATTCCGTAAGTTTGGTTTATCCGGTAGAGCGCTTATCCCAATGATTATGGGCTTTGGTTGCTCTGTTCCAGCGATGATCAATACAAGAACACTTGCTGATGACAAAGAAAAGATTGCCACAGTTAGAGTTATCCCATTCTTCTCTTGTGGCGCGAAGTTACCAATCTTGCTTGGTATTGCCGGCGCTATCGCAGAAGTATTCGGCTTTAGCAATGTCGATTTAATCACTTATTCGATGTACGTCCTCGGTATTTGTACCGCAGTCATTGCTGTATTAATCATGAGAAATACAACATTAAAAGGTGATTCAAACCCATTCATTATGGAGTTACCAGCGTATCACTTACCACAATTTAAAGCTTTAATGATCCACCTCTGGGATAAAGCTAAACACTTTGTGAAAAAAGCATTCACCATCATCTTAGCTTCCACAATTATCGTTTGGTTCTTAACTAACTTTGGTTGGAACTGGCATATGGTGGATTCAGTAGGAGATTCCATCCTCGGTAGTATTGGTCAACTCATTCAACCAATCTTTACTCCTTTAGGTTTTGGCTCACAATTATCTCCTATTGGTTGGGTATTTGCTGTTGCAGCAATCACTGGCTTAATCGCTAAAGAAAATGTTATTGCGACATTCATTAGCTTGGGTACAGTGGCAGTTGCTTTCCTTAACAGTGGTGTTGTTGATCCAAGCGTGATCGAAGCCATTGAAGCCGATGAAAATGGTATTACTGCGACAGTAGCGATGATTCATGCCACCGGCATCACATGGCAAGGCTGTATCTCCTTTATTGCCTTTAATATGTTAACCATTCCTTGCTTTGCCGCTTGCGCGACCGCAAGAGCGGAATTACCTAAAGGTAAATTCAAATGGACTTTACTCTTCTGGATCCTTACATCCTTTATTGGTTCAGCATTTGTCTATTGCTTCTTAAGCATGTTCTCAAGAGCAACATTAGCTTGGGCTATTCCAGTTACAGTAGGTTTAATCCTTTTAGGGGTATGTGGAGGTTTTTGCATCCATTTCTATAACAAAAGACAAAGAACCAGAAAATTAGGAGCGTAATATGAACGAACAAGCAGTATCTATCTTATTAGCCATTATTTGTATACTGTTTTCGTTATCCCTCATTGGCTTTTTAGTGGGCAGATACATCTATCGCAGAAAACACAATTTACCAACTGGTGACTGCGAATGTTGCTGCATAAGCACTAAAAAGATTCTTAAGAAATATCACAAAAGCAAAAAGTTATGAGCAAATATGTTTATCCATTAATTGGTATACCTCTAATATTCGCCTGTACAACATTAGGAGCATTATTCGTTTTCTTTTTAAGAAAAAGAGAAATATCTCCTCGATTAAGTAAAATCTTTATCGGTTTTGCGGCAGGCGTGATGTTTTCCGCATCGTTCTTCTCCCTTATTAAGCCAGCCTTAGAAACCAGCGTATCCTATATGCCCTCCTGGTTAATCGTTGTAATTTCCATTGTTTTAGGCGCTGGTTTCTTGTGGCTTATTGATAAAGTTGTTCCTCACTTTCACACTAATGAGAACAAAGAAGAAGGTTTAAGAACAAACAGGATGTCAAAGACATCAAAGATGTTTTTAGCGGTAACCATCCACAACGTCCCAGAAGGCTTATCAGTCGGTATTGCCTTTGGTGTTGCGTTATTGCAAACAAACAATCATGCCTTACTCGTTGGCGCTCTTTTACTAGCTATTGGTATTGGTATTCAAAACATTCCAGAAGGAGCAGTTGTATCCCTTCCAGTCAAAGCGGAAACCGGCTCATCTGGTAAAGCATTTGTCTTTGGAATGCTCTCTGGAATTGTTGAACCAATCGCTGCGGTGATAGGTCTTTTCTTAGCGATGCAGATTCAAGGAATTATGCCTTGGGCTTTAGCGTTCGCTGCGGGTTGTATGATCTACGTTGTCGCGGAAGAAATGATCCCTGAAATGACTAGCGAAGGCCACGATCATTTTGGTGTTTGGTCCTTCATAGCAGGCTTTGTCATAATGCTCGCTTTAGACTGCATTCAGTTCTAATAGAAAATGTGATTGAATCTTCCTAAAAGTGAAGATTCTTTTTCTTAAATTTTCAGTGTATTTTGGCCCAAAAATAGGGGTCTTTTTGTTCTTACTATTTTTCCTGTTTTTGACCATTTTTTGTGTCATTTTTCTTTATTTTTTCGAATAATAAAAACACAAAAATTAGCCATCAAAAATGACTTTTTTCACTTTTTTCGACCCTCAAAAATGGTGGTTTTTGATAGCACGCCCCGCCTCTTTCTTTGGTTTAGTTTTGTTATATATTTTTAATTTATTAAATAAATGTTGACAGTGCATACACACTCCCGTATGATATTAAACGTTGACGGCTCGCGTTGACGTGCGAGGTTGCTGATACACCCACAGGCGTTGTCATGAAGGTGTATTCAGGGAATTCGCATTGAGAGAGTTAAAGTCAAAGCCTGATAGTGATAGGAGGAAAAAACAATTCATGGCAAAAGCAACAAAGATTAGGGTTCGCTTAAAAGCTTATGATCATGTCAACTTAGACTTAAGTGCTGAAAAGATCATTGCTGCAGCGAAGAACACCGGCGCCACAGTTGTCGGTCCAATTCCGCTCCCAACGGAAAAACAAGTGTTCACTATTCTTAGAGCGGTTCACAAATATAAAGATTCCCGTGAACAATTCGAAATCAGAACACACAAAAGAATCATCGATATTAAAAACTACCGTAAAGAAACTCTTGATTCCTTAAAGAATTTAGATCTCCCAGCCGGTGTCGATATCGAAATCAAACTATAGGAGGTAAATGTTCATGAAAGCTATCGTTGGTAGAAAAATGGGCATGACCGAAGTCTTCACTGAAGATGGCCAAATCTATGCCGTTACAGTGGTTGAGGTCTTACCTAATGTAGTTACACAAGTCAAAACCGTTGAAAAAGATGGTTACGACGCTATCCAAGTTGGCTATGAAGAATTAAAAGAAAGCAGAGCCAACAAATGTGAGAAAGGTATTGCTAAGAAAGCCAATACAGTCCCACACCAAGTCCTTAAAGAATTAAAGGGCGATGAAATGAAGAATTATCAAGTCGGCGATGAAATCAAAGCTGACATCTTCAAAGCTGGTGACATCGTTGACGTCATCGGTACAAGTAAAGGTCATGGTTATTCCGGTGTTATCAAACGTTGGAATCAAACCATTGGTCCAAAAGGTCATGGTTCAGGTTACCACAGAGGTCAAGGTACCTTCGCAAACAATGGTCGTTATAACCACGGTGTTATGCCAGGCAAACACATGTCCGGCCATTACGGTAACGAATCTGCAACAGTGCTCAACCAATTAGTGGTCGCAGTTGATGCAGAAAAGAACTACATCTTAGTGAGAGGTGGTCTCCCAGGCCCACGTAGAAGTATCGTTGTCTTACGTACTGCTATTAAGGAAGTTAAACATCCAGAAGCCGTGAAACCATTAATCGATCGCACTCCAGTAGTGGAAGCCGCTCCAGTTGAAGAGGCCCCAGTCGTGGAAGAAGCTCCAATCGTCGAGGAAACACCTGTTGTTGAAGAAACACCAGTCGTTGAAGCCCCTGTCGAAGAAGCTCCAGCCGCCGAAGAGCCAAAAGCTGAAGAAGCTCCAGCCGCTGAAGAAGCTAAGTAAGAACGGAAAGGAGAACAGTTAGTATGGCAGAAAAGAAATCCGTCAGCGTTAAAGTCTATAACATGGCTGGCGAAGAAGTCTCCAAGATGAACCTCAATGCTGCAATCTTCGGCATTGAACCACATCAACAAGCATTGTTCGACGCCGTTCAAGTAGAACAAGCCAACCAAAGACAAGCGACCGCTAAAACAAAAGTGCGTCACGAAGTCAGTGGTGGTGGCAAAAAGCCATGGCGTCAAAAAGGCACAGGACGCGCCCGTGCAGGTAGCTCCCGTTCCCCAGTCTGGGTCGGTGGCGGCACAGTGTTCGGTCCAATCGGGAATCAAAACTACAAGATTTCCCAAAACAAAAAAGAACATAAACTTGCGCTTAAGTCTGCGTTAAGTTTAAAAACAAAAGATGGTCTCTTAGTGATCGATGAAATCAAATTCGATGAAAAGAAAACCAAAAACTTCGTGAGCTTCTTAGATGCTCTCAAAGTTGGTGGTAAAGCCTTAGTCGTCGTTGATGAAATCACAGAAAACATCTTCGCTAGTGCACGTAACGTTGGCTATGCCAAAGTCGTGACCGCGGACAATGTCAGCGTTGTTGACTTATTAAATGTTGATAACTTAGTCATGTCCCAAGCTAGCGTCAAAGCAATTGAGGAGGCATTGAAGTAATATGGCTACCAAGAAAAAAGCTGAAAACGCAAATCGCTTCCCAAAAGCGACAGAAAAAGACTTCCAAGTCATCGTTAAACCATTAATCACCGAAAAAACTATGGCGTTAATGCAAAACGATAACAAAGTCACAGTCAAAGTTCTCGAAACAGCGAACAAGACTGAAATCAAATTAGCCTTTGAAAGAATCTTCCAAGTCAAAGTTACTGACGTGAAAGTTCTCAATCAAAGAGCCAAAGAAACAACCAGAGGTACCCGTTATCAAGGTAGAATCTCTGGATTCAAGAAAGCGGTTGTCACCGTCGCTGAAGGCGAAGCAATCGACTTATTCAAAGAATAAGGCAGTTCACTTATTCAAACTATAGGAGGACAAAGTAATGTCAATTAGAACTTACAAGCCTACGTCTCCAAGCCGTAGAGCAATGACAAATTCGACATTCAGTGAAATCACTACATCCACTCCTGAGAAGAGCTTATTAGTCAGTTTATCCAAATCTGGCGGTAGAAATAACCAAGGTAAAATTACCTGCCGCCACATTGGTGGAGGTCATAAACGTAAATATCGTATTATTGACTTCAAACGTAATAAAGATGGCATTCCAGCAGTAGTGAAAACCATTGAATACGATCCAAACAGAAACGCAAGAATCTGCTTACTCAGCTATGCTGATGGTGAAAAGAGATACATTCTCGCACCAAAAGATATCAAAATCGGTTACAAAATCGTTTCCGGTGAAGAAGTTGATATCATGCCTGGTAATGCCTGCTTACTCAAAAACATTCCAGAAGGTACATTGATTCACAATATTGAATTAGTTCCTGGTAGAGGCGGCCAATTATGTAGAGCCGCTGGTGCTTCCGCTCAAGTGTTAGGCGCTGAAGGTAAATATGTGACCCTCCGCTTAATGAGTGGCGAAGTCCGCAAGATCTTAGGAACATGCCGTGCGACAATCGGTGAAGTCGGTAATGAAGACTGGAACCTTGTCAATCTCGGTAAAGCCGGTAAAACAAGATGGGCCGGCACAAGACCTACCGTCCGTGGTAGTGTCATGAACCCAAACGATCACCCACATGGTGGTGGTGAAGGTAAGTGTCCTGTCGGTCGTGATGCACCAAGAACCCCATGGGGCAAACGTGCATTAGGCGTCAAGACAAGAAACAACAAGAAAGCGTCTGGCAAATTAATCGTCCGTAGACGCAACGGAAGATAATCGCGAAAGGAGATAAAATATGGCAAGAAGTTTGAAAAAAGGCGCATTCGTCGATGCTTCATTAATGAAGAAAGTCGATGCATTAAACGCTGCAAATAAAAAAGAAGTCATTA
>JAGCDH010000016.1 GCA_017651165.1 Bacilli bacterium
CCATGTTGGTGTCTGTGGTGAAACCGGTGGCGATGCCAAATCTATCGAATTCTATCACAAAGTCGGTTTGGACTATGTCTCCTGCTCTCCATTCCGTGTGCCAGTCGCTAGATTAGCCGCTGCTCAAGCTAACATCAAAAACCCAAGATAATTGGGCTTGAGATAAAACAAAAATCGTTCCCGTTTGGGGGCGATTTTTTTATTTGTTATTTTTGTGCAGCTTCTTTTTCTGCTTTCTTTTTAGCTTTAGCTATTTTCTTGTATTTGCGTTTTTCTTTATTCATGTGATGGAGACCTTTGAAGAAGTGACCATTGAACATCATAATCAAGCCATCTAATTGACTCATACGCATACCACCACCGGAGAATCTTGATAAGCCTCTCATTGGTTGGTGAATAACGCCCATCACAAGAGTATTAGCCAATTCACGTTTACCAAATCTACGCAAAACTCTGACGAACCAAGGAATGGCTCTGCCAACAAAACGGCCAATCCAACGTTTGGCGTATCTTAATTCTCTCATTGTGGTGTTATAATCCACCACTAAGCGTTTTTTCTTATAGAAAGGTAAGTTGCCGTTTGGAATCTCGCGACCTAATAAAGCAGCAAATTCTGTATCTGGAACATTGCGCAAATTACCAGCGGCATAATTTGGTAAATCCTTTTTATTGTATGGTGCTTTAGCGCCACTACCGGCCCGTTCAACAACGCTTTCTAAGCGAATATCATTACTTGCCGCACCGACATAAATGTCATAGGCGCCTTTTTCAATCTCCCATTTATTTGTCACGGTATTGAAATATCTAAATGTCTTATCATCAAATGGAATTGAGACTTTTTTGGTTTCTCCCGCTTTGATAAAGACTTTAGCGAAGCCTTTTAATTCTTTAACTGGTCTAATTAATTCGCTATCTCTAAGACCAACATACAACTGGGCAACTTCTTTACCATCAACTTTACCAGTATTGGTGATTTCGAAAGTCACACCCTCTTTATTTACTTTTAAGTTCTTATATTCAAATGTTGTATAGCTTAAGCCAAAACCGAACGGGAAGGCTGGTTGAACATTAGCTTTTTCAAAATAACGATAGCCAATGCCATACGCTTCACGGTATTCGATTGTTCTCTTATGACTTGGGAAGTTATCACTGCTAGCAACATCCTCTAATTTAACTGGAATAGTTTCTGTTAATTTACCAGATGGATTGACCTTACCAGAAAGGATGTTTAATGTGGCTAAAGCACCGGCTTGACCATTTAAATAGTTGTGCAATATTGCATCCACGTCCTCGATAAATGGCATCTCAACCGCGGAACCACAAGATAAGACCACAACGATCTTTTTATTGAGCTTTTTGACTTCTTGAATTAAATCTAATTGGTTCTTTTCTAAGTGTAAGTTTTGTCTATCAAGGCCTTCGGCTTCGGTGACTTCGTCTAAACCAAGATAAAGGACAGCGACATCCGCTTGAGAGGCAAGTTTGAGCGCTTCTTTAAGAAGTTTCTTCTTTTTCTTACCATATCTATGGAAGCCTTTGCAGCAACCAACAACATTAAGACCAGATTCACCTAATAAGGCATCTGTGTCATCTAACTTAGTTGGGTTAACGATTGAGGAACCTGCACCTTGATATCTTGGTTTGAATAAGAAATCACCAACGAACGCTATTTTGGTTTCGTTGTTCAAAGGAAGGATTTCATTATTCTTTAATAAGACTGCACTTTCTTCAGCGCACTTTTGTGCAAAAGCATGGTGTTCACCAACATCAAACTTTTCTGGTGCTTTCTTAACGCCGTTTTCTGTTGTGTCGAAAACGATATCTAAGAATTTATCAACATTATCGTCCAAGACGGATTCTTCTAATTCGCCGTTTTGAATAGCTTTAATGACTTGTTCTGGTCTATCTGGTGTGCCAGGCATTTCTAATTGGTTACCACATCTTAAAGAGGCAATACCATCGTTATTGCCGCCCCAGTCTGTGACCACCAATCCATCAAAGCCCCATTCTTTTCTAAGGATATCAACGAGTAGATGTTCGTTTTCATTGGCAAATGTACCGTTAATTAAATTATATGAAGACATGATGCTCTTGGTTTTGCCTTCTTTGACGGCAATTTCAAAAGCGGTTAAATAGATTTCTCTAAACGTTCTTTCATCAAGAACACTATCTAGTGTCATTCTGTTTTCTTCTTGGTTATTACACGCGAAGTGTTTGATACAAGCGGAAATACCATTTGATTGAATGCCTCTTACATAACCAGCGGCCATTTTACCTGCTAAATAGGGATCTTCTGAGAAGTATTCGAAGTTACGTCCACAGAGTGGATTTCTCTTCATGTTGACGCCAGGACCTAATAAGATGTTAACTTTTTGGACAGCAGCTTCTTGGCCTAGTCTTTGGCCCAAGCCTTCACCTAATTCAGGATCCCATGAATTGGCCATTGTAGCGGCAGTTGGATAGCATGTTGCAGGAATAGAAGCATTTAAACCTAAATGGTCCGCTGCAGCGGCTTGCCTTCTGACTCCATGTGGGCCATCGCTTAAGAAAGCGCTGGGAATATTTAAACGGTCAATATTAACTGTTTGCCAAAAATCTTTTCCGCTTATTAAACTAGCTTTTTCTTCTAATGTTAATTGATCAATTAAATCTTGGTGTTTTCTTTTCATTATCTAAGGTATCTCTACGCTGCTTTTAGAATAATTAAAATATGCGTTGCTCGCAAGAGAAAAGCACGGATCCCATAAATCCGTGCCTTAATTGTGGACTATATCCACGGAGAAACGTTATGCAATTTGGACTAAATGTTCTTTTTCGATTTCTTTTTCACTGCGTTTCTTGATATTGATGGTTAAGACACCATCTTCAAGTTTTGCGGAGACATCTTCAAGTTTCACTGTGTCACCAACATAGTATGAACGAGAGTATTCACCATAACTTCTTTCGCGATAGATATAGTCTTCGTCGTTCTCATTTTCCTTATTTAAGGTAGCAGCGACTTTAAGATAACCGTTTTCAAGAGTGATTCTTGTATCTTCTTTCTTCACTTCAGGAAGTTCGATGAACATTTGATAATCATTCTTGTTCTCTTTGATGTCAGTTTTCATCATATGTGATACGGAACAGTTGTTTGCTCTAAGGAAAAATCTGTCGAAAAATGGATCATAAGTAGTAATATAATTTCTCATAATTTCAACCTCCTATATTACCTCTTTTAGCACTCAACCTCTTTGACTGCTAACACCAATATAGTAGAATAAA
>JAGCDH010000017.1 GCA_017651165.1 Bacilli bacterium
CCTTTATCGTTTATTGAAGATTTTTATTGACTGTAATTTTATTACAGTACTTGCATCTATACCATGCGTCTGAGACTTTTTCCATACAGTGTCTGTTAAGACATTCTGGACATTGCATATTGTCAATTTCGTACCATTCTTTTGATTTGCCACATCCGCCATTGACAGCTTCTAATTGTTCAGCGGTAAGTTCAATGCCTTCAGCTTTTGCTAGTGCTAATAGTTCTTCGCTATTTTTACACGCTTTGACTTTTTTAATTTGCTCTTCAGTTAAACCTTTTAATAATTCTTCTTTCATATGTAATACCCTCTTTTGCTAAATATATTTACCATAGTGTGAAGGAGTCAGGACATAGTTCACCTTTCAACAGTGTCCTGTTAACTCACTTTTTTATCCATGTTATAAAGACCACTCGTAACCACAATTATTACATTGATAAGTTGAACATCCACTTACTTGGTAACGTGGCAATTTTCTATAATCTTTTGAGCCACAGTTTGGACATTTAAAAGTTGAGAAGCATCCGCCACCACTAACAGCTTCAAGTTGTTCACTAGTTAATTCAACACCTTCATCTTTTGCAATTTTTAATAATTCTTCTTGGTTTTTGCAGGCCTTAACTTTAGCGATTTGTTCTTTAGTTAAACCTTTTAATAATTCTTCTCTCATTATCGTGGCCTCCTAATAGGATCGGCACCATTATAAAAAAATAGGTGTCACAGAAGTGCCACACTATTATTCTTCAGCGTCGAAATACGGCCAGGAATACTGAATCATGTATTCCCCACGATACATTCGTATCGCATTAGGATTACCTTTCTTATATTCATAAGCATCACAATCGACTTTATCAACATCGATATAACATTCGTTATGACGCTTAATGAATGCGTCATCAGCGTCGACATTTTTAAGCGTGGTTTGAATATCGGCAATTAAATTTCTTAAATATGATGGATGGTCTTCTTCCCAAAGAACGGCGTTCAGCTCGTTGATGTTAATTGCAGAACCTTCTCTATCAATCAGATAGGCAAATACTTCTTTAGATTTCTTATATGAAAACTTTAATGGTTCTCCGTTATAGAACACTTCGAAATTACCAAAGCATTTGACTTGTAATTTCTTAGATGGCTTTAACTCAATCGCGTTGCCTAAGGCCTCTATTTCTTCTTTAATCTTATTTTCATTAATGGGCTTTGTAATGTAACCAGAAGCATGGACTTTAAATGCTTCTAAAGCATATTCGTTATACGCAGTTACAAAAATAATTTTGATGTTGGGGTTAGCCTTTTTGAGTTTCTTGGCTAATTGGATACCGTTTACTCTTGGCATCTCAATATCAAGGAATGCTAAATCGATGGTATTGTCTTGGTTTTCTTCAATGGCTTGGCCAGGATTTGTGTACGTTAAAAAATCGTTGTCTGGTAATACTTTCTTACAAGCATTTTCCAAACGTAAAAGTTGGAGTTTCTCATCGTCCACTAATAAGATTCTCATTTGTTAAATTTTACCACCACTTTTGTGCCTTTAGCAACCTGGCTATGTACATACATAATACCGTTACCCATCTTTTCGATGCGGTATTTAATGTTCTTTAATCCAATGTGCTTATTACCATCAAAATCTATCTTGTCCACATCAAAGCCAATACCATCGTCTTCTACTTCCACATAATAGAACTTGTTGTCTTCATAAGTCTTAAGGGAAACAGTTCCACCTTCAATCTTTTGCAAAACACCATGCTTAACCGCATTCTCAACAATTGGTTGAATGCTTAAACATGGAACATTAAAATCCGTAACTTGGATATCATAGTTGACCACTAGTCTCTCGTTAAAACGCATTTTTTCCAGTTCGATAAATGTTTTTATGTGTTTAAGTTCGTTTTCAAAAGAGACGAGGCGTGTCTCTGTTAATGATGATAAATTACCTCTTAGATACTCTGTAAAATCATCCAAAGCTTGTTGAGCCTTTTCGGGATCAATCGAAATCAAAGTGGATATCGAAGAAAGGGAATTATAAACAAAGTGCGGTTGGATTTGCGAAACCATAATCTTGATTTGGGCTTCTTTATTCTTTTCTTGCTCTTCTGCAATCTGAATGTTTTTAGAAACATTAACGAAGAAGAATAAGATTTCAATAGCGATAATAATTGAAGCATACGCAATAGCGTAACCTTTGAAGGCGTTTTGTAAAACAATGGCCACTAATGGGAGAAGGCAGTAGCAGGCAAAAGCCACTTTTTCTCTAATCACTAGTTTCTTGTTTAACAAGGTGACGAAGAACACAACTGCAAACATCACAAATTGATATCCTTGTGAAATAATCATGGTTTTACTTCTAACGTATTCTCCGCCTTCTGCAGTAAAAAACATTCCAGAAAAAACATTAACAATGTCTAGAACAAAGAAAACCGCAAATAATGAGCAATTGATAATTGATAGCAGCTTCTTAGTTCTTTTTTCTAGCTCAATATAACTGAGCATATATAAAAACAATAAAAGAAGTTCGATGTTATTAAACACATAGAAGAGCGTATAGAAACTTATCACAAATTCATTACTTGTGTATTTGATCTTAATTAATGTGAACATCAAATAAACGGCGAAATGGAAAGCTGTAAAAGACAAAAAGAGCAATAACCATTTTTCATCTTTACGTTTATTCTTCTTAATCAACAAATTAACAATGTGTATAAGAAAAATAGCTATCCCAATAATACACACTGTGAGATTGAATACACTATTAGTGGTCATGTATTTATTATGTTATAAACGAAAGCAAAAATATACTATTTTCGCTTATTTGTACAGTAACATTACTTAATAAATAAAAAAGCCTCGATTATTTGAGGCTATAAAGTTTTTTTCGTTGATTAGTCAAAAAGTCACTTATTTTCTCTATAAACGGTCCAGGTATAATGGCACTCGCGACAATAATAATCCACGCCATCATAAACGCCAAGACTATTGACATATTTGCTACCACACTTTGGGCATTTTGGTCTGTCATCCGTGCAAACACCACCATTAACAGCTTCTAATTGTTCGTCAGTTAACTCGATACCTTCTTCTTTAGCAAGTCTTAAGATTTCTTCTTGGTTTTTGCAGGCCTTAACTTTAGCGATTTGTTCTTCAGTTAAGCCTTTTAATAATTCTTCTTTCATGTTCAAAGTGCTCCTTTGTTGATTATGTTTTATCACACTGCTTGTCACAAAAGTGCCACAAGAAAAGGCCCCATGTGAGGACCTCATCTATGTTGGATAAGTGACTTTTGCGAAGCGTTCATTTTTATTGGTATGGATTTCTCGAGGCAATAAAAAAAGCCTCGATTACTCGAGACTAATTGGCTATTTTGGTGGATCCGACGAGGATCGAACTCGCTACCTCCTCCATGCCATGGAGGCGCTCTCCCAGGTGAGCTACGGACCCACAGTGCGATAACTATTATACAATAAAAGTACTTTTAGGCAATATGGTTTTTAAAGAAAAGTCCCACGAGGGGACATTACTTTAGTGTTGGCGCGCTTGAGACGATTTGAACGCCCGACTTCTTCCTTAGGAGGGAAGCGCTCTATCCAGCTGAGCTACAAGCGCAGAAGGAATCCTTCTATTTATTGAAGAATTCTAGGATGTCATTATAGACAATTTCATTGTTGTCTTCATTAAGAATCTCATGCCTCGTATGAGGATAGACTTTAATAGATACATCCTTTAAACCTAAGCCTTTATACATCTTTTCAAGAGCGTAGGTATATTTGGAATAGTTAGAGACTGGATCTTCTTCGCCAGTGATGATGAATAGTTTTTGATCTTTACTCACTCTTCTAATATTTTTCTTTTTAAAGAGTGGCGCCATACCTTTAAGGAATTCTAAGCAGAAACCATTTGTTGGACCAAAGCCACATAATGGATCAGCGATATAGGCATCAACATTTTTCTCATTATATGAGAGCCAATCAAAGAATGTTCTTGGCTTTTTAATCTTCTTGTTAAAGTTACCAAACATTAGTTTCGCTAAGAACTTCGCTTTTTTATTTCTGTTCTTTTTGGTGTGAATCATTTTAGCAAGCACTAAGCCTGGACCAACCGCCCCATTCTTTGCGCCAGCGCCACAAAGAACTACTTTCTCAACATTGCCTGAGAATCTTTGGATATAATCTTGGCCCATATATGAACCCATCGAGTGAGAGAAGATATAAGTTGGTAAGCCGTTTTTCTTTGCTTCTTCAATCATCTCATTATGAGCGCACACCATTTTGGCAAAACCATCGACTGGCCAGAAGCTAGCGTTACTCATATCAGGAGCAACATTTTCGCCTTGTCCATAGGTATCTAAAGCATACACGTGGTAGCCGTTTTTGTTTAAAAACTTCGCGAAGGCATCGTATCTAGAAACATGTTCTTCCATGCCTTCAAAAATCACAACATTGCCAATTGCTTTCTTATCGCTTTCCCACGAGAAACCTTTTAAGAGATCTCCCCCATTGACTGTTAAACTAAAACTCTTTCTTTCTGACATGATTAATTACTCCTTATCATAGCCGTTAGGATTATTCTTTTGCCATCTCCATGAATCACGGCAAGCATCTTCAATATTGAGTTCGGTTTTAAAGTTCATTTCATTGTAGGCTTTTGATGCTTCAGCGTAGTTTTCATCTACGTCGCCTGGACGTCTATCACAAATGATATATGGAATCTTGATATTATTAGCCTTTTCAAAAGCATGCACTAATTCTAAAACACTAGTACCTTTACCAGTACCTAAGTTATAAATCACCAAGCCTGGTTTTTGTTCTAGTTTCTTTAAGGCACATAAGTGACCTCTAGCAAGATCCACAACGTGGATATAGTCCCTAACACCAGTGCCATCAACTGTCTTGTAGTCATTACCATAAACATTTAAATGTGGACGTTTGCCCACAGCGACTTGGGTAATGTATGGCATTAAGTTATTTGGAATGCCGTTTGGATCTTCACCAATCAAACCTGATGAATGAGCACCAATTGGATTGAAATATCTTAAGATAGCGATATTAGCGTCTTGATGTTCTTTAGCGTAATCCTTAAGCAAATATTCAATATCTAATTTTGTTTGACCATATGGGTTAGTGCAACCACCCACTTTATCACTCTCCTTTAAAGGAACATGATCAGGGACACCATACACTGTTGCACTACTAGAGAACACTAAATTGTGGACGTTAAATTCGCTCATTAATTGGAGAAGGATTTTGCTACCTCCAACGTTGTTAGCAAAATATAAATCTGGTTTAGCAACAGATTCAGCAACACTCTTCAGACCGGCAAAGTGAATGATGTCAGTAATGTTTTCTTTTTCAAAAACTTTCTTCATTCCTTCATAGTCTTGAATGTCCGCAAGATAAAATCTTGGTCTTTTGCCAGTAATGGTATAGATGCGATTTAAAACTTCTGGTTTAGAGTTACAGTAGTTATCAACAATTACAACATCGTAGTTATGATTTAGTAAATCCACGACTGTATGTGAACCAATATATCCAGTTCCGCCTGTCACTAAAATTGCCATATTATATCCTCCAATTATCCTAATAATGTTAGGAATTCTTCTTCATCTAAAACAGTAATACCAAGAGCGTGAGCTTTATCGAGTTTACTACCCGCTTCCACGCCAGCGATAACGACATCAGTAGCTTTGCTAACTGAACCCGTTACTTTAGCGCCTAAGTTCTCTAAGATTTCAGTTGCCTCTTTACGGCCATATTTACTTAAAGTACCAGTTAAAACAACTGTCTTTCCTGAGAAATAAGAATTAGCCGCAGTCGCGGTACTACCTTTATATTCAAAGTTAAGATGTTGCTCTTTTAGAGCATTGACTAATTCAATACTTCTTTCATCACTGAAATAGTTTCTAATTGATCTAGCGACGATTGGACCAACATCATCAATTTCTAATAATTCTTCTTCACTAGCGGACATCAAGTTATCGATGTTTTGATATTTTCTCGCTAATGTTTTAGCCATCTTCGCGCCGACTTCTTTAATGCCTAAACCAAAGAGCACTTTTTCTAATGAGTTTTCTTTGCTCTTTTCAATTGCGTTTAATAAGTTATCAACGGACTTAGATTGCCAACCATCAAGAGCGATAATCTCGTCACGGTGTTCATATAATTTATAAATTTCATCAATGGAACGGAAGAATCCTTGATTAAAGAATTGCTCGGCCACTCTTTCGCCTAAACCTTCAATATCCATGGCATCTCTACTAGAGAAGTGAATAATACTTTCAATCTTTCTCGCATCACAATGTGGGTTTACACAGAAGTGCATCGCATCTTTTCTAATGAGTGGTAAACCACAGACTGGGCAGTTATTAATCATTTCAAATGGTCTTTCTAAACCAGTTCTTTTTTCAGTGACTGGTCTCACCACTTCTGGAATAACATCGCCCGCTTTTCTAATAACCACAAAGTCACCAATCTTTAAATCTTTATCTCTAATAAAGTCTTCATTATGGAGTGTGGCCCTTTGCACAACTGAACCCGCGACTCTCACTGGCGATAAAACAGCGTTAGGGGTAATCTTACCAGTTCTACCAACGGTAAAGATAATATCTTCTAATCTAGTGACCACTTCTTCAGGTGGGAACTTATACGCAATGGCCCATCTAGGGGTTTTCGCAGTGTAGCCTAAACGATCATATAAATCCATATCATCAACTTTGATAACGATACCATCGATATCGTAGCCTAAGGTTGGACGTTTAACTGTGTATTCATCAATGTATTTAAGTACTTCATCAATGCCGCTACATAGTCTTCTTTCCGGATTGGTTTTGAAACCTAATTCATCCGCCATCTTAAGAGCTTCACTATGATAACGGATACCAAAATCTTTAGCGTTTACAAAGTAATACCAGAAAGCATCTAAGCCACGAGAAGCGGCAATAGAACTATCTAATTGTCTAATGCTACCAGCGGCAGCGTTTCTCGCATTAGCGAATAATGGTTCGCCGTTTTGTTCTCTTTCTTTATTGAGTCTTTCGAGTGATTTCTTTGGCATGAAGACTTCACCACGAATTTCAAAGTCTTCGTTTGTGTTGATATGTGATGGAATGGACTTAATTGTGAGGATATTTGCAGTCACGTCCTCACCGGTTACACCATCACCACGTGTAGCGGCGTATTCTAAATTACCACGATAAACAAGGGACATACCGAGGCCATCAATCTTCATTTCCGCCATATAGGTCACTTTATCTAAACCAGTGGCTTCTCTGACTTTCTTATCAAAATCTCTTAAGTCATCTTCGTTAAAAGCGTTGGCTAAAGAAAGCATCATACGTTTATGTGTGACTTTAGCGAATTCATCTTGCACTAAACCACCCACTCTTTGAGATGGAGATAAAGGAGATTGATACTCTGGATGCTCGGTTTCGAGCATAATGAGTTCTTGCATCAATCTATCGTATTCAGCGTCAGCTACTGACGGATTATCTAATACATAGTATTCATAGTTATATTTTTCTAAAAGATTTCTTATCTCATCGATTCTTTCTTTGACTATCATGCACTATGACCTCCTTTAGAAACACTTGGATGGGTTCCTAAGATGGATTTTTCTCCATGTTCTTCGAAATTCACTTTAATAATATCATCACCTTCAAGAGCAACAACTACACCTCGGCCTAATTTCTTATGAATGACGATATCGCCAACGTGCCATTCAGTGACATCGTTAACTTCATCATCAAAGTCTTGTTTGATAGGTGCTTCATTTTCAAATGATAGGTGATCACCATCATCAAAATGATACTCTCTTGGTTTATTTGATTTATTACTACGGAATGGATTATATTCTTCTTTTGTGACTAAAACTTCATTACCTGATTCCTTGAGGAATTGAGAAGGCACTAAAGAGCCTTGAATAACGTAGGAATAATCTTGCGCTAAAGTGAGATAAAGTTTTTGTTTAGCTCTAGTCATCGCAACATAGGCCAATCTTCTTTCTTCTTCGATGGCTAGATAA
The DNA here is from genome assembly GCA_017651165.1 of Bacilli bacterium. GTDB lineage: Bacteria > Bacillota_I > Bacilli_A > RFN20 > CAG-826 > RUG14515. The sequence goes on from JAGCDH010000017.1 coordinate 8,008, forward strand.
CCACCTTCATTCATTGCTCTCATGTTTGGGAAGACACCTTGGTTAAATCTGACCACAAAGATAACAGGGTATTCCAAACCTTTTGCGGTGTGAACTGTCATAAGTGTGACAAAGTCACCATCCACTAATTCGTCTTGTGAAGAAATAAGGGCAATATTTTGTAAGTATTCATCAAATGTCGATTCTGGATTGTTCTTTAAGAAGTGACGAATATCTTCAAATAAGGCTCTAACGTTTTCAATACGTTCATCACCATCATCTTCTTTTTGGAGATATTCTTGATAACCAAGTGACCAAATCATATCTTCTAAGATTTTGGAGAAAACTTCCTCGTTCTTCTGAATATCTTCACGAGCAATTTCAATACACGCCACCATCGTTTTTAAAGAGTTAAGTACCTTAGTGGATACTTCGGATTCTTTAACATCAACGTCTCTAATAAACTCATATAATGACTTTTGTGCGTTACTAGCTTCTTGCTTAATGAGATTTTCAGATGTATCACCAATACCTCTTTTTGGTACATTCATAATGCGAGAGAAGGAGATATCGTCTTTGGTATTAACGATAAGATGGAAATAAGATAAGACATCTTTAATTTCTCTACGTTGGTAGAACTTTGTTCCACCATATATCTTATATGGGATTTGATAACGGGTTAAAGCCGCTTCAAAGTCCATGGTGATATAGTTTGAACGGTATAGCATAGCTATATCGCTATATTTATAACCACCAAACTGTTTGAGCTTGGCGATTTCTCTTGCAACATAGTCCGCTTCTAATCTTCCAGAAGGTGAGGTATGGACGATAACGTTTTCACCCATATTCTCTTTGGTGTATAAATTCTTTGTTACTCTTAACTTGTTATGGGCAATTAGTTTATTCGCCGAGTTTAAGATTGCTTGAGTACTACGATAGTTTCTATCGAGAACGATAGTAATCATATCCACAAAACGTTTATTTAAATCCAAGATGATATTTTGATTAGCGCCTCTCCAGGTGTAAATGGTTTGATCTGGATCACCCACGACATATAAAGACGCTGATGGTTTCTTTAAGTAGTTAACCATTTTGTATTCAACATCATTTGTGTCTTGAAATTCATCAATCAAGATATGATCAATGCGATTTTGCCATTTAATTCTAATATCTGGATAATCTCCAAGAATACGGTTTGTTAATAATAGCAAATCATCAAAATCTAATGAGTAGTTTTTATATTTTTCTTCTTCGTATCTGGCATAGATTTCTAAGCATGTTTTTTCATCTTCAAAAGCAGGCTTAACAATATGGATATCATCAGGGTATTTTTCTAAGAGTTTTTGTCTGCCAATATAAGCTAATGTATTGTTAACAATTTTATCGCCTCTTTTGAAACCCATTTCTGCAGCGATATCTTTAATTAATTTGGTTTGATCCTCTTCATCAAGGATTGTGAAAGAAGAAGGGAAACCTAAAACTGAGATTTCGTGTCTTAAGAAGAACGCTGCAAAACTATGGAATGTTTTAATTGATAAATCGTTGGAAGCTTCTGGAATCATTTTGATAACACGATTCTTCATTTCGTTAGCGACTTTATTGGTAAAAGTAATCGCTAAGATCTTCCATGGTTCCACGCCAAGCTCAGAAATAAGGTAAGAAATACGGTATGTCAAAACACGAGTCTTACCACTTCCCGCTCCAGCGATAACACGAACATGTTGTGCTTCGCTAGTCACAGCATTATATTGATTTTCATTTAAATCGTTTTGATAATTCATATATTGTTAACAATATATTAACAAAGAAAAGCGCGCCTATGCAATGATTTGTTTGTTGTTATTTAATCTTTCCCGGTTAATCAGCGTTAAACATCCTTCTTTGCCCGCAACGTTTGCGGTGGTCACACCATTTTCCACTTTGATTATTGTTGGTGTCCCAAGGATTTTTAGGTCTTGGTAATCACCAACTCCAAACACTATTTCTTCTTTCTGACAAATCGTGACCTCGTTATTGGGTTTCTTAATGTCCAAGAAGTATACTTTCAGAATATTGTCATTAACGAAAGAGAGAACATCTCCTTTAATTTCTTTACAATGACTGCAAGTTTCAGAATGAAAGAAGATTAAATACTGACTTTCGCTTTGCGATAGGCAATCTTTTAGATCAATTTCTAATTCGATTGGTATTTCATATTCCGTTGATGCATTTTTGTTCGATTGTTCGTTTTGGGCCGGCGAGCAAGATACGAACATTGCCGCTGCTAAGAGCGAGCAAATATGCAATCTCAAACTCATGGAATCAGTATACATTGTTTTTGTGATTTTTTTCACAAAAAGAATAAAATCTTGTAAACTAATCTATATGGCTCTTTTTCAGAAGAAAACATCATTAGTTCACCACATCACTTATATGGGAATCATGGCAGCGATCAACCTCATTTTTATCGTACTTGCCCATTTTGTTCCTCTAATGATGTTGCTATTAATTCTTTTGTTACCATTTGCTAGTGCAGTTGTCTCTTACTATTGCTTTAAAAGGTATTACCTCATTTACGCTATAGCGACAATTGGCTTGTGTTTTATCTTTGATATAGGTGACACCATCTTTTATGTTGTTCCCGCAGTCATCAGTGGTTTCATCATCGGTGTTTTGTTAGATAAGAAGGTCCATCCGTTTTGGATGGTATTATCCACGACGATTATCAATGCCGTTTTAACATATGCATTTATTCCACTTATTAACTTCATCAGTGGTTCTGATATTGTTTTAACGTTTTTAAAGATTTTTAATCTCCAGAATTTCCCATATAGAACAGAACTTGTTTATATTTTTGTCTTTTTCATCTCGTTAATACAGTGCTTCCTAACGCATTTCATCTTAGTATCAGATTCAAAGAAAATTGGTATCGAAATCAATACACGTATCGATTCTTTTGCGCCTTTTATCATTGGGTTTGAGTTATTCGCAATAGCCTCAATTATCTTTGCTTTCTTCTACTTACCATTAGCGTTAGTATTCGTTTGTATCTCAGTTTGTTTTGCGTTAGTTTTAACGGGAAACACCCTAATGAGCAGAAGGAAACTAATCTATATTCTTTTTGGTATATCACTATTTGTGGGCCTTATATTATTTGCGGTTTTTTACCCAAAACTACCAAAGCGTTATAGTCCAATTTTGTTCTTAGTTTTTCCTTTGTTAATCGCAGTTATTAATTTTGTGAATAATTATTTGGCAAAGCATAGCGCAAATAATTAAAATATTGGTATGATCGGTTTATTAAAAGCATTTGGAAAAGGATTATTATATGTCATTGGATTTCCTTTTTTCCTTTTGGCGTTATTAGTGTTTGCCGTCATTGGATTATTACTTTTTATTTATCAAATAATCAGATCAATCATCTATTTCTTTACCGGTCAGAAATTCTTCCCTGAGTTACAAGAAGATAAAGAACTAAGACTGAGAAAAGAAGCCGCGAATAGCGCTAATGAAATCATCGATCAACCTATTGAGGAACACCAAGATATCGTGATGCCTTTAATTGAGGAAAGACCGATGGTCTCTGAACCAGAAGGAAACTCTTTTGAAACTGTGGAAGAAGCCTGCTTTAATGACACTCCTTTAAAACAAGAAGAACCTGAAGAAGAGGAGGAAGATGTTTTAGCATCTTTAACTCGCGATGAACCAGTTAAACAAGAAACCGTCGAAGAAGAAATCATTGAGGAAGATAACTCTTTCGAAGAAATGAAAGAAGAGACTTTAAAGACTGCTGAAGACGAGTTAACAATCGCTGAAGATGAAGAGCTTGAGGAATACATTCCTAAGGGTTCAAGTATCACTACTGATATTGACGAAGAAGACACCAGTAATGGTGTTGATATAGATTACGATTTGTGAGGTAAAAATGGGCACATTATTTTTGATTAAGCTTTCAGAAAATGATAAACGCATCATTATTGCGCTTCTTTTTGCCATCATCATTATATTTGTGTTAATTGGTTTGCTTGGTTCTTTAGTAATCCGCGTTATGAAGTGGCAAGGTAAGAAATGCGATGAACTAATTAACGAAGTCGTGATCAATCGCATCGTCACCACTCCTCACCAATTAAAAGCGTACGCTCGTAAGAAAAATAGCCGCTACTTTATTAAGCAAGCCTGGATACCTGTAATTCTAATTACAGTGGGAACGTTATTATTAGTTATTCATAACTTAGTTTACAAAAGTTGGAACTATAATCCGTTTAATAGTAAAGATGGGTTTGGCACGCTCCTCTTTGTGTGGGATTTCGGTCACATTTTCACTAAACCAGAAACTGGCACAGGTATTTTAGTTAATTGGCCAAAACTAATTAATGAACCACACTTTGAAGCAAATGCAATATTCTCATACTTTATTGTTCCTTGCTACATTGTCGGTGGCTTATGGTATTTCTTTATCGCACAAGGATATCTCGCGAGAACATTACGCGCTCATAAGTTAGCGAAAACAGTCTTCGATAAGAGTTTAGATAATTACAATCAGACCACTCCTATCCAAGAAGTTAATACGGAAAATACAGTGCAATAAAAAATCCCCGTTTGGGGATTATTTATTTGCCATTCTAATTAGAAGAGCAATTATTTCATAAACAGCGTAACCAAATAGGAGAATGTCTAAGACGATAATGAGCCAAAGCATTCTCGTTTTTAGTCTCGCCTTACGAGCTTCTTTTTCCGTCTTTGCTAATTCTTCAACCATAAAGAACCTCTAGTACTTAATGCTGTTAGATGTGCGTGGATATGGTTGCACGTCCCTGATATTTTGCATACCAGTGATGTACATTAAGAGTCGATCGAAGCCGATACCAAAGCCAGAGTGTTTGCAGCCACCGTATCTACGGGTATCCAAATACCAATCGAGTTCTTTATCGTTACCAAGTTTTTGCATCTTCTTAAGAAGGATGTCATATCTTTCTTCTCTTTGAGAACCACCGACAAGTTCACCAACCGCTGGGACTAATAAGTCACAAGCGGCAACGGTCTTACCATCGTCATTTTCTCTCATATAAAAAGCTTTGATTTCCTTTGGATAATCAGTTAAGAATAATGGACCTTTAACAACTTGTTCGGTGAGATATCTTTCGTGCTCACTTTGTAAGTCCATACCCCATTCGATATTGTTGTTTTCAAAGACATGACCTTCTTTAACGGCTTTCTTTAATAATTCAATACCTTCAGAATAGGTCATTCTCTTAAAGTCGCTATTTGCGACATGATTTAATCTTTCTAATAATGTGGTATCGATCATGGAGTTAAAGAACTTCATTTCTTCTGGACACGCTGAGAGGATGTAGTTGATACAGAATTTAACGCAATCTTCGATAACATCCATATTGCCTTCTAAATCTGTGAAAGCCATTTCTGGTTCCACCATCCAGAATTCAGAAGCGTGTCTCACTGTGTTAGAGTGTTCCGCTCTAAAAGCAGGACCAAATGTATAAACATCTCTAAATGCTAAAGCAAATGGTTCAACGTGTAATTGACCAGTCACTGTTAAATTAACTTTTCTACCATAGAATGAGTTTGGATCTTTTGTGTCGTGTGTCACAACGTCAAAGACGTTGCCTGCACCTTCACCATCGTTTGTTGTAATTAATGGTGTGTGGACATAAATGAATCCATTGTTTTGGAAGAATTCATGAATCGCAAAAGAAAGAACGCTTCTCACTCTATAGACTGCTTGGAATGTGTTAGCGCGTGGTCTAATATGAGCAATTTCTCTTAAGAATTCAAAACTGTGTCTCTTCTTTTGAAGCGGATAGTCATCATCCACATCACCTTCTAAAGAGCAAGAATCAACCGCAATTTCAAAAGGTTGTTTATTTTCTGGAGTTAAAACCAATTTACCAGTCACCTTAATTGCAGCGCCAGTCTTCAGAGAAGACAAAACATCATGATTCGCGCTTTTATCTGTGTAGACTAATTGCACACTTTTAAAATATGTACCATCGTTGAATTCAACGAAACCAATTGAACCATTATCACGGTTGGTTTTGACCCAGCCTTCAAGTTCAAGTTCGCCTAATGAACTAATCTCTTCTTTGTCGTCATTAGTTACGATGTCATATAATTCGAAATTTGTAATCTTCATAGGTTCCATAATAATCACCTCTGCATATATTATATGAAAATAAAGTAACTTGTCACTTTAATTTTCAAATTCCATCCATTTTTCAATTGACCAGTTAGGATCAACACCTAAATCTAATCCCGCAAAAACCTTCATCTCATAAAGATGCTCCGCAACTTTTGCAATCATCGCTGCGTTATCGGTACAACACCACATTGGAGGAATGATGATGTGGGCACCTAATTTATCGCATTCTTTTTGCATTTCCGCACGTAAGTATGAGTTAGCGGAAACACCACCCGCTAATACAACTTGCTTAATATTGAATTCCTTGATCGCTTTGACCGCTCTTTGAATCACCATACCAACTGCAACGTCTTGGAAACTACGACACATATCGGCTATTTTTACTTTTTCACCCTTCTGTTCGATGTTATGGACTAAGTTAATAACATTGGTCTTGAGACCGGAAAAAGACATGTCATAAGTGTCTTCTCCACTTAAAGGTTTAGGTAAATGATAGGTGTGTTCACCTTCTTTGGCTAATTTATCAATTGGAATACCGCCTGGATAAGGTAGGCCTAATACTCTTGCTACTTTGTCATAACATTCACCAATGGCATCGTCACGAGTTTCACCAATGATTTCAAAAGTCATGTGATCTTTCATTAAAACAAGTTCACTGTTTCCTCCGGAAACAACAACTGCTAATAATGGGAATTTTAGTTCTTCGTTATATTCGTTAGCGTAGATATGACCAGCTAAGTGGTGAACTGGAATAATTGGTTTCTTGTATAAAAGAGCAAGAGTCTTTGCGCATTGCATACCAACATGTAAGGCACCAATAAGACCTGGACCTCTTGTAACCGCAAAAGCATCAACGTCTTCTAATTTAACATCCGCTTTTTCTAATGCTTCTTTTAAAACTAAGCCAATATTTTCGCAGTGTAATCGCGAAGCGATTTCTGGCATAACGCCACCATACTTTTGGTGAACTTCAATTTGAGTATTAATGACATTAGAAAGTAATTTGCCATCTTTGGTAATAGCAACACTAGTTTCGTCACAGCTTGATTCTATCGCTAAAATAAGAGCCATTTATTTCACCTCGAGTATCATATAGTAAGCATCTTCACCATTGTCGTAATAGTGAGGCTTGGTTGTTTCAATTCTAAATCCCTGCTTCTTATAGAAGTTAATAGCAGGAGTGTTCCCCACTCTTACTTCCAAAGTAAGTGTATTCACTTTTTTGGCATAACAGTCGTTATAGATTTCATCCATCATTGCAGTACCAAGTTGTCTTCTTTGAAGATAAGGATGAACAGCAATTTGACAGATGGTCGCACTATCAAATGTTTCCCAATAATCGCAGAATCCGACTACCTGGTAGTCGTCATTTTCTTGTAGAGCTAATTCAATAACCCAAAAGTGAGAAACAGGATTATCTTTTAGTTCATAAATAATGTTCTCTTCTTTCCAAGCGCCAGAAGGAAAACAAAGCCCCTCAATCTGCATAATTGCTGGAAGATCGTTTTCATTTGCTTCTCTTATATTAATAAACAAATTCTGCATATTAATCCTTCATGTACACTGGTTTGAGACTTAGTGGGTTAACATCACCAAGCGCTTCTTTGAGATTCAACATCTCTTGAATATTGTTGGTTTGTTTACCTTCCAAACCTAAATATTTGGTGTCACCACAGACGCTATAACCTGGATGTTCAGCAATATAAGCCAACACTTCATCGTTTTTCATGATGCGGTCACCAATAATGATGTCATTACCTTTAAACACACCAAAATATGAGCGACCACTTCTAGCATTTATTAAGCAAATGGATGGGAGGTCCCCATCTTTCAGCGCTCTTAATGAGCTAACTGGGAATAATTTTGTATTTAGAGCAACGGCGATGGTCTTTGCAATTGTAATAGCTATTCTTACTCCTGTATAGGATCCAGGGCCCATTGCAACCACCACTTCTTCGATGTCATCCTTGTTAACACCATATTTTTCCAAAAGTTTGCTCAATTCGGGAATCATGTGCTCGGATTGCTGTTGCCAGGCCTCATAGGAAATTGATTCTAAAAGAAGGTTATCTTTAGCGATACCTACAGAAAGGTTTGTGTTTGATGAATCAAGCAAGATGGTAATCATAAAGCAAGCCTCTCAAGTTGGTTGTTGTTTTTACAACTAATTGCAATTCTGCGTTTATTATCACCAACATTGGTGATGTTCACTTCAATTGCATCTTCAGGAATCAAGTCTTTAATGAATTCTGGCCATTCAATAACAGTCAATCCAGTCTCATAACCAATGTATTCATCAAGACCAATATCGGTATTAACGTCAGCTAAACGATAAGCGTCAATATGGATTAATGGCTTTATGCCATTAAAGTAGACTTTCATAATATTAAAAGTTGGTGACTGAACCACACTACTAATTTGTAGGGCTTTCGCGATTCCACGCACGAGTGTAGTTTTGCCCGCTCCTAAATCACCAGTTAAGCAGAAAACAGAGCCGTTTAGGGCCCCCGTGCCTATCTTTTCGCCTAATTCTATTGTTTCATCCGCACTATTTGAGAATAAAACTTTTTCCATATTACTCTTTCTTGGTATTTTCTAAATACTTTTCAAAATAACCATTGATCAACTGATCGTCGAAAGGAAACTCTCTCTTTTTCATTCTTTCAACAATTAGTTGGGTTTGATTTTTAAGGACAGCGTCAAGTTCATCACTATATTGATAGCTCTTCTTGTGATGGAGATACTCCTTCTCATCAAGAACTCTTATTTCATTATCATGAAATAGCTTGGCGTCCAAATCGTAATCGATATATTTAATGGAATCCTTATCAATGATGCTTGGTGAGGCAATATTGCAGTAATAGCAAACGCCATCTTTCTTAAGCATGCAAATAACGTTCCACCATTCTTTCTTGGAGAAAATAGTAACAGCTGGTTCTTTGGTAAACCAGCAGCGTCCATTTGATTCGACCACTTTAGCTTTTTTAGAAGCTATAACGATAAAATCGTTATTATTTTCCAATACTAAACCGCGGTCCCATACACGATGTAAAGCACCGTTATGTTTATAACAGCGTATGTTATACCAGCGACCTACAGAAGGCATTTTATTCCTCCGTTATAGCGTTAATGCTCGCGAATAAATCATCAAAGGATTTTTCAAATCCAGCCTTATCTAATGGTTTATCAAATGGTACAGACATAATCGCATCGTCATAACTTAAATACACGGCTGTGTGTCCGCCCCAGAAAGAGACATTGACGTTTAATAAATGTCCAGCAATATCAATCTTACGAAGTTGTGAGATGACATTATTATTAATAATGCTATGGTAATTAGCACCTTCTGGGCCATAGACCACAAAGTCTTCTTTTTCTTCTAAGACTTTTAGATCTTCAACAGCGTTTGGTAAATCTAATGGTTCTTTTGGGTTCTTAAAGACGAACACAAAGCGGCCATCAAATTCCATATCATTGGTCATAGAAACATATCTACCGACAAATAAAGGTGGGACTTGTTGTTTTCTAGTTGATGGTCTAACTAATGCGGCTTCAGCATATAAGAAATGGCGATTTTTATAGACCCCGTGTATCACATTACGAGAATTAATACCACTGGCCCCGGTATATAAACCATCACCAACTAAATCATCCATTTTTAATCTTTCTTCTGGATCACAATTAATCTCAGTGAAGTTTTGATTCTTGAACATTTCATCATTTAATGTTTTAGAAACAAGAGCGACATAGGCTTTTGTCTTATTTGGGAATCTCTTACGGTTCAGTAAGTAATACACAACCATACCCGCGAGAACAACGCCAGCGAGCACATAGCCTGTAATCCTTAATGCGACGATATTGGAAATAATCATAAACATAATTCCGCAGATCGCGCCAACAATCACAAACATTAAAATGTTGCTGATTCTTTTTGACATCATAAAACTCTTATAGAGTTTCTTACGTTCTTCTTCAATTACTTCATCAAATGTTTTTTCTTGAGCAGGAGCTTCTTCTTTCACTTCTGCTTCTTCTACAGCTTTGATATTTTCTTCAGACATAGGACAAATCCTCCAAGTGTCTTAACTATAACACAAAAACATATATTATGTTAGTCGTTTATATAGTGTTGAAATGTTTTTTATGTTAACAATTTAATAAATAAGGCCTATCATATTGTTCGGGAGCTGAACGAAATTCGGCTGAGAGGGTTCTTCTTGGAACCGACCGTACCTGATCTAGGTAATTCTAGCGGAGGGACCTTTTTTATTTAAAAAATGTTACTCCCTCGACTAGTTTTGAGGGTTTTTATTTAGGAGGGGTGTTATGAAAAACACATCAAACACAATTAGGACAATCTGTGAGATTGGTATCTTTGCAGCCTTAGGTTTCATCTTTGATGAAATACAAGGCATTATTTGGGGCGGAGTATTTCCACTTGGCGGTTCCATCGGCTTTGCGATGATAGCGGTATTGATTATCGCTTTCCGTAGAGGCTTATTCCCAGCTTTATTAACAGGCTTATTAATGGGATTATTCGATATCGCCACTAAGGTATATATCTATCACCCAATGCAAGTCTTCCTTGATTATATCTTCCCATATATGTTTGTAGGCTTAGCTGGTTTATTTAAACCATTATTTGATAAAGCCCAAACAAAACAATCAAAGATTATGTGGTTATTAGTCGGTACTTTAGTGGGTGGCTTATTAAAACTTTTATCTCACTATTTATCAGGCGTTATTTTCTTCTCAGATCCGGAAGGATTTGCCTGGAAGTTTACTAAAAACGCATTCTTATATAGCTTTATTTATAATTTCGCCTTTACCGGTCCATCAATTCTCATTACAACAGTGCTATTGATTATCGTTTATTTGACAGCACCACGAGTTTTAAGCGACAAGGCATTTGTGGAAAGCGAAGAAAACGATGATAAGAATATCGCTCCCGCTATTATTTCTACTTCAATGATTGCAGGTGGATCATTCTTGTTCGTATACTTCTTAATTCAATGGATTGCAAGCTTTAAAACCAAGGAAACAGCGGATTATCTAAAATACAGTTTCGATAAAGATAGTATGGTAATTTATGTGATTGGTGTTTTCTTTATTGTTTTAGGAATAATCTGTTTAATTGCCTACTTGAAAAGGAGATTTAACTATATCGTATTGACCTCCACTTTAATGGTGATTACTTTTGTTTCGTTTGCCTATTCGATTATTAAAATTGTTGACACTTTGCAAGATAAAGGCGATCCAAAACAATATTGGATCTGGTTTGCTGTGGCCTTAATCGGTTATATTGGCGCGATAGTCGCTTTTGTCTTATCCTTACTAAATTATAGAAGAAAAGAAGCCTAAATATTTCCCCATTTTATTTCTTTTAGGCCGTTTTTGCGGAGATATTCGTTAGTTTTCTTAAAATGACCGTTGCCAAACCAGCCACCGTGATTCGCGGCTAATGGGGAGGGGTGCACGCACTCTAAAATGAGATGACTTGGGTTATGGAGATATTCTTTTAGTTTTCTCGCTGGACCACCCCAAAGAAGGAAGACCATCGGTTGAGTTTGATGATCTAATACTTCTAAAACACGCGCTAAAAACATTCTATAATCACTATTATTGTGACTTAGCGCCTGATGCGCTCTCACGGAAAGTATTGAGTTTAGCAATAACACTCCTTGCTTGGCTAGGTAGGTTAGGTCACCAGATGAGAAATCCATCTTGCAATCATATTCATCAATAATCTCTTTATAGATATTAACAAGTGATGGAGGAACCTTGATTCCTTTTGGGACAGAGAACGATAAGCCCATCGCTTGTCCTGGTTCATGATATGGGTCTTGGCCCACGATAACTACTTTGACTTTATCTAACGGAGTCAGTTTAAAAGCGTTAAAAAGAAGTTCTCTTGGGGGATAGCAAGTATAGTCTTCATACTCCTTATTCAGGAACTTATTTAAACTTTCACAAAACTCTTCTTCTTGGATTTGATGAAAGAACTCACTCCACGATTTAGCCGTTGTATTCATACGCCAATTTTATCATTTTTGTGTCTTTTATAGAAATAAACTTTTATAATATGGGTGTTTATTTTTATAAACAACAAGAAGATAAGATGAAGATTATTTACTTTACTACCGCTTCAGAAAAAGAAGATTTCAATTCTTTTCAAGAGAATTGGACTTCTTCTTTAAATTCATTTATTCAAAACTTACACAATCGTTTAATTAGATCTTTAGCGATTACCCACGAAGTTGAAGTAATTTCTATTCGCCCTTTTTCTCGTAGGTACTGTAAATTAAAGAAACTTCCAGCCTCCACCACATCTGAGGGCAAAATTACATGGCACTATCTCGCTATTAAAAGAAGCAAACTATTCCGCTATCATTCGGCTAAAAAACAAGCTAAGAAGATTCTTGGCAAGATGAATCTCAAAGATTGTGTCGTTTTAACAGATACATTAAACCCATATTTATTAATGGCTTCTAAGAAACTAGCTAAGAAGTTCGATCTTCCTATTATTGGTATTTGCAATAATTCTCCTAGTGGAATCACCAATACTAGACGTTCTTACACACTACTTCTTCACCTTTTAGCGGACAATCTTTCTGGTTATATCACACTCACGTCTGGCCTAAATGAGTTATTTAATAAATATAATCGCGCTAATCTCACATTCGAAGGTATTGTCGAAAACAAGTTCAAAAAGCAAGATGTCAGTGAGTATGGAAAATATGCCTTCTTCTTTGGAAATCTAGAAGAGAAGTTTGGTGTTAATGAACTAATCAAAGCGTTTATTGAATATGATAAAAAAGATATCAATCTTGTGATTGCCGGATATCACGGTAGTAGCGATAAGATTAATAAATTAATCAAAAATCACTCTAACATTAAGTATTTAGGTATGATCCCAAACGATTTAGCTCTTTCTTTAGAAAACGGATCATTATTTAATATTAATCCGCGTCCATATTCAGAAGACTATGACCGTTATCTCATTCCTTGGGATGTTTTAGACTATTTAAATAGTAATTCTCTTACCGTTTCTGTAAGAAACTCCAAATTGAAGAATTACTTTGAAGAAGACGTTATTTGGTTAAACTCAAACGAAAAAGAAGATTTCATTACTGGCTTTAATAAAGCTTTAAGCATTAAAGGCGATGAGAGAGAACAAATGATCAAAAAAGCGACAATCAATGTGAATAAATTATATTCAATGGAAGTAGTTAACCGTAAAGTCATTCTCTTTTTAAAACAATTCCTTAAACAAAGAGACTAGAGTGTCTATTTATTAATATTTGCAAGAATTGGAAATATATAATAAAATCTTGTATCGTACAACCATGGAAAACGAATTAAATCAACAAGAACAACTCGCTAAGAACCTCGTATACTATCGTAAAGAGGCTGGTTTAACCCAACTCGAATTAGCGGAACAATTTAACTATTCCGATAAGTCTGTTTCCAAATGGGAAAGAGGCGAAGGTTTTCCTGATGTCTTTGTTTTAAAATCACTCGCGGATTTCTATGGCATTACCGTCGATGATTTATATTCACCTGAACACAAGAAGATTGTTACTCAAAACCATTCGATGAGTAAGCAAATCTTTATTAAGTTATTATCAGTCCTTACCGGTTGGACTGCTATGATTGCAATCTTCTTTTTCTTAAATATTTTCTTAAAAGATACCGCTTTTAAACCATGGCTATTATTTATCTATGGTGCTTTAATGACTGGTATTCTTTTATTAATCTTTGATTTCATCTATCGTCACCGCTTCTTAAGAATGATTGATACATCAATTATTCTCTGGGTCGGCGCGTTATCCATCTTCCTCACATTAATAAATGTGACGAACGTAAATCCGCTTAGTATGGCCACGATATTCATCGTCGCTATCCCATTAGAGGTATTAGAAATCGTTTGGTTCTTATACCGCACAAATAGAAAGAAAGCTGGAAGATAATAATTCGTTCCAGCTTTTTTATTCTTCGTTTAATCCGTCGTTAATGAACAGGATGCCTAATGTCATCGGGCCACAGTGGCTTGTGATCGTTGCGCCCGCTTTAGTTTCATAGATTGTTTTGAATCCACGATTCTTTAATGCTTCAATGGCGTTAGCCACCATTTCTGGTGTCGCTAATGTATGAGTCACAAAGGCGATTGATAAATCTGGATTGGCAAATTGTTCTAATGTATCGCGGCAATACGCGGCAATAACTTGGCTCTTACGACCAAAGTATTTTTTAGCAGGGGCCATCTTACCATCAGAAACAATGATTTGTGGTTTGATATGGAGCAATGCCGCACTAACACGGGCTAAGCCAGAACAGCGGCCACCTTTATGTAAGTATTCAAGCGTTTGAATAACGAAACTAGCTTGCACATAAGGGATACGTGCCTTAACTTTCTCCACTATTTCTTCTGGCTTTAAGCCCTTTTTAGCGAGCTTAGAAGCATAGATAACTTCAAGGGCAATACCAGTCGATAAACTACGTGAGTCAACGACATAAACATTATCCATCTTGCTAGCCGCTAATTCGGCTTGAGAACAAGAAGTAGAAATTTGTGAACTAAGTGAAAAGTGAATGACAGCGTCATAACCACTATCTAAGATACCTTTAAAGTATTCTTTATATTGGAATTCATTAATCGCGCTTGTGCGTGGTAAGATTTTTTTCTTAGCCACGAAGTCAAAGATATCTTGCGATGATATTTCTCCATCTAAGAACTCGTCTTCCCCTAATAGAACGGTAAAAGGTATCACATGAATGTCATATTGCTTGATGAGTTCTTTAGAGAGATCGAGAGTGGATTCAGAAGAGATAGCAATTTTCATAGTCGCTTAAATTGTAGCAAAAAAAACACATAAGTCTATAACTTATGCGATTTTTTATATTTAGTCACCGAAGATTGCGGAGTCTGCTAACATGTCGTTTTTACTATTTGTTACGAACATGTCTAACAATGTTTCGATCGTTAACTTTTTCTTTTCTTCGCCGGCGATATCAGCAACAACTTTACCTTTGCTCATCATGATGAGGCGGTTTCCATATTTAATGGCGTCTTTCATATTATGAGTTATCATAATGGTTGTTAGATTATTTTCTTTAACAATGCGATCGGTTGTTTCAAGAACCTTTTCAGCGGTCTTTGGATCAAGCGCAGCAGTATGTTCATCAAGTAAGAGGACAGGCTTAGTGACATCATACTGACGGAGTTTCTTATCTAAGACATTCTTTAATTCTTTAATCTTAGCTTTCTTCTCTTCTTTATTAAGACCACTTTCTAGAACTTCTTTTTTGCTAGCTTTAAATTCATCAAAGGCTTGTTTGAAAGCAGCGTCAATCTCTTGTTTAGCAAGCTTTTTATCACCATCAAAGAAGCGAACATAGTCCCTTTTTACTTTGTTATAGGAAGGTTCGCTCCTAATGGTGGCCATCAACAATGTGAGGGCTTGTCTTTGACCACCAGAGAGTAAACCAACTTTTTGATATAAGCGATCTTCAAGGCCTAAGCCTAAAGTTTTTAATTCATTAACGAAGAATTCCACATCACTTGGACGATATGACCAGCGGAACAATGATCTAGTTTTGCCACGGCCATACGCTAAAGCGAGGTTTTCAATGACAGTCATATCAGTTGCTGTGCCCACCATTGGATCTTGGAAGACACGACCGAAATACTGCGCTCTTTGATATTCATGCATTTTGCTAACGTCATTGTTATTTAACAAAATCATGCCTTCATCTGCTGGGAATGAACCAGCGATGATATTAATTAATGTGGATTTGCCTGCACCGTTACCACCAATAACAGTAATGAAGTCACCTTCTTGCAAAGTGAGGTTTAAATGATCAATAGCCACCGTTTCACTAGCGGTGCCATTATTGAATCTTTTAACGATATTTCTAAGCTCAATCATTGTTATTACCTCCCGCTGCTAATTTCTTATTCTTATGGTTACGACTCCATTTACTAAAATAAGTCTTATATAGGTACGGGAAGCCAAGGAAGATAGCGACCACCAAGGCTGCTAACATCTTGAGTAAGTCTGTATCAAGACCGAGGAAGACAACGGTTTGATAGACGAGATAGTAAATAATCGCGCCCACAAAGACTCCGCTCATTCTGACCAAGAAGTTTGGTGAGATGTGTTTGGTAATAGCAATACCAATAACAACAGCACATAAACCAATAACAATCGCGCCACGCCCCATATTAATATCGGCAAAGCCTTGATATTGGGCTAATAAAGCGCCGCTTAAGGCCACTAAGCCGTTTGAAAGCATGAGGCCTAAGACGATATTGAATTTAGTGTTAATACCTTGGGCTCTACTCATCTTTTGGTTGTTACCTGTTGCTCTAATTGAAGCGCCAAGTTCAGTACCAAAGAAGACATAGAACGCTAAGACTAATAAAACAAAGATGATACCAATCTTCCAAAGGGTGTCATAAACATTAAGTTGTGAGAATATGACATCAAAGCTACGCGCGGAAATACCGACGTTTGAAGACTGACCAGTAATGCTAATAATCTTGAGATTAACGGACCATAACGCTAACTGGGTTAAGATACCAGCTAAAATAGCGGGAATGCCCAGTAAGGTATGTAATAAACCGGTAATTAAGCCACATAGTAACCCAGCTACAATACCGAGTAATATACCAATCCAGAAACTACCACCCATGAAGATGACCACTGCACACACTGCCCCACCAGTGACAAATGATCCATCAACAGTTAAATCTGGAATATCGAGTATTTTGTATGAAATGAAGACCCCTAACGACATCACGCCCCAGATTAATCCGAGAACGACTGCGCCAGGTAATGATGCTAAGTACTGAAGCATACTACGCTATTTCGGTATATGTAGATGGGACAGTCACGCCTAATTCATCAGCGATTTCTTTATTAAACTTTTTAACTGGATTTTCGTCGTATTCGATTTTCATCTTGGAAATGTCTTTACCTTCTTTGATGATACCAACGGCCATTTCACCAGTCTTTTTACCAAGATTGAAGTAGTCAATTGATAATGTGGCAATACCACAACCTTTGCAAATGCCTTCTTCACCACAGATAATTGGTAATTTAGCAGGACGACAAACAGCATCAATAACAGTCACGTTATCAGCACATTTGTTGTCTGTTGGGATATATAAGGCATCTAAACCATTGATATTAGCGGTTAAGACGCTTTGTAATTCATTTGTTTCACTGAAAGTGATACGTTTTGTTTCTAAACTCTTTTCTTTTAAGAATTTTTCAACTGTATCGATTTGATATTTGGAATTTGCTTCGGCTGAGCAATATAATAAGCCAATCTTTTTCGCGCTTGGGAGTAATTCTGTAAACATGTCGGCTTGGCCATCTAATGGCGCTAAGTCGCTTGTGCCAGAAATGTTACCACCAACGGTACCATTGAATTTCTTAAGACCTAAAGCCACACCATATTCAGTAACAGATGTACCAAGAATTGGAATGTCTAAGGTACTATTGGCGGCTGCTTGCACAGCGGGAGTAGCGTTAGCCATGATTAAGTCAACTCTCTTGCTCACGAATGAGTTACAAATAGTTGCACATGTGGCGGTATCGCCTGCGGCTTCTTGTCTGTCGAATTTGACTTTGTCTTTTCCTAAGCCGGTTTCCACTGCGTCGATAAAGCCGTCTGTTGCAGCGTCCAAAGCTGGGTGAGCTAATAATTGACAAATGCCAATGTTATAAACCTTATTTGGATCATATTCGATGATGTAGTTTCTACTAGCACCAGCGCAGCTGGTCATCATCATAGCCGCAAACGGTAAGAGCGTTAATAATTTTGTTTTTTTCATTTTATTTGTCCTCCTAATGAAATAAAAATCGGTGCCGTTTCATGACACCAATTAATCATCAAGTTTCTTTTGGTGTCATCGATTAAGTTTTAGGTAATCAACAACACCCAATAGCCAAAAAGCCAAGATTATTGATTACCTCTTGGATAATAGTAGCTATAAAAGTAAAAAAATGCTCTTTTCATAATTTACTTGTCTATAAGTTTAGCACTCAAGAAAAATCGGTCAATAAAAAAATTAGTTAAAAAAGCGACATCCAAATGGACATCGCTTAGTTTAATAATGATACAACTCTCTTATTCTTGCGCAGGCATTGATAATGGTTGGCTCGCGTAGAAGGTGATGCTCTTAAGTTGAGGCATCATTGCCGCTTTACCTGAAACACTAGAGATTGTGACATTGACTGGACCCGCTGGTAAGGCAAATCCGGACATCACTAATTGGTGATAATCTTCGCCTTCAAGATCAACGACTTCTTCCATTGCTTCGCCATTAACCACGAAGCCAGAGTTGGATAATAAGTCACTAACACCATACACGTCATCGCCATCTTCGGTAGTTGTCTTATAAGAAGAACTAATAGTGAAGACGATATCAACGAAGGATTTTTCTTCAAGTTCTAAGGATGTGGAGATTGTGCCACCGGAAGTAGTTAAGTCAATGCAATCACCATTTAAATAGTTTTCTTGAGAGGTGGTGACTTTAAGTTCTTCCATACCCGCTTCAAAGGTGAATCTCTTTTTAAAAGAAGATTTAAATCTGTCATTGATTTCAATGGTGGTTGGTTGAGCAGGAGAGAGTGATCTGATATCTAAATCATTTTGATCAAACTTCTTTTCATATGCTTTATATCCCATATAAGAAGAAAGCATGATGATACCAATGACAAGGAAAGTAATACCAAAAGTCAAAATGGTAAATACTAATTTAAGATGGTCTAAAACCCAAGTACCAAATTTTTTCATGTTACTATCCTCCTTCCCTATCCTTGATATTCTCCGTCTTGTTTCTTTCTAGAAGCACGACGAATGACTTCTTCTCTTAATTCTCTATCTGGTAAGAGGAAGACAATACAACCATACGCAAAAGCGACAATCACTAAGGCTTCCGCACAGTGGAGGAGTGGTTTCCACCAAATGTAGGCTGCTTTAGATGATGAGATGATGGCTTTATGAGAAGCGTCACTATTGTAAACATAGTTATCGTATTGTGGTCTTAATGTACCATAGATAACTTGTTTAGCGCTTTCTCTTAATCTCCATTTGAATCTGTTGGAAGCAGAGCTTTGACCTGGATCATTGAAGTTAGAGGAAGCGAGGATGTAGTTACCACCCGCTCTGAATTGTTGGTTAGCATCTTGTAAGGTACCATTTTCTGTATAGTCAGTAATGGTCATACCTTTGAAGCCCCATTCATTTCTTAAGACGCCTTGGCTAAGAGCTTGAGAACCACCAGTCCAAACCGCACCAACACGGTTGAAGGAACTCATTAAAGCGGAAGCTTGTCCGTTCTTAATTGCTTCTTCAAATGGTCTTAAGTAGATTTCTCTCATCGCTTGTTCTGTACACCATGTGAATAAACCAACACGGTGATATTCTGTATCGTTTAATGCAAAGTGCTTAATAAAGCCACCTTTACCACCATCGGCTAAACCTTTGGTGACATTGCTTAAACATTTACCGGCTAAGAAGCCATCTTCTGAATGGTATTCAGCGTGACGGCCACCATAAGGTGAACGGTGAATGTTAGAGGCAGGACCATATAAGTAGTCCTTACCACCTAATGTCATATCTTTACTTTCGGATAAACCGAATAAGTAACACATATCAGCATTCCAGCATTGACCTTGGACGCATGGATCTGGATAAGCAGTTGGTCTTCTACCACCACTTAAGTCCGCGCCGACTTGGCAAGCACCTTCAGCATCTGAAAAGTTAGCGTTACCTTGTTTGGTTAAACCAACGGATTGCATACCTGGACGGCTATAAGATTGACCTTTTTGAATGGTAATACCATCGTTCCAACTTAATTGATCTAAGAGTGAATCCCATTTTGGACTATCATAGTCTTCAACGAGTTCTTTACCTAGTTCGGTGATTTGGCCTTTGTCATCCATGACTTTTAAGCCATTATTTGCCCCAAATGTTGGAGCCTTGTCTGTATTTTGAACTGGGTTACCAAAGACATCAACTGTCGCATCATCCCATTGTCTCGCCATATTTGTGCTATAAGCGGTTGGTTTACTATTATCGTCACAAGTGACTAAGCCTGAATTCCACGGTCTGCATGGATTCATACTTGTCATTAATGGAGCGAAGTTTTCTCTGGTGAGGTAATTGATGTTTTCGCCAATGGACTTACCATCACAAGAAACACCATCGATTGGTTTGATTTCTTTTTTTGTACCATCTTCTTTGGTGATGGTGAGTTCAGTAAATAATGGTTTAACTTCTGCACCTGTTTCTGGATCTTCATCGACATTGATGGTATCTGGAACATTATATTTAATAGTGCTGACACCAGACTTCATTGTATGAGCGGATGTCATTAACTTTAATTCATAACCACCACGGTCTAATTCATAACCGGCGTGTTTGTTATTGTTAAGGTCATAGCAATCGAATTGTAAGAAGTCACGTGTTTTAACGTCGATTTCTAAGATTTCGCTTTCACCAGGCATTAAATTCTTGGTCTTTTGATAGCCCACTAATTTGACAGAGGCTTTTTCAATTTCGCCTGGATAATAATCAGCAGTTAAATAAACTTCAACAACATCTCTACCAGCACGGCTACCATTATTGGTGACCTTGACTTGTAATTGAATGTTTTCGTTTTCGTTAATATTCGTATTTCTTGCAGGTTTGGTATCGACTAATTCCCATTTGAAGTTTGTATAGGAAAGACCATAACCAAATGGATAAGCGACAACGTTTTCATAACCATTATAAGGATCGTTATCCCAGAAACCTTCTTCATTGGCGGTCTCATACCATTTATAACCGACATAGATACCTTCAATGTAATCAGCAAAAACAGCGTGGCCGTGACCAGCATTATTCTTACTATTGGCTAAGTTAGCACCACTTGGGACACCGGTGTAATACATCGCGTCAGCGGCGTTATTGTAGTCACCATTCTTTGAGAAGAATCCGTTTGTGTAATACGCAGGATTAAATCTATGATTCATTGGCCATGTATCAGCGGTTCTACCAGATGGGTTGATATCTCCCCAAAGGACTTGTGGGATGGCTTTTGCCCCAACTGTTCCGGTTGGACCAACGAGTAAGCAAGCATCTAAACCATAGATCTTGCTCATGAAGTCCATTTGCATGGTATTCGTGGAGTTCACGATAACAATCACGTGTTCATAATCTTCACCGACTGCGGTTAAGAGTTCTTCCTCTTCTTCGGTGATTTCTAAATAACCACGGTCTGGGTTCTTTTGTTTACTTGATTTGTGGTTATTAACTTGTTCATGTGGTGGGTCTAAGTGTTCGCCACCCCAACGACCAATAACAACGAGAGCGGTATCGACGACACCTTCATCGTCTTGTTTTGCCGCATCATAAACAGTTTTGAAATCAGCGTTGTTACTTAAGCTTGGGTTTGTTAAACGATAGACGGTGTTATAGTCAGAAGAATAAGATAAAACACTTCTATCTCTTGGGGACGCCCAGCTATTGTAATAGGAAATAACGTCTTTGTTATAGACAATACCCCTATCATCAAGAGCTTCTAATAAGCCCCATGTTTTTTGGGATGAACCCGCACTAGCGGAACCCGAACCTGAGTTAGAAATAACCCATTGGACAGCATCATAGCCAAAGACGTTTACTCTATTTGTACTCTTTGCGAGTGGTAAACAGTTATCTTCGTTCTTGGCTAAAACAATGCCTTCTTGTTCAATTTCGATGGCTAAACGGTCACCCATATTGTTTTTAGCACTACCCGTATTGCTCTTACATAAATGCATGGTGATAAAACCCTCGTTAGGGGCAATGACTTTAGCATTAACAATGGAGATACCAATGATTGCTCCAATCGTTAATGCAAGAAAAACACCACTAAGTATGCCTTTGCGAATCAGGTGGCCTCTGAAAACTTTGTTTTCCATAAGCACTCCTTTATGTATTTGTATGCACTATCATTGTAGTATCTATTTGATATAAATAGCAAATAGTTAGCACAAAAGTCCTATGGCTATCAAATAAAAGGCGAATATAAATAAAAACGCTGATGAACAGCGTTATTAATCTTATTGGTGGAGCCGAGGAGAATTGAACTCCTGTCCCGAGAAGGCTCTTCAATAACGTCTACAGTTTAGACGATATGAATATTTAACACGCTTTCGTATATCGACGGACTAGGACGTGCGAGACTTACTAAGTTTCGGTAATGGTAACAAGTCCACTCCTCTTACCTATCCTTTTGGTATGACACCCTTCTCAAGCGTGAAAGGATAAAACCTTGAGGGATGCTCTGCCCGGCGCCTAGCGTCGGATCCTATGTCGGAAGCTTAAATTAAGCTAAGCAGAGTTGTTGAGCTCTAGGAGCTCTCATATAACTGTTGTCAGTTATTTTTGTTTTGATGATAACGTCATCACTCGACTGCAGTTAGAGCCTAACCATTCCCGGTCGAAACCAATACGACCCCATGGGCTTATATTCTA
>JAGCDH010000018.1 GCA_017651165.1 Bacilli bacterium
CCATGATTGTTCTAGTGAGTTTTGGATCTTCAAGGAAGAATCTATTTAATTGATCACCAACGATTTGAGAGACAATCTTTCTAACTTCGGAGTTACCTAATTTAGTTTTTGTTTGACCTTCAAATTGTGGGTTTGGGTGTTTGACAGAAATAACACATGTTAAACCTTCGGTAATATCATCATATGTTAAGTCGTCTTCGCCTTCTTTTAAGAACTTATATTCTCTAGCGTAGTTGTTGACGATACGTCTCATTGCATCTCTGAAACCTGTTTCGTGCATACCACCTTCGTGGGTATGGACGTTATTACAGAAAGAGAAGATGTTTGAAGAGTAGCCATCATCATATTGCATAGCGATTTCAGCATACACGTGTGCTTCATTTCCGCTTGCTAAGGTAATTGGTGAGGTACCTTCACAGTAGATCACTTCATCATGTAATTTGGTCTTATGATTGTTAATAAATAAGACGTATTCTTTAATACCGCCTTTGTAGCAGAATTCTTCATGAATCTTTTCTGCACTTCTGGCGTCTTCAACAGTAATCTTAATGCCTCTATTTAAGTAGGCAACTTGTCTCATTCTGTCACGAATTGTTTCGTAATCATAATGAGTGGTATCGGTAAAGATTTGGCCATCTGGTTTGAAAGTAACGGTTGTACCATTCTTTTCTGGATCACATGTGCCAATCTTCTTTAAGTGTTCAACGATTTTACCACCATTGACGAACTTGATGTAATAAACGCCACCGTCTTTATGAACAGTAACTTCACACCATTCGGATAAGGCATTAACAACGGATGCACCAACACCGTGTAAACCACCGGAAACTTTGTAGCCGCCACCTTCACCGAATTTACCACCAGCGTGTAAAACTGTATAAACAGTTTCAACACCGGATAAACCGGATTTCTTAACCACGTCAACTGGGATACCACGACCATTATCAACAACGGTAATTGTATCTCCTGGGTTAATTGTGACTTTAACTTCTGTACAATAGCCTGCTAAGGCTTCGTCGATAGCGTTGTCGACAATTTCCCAAACGAGGTGATGGAGACCAGCGCTGGATGTAGTACCGATATACATACCAGGTCTTTTTCTCACTGCTTCAAGCCCTTCTAAGACTTGAATGTTCTCTGCGTCGTATTTAGCGTCTGCTTTTTCGAGCTGAATTTCTTCTTCATTCATCTCGGAAACATTAACTTCAGGAATTGGAGCGGTTTCTGGAGCTTTTGTCTCTTCTACGACTTCTTTCTTTTCTTCTTCCATTAGAAGACCTCCTTTGTCTGTTTATTTATTTGTAAGTGATTACAATCAGGAATATCTAATTTAGTTCCTGTAATAAACACTTGGTTAAACTTTCTTAAGAATGCGATCAGTCTTTCTTGGTGCTTTTTATCAAGTTCACTCATGACATCATCTAGCACAATAATTGGCTTTTTGTCCTTGTCTTCGATTAAGAAGTAAGGGCTTAACTTAAGGGCTAGAGCCGCAATTCTGTTCTCTCCTTGACTGCCAAATGTGGCAATATCACGTCCATTTAGGCTGATAGAGATATCTTCTCGGTGGACGCCGATACTTGTTTGCTTATGTTTGAAATCGCTTTCCTCAACGCGTTTGAACGCCTTTTTCGCGTTTTCCATGAAGTCAGCATCATAAGCAACGAAAGGATAGTACTTTAATTCGAATTTTCCTTTTTCACCCGTGAGCGCGCGCGTTATTTTATTAAGGATATCATTGATATCCTTGACATACATTTGGCGATAAGAGATAATCGAGCCCGATAATTTGACCATCAATTCGGTCGTGACATCTAATAATGTTTGGTTAATAGAATCGGCTTTTAATAGATCGTTTCTTTCTTTTAAAACCTTTTCATACCTAGTGATGTAATCTAGATAGATACTGCTTTTCTTAGATATAGATATATCTAAAAAGTTCCTTCTATCCTTAGGCGGACCACTAAACAGCATCACATCTTTCGGTTGGAACAAAATGACATTAACGCATTTTGACAACTCTGAAAGTTTTGAAATGTTTTTACCGTTAATCATTACCGCCTTACCGGTTTTGGTAATTACAACTTTAATTTTTCGGGTGATATCTCCTTCCACCATCACAGCATCAATTTCCGCTTTATCTTGGTTTTTCTTAATCAAGTCTTCATCTTCACCAGTTCTGAAACTTCTTGCTAACGATAAGTAGTAAATCGCTTCAACGATGTTGGTTTTACCAACAGCGTTATCACCAGTTAAAACGTTGAGATGATCAGCAAAATCAAAAGAAAGGAATTGATGGTTTCTGAAATTTTTGAGGCCAATTCTTTTTATCAACATAACTAATCGATTAAAAAGGTATGGTTTTGGGTTTGAATTTTATCGCCGTGATATAATTTACGGCCACGACGATTTTCTTCTTCTCCGTTCACAAGAACAACATTTTCATTCAAGAAAAATTTAGCCTGGCCGCCAGTATCGATGATGCCAGAGATTTTAAGAAGTACACCTAAGGTAATATACTCCTCATCTTTTCTTAATTTGATGCTTTTTTGGACCACAAAAACTCCTGTAAAACTATTATAGCCTATATAAATAAAAAAGGGAATTAAATATTCCCTTAATTAACTATAATTTGAAAATAGTGTTCTTTGGCCTAATAAGTACGCACTGGAGTGACAATTTGGACAATGGAATCATCTGAAGCGTTTTCCACAACAAATGGCTTCATTTCGCCTACAAATGCGAAGGTCACATCTGCACAACCAAGTGCTCTAACGGCCGCATTAACAAATTCACTGTTGAATGAAACCTTGAGTGGTTGACCAACATATCTAAACGCATCGATTCTTTCAACAGCGGAACCAACTTGGCTTGATTTAGCGGAAATTTCGATACCATCTTCACTCATAGAAAGATCGACAACATTTTCTCTATCAATTGATAAGATGTTGGCTCTTTCAATGGCCTTCATTAAATCATTAGCGTTAACTTCTAAGGAGTAATTTGTAATCTTTGGAACAATATTTTTGGTGTTTGGATAATCACCAGCGATTAATCTAGTTGCAACAATAGTGGTTCCAATGGTAAATAAGGCTTTCTTATCGCTAAAAGCGATATCTAAAGAATCTTTACCTTCTAATAAGTGGCTAACTTCCACCATCATTTTAGCTGGAACATTAGCTAAGAATTCGACATCAAGTGGAATGTTTAATGTCTTTCTTGCCATACGAGCAGAGTCTGTCGCGGTGGCGGTAAGCATACCATCTTTCGCTTCAAGATTTAATGCAGTGAGAATAGGACGTTGTTCTTTTAAGGAAGCAGCAAAAGCAGTTTGATTGACTAAATTATTAAAGTCAGCTGTGGTTAAACTGAGTTTTGTACCAGATGCTTCTAAATCTAAATCTGGATATTCTTCAGGTTTAACACAATTCAAGCGGTATTCAGAACGATTGTTACTAATCGTAGCAATAGTGGAATCGATAACATCTAAAGTGATTTCATCTGAATCCATTTTTCTGGCGATATCGGTGATAAGCTTCGCTTTAATTAAAGTAGAACCTTCTTTATAATTTCTGATAATTTCTTCTTCACCTAATTTATAAGGAACTTGAGTCTTAATAGAAATATCTAAGTTAGAACCAGTGATAAATAATCCTCTATCAGTTAAATCTAATTTTAAATTTTCTAATACAGGCATCGCAATTTTGCTAGATACTGCTCTATTTGCGATATTTAAACCTTTGAGAAATTCTTCACGTTTGATTGTAAATCTCATAATAAGTTCCTTTCTATTTTTATTATATTATTATTTATAATAATTATTAGGTCTGTGGAAATTGTGGAAAACTCAATTTCTCTCAATTAATTTAATTCTATCACACAACCTATAATAATTACTATTTTTATTTACAAATAAAATTAATTAGATTTTAGAGCCTTTTGTAAGTTGTTAACCGCTATCTTTAAAGACTCGTCAGTTTTCAACATATTTTCCACTTTTAAGATGCCGTTCATAACAGTGGTGTGATCACGGCCTCCAAACATGGCTCCGATCTTGGTTAATGGGATATCAATATTAATCCTTATTAAATACATCGCGATATGTCTAGCTAAGGCAATTTGGCCTGTTCTAGTCTTGCCAGTCAATTCATTTGGGGATAACTTGTAATAACTGGAAACAACATTGATAATTTTTTGCTCAGACAACTGTGCAGCGGCATTTTTTATATTGGTGATATTTTGAACCGCTTCGATTGCAACATCTAAATCGATCTTCTCGACTTGCTTCATTTCTGATACGTAGAAAATTAACCTCTTAAATTTACCTTGAAGTTCACGGACATTGTCACTGAATTTGTCAGCGTAAAACAACAAAACTGCAGGATCGAAATTGTCGATTTCTAAGCCAGCATTCTTAATTTGTTTTTCGAGAATCTTAACACATGTATTTTGGTCTGGATCATTAATTTTTACTGTCAAACCCTGGCTAAATCTTGTAATAAGACGATCTTCAAGACCTTTTAATTCGTTAGGTTGTCTATCAGATGTAATGACGATTTGCTTATCACTGTTAACCATCTTTTGATAGATGTAGAAAAACATCTCTTCTGTTTTAACCTTATTTTCTAAAAATTGCACATCGTCAAAAAGTAAGACATCATAACCACAAACAAAGTCTTTTAAGGTTTCAGAATCCTTCTCACCTTTAACAAATTTAACGTATTCTTCAACGAAATCATTAGCGTCGATATAGAGAACTTTTGTATTTGGTTTTTTGGCTTTGATAGCGTTACCAACAGCATGTAATAAGTGAGTTTTACCTAAACCAGAATTGGAATAGATGAATAATGGATTAAAAATTTGACCTGGGTTTTTAGCAACCACACTTGCTGCTTTATAAGCTTCTTGGTTGAATTCGCCATCAACGAAAGATTCAAAAGTTAATTCACTTCTTAATCTGGCATCTTTAAAAAAGGATGGTTCGGATTCTTCTTTTTGTGTATTGTTAACTCTAATATTACTTTTAGTAATGCTGCTTTGTTGAACAAACACTAAATCAAGATTGCTATCTGTAACTTCGGCGATTGCATCTCTGATTATATCTATATATTTAGAAGATAATAGCCTTTCAGCTGTCGCGGAACTAACGACCACCGTCGCTGTGTTGCCTCTTATATCGTAAATATATGAATTAGCGAAGAAATTATCGAACATATTTCGATCATTTAATCGCTCATCTACTATTTTTAATGTTTCTCGCCATATCTTGGCAATCTCTGATATTGAATAATCCATAACAATCACCTGCTGTTTGTGGAAACTATTATAAAATAATTCACTTTTATTTGGTATGTGATTTTAAGCGAATTTGAGTTTTCCACAGCGGTTTTTAAAAACTTGACCCTTATAGGCAGTTTTCCACTTTTCCACATTTGTATTTTTGTGGATAATTTTTCCACTTTTCCAACAGGTGTGGATATGTGGATTACTTGTTTTTTAATTGACTATTCAAGTTTGCATTTGCCTATCAAAAATCATCTTTTGTTGACATTTATTTATAAATGCAGGTAAACTTATTTCGCTATGTAATAGGAGGTTTCTTTTATGAAAAGAACATATCAACCAAGCAAAATTAAACATCAACACAAAGCCGGATTCCGTGCTCGTATGAAATCCGCAAATGGTCGTCGCGTTCTTGCTCGCCGTAGAGCTAAAGGTAGAAAAAAATTAGCTGACTAATTGAGGTAATCTATGAGGATTATTAATCGCATAAAGGCAAGTGAAGACTTTGCTTTAACGATTAAGAAAGGCAAAGCTCAGCGCGACCAATCGTACGTCATCCACTTTAGTGAAAACGAACTTAATTATATTAGAGTGGGTATTTCTGTTTCTTCCAAATTAGGTAACGCTGTAGCTCGAAATCACATCAAAAGACAAATTCGATCAATGTGTGATTCATTGATTGAATACAACAATCATTCATTCGACATTGTTATCGTAGCTAAACAAAACTACTTGAACAATTCGTATAACGATAACAAAGAGTCTTTAAGAAAATTATTACATTTTTGTAGATAGGAATTACTAAATGAAAAGAAGAAAAAAACTTTTAGTTTTAGGTGCAGCAATCTTCGCTGGTGCTACTTTACTAACTAGTTGTACTAATACTTTCTGCTCTCCAAATGATAAGGCCCACATCTTATATTGTTTTGATTATGGTGTGTGCTGGTATTATGATGCGGAAAATGCACCACGTGATAACGACGGCAATATAACTGCTGATCCAGTCTTTACCGGCAACACAAACATCTACTACATCGTAGGTGGTGCTTCAAGCGCTAGTGGTATTGGTAAAACCAATACAGATTCTGCTAAAAACAGCATCGCTGCTCCATCATTAAAGTATTACGAGGAAATGGATAAATTAGTCCTCGAAAGTGCGATTTTAAACGCAGGCTATACAGATGCTGATAAAGCTAGTCTTACATTGGATAAAATGTTAACAGCGCTTGACGATTATGGCTATCTTAAATTCGCTCCTGCTATATTCGAAGGTAATAAGCTTGTCGAAAAAACAGGGGAATACATAAGAGATGAAATAACAGGCGAAATTGTCAAAAATAGCAAAGGCAAAAAGGTAAAATATGCACTTTGGGATGGCTGGTATGCTTTAAATGCTAAACTTAGAGAAATGGCTGCGGCCGGTGCCAATGGTCTAACCATTGATGATTTACCAAATAACGACTATTTAAAACTTTATAAGAAAGATTTGACTGCTACAACAAACAGTTATCGTTCTTGTATCGCTATTAAAGAAGCAGATTATGGCTACTATGGTTACAGAAACGGTGCTCCATACCGTTCCGGCGACAAAGTTTCTACTAAGATCGAGGCTAAAGATTGGGGCTATGCATGGAAACGTGGTTTCTTAGAAGGCTTATTAGTTTTCCCAATTGCCTGGTTAACAGAAACATTCGTTGCAGGTTTTAAAAACATGCACGTGGCGCCTGGTTTAGCGCAATTACTCGCTATCTTCGCGATTACATTTATTGTGAGAGGCTTAATGTTAGTGGTGACTTTGAAGCAAACATCAAGTACTGCTAAAATGCAAAACCTTCAACCAGAAATCACCAAAATCCAAAACAAATATCCAAACGCTAATAAGAATACTTATGAAAAGCAACAAATGGCCGCTGAGATGAGCCGACTTTACAAGAAGAATAAGATTAATCCTCTTAGTTCATTACTTGTAATGGTTGTGCAATTCCCTGTGTTCATCTGTGTGTGGGGTGCGTTACAAGGCTGCGCAAGCTTGTCATCTGACTCTATTTTCAATTTACACTTATCTGATTCTATTAGTGCCGCTATGTTTGGCAATAATGGTGCTAACTGGGGTAATGGTAGTGCTGTGACAGCGCTTATCTTGTTCTTATTAATGGCGGGCGCACAAGTGATCTCTATGTTGCTCCCACAATGGATTCAAAAGATGAAACGCAAGAAAGTTGCGTCACTTGGTAAGAACCCAACTCAAACACAACAACAAAGCAGAATGAAAATGTTCACCTATATTATGATGGCCATGATTATTTTCATGGGCTTCACACTTCCAAGTGCGATGGGTGTTTATTGGTTTGTCGGTGCTTTATTCTCAATCGGTCAAACCCTTATTATTGAAGCAATCAATAATAAAAAATCCAAAAAGAAAGGAAGATAATTTCACATGAAAACATATACTGGTAAAACTGTTGAAGAAGCCTTACAAGAAGCTGCTAGCGAAACAGGTGTTACTGTTGACGATTTAATCTATATCGTTTCAGATAAAAGAAAAGGTCTTTTTTCCAAAAAGATCGTTGTCGAAGTTTATGAATTAGCTGATGTAATCAGATATGCTGAAGATTATTTATTAGGCATTACTGATGCTTTAGAAATTGAAAGCGCAGTTAATACAAGATTAGATGATCAAGTTATTCGTATTACTATCGATTCCACACACAATCCAATTTTAATTGGAAGAAACGGCAAAACATTACAAGCTCTTAATGAGTTAGTTAAACTTGCTGTTAGCAATCACTTCCATAAGAGATTTAGAATCTTGCTTGATATCAACGGTTACAAAGACAGCAAGTATTCACGTCTTGTGCGCATGGCTCGTAGAATCGGACACGATGTGCAAAAGACCAAAACAACATACACCTTTGATCCAATGCCAGCGGACGAAAGAAGAGCAATTCACAATGCGTTGAATAATATGCCAAACGTTCGTACCGAATCCACTGGTGAAGGTGCTCAAAGACAAGTACAAATTATTTACGTTGAATAAAAGACACCCTTTGGGTGTTTTTTAGAAATAACCCTATGTTTGAAACAATCGTCGCTCTAGCTACCGCTCCAATCAAATCAGCACTCAGTATCGTTAGATTATCTGGTGATGATGTTTTCGAAGTGGTTAGCAAATGTTTCACTAAGGACTTACGAAGCATTAAAGAGAGAACAATTCTTTATGGTTCCATTGTAAATGACCAAGAAAAGGTTGATGATGTCGTCCTTTTAGCATATAAAGGACCAAAGTCCTTTACTGGCGAAGACTCAGTTGAAATCATTTGTCATGGTTCTCCGCTTGTTTGTAAGCAAATAATCGAGACGTGTATTAAAAATGGCGCCAGAATGGCCACAAACGGAGAGTTCTCTTCTCGTGCCTATATGCACAACAAGATCGATTTGGTGCAAGCGGAAGCAATTAACGACGTTGTTAATTCTACAACCAAAGAAGCTAAGAGGTTGAATCTTCTTTCTTTGGATGGAAAGACTAGCGATTTAATTAGGCCTTTAAAGACTAGAATTGCTGATATTCTATCTTTGATAGAAGTTAATATCGATTACCCTGAGTATGAGGATATTGAAATCGCTAATAAAGACAAGATAGTTGAAGTAGTTGATGAACTAATTCCTCAAATTGATACTCTTTTAGATGATGGTGAAAAAGCCAAAATTATCAACGAAGGTGTTAAGGTGGCGCTTGTTGGTAAACCAAACGTTGGTAAATCTTCTTTGTTGAACGCCATTCTTGGTGAAGATCGAGCGATTGTTACTGACATCGCAGGTACTACACGTGATGTAGTTGAGGGCCACGCTAACGTCGATGGCGTTGTTTTACACTTGTTTGATACCGCAGGTATCAGAGATTCAGAAGATAAGATTGAATCTATTGGTATCGAAAGATCCAAGAAAACTATTAAGGAAGCCGATATCGTTGTAGTGGTTTTAGATAGTTCATCACAAATTGATGATGAAGATAAGCAAATCTTAGAATATACCAAAGAATATAACCCGATTGTTGTTTACAACAAGGATGATGATTCAAAGAATAATAATGGTTTATCTGTTTCTGCTCTTAATAACCAAATTAAGCCACTTATTGATGCGATTAAGGAAAGAATAGGTCTTGATGAGAAATCGTTCTCTAAACCGGCTTTAAATAACGCTAGACAACTAGGATTACTTAGCAAAGCCAAAGAATCTCTTTTAGCGGCTAAGAATGACGCCCTTAACGATTTAACTGTCGATCTTATTTCTACATCGTTATTTGATGCTTATACATCAATTTTAGAAATTCTTGGCGAAGCCAATCAGTTAGATTTATCTAAAGAAATATTCTCTCGTTTCTGTGTGGGTAAGTAATGAAGATTATAGATACGCACTGCCATTTAAATGATGAAGTGTTATTCAAAGATTTGGATAACGTTGTTTCTCGTGCCTTAAATGCTGGTGTTGATAAAATGGTTGTCATCGGCTGGGATAAGGCCAGTTCGGAGCTCGCAATTAAGATTGCTGAACAATACGATTTTGTTTATGCAGTTATCGGATTTCATCCAGAGAATATCTTTGATATTAATGATGAGGTTTTGTATGAAACGCTTAATCTATATAAACATCCAAAAGTCGTGGGGATTGGTGAAATTGGTCTAGATTATCATTGGACCAAAGAACAAGAAAAAAGAGAACTACAAAAACAGTACTTTATAAAACAAATAGATTTCGCCAATAAAGTCGGTCTTCCTATTTCTATCCATAGTAGGGAAGCCTTTAATGACACTATTGAAATCTTAAAACAGCACAAACCGATGCACGGTGGTGTCATGCATTGTTACTCTGGGAGCGTTGAAAATATCAATGATGTAATTAACCTAAATTTGTATATTGGTATTGATGGGCCAGTGACTTTCACAAATGCTAAAACCCCTAAGGAAGTTGCCGCGGAAGCACCACTCGAAAAAATCGTCGTCGAAACAGATTGTCCATACCTTTCGCCTCACCCATTAAGGGGCACGGTAAACGAACCTTCCAATATCTCTTTAATCGTGGATGCGATAGCCGAAATTAGAGGCATGTCAAAGAAACATTTATTGGATGTCTTGTATCAGAATTCTTGTAAATTATTTAACTTATGAAAATCTGCTTAAATAGAGTATTGGTGGTTGAAGGAAAAGAGGATGCTTCTTATCTTTCGAATTATATTTCTTCCGAGATAGTGGTGGTAAATGGTTTTGAATTATCAAAAACCACTATATCCTATTTAAAAGATAAACAAGTTATTTTGCTTCTTGATCCTGATGAATCTGGAAAAAGAATTAGAGAAAAACTGAATAATGAAATCAAAGATGCTGTGAATGTCGAAGTAGATATAAATGAATGTAATCGCGGTGTTAAAAACGGCATTGCTGAATGTGAAATAGATGAAATCTTAAACAAGTTACATAAATATGTAATAGAAGAACATAGCAAAGAAACAGGCATCAATTTCTCAGATTTGTATAATTTGGGTTTAATGGATAATAAAGAGCTAAGAGACAAAGTGTGCAAAGAATTGAATTTAGGTTCTTGTAACGCAAAAACTCTATATAAAAGATTAGTTAATAACAGCATCTCTTTAAAACAAATAAAAGAAGTTGTGAAATAATAGAAACATGGAAATAAATAGATCTAATATTTTTGAAATAGTCAACAAAGCCGATCTTAAGCCAGACAAGGATTATGGTCAGAATTTTTTAGTTGAATCAGACATTTCAAAAAAGATTGTGAATACTTTAAGTATTAAGGAAAAAGAAAGTGTCCTAGAAGTGGGTCCTGGATTAGGATCGCTAACTCATTTTTTAGCAGAATTAGATTGCCTAATTACAGTAGTGGACATTGACCAAAGAATGACCAACTTTTTAAGAGTTGTGTATCAAGAAAAGAATGTAGAAATTATTGAAAATGATATTAGAAAAACTGATGTTTCAAAATATGAAAAAATAATCGGAAATCTACCCTACAATATTACAACTGAAACAATACAATATTTGTTGTTGAACGCAAGCAGATGTCAAAGAATGGTGTTCATGATTCAAAGCGAAACCCTCAACCATTTTTATGATGTTTCTGGAAAAGAGTATGGCCCAACATCTGTTTTAA
Organism: Bacilli bacterium; assembly: GCA_017651165.1. Taxonomy (GTDB): domain Bacteria; phylum Bacillota_I; class Bacilli_A; order RFN20; family CAG-826; genus RUG14515. The sequence goes on from JAGCDH010000018.1 coordinate 11,452, forward strand.
TCCATTTATTAGGAAATATAGAAAAATTGTTTGTTGTTAAAGCAGGGTCTTTCTATCCTGTTCCTAAATGCAATTCCACCGTTTTTTCAATAAATATCGATACACGTGTCGACCGTTTTGCCGCAATTAAGGCTTTTAAAGTCGCTAAACAATTATTCCTTAATCGTCGTAAAACCATTCTTAATAACTTGGTTAATTATCTAAATAACAAAGATCTGGCCAATGAACTTTGTGAAGATCTTAAAATCAATCCTCTTTTTAGACCAGAACAACTTTCTCCTGAAATGTATTTAGCAATTTCAGAGTATCTTTCCACAAAATAACAAAGGCATCTTAAAATTTATTTTAAATTGCTGTATCATATTTATGCATATGAAAAGCTTGCATATCCGCAGTTTTGCCAAAATCAATATTAGCTTGAACATCACAAAGAAAAGAGAAGATGGTTTTCATGAGCTTGATTCTGTCATGTTACCAATTTCTTTACACGACTCTTTAGTGATTTCTAAACTAAATAATGCGCCAGATAACTATGTTACCGTGGATGATTTTTCAATTGGCACTTTTAGTTATAACTTAGCTACTTTCTCTATTGAGAAATTACAAAGCATTTATCATTTTAATGATAAGTTTAGAATTTTAATTCACAAAGTCATTCCTATTCAAGCAGGTCTAGGTGGCGGTTCTTCTAATGCAGCATTCACCATGAAAGCGGTTAACACCATGCTTAATTTAGGAGCAACAGATGAAGAATTAATTGAACTTAGTAAAACGCTAGGTTGTGATATTCCATTCTTTATCAAATGCAAACCAGCTAGAGTTCAGGGTGTTGGCGAAGTATTAACGCCTATAACAGTTAAGAACAATTATTATGTTCTTCTAGTTAAACCTGATGCTGGTTGTTCTACAAAAGAAGTTTATGCTATCTCTGATTCAATGGATTTGAAAACATGTAACATTGAAAATGTTATCAAAGCTCTTGAAGAAGGCGACGATGATCTATTGGCGGACAGCATTTCTAACGCTTTACAAGAACCCGCTATTAAAAATGTTCCAGTTATTCAAACAATTATTGATGAACTTCATGAAAGTGGTTTGAAAATGGTGCAAGTAACCGGTTCTGGATCAGCGGTGTTTGCGTTAAGCACCAATAAACAATTGTTAAAGAGAGTTTTTAAGAAACTCGTTAATAAATATCAAGTCGAATTGGCCAAGGTTATCAAATAAAGGAGATTATTATGGACAAATATGTCGTAGTCTTAGCAGCTGGTAAAGGAACCGGCATGAATTCTCGTGACCCTGAACACTCAAAGGTTTCTTATCCAATTTTAGGAAAACCCATCATTAACTATGTTATTGATGCAGTTAAGCCTTTAGATCCAAAACAAATCGTTACTGTCGTTGGTTTTGGTGGCGAACTAACTAAAAAGTTAGTGGAAAAAGAATCTGATGTCGTTTGGCAAAAAAGATTATTAGGTACAGGACATGCTGTCCTTCAAGCCAAACCATTCTTAGAAGGAAAACCAGGCCAAACATTGGTCATTTATGGTGACACACCATTAGTGGAAACTGAAACATTACGTCAAATCTTCCATATTCATGAAAAGAATAGATATGACATGACTGTTGTTTCTGCTGTTTTGGAAAATCCTAAAGGATACGGACGTATCTTACGTGAAGATAAATCAAATCGTATCTTAGCCATTAGAGAAGAAAGCGATTGCACTTTCAGTGAATATGAGATTAACGAAGTTAATACCGGTATCTGTATCATTGATAATGAATTGCTCTTCAAATATATCGAAAGATTATCTGTCGATAATAACCGACACTTATTCTATTTGTCTGAATTGGTTGAATTATTTATTCAAGACAACTATCACGTTGGTGTCTTCGTTGCCGAAGAAATGAAAGAAGTTTATAGCATTAACAATCGTATCCAATTAGCGTACGCTACTAAAATAATGCGCAAACGCATTAATAACAAATTAATGCTTTCTGGTGTTTCCATGGAACACAGTGGTTCTTCCTATATTTCTCCAGATGTTAAAATCGGTCAAGATACCATCATTCGTCCAAACACAACAATCCTTGGAAACTCAGTGATTGGTGAAGCTTGTATCATCGGTCCTAATGTCGTTTTAAAGGATGTTGAAGTGGGAAATGACGCTGAAATTTTATTCGCCGATATTAGCGACGAAAAGATCGAAAGCGGCGCAAAAGTCGGTCCTTTTGTTGAAAAACACGGTAAAAAGTAATGCAAATTGTTGAGTGTTTTGGTAAGAACGTTTTTGTTGGAAAACAGATGATCGGTTATATCGATCGTGAAGGTATTTTTATCAACCGTCAAAAATTCGCGGTCGTTTCTCCTGAAGGAATTATTTCTTATAACGACCAAGAAATCGGCTATGTCGATGATGATGGATATATCATGATCAAAGGCAAAGAAGCTGGTTATATTGATGCTGACAACAATTTTGTCTTTTATAGTTTGAATATTTAGGAGCTTATATGATTGCAATTGGCATTGATATTGGTGGTACTTCTATTAAAGGCGCGGCCGTGGATTCTAACGGCAGAGTTTATGAAAAGTTTTCTTTGCCTTTTATTAAAGGCGAACCAGGTGAAATTACTATTCGTAAATTAGCCGAAACTGTCAAAGAATATATTGGCGCCCAAAAATTAGATAATAAAATAGTTGGTATTGGCATAGGGTGTCCAGGCACTTTAGATGTCGAAAAAGGCATCGTAAATTATTCCAATAATTTATGTTGGAACGAATTACATGTTGCCGATATTTTTAAAGAAATATTACCTTATCCAGTTAGGCTAACAAACGACGCTAATGCAGCTTCTTTAGGAGAAGCAAAATTTGGTGCCGGCAAATCTTATGAGACCATCATCATGCTCACGTTAGGTACAGGCGTAGGCGGGGGAATTATTATTAATGGCAAGCTATTTGAAGGAAATCAAGGCAAAGGCGGAGAACTAGGCCACACGGTTTTAGTGGTGGATGGTGAACCGTGTACATGTGGCAGAAAAGGTTGCTTTGAAGCTTATTCTTCCGCGACAGCATTAATTCGCGAAACAAAGAAAGCCATGCTTGCAAATAAGCGTTCACTTATGTGGAAAGTTTCACCTGAAATCGAATTAGTGGGTGGTAGAGTAGTCTTTGAAGCTGCTGCTCAAGGAGACAAGAGTGCGCAAAAAGTACTCGATACGTATATCAAATATCTTGGTGAGGGTATCTTAAATTACTGCAATATCTTTAGACCGAACGTTATCGTTCTCTCGGGCGGTATTGCTAATGCTGGAGACGCGTTGTTTGATCCATTAAACCAATACATTAAAGAACGCAATTATGGTTATCAATCTACACCAGAAGTTAAGGTTGTTCCTGCGGAACTCGGTTATGATTCCGGTAAGATTGGAGCAGCTGCTTTATTCTTTGAATAAAAGGAGATTATTATGCAACTAGTTATTATGGCCGCAGGCATGGGAAGTCGTTTTGGTGGCCTTAAACAAATGGAACCAATGGATGACTGCAACAATTTTTTGTTGGACTATTCTATTTATGATGCGAAACGCGCTGGTTTTGATAGTGTGGTCTTCATTATCAAAAAAGAATTCTACGAAGCTTTTAGAGATACCATTGGTAAAAGAGCGGAAAAGATTATTAAAGTGGAATATGCTTTCCAAGATTTGAATGATTTACCAGAAGGATTTAAATGTCCTGAAGGTAGAGAAAAACCATGGGGTACCGCGCATGCAATTTATGCCGCCCGTGATTTAATTAAAGAAGACTTCATCGTCATTAATGGCGATGACTTCTATGGCAAAGAAACATATGAAGTTGCTTTTAATTACTTAAAGTCACTTCCAAATAATAGTGAGGGCAAATATGCTATCGTCGCTTTTGAAGCTAGAAACACCATGACAGAAAACGGGGCGGTTAAAAGAGGCGTAGCCTTTGAAGATGAAAAAGGATATTTAACAAAGCTAATTGAATCCAGCATCTATAAAAAAGGCGACAAAGTCGCTTGTGAACCACTTGATGGATCTAAACCATTTGAAGCCGAACCAAATCAATTAGTGTCAATGAACCTCTTTGCGTTCAACAAAGACTTAATTAGACACTTAAAAGAAAAGTTTCCAATTTGGCTTAAGGACAATATCAATGTTCCAAAATCTGAGTTCTTAATTCCAACCGTCGTGGACGAGCTAGTTAATGAAAATAAGGCCACCGTGCGTTTATTATCTACCCCTTCAGTGTGGTTTGGTGTGACTTATAAAGAAGATAAACCAGGTGTTGTTAAAGCTTTAAAATCACTCGTTGATAAAGGTGTCTACAAACCAGGCCTTTATTAAAATAATAAAAAATCTAAATTTTACTTTATAAAAGTTCCTGACAATTTTATGATTATTGCATAGGAACTTTTTTATTTAGTGAAAAGTTCCGAGATAATAGTATTTCGTTCAACCAAGCTGGAGGTAGAAATGAAAACACTAATCATCTTATCGGCTATGCCTGGTAGTGGTAAATCTACCTGGGCTAAAAAATATCAAGAAGAGCATCCTCATACTCTGATTGTTTCAAGCGACCAAATTCGTTATGAATTGACCGGTACGACACAAGATTTTTCGAAACAAAAAGAAGTCTGGGATCTTTTTTCTTTAAGAATTCATGAATATGCCCAAAGATATGATGATGTCACTGTTATCTTAGATGCCTTAAACGATTTAAATTCTCTTAGAGAAAAATACGTTAAAGATAATCCAGAGTTTGATAGATATGAATTAGTTTTGTTCCCAAGAACATTGGAACAGATCCGTTTTTATAATAGACAAAGAAACGAATGCTCAGTCGTTCCAGACGACCAATTAGAAATGTTGGTCAAAAAATTTGAGCAACCATCACCAGAGGTTATTAAATTGTTTAATAAAATACATGAAATTCATTGGTAGGGGAGAAAGTTTATGAGTGGAAATGTAAGAGATCCAAAAATGCAAAGAATTAATTCTGAAGAATTAGCGGATGCATTTATCGCGGAGCAAATCAAAGAAATTAAAGAACAAGTTGGAGACAAGAAAGTCTTATTAGCTCTTTCTGGAGGTGTTGACTCTTCAGTCTGTGCCGCTTTATTGATTAAAGCCATTGGTAACAACTTAACTTGTGTCCACGTTAACCATGGTCTTTTAAGAAAAGGCGAAAGCGAACAAGTTATCAAAGTGTTCAAAGAGCAATTAGGCGCTAACTTAATTTATGTTGATGCTGTTGATGAATTCTTAAATGCTCTAGCAGGCGTTGAAAATCCAGAACAAAAGAGAAAAATCATCGGTAAAATCTTTATTGATGTATTTGCAAGAGAAGCCAAGAAACTTGATGGTATTTCCTTCTTAGGTCAAGGAACCATTTATCCAGATATCTTAGAAAGCAAAGGTATCAAAGCTCACCACAATGTTGGTGGTCTTCCAGCGGAACTTAATTTTGAACTCGTTGAACCTGTCAAATTATTATATAAAGACGAAGTCAGACAAGTTGGTGAAGCCTTAGGCTTACCACATAGTATGGTTTATCGTCAACCATTCCCGGGCCCAGGTTTAGGCGTGAGATGTGTCGGCGCTATCACTCGTGATAGACTTGAAGCTGTCAGAGAATCTGATGCTATTTTAAGAGAAGAATTCGCAAAAGCGGGTTTAGATCAACACGTGTGGCAGTATTTCACCATTGTGCCCCCAATTAAATCCACTGGTATCAAAGACGGAAAACGTACTTTTGAATGGCCAGTCGTGATTCGTGCAATCAACAGCGTTGATGCCGTTACCGCTAGTATTGAAGAAATACCTTATGCTCTTCTTGGAAAGATTAGAGATAGAATTTTAAGTGAAGTTAAAGGTGTAAATCGTGTATTATATGATTTATCAAATAAACCAGTAGCCACCATTGAGTGGGAATAGGAGGAAGAACTATGCGAGAAGATCGTGAAATTGTTTTATCCGAGGAAGAAATCCAAAACATTTGTAATGACATTGGAAAAAGACTTTCTAAAGATTTGGAGAACGAAAAAAGAACCCCGTTATTTTTGGGTGTTATGAAAGGTGCTTTAAACTTTATGTTTGATTTAATCAAACGTATTGATAGACCGATCTTCACTGATTTCATTCAAATCTCCTCTTATGCTGGTGTTCAGTCAACAGGCAAAATCAATCTTAAGAAAGATTTTGATATGGACATCAAAGATCGTACAGTTGTCGTCGTAGAAGACGTCGTGGATACAGGTATTTCTATGAAATATCTCATCGATCACTTAAACGAAAACTATCAACCAAAGAGAATCATTATTTGTGCAATGTTTGATAAAGAATATGCCAGATGTGAAAACATCAAAATCGACTATGTCGGTAAGGTTTTAAAAGAAAACTGCTTCTTAGTGGGCTATGGTTTAGACTATAACGAACTCGAAAGGAATGTTCCTTATGTCTACATTGCCAAACCCGAAGATATTGATAGATGGAACGAGGAGATTCAAAAGTAATGAAATTACTAGAGGAACGCATTCTTAAAGAAGGCAAAATCATTAATAACGATATTCTTAAAGTTGATTCCTTTCTCAACCATAAAATCGATGTTTCTTTAACTAGGGAAATGGCTAAAGATATAGCCGAATCTTTCAAAGGACAAAGAATTGATAAAGTATTTACCATTGAAACAAGCGGTATTCCTTTAGCCTATGCTGTGGCAGAAGAAGTAGGTAACGCACCCCTTGTTTTTGCCAAAAAGAGCAAATCATTAACAGTTGGTGATGATGTCTTTAAAGTAGAAATTAAATCATTTACCAGAAAAACATGTTCCACAGTTACAGTGGGCAATAAATACATTTTAAAAGGTGAAAACGTCCTCATTGTTGATGACTTTCTAGCCGAAGGCAATGCTTCTTTAGGCTTAGTGGATCTTTGCAATCAAGCGGGCGCAAACATTGTGGGCGTTGCGGTGGCTATTGAAAAAGGCTTTCAACCAGGCAGAGGTAAATTAGAAGCAATGGGCATTAAGGTCCATAGCTGTGCTATTGTTAAAGCCTTTGTTGATAATAAGCCAGTATTCTAGTATGAAAAAACATTTTAAAACGCTTTGGTTAGGTATATTAGCGGGCGCCGCTATTGGTATTGGCTCCTTTGTTTATCTGTTTTTCAGATATCTATTTAGAGACCATGATCCAAATGCTATGTTTGCTTCAATGATGTTTTCTATTGGTTTATTAACAGTTTGCATCTTTGGATTAAATCTCTACACAGGTAAAATCGGTGTTTTTCTCGACGACAGAGAGAAAATCAAAGAAAACAGTATTAATTTACCAATCATCCTTTTAGGCAACGCTATCGGCGCGTTTGCGTTAGGTATCATTTGCCACCTCATTGTCATGAATAGAGATGGATTCATGGATATGGTTACCAAAGTTTCTGAAGCCAAAACTAAATCAGACACAGTAATTCTTCAGGGATTCTTATGCGGAACGCTAGTTTATATTGCTGTTTATCTGTTTAAAAATCTTGAAAACTGGGCGATGAAAATTATCGGTCTTGTTTGTTCGGTGACATTATTCGTATATTGTGGTTTCCAACACTGTATCGCTAATATGTTCTATTTTGGGATCGCATTTAACTGGAACATCGATATGCTATGGAACTTACTAATTGTTATACTCGCCAATAGCGTGGGCGCATTATTCGTTAGATGTCTCGTCCATTTAGCGGCCATCATAAAACAAAGAAAGCAATAATAAATCAAAGATTTAAAAAACCGCTGTTGCAAGCGGTTTTTTATCATCGGTCTTCTCGGAAATACGATACACCCAGGCCTGCCGGAGCTTTACCTAACTTCCGACTAAAGATACTTGATAACACCAAAACAAGAATTGTTGCGCCATAAGGAATAATGCTTACTAACTGTTCTCCTGCAGGTGTGCTATTTGCGTATTTTGATGAAATATACAAGAATGCAAACATAAATGAACCGGCAATACCAAGTTCTGTATTCCACATTGTGAAAATAACGAGTGATAAAGCTAGCCAGCCATAGCCAGATAGCGAGGACGTGTCCATAGATCCAGAGAAATCGAATGTATAGAATAAGCCAGCAATACCAGAAATAGCGGAGCCAACAATTGTGGCTAAATAACGATATCTATTAACGTTAATACCGGCAGCATCAGCGGCAGCAGGATTTTCACCAACTGTTCTTAAGAACAAGCCAGTTTTGGCCTTCTTCATGAAGATGGCAATGGCTATTGCTAAGGCAATACCGAGGTATACGAAGATACCATATGAGAAGAATAATTGTGTGAACCAATTGGATTCATAGAATGTTTTAGGGAATAAGTGGCTTATTGGTTTGACTATCTTGGTGGCGAAACTAGCGGTGACTTCACCATCTAAAGAAGAAGCCACGAATGGAAGTAAGCCAGCACCAAATGTGGTTAAAGCTAAACCAGTAACGTTTTGATTGCAGTTTAATGTGACTGCGAAAAAAGAAAATAATGCGCCCGCTAATCCGGCAAACAACACACAGAACAATAACGGGAATAAAACACTTAAGAACGGGATGGTATTACCACCGCTTATTGATATGTAGAAATAGGCACCAATCATGCTACCCATTGAGCCAATGCAAACAATACCAGGAGTACCTAAATTAAGATGACCAGATTTTTCGGTGATTGTTTCACCAGCGGATCCGAATAAGTAGATAGCGGAGAAACGGATTGAATCAATAATTATCTTAAGAAACATACCTATTTACTCCCTTCTACCATTGTTTCAGACGGAGGATTATCATCCTCTTTTTTCTTACGATGGAAATTAAATTTAAGACGGAAATTGATGAAGAATTCGCTTGCTAAAATAATCAGGAAGAAGATACCTGAGAAAACAGTAGCGACGTCAGCGCTATATCCTAAATCGCCAGCAGCAGAACCACCACCGATGGTGATGATGGAATAAAGCAAAGCGTAAAGTGACATTTGAAGTGGATTAAAATGACCTAGCCAGCTAATCATAACGGCGGTAAACCCTCTTCCGTTAACAACATTTCCGCCAATCGTATGAGCACTACCAGAAACAATTAAGAAACCAGCGATACCGCATAATGCACCACCCATTAGCATTGTTCTAATGGTGACCCATTTAACGTTGATACCAACATATTCAGCAGTTCTAACACTTCCGTTTAAGACAGCGATTTCATATCCTTTTTTACTGAACTTTAAAAAGAACCAAACACCAAAAACGAGGATAATGATAATAATAATACAAAGAATGTAATCCTTTCCAAATAAATTTGGAAGCCATCCTTCGTGTCCAGATATATTGATTGTGCCAATTTCTGTACTTCCTACCGCCTTGTTTGCTTTAGAGAAAGCGGCAGCAATAAAGGTTGCTATGTAGTTCATCATTAAAGTGAAGAGTGTTTCGTTTGTATTGAAAAACGCTTTGAATAGAGCAGGTATTGCCGCCCAGATGGAACCAAAAATAATAGCCAAAACAAGCATGAGAATAATGGCAACAGGATTTGGTACATGTGGTGCTAAGAACTTCATGAGCATAGCGGCACCTAAGCACCCCATTAATACCTGACCTTCAGCACCGATATTCCAGAATTTCATTTTGAAAGCTGGCGTAATAGCGACTGCAATTAATAATAAAATCGCGGCATCCCACAAAGTAGCAAGAGTGGTATCAAAATTAACAAATGTGCCAGAGAATACGCCACCATAGAAGCTAAAGAAACTTCCTGGAGCAATAATGGTGGATAAAAGTCCACATAATAAGAACGCACATAAAATTGAAGAGGCTTTAACTATTGTTATGCCTTTCCAACTGATATCTGCACGACGTGAAATACGAATGACGGGCTCGCCTCTTAATATTGATTTATTGGCCATTAGCAGTTTCCTCCGTCATTTCTTTTTTCTTGGTCATCAATAAACCAATTTCTTTTTTATTTGTGTCTTTGCATCTAAGAACGCCAGAGATTTCGCCTTCTCTTAACACTAAAACACGATCACACAAAGCAAGGATAACGTCTAAATCTTCACCAACATAAATAATCGCGGTACCTTTTTCTTTTTGCTTATTTAAAAGTTTATAGATTAAATACGAAGAATTGATATCCAATCCACGTACTGGATAAGCGGTCATTAAGACTTTTGGTCTTGAGGCAATTTCTCTACCCACTAAAACCTTTTGGATATTACCACCAGATAGTTTTTTAACAGATGTACTGAGATTTGGGGTTTTGACTTCAAGTTCTTTGACGACTTGCTCTGCTAATTCTTTTGGAGCCTCTCTATGAACCATGCCACCTTTACCTTTTCTAAAGCTTCTTAACATCATGTTATCAATTAAGTCCATGTTTCCAACTAGGCCCATGCCAAGTCTATCTTCTGGTACGAACGATAATTTGATACCAAGGTCACGGATTTCAATAGGCTTTTTGTTTTTGATATCCATGATTTCATCTTCATAGAAGATAATTTCTTCATTTTTAACCATTTCGGTAATTTGCTTATTGCTGTATTTCGATAAATCAACTGGTTCTGTTTGACCTTTTAAGTGGAATTTTTCTTGCTTGGCTAACTCTCTGATTTGTTTGATGTTTTTATGGAAGAAAGTAACGGGTTGTTCTTTCTTTGGATTATGGAAAATAATGTCCCCGTGTGTTTCTTTATTGAGTCCAGCGATTGTTTCTAAGAGTTCTTTTTGCCCGCTTCCTGAAATACCAGCGATACCAAGAATTTCACTTCCATAAAGTTCAAAAGTGATATTCTTTAACACTTCTCTTCCTTCGCGGTTCTTAGCGGATAAATCATGTATTTCTAAACGCACTCCAGTATTCTTAATATCTTTACGATCGATATTTAAGTCAACTTTATGACCGACCATCATTTCAGTAAGAATTTCTTCGTTTGCGTCTTTGGTCATAATATCGCCAGTGACTTTGCCTTTGCACAAAACAGCGACTCTGTCGCTAATTTCGAGCACTTCGTTAAGTTTATGGGTGATGATAATAATTGATTTACCAGCCATCTTCATGTTTTTCATCACACCAAAAAGCGTTTCTGCTTCTTGTGGAGTTAAAACTGCAGTTGGTTCATCAAGAATAAGAATGTCAACACCTCTAAACAAAGCTTTCACTATTTCAAGCGTCTGCTTTTCACTAACGACCATGTCGCTAACTTTTTTCCAAGGGTCTAATTTAAAACCAAATTGTTTGCACATCTTTTCCATGCGCTTGGCACTTTGCTTTAAATTAAATCCTCGATACTTTTCACCCTCTTCTTCTGCTATGGCGCGATAATCGTGTTTGTTTAAACCAATAACGACGTTTTCAATGGCGGTGAATGTATCCACTAATTTGAAGTGTTGGTGGACCATACCAATATGGTATTTGTAAGCATCTGATGGAGAACTAATAATCACTTTTTCCCCATTTACAAAAATTTCTCCCTCGTCGGGATAATAGATACCAGCTAAAACGTTCATTAGTGATGTTTTGCCAGAACCATTCTCCCCTAAAAGGGATAATATTTCGCCACTATAGAGTTTGAGAAAAACGTCCTGATTGGCGATTACTCGACCAAAGGATTTGCTAATACCTTTTAACTCAACTCTTAGTTCTTTTTCCATGCTTATAAGTAGGTTTTAGCGGGGCTTTTGACCCCGCTAAAACAGAGTTTTAATTATTTAAGTTATGATAATGGGTTGATACCATCAATAATGACATCGAAGCTTGGAGCGGAACGATATTCGGATTCATGATAGTAACCATCTTTAATGAATTCAGTTCCATCTGGATAATCGAATGTCCATTGTTTGTTTGGAGCCATATTTTCTTCGCTTGGAGCAGCACCATTAATTGTGAATTTGCTTGTATCGAAAACTTTTAATGTTCCGGCTTCTAATTGTGCTTTGACTTCAGCGATTCTTTCAGCTGTGCCAGGAGCAACGTTTTTGCCTAATTCTGAAAGTTCGACAGCACCTTCTGCGAAACCACCGGACCAGTTGTTGTTGCTATCGAAGACGGCTTTTTCTGGAGATTCAGCGGCCATGACAGCACTGACGACTCTTTCATAATATGGAGACCAATTAATTCTAGAAGAAACTAAGAATGTTTCTGGAGCAACTTTGGCGGTGGAGCCGTTGTAGGAAACGTTTGGAACACCAGCGTCTTCACAGGCTGTTGGAGCACCATAGGAGTCAGCGTGTTGGCTGATCAAAACGCAACCGCCTTGGATTAAAGCGTTGGCAGCAGATTTTTCTGCGACTTCGTCGTACCAGCTGTTGGTGTATTTGACATCCATTGTGGCGTCGGAAACAATGCTTCTAACACCTAAGAACCATGAGGTATAACCAGAAATAACTTCAGCGTATGGGTGAGCGGCAACATAACCGACTTTGGAAGAAACTGAAGAATCAGCAGTTTTCATTGCCTGTAATTTTAAGCCAGCAACAACACCAGCGAGGTAACGTCCTTCATAAATTGAAGCAAAGGCGTTGTGGAAGTTTGGTAATGCTGCAGCAGCGGCATTTGTACCTGTGGCGTGGCAGAATTGAACGTTTGGATATTTTCTAGCAGCTTCGAGTAAATATGATTGATGATCGAAGGAGTCAGCAAAGATAACTTTGCAACCGTTGGCTGCTAAGTTTTCGGCTGTTGTTCTGCACTTGTCGTCTTCTGGGATGTTTTCACGGATAACTGCTTTGAAGCCTAATTTCTTAGCACTTGCTTTGAATGCTTCAACGAAGTTCTTGTCGTATGTTGAGGATGAAGCTGGGTGCAAACAAATGAGACCAACTTTCATTTTGCCGCCATCACTAGAACAGCCGACCATAGCACCTACTGCTAAGGTTGATAACGCTAATAATGGGAATAAACGTACTTTTTTCATTTTTGTTTTTCTCCTCCTTATTAATTTTCTAAAAAATAAAAATGAGCTTCCTTTAATTGGAAGCCTCTACCTTTAAATCAATGTCGAAAAATGCACTAACGGCTATTTCCTCGATAGATTTTTCGTAGTACTAGATTATACGGTCTAGTGTAGAGACTTCCCTCCAATTAGGGAATTATACGAAGTCAATGAAGGTCATTCACTGACATATTAATTATGTTTCAAGTATGCTAAAAAAACAACACCAAAAAGGCAAATTTATTTTAATAAAAATGAAAAATCTCGCACGTATTTTTATATCAAGGATTTATCGTGCGAGAAATATTTTTTACAAATTATGAAGAATGTTAGTAAGCTTCGACTGGAACGATCGATAAAACTGGATATTTTTCGAGAATTTTGCGACCCTTCAATGGTGTTAATTCGATGTAGAACATAACGCCCGCAACAGTGGCGCCACTTCTTTCAACTAGCTCGCATAAAGCTTTAGCGGATCCACCTGTTGCAAGAAGGTCATCAACCACTAAAACGCGATCTCCTGGTTGGATAGAATCTTCAGAAATAACGAGAGTAGCGGTGCCGTATTCAAGGTTGTAAGAAACGCAATTTCCTGGTCTTGGAAGTTTACCTGGTTTTCTGGCCATGACCACACCTTTTTTGGTCATTAATCCAAGGGTTGGACCAAATAAGAAGCCTCTGGCTTCAGGACAAACAATCTTATCAAATTGGATGTTGTTTTCTTTCAATTCATCAACCATCACATCGAATACTTTTTGTAAGTATTCTGGGTTTTCAAATACTGGCGTGATGTCTTTGAAAATGATACCTGGCTTTGGGAATCCAGGCACGTCCCTAATGTATTTTTCCGCAGTGGAAATAACTTCTTCTTTTTTGGTCATAACGTTACCTCTTTTGACAACATTTAATTTTATAATAACGAGCACGCTTTCTCAATGAAGTTATCATATAAAAAATCAGTCCGAGTTTTGACAAAAATGCAATTATGTTTCGCTTTTAAAAAAATCTGAAAAAATGTTTTGCAATATTACGCGTCTGTGATAAAGTTTTAGACAAAGAATTGCTATGAAGAAGGTTTTTAGAAAGATGAAGATTCCTTGCGTTATAGGGGATTTCTTCCCTCAAATTAGCCTTCCTGTCGCTATTCTTTTTGTGAAATGACCTGCCTACTGTCAGGTCTTTTTTTTGCGAGAAAGGAGAAACGTTTATGTCGCAAATTAACATTATCTACAATGTAGAAGACAAGCCAAGTTGGGGCAAAACAATCGTCTTTGCTTTACAACAATTATTGGCCATCCTTGCCGCGACCATTGCTGTGCCTGCAATTATTAACACTGGTACAGATGGCGCTGCTGAAATGAGTCAAGCCGCTGCTTTATTTGGTGCAGGTGCTGGTACACTCGTTTATTTACTATTCACCAAATTCAAAAGCCCTGTTTTCTTAGGTAGTTCATTTGCCTTCTTGGGTTCAATGTTTGCTGCCTTCGGTGGTGCTATTAGTGCTTCTAAAGGTGCTATTGGTTTAATCCTTGGTGCCGTCTTAGCAGGTCTTATTTATGTAATTATTTCCTTAGTTGTCAAATTCGCTGGTACAAAATGGATTGATAAAATCATGCCAGCGGTTGTTATTGGCCCAACAGTTGCAATCATCGGTTTATCATTAGCCGGTAACGCTGTTTCCGATATGTTAAAAGGCGCCACACACGTCATCGACGCTAGCAACAACTACTATGTGATGAACTGGGGTGGTGTTGCTTCCTTAGTCAGTGGTGGTGCTGCTTTACTCGGCACAATCTTATTCTCAGTTTATGGCAAAAAGTTATTCAAAATGATTCCATTCATTTTTGGTATCTTAATCGGTTATGTCGTCGCCCTTATCTTTACAGGTATCGGTGCCGCTTGCAAAAACCCAGGAATGCAAATTGTTAATTTCAGTCTTTTCAAAGAAATGCAATGGTTACCAGATTTCACGTTTGTGAAAGCGATCAAAGGTTTCAAAGAATTCTCTGATGCTGGTGACTTCTTCGGTTACTTCGGCACAATCGCCGTGGCCTATGTCCCAGTTGCATTCGTTGTCTTTGCTGAACACTTAGCTGATCACAAGAACTTGAGTTCTATCATTCAAAGAGACTTATTAAATGAACCAGGTTTAAATAGAACATTATTAGGCGATGGCGTTGGCTCAATGGCTGGTGCCTTCTTCGGTGGCTGCCCAAATACCACATACGGCGAATCCATTGGTACAGTGGCGATTTCCGGTAACGCTTCTATTAGAACAATCTTTGTGACAGCGTGTATGGCTATTGTCTTGTCATTCATCGCTCCATTCTCCACCTTCTTAGCTACAATTCCAAGTGGCGTCATGGGTGGTGTCTGTGTCGCCTTATATGGCTTCATCGCGGTCTCTGGATTAAAGATGATCAAAGATGTCGACCTCGGCGAAAACAGAAACTTATTCGTTGTTTCCACAATCTTAATTCTCGGTGTTGGTAGTATGCAACTCGTCTTCGGTAAGGTTACTCTTACAAAGATCGCCGTTGCCCTCATCGCCGGCATCATCATCAATGTTTTGGTGAGAGTCTTACCTTTCAGCAAAGAAGAAAGAGAAGCTCAAGAAGCAAAAGAGGAAGCAAAATAATGGCTTATAAAAATTATCAAAACGTGACCATTCTTGATCACCCATTGATTACCCACAAAATCACAAAGTTAAGAGATAAAACCACTAAAACAAGTGAGTTTAAAATGCTCGTCAAAGAAATATCCGTATTGGAAGGATATGAAGCGTTACGTCACGTTGATACAGCAATGGTGGAAATCGAAACACCAATCGAAAAGACTGTGCAACCAGTGGTTAAAAGAAAATCTCTCTGCTTTGTGCCAATTCTCCGTGCGGGTTTAGGTATGGCAGATGGCATGTTGGAACTCGTTCCAGGATGTACATGTGGTCATATCGGTTTGTACCGTAATGAAGAAACACATCAGCCTGTGGAATACTATTGCAAACTACCAGCGGACATTTCCGAAAAGGATGTTTACTTAATCGACCCAATGCTCGCGACCGGTGGTTCTGCGATTGATGCGGTTAAAATGCTTAAAAAGCATGGTGCAAGAAGAATTACTTTCATTTGCATCATTGCCGCGCCTGAAGGCGTTGAAGCATTCTGTAAGGCTTATCCAGAAATTCCACTTTATATCGGTGCGTTAGATCGTTGCTTAAACGAAAACGCCTACATCTGCCCAGGTTTAGGTGACTGCGGTGACCGTACATTCGGCACAACCAACGGCACAACCGAAGATAGACCAATTATTTAATCAGAATTAAATAGAAAGACTATAATATAATTACGATTCCTTTCAGTTGAAAGAGGGAAAAGAAAGTTATGACTAACAAAGAAAAAACAGTTATCTTCTCTTTGACATCTTGTGAAGACTTAGCGAACAAGGTGTGCGAAGAATTGGGTATGAAGAAGAGTTGCGCAATCGTGAGAAGATTCGCAGACAACGAAATTTTTACCCGCCCATGTCCAGATACGGATGTCAAAAACAAAGACGTGATTGTCATTCACTCGACATGTCAACCAGTTAATGACAAATTGATGGAGTTATTGATCTTCATCGATGCTTGCCATAGAGGCGAAGCTAGAACTATTACGGCCATCATCCCATACTTCGGGTATGTGAGGCAGGATAGAACTATTGACTTCGGTGATCCAATTAGTGCGAAACTCGTCGCTAATTGCTTAAAAGCTGCAGGATGTAACAGGGTTATCTCTGTTGATTACCACAGTGGTGCGATGGAACCATTCTTTGAAGGAATGGAGTGCAAAGAACTATATTCTTCATCGGTCTTTGCCAAATACTACCGCGAACGCATTAAAAAATTCAGAATCTCTTTAAGCGATATTGTCATCGTTTCTCCTGACAAAGGTGGCTTAGAAAGAGCAAGGCATTTATCTAAAGCGTTAGGCGATTTACCAATCGCGGTATTAAACAAGTATCGTCCAGAGCCAAACAAGGCAGTGATCACCAACATTAAAGGCGAACCAGTTGCGGGAAAATACTGTTTAATGATTGATGATATCATTGACACGGGTGGCACGATTATTGCTGCCTCTAAAGAACTTCTTAAAAATGAAGCCAAGGGTATCTTAATCTGTGCATGTCATGGTATCTTTTCCAAAAATGCTCTCGCAAAACTATATAGATGTGGCATCTTAGATATCGCAATTAGTGATTCTATTCCACAAGAAGAAGACGTGGTGTCTATTGTTTCATTAGCACCAGTCATTGCTAGATATATCGACGAGCATTTCTAGAATTATAATCAAAAATAAAAGCGGTCCTCATGGGTCGCTTTTTCTTTTCATCAGAAATGTTAAAAAACATTTAACAAGATACTGATGTTAGAATATACTTAAAGAGTGTTTTTTCTAATAAGAAAAGGCAAAAGGAGATACCTATGAAATACGATGTCGCGATTGTCGGAGCGGGCCCAAGCGGTTATTTTTGCGCCTATGAATTAGTCAAAAAGAACCCAGAGCTCAAGGTTATCCTCCTTGATAAAGGTCTTTCTATAGAAAATAGACATTGTCCTGTCTTAGAACATAAGTTAACAAGGTGCCCAAAGAACGCTAAAGGGTATCAAGAATGCTTCCCAGCCTGTTCTATTACCAATGGTTTTGGTGGTGCTGGTGCTTATTCTGATGGCAAATTTAATATCACAGCGGAATTTGGTGGTTGGTTACAAGATTATATCGATCAAGATGA
>JAGCDH010000019.1 GCA_017651165.1 Bacilli bacterium
AAGTTCTCTTCCACTTCGTCTCTATTGTTGCCTTTGAAAACAAATAAACCTGTTTGTGTGAAATTGAAAATTGTGGAACCTAAGTGACCACCTTTTTTGGTGATTGCAGTTCTTACTTCAATAAACGCACGGTTTGAGTTATCGGTTAATGTATCGATGATAAAGAGGGAGCCACCAGGACCAAAGGCTTCATAACGGCCTTCTGAATAGCTTTCAGCTTCGCCACCTTTAGCTTTTTGAATTGCTCTATCAATAACGTCTTTAGTAACGTTTTGGCCTCTCCACTTTTCAATTGCGGATCTTAAGGCTAAATTCATTTCGGGATCAGGAACACCAGACTTAGCCGCCATATAGATTTCTTTACTAGCTCTCATAAAGAGGGCGCTTCTTTTTGCAGCGGTCGCTGCCATTGCTTTTGCTCTTACTTCATGTGCTCTACCCATGATATAAACTCCTTTAATTGCGAAAAAATATTATCACATGTTCATATAAAATTGAACATATTAATAAACAACATCCACTAAATATAGCCCATTAGCGGGGGCTTTATAAGAAATGATTTCTCTTTTTTTATCGTCTTTTAGATGATAATCAATGAAAGAAATGTCTTCTTTTTTATTGGCAACATTAATTGCAGCGCCTATCATATTTCTAATCTGATAGCGCATAAAACCATTGCCTTCAAATCTCACAGAGATATTATTGCCATCTTTGCTAACTTTTATTTCATAAATCTCTCTAACAAAACCACCTTCATCTTCTTCTTTGGAAGTGAAGTCTTGATAGTTATGTTTGCCAACGAATTTATCGAGAGCGGCTTTAAATAAATCAAAGTCTAATTCCATTGGATAGACGAACGCTAGTTGGTCTTGGAATGGATCTTTGTTCTTTAAAACAATACGATATTCATATACTTTCCTTTTAGCGTTGTATCTAGCGTGGAAATCATCCGCTACTTTTTCAAAAGAAAGAATCTTGATATCTTCTGGAAGCATTTTATTTAATGCATAAGCGAGTTGCTTTAAGTCTTTTTCTTTTTCAGTATCGAAATGAAAATACTGCCTTAAAGCATGCACGCCTGCATCGGTTCTGCCTGAACCAGTAATGTTAATTGGTGAATCGTAGACTTTGGAAAGAACTTCTTCAACCGTACTTTGCACACTGACAAAACCGACTTGCTTTTGCCAGCCATAATAGTTCGTACCTTTATATGAACAAACACCGAGTATTCTCATCTTAGAAACCTTTCACTCTAAAGAAATGCCAAATTAAATCTAATGGGCTACCAGTTCTATCAGCGACAAATAAGATGATCACTGAAGCGAACGCTAAACCTACTAATAAGAAGGCAATAAGGTCTCTCCAAGAGAATCTTAATAAACGATATCTTGTGCGTTTCGCTTTTGGATCATAGCCTCTCACAATCATCGCATTAGCGAGCTCTTCGCTTCTTTCTAAAGCGGACACAAATAATGGAATAATTAAGGCAATAACCGCTCCAAAGCGTTTGAATAAACCACCATGGTTGAAATCTACACCACGGCTTGCTTGGGCTTTCATAATTCTTTGAGTTTCATCTAATAGAGTGGGGATGAATCGCAAAGCGATTGATAAAGTCATTGCAATTTCATGGACTGGGAAATGAATTGGTTTAAGTGGCATCATATACCACTCAAAGGCATAGGTCATATCCATTGGTTTGGTCGTGGAAGTTAAAACCATGGCTAAGGATATCATCATGATTAAACGTAAAACGATATAACCAGATTGACAGAACGCATCCCATCTAACGGCGTAGGAGCCAATATGGAAAGCCACACCTAAATGATAGTTGCTATTAGGGATGAAAATATAGATAGCCATCAATATGATGATCAAGAACCAAAGCCCACTTAAAGATTTAAGTAGTCCTAAGAAACTAACTTTTGAAATAATCATCAAAATAATTAACGCCACGAAGTAGATACCACTTAACAATAATGAAGTTGACCACATCTTGAATTGGAAGAAGATGCCAACCATGCATAAAATCATCAAGAAAATCTTGTTTCTTGCATCAAGGCGATGGACAAATGTATCGCGGAATGAATAACGTCCGAAAGTCATACTACTCATGTTTGCCCCTCCAGCGTTTGATTTCTTCCAACAAATCATCAGTTGTGTGGATTTTATTCAAATCGATATCAGCGCCTTTTTCTTTAAGCGCTAATGCGAGTTTAATCACCATTGGGATTTCTAAACAATCATATTGCTTAGCGTTATTAAATAGTTCAGAAGGTGTACCTTCAAAGATAACTTTGCCTTTTTCAAGCATGAATACTTTTTTAGCGTATTCGTTAACCAAGTCCATATCATGGGTAATAACAATAATGGTTTTACCAGACATATGAAGATTAACGATTAAGCTCATTAATTCTTTAGCGCTAGCAGGATCAAAACCGACAGTCGGCTCGTCAAAAACGAGAATGTCAGGATTAATGGCAAGGATACCGGCAATTGCAACTTTTCTTCTTTCACCACCAGATAATTCAAAAGGTGGACGTTTGTAATATGATTCGTCTAAGCCCACTTTTCTTAAAGCGCGATGCGCTGCAGCAATGGCTTCTTCGTTTTTCTCACCGAAGTTCTTCAGGCCAAAGGCAACATCTTTTTCCACTGTTTCTTCAAAGAGTTGATATTCAGGGAATTGGAAAACAAGACCAACCTGTTTTCTTAAATTACGCACTTTCTTACTCTTACGGTTTTTATAAGAAACGGCAAAATCGTTAACTTGCACTTGTCCTTGGTCAGGAACAATTAAAGCATTAAAGGTTTGAGCCAAAGTGGATTTGCCACTACCGGTTTCACCAATAATCGCGACAAAATCATTCTCTTCAATGTTTAAAGAGACATTGTCTAGTGCCAATGTGCTATTGGAGGCTTTTTTCTGGTATGTATAGAATATATTCTCTACTTTGATGCCCATATATCCTCCGCTAATTGTTCAATTGTTTCAGCGTGAGAATTAATACACGCCTCACTTAATTTTTGCTCCATTCGGTAAATAAATGGCATGTCTAATTTCAAGGAAAGAAGGGTTTCTTCATCCCTTAAAACTTCCTGAGGCGCACCATCTTTAACAAGTTTACCCTTGGATAAGATAAAAACTTTATCGGATAAAAGTGCTTCGTCGATATCATGAGTAATCGCAACAATAGTCAAATCTGGGTTTTCTTTATGAATCTTGGCCAACACTTTTCTCACTGTGGCTTTGCCTTTTGGATCAAGCATTGATGTAGCTTCATCCAAGATGAGAATCTCCGGTCTTAAGATTAAAGCGCCCGCTAAAGCGACTCTTTGTTTTTGGCCACCAGAAAGACTGACTGGTTCTTTCTTTAAATAATCAAGCATTCCCACACTTTCAGCGAACTGATTGATTTCTTCTTGCATCTTATCATGTGGGAATTGTCTATTTTCTAAACCAAAGGCAATATCGTCTTCCACTGTAGAACCAATAAATTGGTTATCTGGATTTTGAAACACTAAAGCGGTTTTGGTTTGTAAGTTCTTGATATTCTTTTTGGTGATTTCTTCGTCATTGAAAAAGATTTGGCCACTTTTCTTTTCCAATAAACCAACGATTAACTTTGCTAATGTTGATTTACCAGAACCATTATGACCTAAGATTGTCACAAAAGATCCCTTATCAATTGATAAGGAGATGTTATCGATAACGAGACGGCTGTTATCGTAAGAAAAGCACAAATCTTTTATTTCTAACTTGCTCATGCAAGGAATTATAACACGCAGAAACAAAAATAAATAACGATATTGCTCAATCACAAAGTGAAAAGCAAAATATTAGTGCTTATTTCGTAAATAGTTAATGATCTTTTGTAGTTTTTCAACAGCAGCGTTGAAGGTTAAATATAGACTTGATCTACTCATGAGTCCACTATGCTCTAAATCAGGGATTGAATAGCCATCTAAAATTAGATTTAACATTGCGCTTTCTTGCTGAGTGAATCTGGACTCATTTCTAGCGATAATTCGTTTCACGTCTATGATCTTTTTACGTTTAATCTTACTATCGTCAATCTCACAAAGAAGGTCTGCAAATGAATGATTATCATCGAATTCTTGATCAATCGAGACACTACCTTTGAAACTTGATGCATCAGCGTTATAAGAATTATCTTCTAGATACCTCATCACATAATGGCAAGCGGACTGTTTCCAAAAGGAGAAAAAAGACGATAGCTCAGCATCGTACTTTTCTACTATAGAACGGAAGTCACTATCACACACAATGACGAGGTCTTTTGTGGTAACTCCTGATTTTTCATACTGCTTGAGTATGTCTTTGCATATCCGAATAGCATGACAACGATAACGCTTTTTCAATCTTTCATATGCCTCGTGGTTGCCTTGGGCAACGAGGATAAGCAGGTAATCATCCAAAACGGTATTAAAGGACTTTTGGGGCATAAATCTTCCTCCTTAATAGGAATTAGATTTATTTATGCACCTCCGCTAATAAAATACCGGCCGCAACGGAAGCATTTAACGAATTAACATGCCCGTACTGAGGAATTTTGACAATATAATCAGAGTTTTTTAGAACCAAAGGAGAAACTCCTTTGCCTTCACTACCAATGACTATGACGACTGGAAAGTCGTATTTTATAGATGAATAAGATAATTCTGCACTACCGTCTGTGGAGACGACCCAATAGCCTTCATCTTTTAAAGTCTTGATGGCCTGATTGAGGTTATTTACAACAGCGACTGGTACATAATTAATTGCTCCCGCACTAGTTTTAGCGACAGTAGCGTTAAGTGTCACAGAATTATGCTTAGGGATAATGATACCTGATGCTTCAAACACATCAGCGCTTCTCATAATTGCCCCTAAATTATGTGGATCGGATATATTGTCTAGCATGACAATAATCTTCTTTTCTTTCTTTTTAGCTTTAATGATGATTTCTTCTAAGGACACTGTTTGATATGGTTTGAGTTCCGCAGCGACTCCTTGATGGACACCATCACACATCTTATCCATTTCTAAAGATGAAATATTTACAACATTTAGATGACTATCTTTAATTAAAGATAAAATCTTTTGGTCATTGAAATTGTTCACTACGAAAACCTTTAAAGCTTTTTTTGCTCTAATGGCTTCGATAACTGGATTCTTTCCGTAGATAAGATTTAAATCTTTCATATAGTTAATTTATTCTAAAGAGCAAGTTGCTTCAATAACTATTCTTCGTGATATTCAACCGCGGCTTCTGTGTAAGCCTTTTCTTCGGCTTTAGCCTGTTTAATTTCGTGACGAGAAAACTCATCATCTGAGCCAAATGAATGAGATAAGTATAAGCCTAGCTTTGCTAAAGCCGGGGCCACAAGTTCAAAGAGAATGGATGTCGCTAGAATAGCGGCTAATAAGAAAGCTGCGTGTTCAGCAAATCCTTCTTCTTCAAGAGTTCTCACACCCATTGTTGCTAAAGCAATGGCGATACTTGCTTGTGGTAATAAGCCCATGCCAAGGAAGTTTCTTGTTTCCTTTGGTTGACCGGTAACTACACTACCAACATAGGAGCCACCATATTTACCAAATAAGCGAGAGAAGAACATGACTACGACGATGACAATAAATGGCACCGTAGTAATGGTATTTGATTCCGCAAAGATACTGAATTGTAAGCTCATGCCACCTCTGACAAAGAAGATGAGCATAATCGGTGGAATAAAGTAATTAACTTGGGCAAACAGTTTTCTTTCATCATCTGTCTTACACATATTGGAATAAACTGTACCGATAGCAATCGCACCTAATAATGGAGATTGTTCTAAAATAGAACAAACACCACAGAATAATAGTAAGGTGGCGACCACGATAATTAATCTATTATCGGTTGTTCTTTTAAATGAAATAAGGAACTTAAGAGCAAAGCCAAAAGCCACGCCTACTGCCAAACAGATAACCATCTTTAATAATGGCCACATCACATCCATTGGAGTTAATGGATCACTACCAGAAACAGCGACAAAGATGGAAATGGAAATGGTATATAAAAGCAAAGCGATAATGCCATCAAGAACAATGACTTGTAAAAGAGTGTTCACGTATTGCCCTTTGGCTTTAGTTTGTTTGATGGTCATGAGTGTACTTGTTGGTGCGGTAGCGGCCACTAAAGAGGCTAAAACAAGTGAGAATGCCGCTCCTAAACTAAATGCAAATCTGCACAAGATAAACGTCAAAGCAAATGTCATAACGCTCTCAAAAATGGTTATGACAATAGATTTACCTATCGTCTTTTTAACTTCTTTAAACTTAAAGAATTCACCGGCACTAAAAGCAATGAAGGCTAAAGCAATATCACTAATGAAACTAGTGTGATCAATGAAATCAACAGGAATCAGTTTTATAACACTAGGACCGATTAAAATACCAACAACGATATAAGCGGTGACATTTGGTAGTCTTAATAACTTTGTTAAACGTGTCATTAAAAAGCCAAGTATCAAGATGATACCTAGAGAAATAAGAACGGCACAGGCAATTCTTAAACCATCACCGTTAATCTTTAATGCATCGAGTAATTTTTCAATTAATGAATCACCGGTATACAAAAGCTACATGACTCCTTTTTCAATCAACACTTGTCTTATTTCATCAGACTTTGAAAAATCTTTATTTTCCTTACTTAGTAAGTAGTCCTGATATAAGCGTGAGATATTATCATCAAACTTTACGTAGTTAATGTCAAGACCTAATACATAGAACATATCGGTTAAGGTCTTGAACAAGTTATTGAGTTCGTTTAAATCAGCATCTCTATTTCTGATGAGTTGATTAACATCTTTAAGCACATTGTAGAGTTCCGCTAGAGCGTTCGCTGTGTTAAGGTCATCTGCTAATGCTTCAAGGAACTTATTTATATACACGGGTTGGCCCTTTTCTAAATCAACACCTGCGGTTTGAAGTTTAAGCGCGGCTTGTTTATAGGCCATTTGAATACGAGAAACGACTTGTTGAGCTTCTTTAACGGTATCCTCGGTGAAATTCACAGGTTGACGGTAATGAGCGTTTAAAATGATTAATCTAGTGACTACACCACCGTATTGAGCAATCATATCTTTGGCTAAAACGATATTGCCTAAAGATTTGGACATCTTTTCATTACCAAAGTTGATGAAAGCGTTGTGCATCCAGTATTTAGCGATCTTATTACCATGTGTGGCTTCAGATTGGGCAATTTCATTTTCATGATGTGGGAATTTAAGATCATAACCACCACCATGGATATCAATGAAGTGTTTTGGGAAGATGGTATCAATCATAACGCAGCATTCAGTATGCCAGCCTGGTCTACCTTTACCCCAAGGTGAATCCCATTTAATACCATCTTCAGTTTTCTTCCATAAAGCAAAGTCTAACGGAGATTCCTTTTGGGCATTTTCTTCAATACGCGCACCAACGCGTAAATCTTCGACATTGATGCCACTTAACACACCATAGTCTTTGATCTTTTCCACTCTGAAGTAGACATCGCCGTCTACAACATAAGCCGCACCGATTTTTACTAAGTTATCGACATAAGCGATAATCTTATCCATGTATTCGGTGACTCTTGGAGTAATGTTAGGAACTTGAGAGCCAATACCTTTAATGGTCTTTTCAAATTCTTTGATATAGAAATCAGTTAATTCCTTTTCTGATTTACCTTCTTGCTTCGCTGCTTTGATGATTTTATCATCAACGTCAGTGTAGTTACTAACATAGGTGACATCGTAGCCGATATAAGTCAAAAAGCGTCTTAAAGTATCAAACACCACGACTGGTCTCATATTACCAATATGTGGATAGTTATAGACTGTAGGACCACAGACATACATACTCACCTTTTTATCTTGTTGAGTATTGAAGTCTTCTAATGAATTAGAAAGGGAATTATAAAACTTGATATTCATAGCTTGTCTCCTTTAAAGACAATAAGGGGGCGAGATTTGACCCGCCCCCGAATTAAATTATTTCTTTTCTGGGAATCTCACTCTATTAGCATCGTAAGATGTATGGAGTAATTCTTCAGCGAGTTCGCTGCCAGGTTCACCCAAGTAATCTTTGTAGAGTTTTTGGATGTCTTTGTTATTGTGTGATTGACGAATGACTAAGCGTTCATCTTCACTATATAACACGCTGGCACGTTTGGCGCGATATGTTTCTAAGATATCATCACCTTCGTTTGGTAAGAAGATTGGCTTAACAAATGGTTGACCACCACCGTTGATACAGCCACCAGGACAACACATGATTTCAATGAAAGCATATGGAGATGTACCATCTTTGATTTGGTCTAATAACTTCTTAGCATTAGCCATACCAGAGGTAACTGCCACTTTCACTTCTGTACCATTGATATCAATAGCGGCTTCTTTAACGGATTCTAAGCCACGAACTTCGTGGAAGTTAATTGGGCCATATTCTTTACCTGTTAACCAGAAATAAGCGGTTCTTAAAGCGGCTTCCATAACACCACCGGTGACACCAAAGATGACACCAGCACCACTATATTCGCCTAATAAGTCGTTATCGAATTCTTCTTCTGGTAAGTTCTTCCAGACAATACCAGCACGTTTGATCATCTTCGCTAATTCACGTGTTGTAATAACTGCGTCGACATCATCTGGCATTTGTTTTCTGGCTCTTTCATATTTCTTCGCAGTACATGGCATGACGGAGACCACAAAGATATCCTTTGGATCTAATTCATGTGATTTAGCGAAGTATGATTTGATAATTGCACCCATCATCATATGTGGGGACTTACATGTAGAGACGTTTGGAATAACTTCTGGATAGAAGTATTCTAAGTAGTTAATCCAACCTGGGGAACAGGATGTGATTTGTGGAAGTGGCGCAGTCTTCTTAGTAATTCTTTGTAAGAGTTCGTGTGCTTCTTCCATGATGGTTAAGTCAGCAGCAAAGTTGGTGTCAAAAACACGATAGAAACCTAATCTACGTAAAGCAGCGGTCATTTTGCCTGTACCGGTTGTACCAATTGGTTCACCGAATTCTTCGGCAATCGCAGCTCTAACAGCAGGAGCGGTTTGAACGATCACTTTCTTACCACTTCTGAAGGCTTCGTCAACTTTAGCGATTTCTTCGTTTTCATATAACGCACCTGTTGGGCAGACGTTCACGCATTGACCGCATTGTAAGCATGGGCTTTCAGCGAAACTTCTGTTTTGAGCAGGGGCAACGATGGCTTTAAAACCACGGTTTTCAAAACCTAAAATAGAGATACCGTGTGCTTCTTTACATCTTTCGATACAACGACCACATAAGATACATTTGGCGGTATTTCTCATTAAGCCTGGGGCTAATTGGTCGATGGTCGCTGGGGATTGTTGACCCATGAATTTTTGATCACGCGCACCAACGATATTAGCGACTTCTAATAATTCACATTTGCCTTGTTTTGGGCATTGTAAACAGTTCTTTTGGTGATTGGAAAGGATTAATTCCACAGAGGCACGTCTTGCTTCAACAGCCTTTTGGGAATTGGTGATGATTTCCATGCCTTCGTTGACTGGGTAAACGCAAGAGGCGACTAAGCCACGCGCACCGACAACTTCAACTAAGCAAACACGGCAAGACGCTAAAGAGCATTTACCATGATTGAAGGCACATAAAGAAGGAATTACATAACCACATTTTCTTGCAGCTTCTAAAACTGTAAGACCGGATTCAACTTGGTATGGTTGACCATTAATTTTGATATTAACTAATGCCATGATTATTTCCTCCTATTTCTTGATGATGGCGCCGATACGGCAACCACTTAAACATGAACCACACTTGACACATTTCTTTGGATCAATGACGTGGGCAAATTTACCTGGGTTCACATTACCATTTGGTAAGTGTGCAGGTTCTGTACCAGGAGCGATAGCACCAACTGGGCAGTTTCTCATACAGAGACCACAACCAATACATTTGTTTGGTTGGATGAAGTATTCCATCATGTTCTTACAAACATGGGCTGGACACTTATGATCAACAACGTGGGCTTCGTATTCTTCTGGGAAAGCTTTAATTGTGGATAAGATTGGGTTGGTCGCGGTTTGACCTAAAGCGCATAAGGAGTTATTTCTAATAACATTGGATAATTCCTTAAGGTCTTCTAAGTCTTTTGGTTCACCTTTACCATCGCAAATCTTGGTTAAGATGTCTAAACATCTCTTTGTGCCGATACGGCATGGAGAACATTTACCACAGGATTCATCACAGATGAATGTCATGTAGAATTTCGCGACGTCGACCATACAGTTGTCTTCGTCCATGACAATCGCACCACCGGAACCCATCATACTACCAGCAGCCACTAAGCTACCAAAGTCGATTGGGGTATCTAAATCTTTTTCGGTTAAGCAACCGCCGGAAGGACCACCAGTTTGAATGGCTTTGAATTTCTTACCGTTTGGAATGCCACCACCGATATCATAAATTAATTGTCTTAATGTTGTGCCCATTGGAACTTCGACAAGACCAACGTTATTGACTTTGCCACCAAGAGCAAAGACCTTAGTACCTTTGGTATCGTCTGTACCAATCGCGGCAAATTTTTCCCAACCTTCTCTTAAAATATAAGGAACACAAGCTAAGGTTTCGACGTTATTAACGACGGATGGGTGACCCCATAAACCTTTAACAGCTGGGAATGGAGGACGAGGACGTGGCATACCACGTTTACCTTCAATGGAGTTAATTAAGGCTGTTTCTTCACCACAGACGAAGGCACCAGCACCTAATCTAATATGGCAACGGAATGAGAAGTCTGTACCTAAGACGTGATCGCCTAAGATACCAATTTCTTCTAATTCTTTAATTGCTTTTGCTAAACGCTTAACAGCGATTGGGTATTCCGCACGGACGTAGAAGTAACCGTTTTGCGCACCGATTGCGTAACCGGCAATCATCATACCTTCAATAACGGCACATGGGTTACCTTCAATAATGGAACGGTCCATGAAGGCACCTGGGTCACCTTCGTCACCATTACAGATCATGTATTTTGGTTCATCTGTCTTTGGCACGAATGACCATTTACGG
>JAGCDH010000020.1 GCA_017651165.1 Bacilli bacterium
ACTGTATGGAAAAAGTCTCAGACGCATGGTATAGATGCAAGTACTGTAATAAAATTACAGTCAATAAAAATCTTCAATAAACGATAAAGGAGTGTTTTGAACATGAAAGAAGAATTATTAAAAGGTTTAACTGAAGAACAAATCGCTAAAGTTAAGGCCTGCAAAAACCAAGAAGAGCTCCTAGCTTTAGCTAAAGAAGAAGGTATCGAGCTAACTGATGAACAATTAGAAGCTGTCAATGGCGGATGTGGCAAATCAAAAGAATGGTACGAAATTGACAATATGCAATGTCCAGAATGTCTTAATATGCACTGCATGGAAAAAGTCAGTGACGCATGGTATAGATGCAAATACTGCAACAAAATTACAGTTAACAAAAATCTTGATTAAAATTAATCAACAAACGAGATCTCTCTCGTGTAACAAGAATTGTAAAAGGTTTA
The DNA here is from genome assembly GCA_017651165.1 of Bacilli bacterium. Classification (GTDB taxonomy): domain Bacteria; phylum Bacillota_I; class Bacilli_A; order RFN20; family CAG-826; genus RUG14515. The sequence continues at coordinate 444 of JAGCDH010000020.1, forward strand.
ACCGAAGAACAAATTGCCAAAGTAAAGGCTTGTAAAAACCAAGAAGAGCTCCTAGCTTTAGCTAAAGAAGAAGGCATTGAATTAAACGAAGAACAACTTGAAGCTATTAATGGTGGTTATTGCACGCCCACTGGTAAGTGCAAAAGATGCAGCAGCAAAAATACTGAATGTTTAGGCTACTGGGGTGGCAGTTGTCATTACCACTGCTTAGACTGCGATCGGTATTTCATGGCTGATTAAACTCTAATCGTTGTTATGACATTTTTATGCATTTTGTTCTTAACGAAGTAACTTTTGCTTTGTTGGACTTTTGCGACACACGGTGTTTTAGCGTATAGATACAATGGGCAAGAAAGATATTTACATATTTATGTATAAAGATTATGAAGTTCTTTCTTTTTCTGTGGATTTTAGAAAAAGCAGAACTCATTTTATCGAGAAACTAAAACACTTTGATAAAGCACCATATGGTTTCGATCTAGATGATAAAGAAATTGACCTTCGCTTATCTAGGTTCTTTAATTCTAGAACGATACCTCAACAAAGATATGGATATAAAGAGATCTTAAAAGCCACACATTGTAGAAACTCCTTTAATCTCTCATTTAAGGGGCACGGGTTATCGTTATCTAATCATTATTGGTTCAAAAAGCCAGGCGAAAACATCCGTTATGAAGATGTTAATTTCTTTACCAATAAATGGGACGATTCTTTTGCTAGAGCGGTTATCAAAGAAGACTTTAAAGCTTTGAAACACGTTGATTTGAATGTTCCGGATATCGTTACTAGTGGATGGGGTGTTAAAGGTTGGCTTTATGACGAAAAGAAAGGTCCAAGATTATTTAAAATCGGCATTCATAGAGATAATCCCGATGAAGCTTTAGGCGAAGTTTTAGCGTCCCGATTAGCGCAGAAACTTTTTAAAAAAGACGAAGTCTTACAATATGATTTAGAAGAGATAAACGGTAAATACGCCTCTGTTTCTTCTCCAATGATCAGCATCGACGAAGAACTATGCCCGCTTTCTAGCTTTTTACCGCATGAGCTGTACCAGCTTTATCACGGCTATAAATTTGATAAGGACGCTCGCAAGCAATTCTTTGAAAAGCTTAAAGAAACCGGCTATTTAGAACTTTATCCTTTCTTTATCAAATTAACTTGTTTAAAAACAATTTGCTTTGTTAACGATTTGCATTTCGATAACATCTCAGTTGTCAAAAACATGAAGACTGGCGAGATTAAACCAGCCCCTCTATATGATTTAGGCGGTTCTTTTGGAACCGGCAATCACGCTAAACAGTATTTAGTTAAACCTAATAAGACAACACTTCTATTAATATATTTCGTTTATAGTGGCCTTGATCCTGAGTGGGATTATTCTTGGTACGATAAAGATAAATTAATAGGTTTTGAAGATGAAATTAGAAACGTCTTATCTAAGGGTGATTTTTATAAACCTGAAATCTTGGATTTCATTATTGATGTTTATCGTCAACAAAAAACATCTTTAGATGAGATGGCTTCTAATAATCAATAATAAATTATTATCGTGTGGCACTTTTGTGACATGCGCATTGATAAAATAGGGGTACCCCTATAAAAGGAGAACACAATAATGAAACAAGAATTGTTAAAAGGTTTAACCGAAGAACAAATTGCTAAGGTGAAAGCTTGCGATGATGTTAATGATTTAATGCAACTCGCCAAAGACGAAGGCGTGGAACTAAACGAAGAACAACTTAATGCTGTTTCTGGTGGTGCTTGTAGCGACAGCACCGAAGATAGCAAAAAGGATCACAAAAGATACGACAAATAAATATGTACTATAGACTTAAAGGCAACATCGCATTACGCAAATGGAGATACGTGGACCGTGCCATCTATATTAGAGGTAACGACCACGCTTTAAGCGTTTCAAAAGAGGAATTTGAACTTCTTTTGTCGTGCGATGGTAAACATGATATCGAACCAAATCCATATCTTGCCAATTTATTATCTTATGGCTATATCGAACAATGCAAAGAAGGCGATGAGCCATCTAACTGGTCAAAATTAAAAGAATATGATAATTACTATTTCCCAAGGATGAATCTCATGGTTACTGGGAAATGTAATCTCAACTGTTTACACTGTTTTAACGCCAAGGATAACGCTCCTTTAAATACAGAACTATCTTATGAACAAATTATCGATATCTTAGATCAAGCGAGAGATATCGGTGTTCACGCTTTTACGTTAACGGGTGGAGAACCTTTGGTTCACCCGCGTTTCTTAGATATCGTAAGAGCCATCTATGAAAGAGATATGTATATCTTTGAATTAAACACTAACGGCTTGTTATTAAACCAACAGATGCTTGATGTATTTAAAGAACTAAATTGTTATCCATTAATCAAGATTTCATTTGATGGTGTTGGCTATCACAACATCATCAGACAGCATCCAAAAGCGGAAGACCTCACAGTTAAAGCAATCAAACTATGTATTCAAAACGGCTTTAGAGTGAAAGCGCAAGTGCAAGTCAATCGCAAGAACGTGGATGTGATGATGGATACTGCGCATCTGTTAGATGAATTAGGCGTTGTGGAAATGAGAATCATCAGAACAACAGAAGCGCCACGCTGGGAAAAGAACTCTCCTCAATCCAGTTTAACGATTGAAGAATACTATGAAAGAATGCTTGCATTTGCCAAAGAGTACATTCGTTCAAATATGAAAATGGTGATAGACGTGTGGCAGTTTGTGAGGCTTTATCCGTCACATCGTATCTATTCTTTAGTGCCTATTGCCTGTAGTAAAGATGAATTCAATATTCGCATTCCAATGTGCAAAGGAAATAGAGGAATGATCGCGGTTTCTAGCAGTGGTGAAGTGGTACCTTGCTTGCAAATGTCTGGTTACTTCATCGAACATAAAATCAGTTTGGGTAATTTATTTAAAACGCCATTAAAAGAACTAGTGAAAGAAAGTGATTACCTTAATCTTGCGATGGCGCCACTCTTTAAACAGATTGTCGAAAACGATAAATGTGGTAACTGCAAATACTATAAAGCCTGTAACGGTGGATGTCCGGCTTTAGGACTTCTGTATTCAAAGGACATCAACTTCTATCACGAAGATATTACCAAATGCATTTTCTTTGAAAATGGTTGGTATGAAAAAGTTAATAATGCATTAAATGAATGGCATTTAGAAAAGCCATTAGATATTTAAAAGGAGGTAAATCATGAGAGAAGATTTGCTAAAAGGTTTAACCGAAGAACAAATTAAAAAAGTCAAAGCCTGTAAGAACAATGAGGAATTACTAAAACTCGCCAAAGAAGAAGGCATTGAACTCAGCGATGAACAATTAGCCGCGGTGAGTGGTGCAGGTATTTTCTGCGCAAGCACCCCAACAATTCCATGCCCAAAATGTGGCTCGTACAACGTGAAAGCCGTTCAAATGAGTGGCGCTCTCTCATGTTATTGGGATTGCACATGTAAGAACTGTGGCCATAAATGGAATGAATATTAATTTGAATTAAAAGCATGAAAAAACAAAATAAAAGCATTACTAATCCAGATGAATTAAATAAGAATCTGCAGTATAGTTCGCCAATAACTTGGATCGTTCTATCTTCAGTGGTGCTTTTATTAGTGGCTTTCTTTGCTTGGTCAGCAATCTACAAAATCAAAATAAAGTTAACTGGTACCGCAAACATTTCTAATGGAGCGGTCACGCTGCAAATTGATGAGTCAAAACTAAGCAAATTAAAAGAAGGCCAAAAAGTTTATATTTCTGGTCTTGAAGGACAGATTTTGTCATTTAATGATAACCAACCTGTGGTTTCTAGCTTTGCTTTGGATGATGGCGAATATGATTATTACATCGTTATTAAAGAAGCTAGACCAATCGATTTCTTGCTTAACAAATAACTATGAAAGAGATAAAGAAGCCTAAGACTAAAGGAGTGGTTAAAACGCCACTCGTGATGCAACTAGAAGCTCTAGAATGTGGAGCGGCTTCTTTAACCATGGTTATGGCCTACTATGATAAGTGGGTAGCCCTTGAACAAGTGAGAGTGGATTGTGGTGTTTCTCGTAATGGTAGTAATGCTAAAAACATTTTGCGTGCCGCACAAAAGTATGGCTTTAAAACAAAAGGCTATGCCTATACAACCCAAAAGCTCAGAGAAAGAGGCAAATTCCCCGGCATTATTCACTGGGGTGGTGGCCACTTTGTGGTTATCAATGGTTTTAGAGGCAATAAAGCGATTATTAACGACCCGGCAAAAGGCGTTTTAAAAGTCGACCTTAAAACATTTGATAAGATTTTTACTGGTATTTATTTAGAAATCGTTCCAGATGAAGGATTTGAACCAAGCGGTAAGAGAAAGTCTATTTTTGAATTTGCCAAGAAAAGACTAAAAGGAGCGGCCCCGTTAATCGCTTTTTTTGCGATCACGACCATTGTTTTCTATATTATCGGTATTATCAATCCCGTCATGAATCAGGTATTTGTCGACTATCTGTTAGGAGGCAATAATCCAGGCTGGCTATTACCGTTTATCTTTATATTCGCTGGTATTGGTTTCTTACAAGTAATTGTCACTTTAGTCCAAGCTCTTTATCAATATAAGATTAGAGGCAAACTCGACTTAGTGGGTTCCACAACCTATATGTGGCGTATTTTAAGAATGCCAATTGAATTCTTCTCTCAAAGAATGGTTGGTGATTTACAGTCCCGTCAATCAGAAAACGCCTCTATCGCCGAAACATTAGTTAATGTCTTTGCGCCTCTCTTGTTCAACACCATCATGCTCGTTATTTATTTAGCGGTCATGATTTCTAAGAGTTGGATCTTAACATTAGTGGGTGTTGTAACAGTAGTGCTGAACGCTTTTGTTTCATTCTATATTTCAAGATTAAGAGTGAATATAGCACGTGTACAGTCACGTGATAGAGCCAGATTAAGTGGCTTGACCACTAAAGGCATCGAAATGATTGAAACCATTAAATCTAATGGTGCGGAAGCTTCTTATTTTGCAACATGGAGCGAAGCGCAAGATAACGTCATGACCCAGCGCACCAAGATTGCAAGAACTAATACCTTTGTTGGTTTAATTCCAGCGCTAGTGGCGATGATTGCTAATTACTCAATTCTAATCCTAGGTGTTTTCTACACGATTAAAGGTGAATTCACCATCGGTTCTATCGTCGCTTTCCAAGGCTTATTAAGCTCCTTTATGTCACCTGCGATGACCATTATTACAAGTGGTCAGACATTACAAGAAATGCGCACATCCATGGAAAGAGTGGACGATGTTTTAGAATACCCATTAGATCCTAACGTCACACGTGAAATTCCTATGGAAAAGATTTCTAAGATTAAAGGGAATCTTGTCCTTAAGAATGTGACATTTGGTTATTCTAGATTAGACACCCCTGTATTAACTGACTTTAATTTGGAAATCAAACAAGGTCAGAAAGTAGCGATTGTTGGTTCCACTGGTAGTGGTAAATCCACATTATCAAAACTGATCTCAGGTTTATATTCACCTTGGTCTGGTGACATTATTTTTAACGGCAAGAGAATTGAAGAAATCGATCATGAAATCTTCACTTCCTCAATTGCGGTTGTGGACCAAGATATCACGCTTTATGAAGATACCATCTCCAACAACATTAAGATGTGGGATGAATCAATCGAAGATTATGAAGTTATCATGGCCTGTTCTGACGCTCAAATCCATAAAGCCATTATGGAAAGAGAGGGCAAATATAACGCTCCTGTTTTAGAAGGTGGTAAGAACTTCTCTGGTGGTGAAAAGCAAAGAATTGAAATCGCCCGTTCTTTAGCGGCGGATCCAAGTATCATCATCTTAGACGAGGCCACCAGTGCGCTAGATGCGAAAACAGAACACGAAGTGGTGAAAGCGATTAAGGCTAGAGGCATTACCACAATTGTTATTGCTCATAGATTATCCACTATAAGAGATGCGGATTTAATCGTGGTCTTAGAAAGAGGCCATATCGTAGAGCAAGGCAATCACGATGAATTAATGGCCCTTAAAGGGTCTTACTATAATTTGGTCACTAACGACTAGAAAGGAGAGGAAAATGGGCTGGTTTGAAGAGCAAGTCGAAAAGAGAAAGAAACTCGATGCGAAAACATTCGAAGATTCTTTTGGTTCGCTCGCAGGCATTAAAATTGATAACCCTCATAACTTGAGCTTAGAAGAGTTAAGGGAAAACTTTGCTATTAGTCAAATCCTTTCCTCATTCCATCATTCAATGGTGGATATTCCGGTGACCATTAAGAAATTTAACGAAAAGCTCACCTATTCTTTAGGGCAATATGGTGTTGAATACCATAAGGTTGAATTAAACGATTCATATAAAAATGATGGTCGTTCAATCTTGCTTATTTTCACCTTAAAACACAATATCCCAGTCGTTTTGTTTCCAGTGGGCACTAAAGAATACTATTACATCAACTATAAGACTGGTAAAAAGGTCAGGATTAAAGCGGAATTAGTCAATCGACTCGAATTAGAAGCCTATAGTTTCTATCGTCCATTACCAAACAACAAGATTGATATTAAAGGTTATATCAAGTACATTTCTAAATCCATTCGTCCAATAGATATCATCTTATTACTTTTGTTCTCCGCAGCCGTTTCAGGTGTTGGTATCTTATTACCTTACTTAACAAAGGTATTAACGGGTAAAGTAGTGCAAGACAAAGTAATGAGCCAGTTTGTCGTAATCTCGCTATATGTTGTCGGTGCCGCTACTGGTTTGGTGATCATTAAAGCCATCCAAAGCTTTGTTAATTTACGCATTACGATGCGCATCGAAAAAGCGGTGAGAGAAGCAACGATGATGAAGCTATTACATTTACCTCCATCATTCTTTAAGAAATACAATACTGGTGAATTAGCCGCGAGATTCGCAAGCGTGACATCTCTTGCTCAAATTATTCTAAATGGTGCTTTTACAACGATCATGGCATTAATCATGTCGATTGTCTATCTGTCCCAATTAGGTAGTTTTGTTCCTGTTTTAATCTTACCTGTCATTCTCATCTTATTCGTCAATACTGGTTTTACCATTTTCATGGCTTTATATGAAAAGAACATTACCGCGAAGCAGTTACAACTCAATTCCAAAGAATCTGGTGTCACTTATGAAATGATTAATGGTATTCAAAAGATTAGATTATCTGGTTCTGAAAAGAGAGTGTTCGCTAAATGGGCTGTCTCTTATTCTAAAGCGGCGAAATATCAATACAATCCATCGATAATCATTAAGATTAGTCCTGTCATTAGCTTAGTCATATCAATACTGGGCACAATTGTAATCTACTTAGTAGCAGCAAAGAACAGTCTCTCTGCTTCGAACTACATGGCCTTTAACACTAGCTATGGCGTTCTTTCTGGCGTCTTTGCTTCCTTGACATCAACAGTGGCACTTCTTGCCACAATCTCACCGGTCTATCAAATGGCGAGGCCTATCTTACAAGAACAAGTGGAAAACGTTGAGGGTAAGACCGTTTTAGAATCCGTTAAAGGCAACATTAAATTAGATAATGTCTCATTTAGATATAACGAGAACTCCCCATTAGTGGTCAACGACTTATCTTTAGAAATCCACGAAGGCGAATATATCGCCATTGTTGGTCCTACAGGATGTGGTAAATCAACTCTAACAAGATTATTACTTGGCTTTGAAAAGCCAGTTTCTGGTGAAATTTATTATGATGAACACAATATCAAAGATATTGATTTGATATCCTTAAGAAAGAACATTGGCACAGTTATGCAAAACGGTGCATTATTCCACGCAGACATTTTATCTAACATCATTATTTCCGCACCTAATCTCAAGGAAGAAGATGCCTGGGCCGCAGCGGAAATCGCTAACATCGCCGATGATATTAGAGAAATGCCAATGAAGATGGGCACAGTTATCTCTGAAGGTCAAGGTGGTATTTCCGGTGGTCAAAAACAAAGAATCATGATTGCTAGAGCCATCGTTCACAAACCAAAGATTTTAATCTTTGATGAAGCCACTAGTGCGCTCGATAATAGAACACAAAAGAGTATTACCGAATCTATTAATAAACTTAACTGCACAAGAATCGTTATTGCTCATAGATTATCCACGATTAAAAATGCAGACCGCATTTTAATGCTAGAAGGTGGTAAAATAATAGAACAAGGCAGTTATCAAGAGTTAATCGCTAAAGCGGGACGCTTTGCGGAGCTCGTTGAAAGACAAAGATTGGATACAAATAATTAAAGGAGATCTTTTATGTTTCACAAATTAGACAATAGAAAACTAATTATTTATTTAGAAGGAGAACTCAATTCCTATAATTCCGAAGATGTGGAAAAAGAAATTGAAGGCATCATTGCTCAAAACTCATTTGATGCAATTGTTTTTGATGTTGAAAAACTCAAGTATATTTCTTCCGCTGGTTTAAGAATTGTGGCCAGATTAAAACAACAATATGACGATCTCTCATTAATCAATATGAGCGATGATGTCTACGACATTTTTGAGATGGTTGGATTCGTTGATGAAATGGAGATCAAAAAACTCAAAAAATAAAAAATAACTAGGACGTGCTATGATTAACGCTAAAAAGAATTATTCCACAAAGTATTACGATAATGAAGCTGACGCTAATAAGCATATGAGTTATGTGAATGGCGCAGCTGGTCTTTTGGCGATTGTCATTTGGATTTTATATTTAACCGGAGTATTTCTTATTCCAAAACACTTCTACTTAGTGGTGTGCATCTTATTCCCAATTGCCGCGGTTTTGTTGTTTATACCGATGTTCTTTATCAAAACAGATGTGATTAGGAAACCAGGTTATAAATACTTCATCCTTTTCTCCCTTTTAGCGGTTATTATCGCTTTAAATATATCCATTCCTAAACATAGCTTATTATTCTGGCCTTTCGCCATTTTAATTGCGAACCACTATTACAACCCCACAATTGGTAGGGTTATTTATATTGTTTGTCTAGTAGCCATGCTCTTATGCATGTATTTTGGCATGTTCTTTGGCGAGTTTGATGAAAACTTATTTGGCGGTGGTGTTATCTTGCCAGATGGCAGCATTGGTACAGTTGAAACCATTCAAGAAAGAATCGACTTGCTTCGTGATCGAATGGCGGCGGGAGATAACCGTTATTTAAAAGTCCTTTTATACTATTATTTCCCTCGCGCAGCTTGCTTATCTTTGTTCTTCTTAGTTTCTAATCTTCTCAATAGAAGAACATATAAACTTCTTGATGACGAAGTCAAAATCCATGATGAGCAACAAAAATCGAAAACCGAACTTAACGTTGCTAGAGATATTCAAATGCAAACTCTTCCTGACGAGTTTATCTCCAACAAAGATGTCGAAATCGTTGGCGAACTTAAAGCCGCGAGAGAAGTCGGTGGTGATTTATATGACTACGTTGATATTGATGAGCATCGCGTTGCTTTGTTAATTGGTGATGTTTCTGGTAAAGGTGTTCCTGCGGCGATGTTCATGATGAAAACCATTACCTCTTTTAGAGATCTTGCCACAGTTGGTAAAACACCTTCTCAAATCCTAAAAGAAATTAATACTTCGATTATGAAGGGCAATAAAGCGGGCATGTTTGTAACTTGCTTCTTGGCCATTATTGATAAAAGAAATGGTAAGATGGTCTACGCGAATGCTGGCCATAACCCTCCAATCGTTGGTTCCAGCCAAAACTTTGAATTCTTAAAATGCAATCATGGTTTATTGCTTGGCTGTTTTAAGAATGTCCGTATCAGCGATGAAGAAATCACTCTAAAACCTGGCGATAGCCTTACTCTCTATACGGATGGCATTACCGAAGCGAGAGATCCTAGTGGTGCCTTCTTTGGCGAAGAAAGATTACTTAAGGCTTTCAACAAAAAAGACTACACGTCTATCGTGGAAGTTCATCATTCTATTAAAGATGAGATTGCGGAGTTTGTGAAAGACGCCCCTCAAAGTGATGACATTACTTTCATTACTTTGAAATACCGTGGTGGTAGCTATTCTTATATTGAAAAAGAGTTCAATGGCATCAAAGAAAATATTGCTGATATGCTTAGCTTCATTAAAGACTTTGCTAGTGATAATGAATTTCCAGGTAGTTTCACTAATAAACTATTAATCGTGGGCGATGAGCTATTCTCCAATATTGTGAGACATGGTTATGAAAGCAAGGGCGGACCAATTTTTGTTCGTTTGTTGTTTAATGAAGACACAAAAGAATTCTCTTTAACGATTGTAGATAAGGCAAAAGAATTCAACCAACTTAATGTTGATATTGTTAATAAAGAAGTAAAACATCTCCGAGTAGGTGGATTAGGTATCTCTATTGTTAAAAACATCATGAGCGAATACGCTTATGACCATATTAATGGTAAGAATATTCTTGTTTTAAAGAAACGATTCTAATGCAACTAGCTTAAGTCCTACAAGCAGGGCTTTTCTTTACCAAACTAGAAGGTTTTTACCAATCTTGGTCTTGTTATTTATTTCTTCTTCGTAGCAACGATAGATGTCGATAACGGAATTAATCTTGTTTTCAGATAAGACCATTATAGATAACTTCTCTTGTGATTTCTTATCTTGAATAATATTAGAAGCATGAATGAAATCTTCTCTAGTACTTCTTGTCACGCCTTTAAGAGATAAGCCTTTATCTAGAACCACTCTGGTGTTCACCAAGACTTTGTCTTCAGAGACACCCATTAAGATGAGATCCGCTCCTGGAATAGCAAGGCTAATCATATTGTTAATTGCATCTTCACTAAACTTACCACCAACACATTCGATTAAGGTATCAAACTTTTCGCCTTTATATTCTTCAAATGTAGTGGTCTTTGCGTCTTTGAATAACGCTAGTTTATTTTGATCAATGCCAAAGACTGTTAAATCTAGTTCTGGATGGTCCTGAGTTAAATCGATATAAACGATATAGGCCATAATGCCATCACCGAATAACGCTAATTTCTTAACTTCATTAAAATTGATACGTCTTAAAGCCGCTGATGCGACAGATAATAATTCAGAGAAAACCGCCAAATTAGCGGGGACGTGCCCATATTTAACTAATAAATCTGGAGAGGCTGTATAGTACTCTCTCATAAAGCCATCAGTGGTGCTACTTCTAAACGTCGCTTTAGAGTAATAGTTCTCACCTAAGTCAGGACGTTGGCATCTTCTATTTTCTGGATCTGTGTAATAGCGTTCATCAACTGAGTTAGGAATAAGGATGACTTTATCGCCCTTTTTAAAAGTGCCAGTTGGGTCTTTCACGACATGGCCAACTGCTTCATGAATTGGGGCTAAAGGATATTTGTGTTCTAAAACTGATTTTTCTCTCGCACCCAAAAAGTAACGGATGTCCGCTTTACAGATAGCCATGACATCGACTTTGACTAAGACTTTGCTTTCAATGTCTTCGACGACATCCACAAATTCTTCGACAACTCTTGGAGATGTAACTTTATAAACGGTTGAAAACATTAGAGAACCTCAGTTTTACCAATCTTTAACAAAGCCTTAAGCATCATCAAATCATCAAAAGTGGTAATCTTGAAGTTTTGCTTACTGCCTTCCACTAAATGGACATCTTTACCCATTGAGATAACAAGCTTTGTGTCATCAGTAACGTTTGGAATTTGTCCGGCTTTAGCTTTTTCGTGGGCCTCACTAATTAACGCAAACTTAAAAGTTTGTGGTGTTTGGCCTTGATATAATTCGCTTCTATTTGGAATGTTAGTGATTCTTTCGTTATCACTAGAAGCAACAATGGTGTCTGTAGCTTTGATGACAGTGTCAACTGCATCATATTTCTTACAGGCTTCAATATTACTCGTAATGATATTTTGTGAGATCAGTGGTCTAGCAGCGTCATGAATGACGATGATGTCATCATCTTTCACCCCTAATTCTTTAAGGGCTTGTAAGCCGTTATATACAGAGCCTTGACGGGAATCGCTACCGTGGACAACCGCTTTAACTTTACCTAAATCATATTGCTTACACCAAACTTTAACTTGATCTTCATAGCCTTCACTTGTGACGACGACGATCTTTTCGATATCATCGTGCATTTCAAAAGCTTCAATTGTGTGAATCATTAAAGGTTTACCATAAATTGGTAAGAATTGTTTTGGTTTATCAGCATTACCCATTCTGGAACCTGAGCCTGCTGCTAAGATAAGTGCTACATTCATAACTACTACCTCTAAATCTTATGCTTTTTGATATATTCTTCATATCCCTCAGTGAGAGATAATCCTTTGTTATAGTGGTGACCAACTTGTTTTTCCACTGGTGGTAATTGCATATAATCACCATACAAGTTTCTTAGATATTGGTCATTATCTTTTAAGACATTAACTTCAATGTCCTCAAAAGGTACTTTAACATATTCTTGGAATAGTTCGATAGGCATTGCTTCTCTTTTCATATTAAAGCCGAAGTAATTACCCGCCATTTTACAATCTTGTAAACTGATCTTTCTCACATATTTTTCAACATGTTTATTTCTGTAGTGGGCAATATCAAAGATATAGAATAATCCACCCACAATATTGAACCAGATATCTTTAAAGAAAGTTCTTTTTCTGACTTTCCTGAGTAATGCTGGTAAATATGATAGATAAACTTGATGCCAAACATGTTTGACTCTCTTAGCGAGTTTCTCTCTTGGCTGGATAGTCATACTCATGCCATCGATAGGGAAAATATCAATCCAAACACCGTGATTAATGCGGTGATTCTTATACACGTCCTCGATAAAAGTGGTGGAACTGTCCCTTAATTTACCAAAGTTGTAGATATAGTGAGGATCGCTTTTCCAGGTCTGAATGAAGTATGGTGTACCTTCATATTCTTTTTGTAAGGTGATGTACTTATCATAGTCTTCTCTAGGCATACCTACATCGATATCATCATCCCAAGGAATAAAGCCTTTATGTCTGGCCGCTCCTAAAGCGGAACCACCCACCATAAAGTATCTTAAATTGTGTTTATCACAAACACGAATAAATTCCTTTAATATTTCAAGTTGTTTCTTTTGGACGTCGTTCATAATGCTATTTTAACAAAACTAACGTTTCTTGACTAATTATAGTATCTTTTCTCATGACATAAAAAAACATGATGAATTAATGGAATTAAAAATGTTAATGATGTGACATTTTAGGCCATAAAGTACCATTTGTATTATTCGTGGGCATATTTATTCTTTACTAGCGAGCGCAACAAGACTTATAATGGTTTTAACTTTATTCGGAAAGGAGGACTAATCGTTTATGAACAAGCTTTTTGCAATTTTACAAAAACCAGCTAAGTGGATTTTCATCATTTGTGGTGCTGTTCTTGGTATTGCTTTTGCAGTCGTCAAAGCTAAGGCCATTAATGGCGCTGGTGGTTTCTTCCCAGTGCTCTCCAACATCATTATCTTGGTCGTTGGTACACTCTTATTATTAGCCGCCCCAGTTTTACTTCTTTTAAAGAAAGAAGAAGGCGCTAAAATGGTGTTCATCTTCTTATTAGGTTACTGGTTATTATGGTATACACAAAGATGTTTTGGCTTAGCCGATGGCTTCAAATACTCTGAAGGTATCGTTAAAGTCGCTCAAATCTTTGCGTTCATTGTTGCTCTCTGCTTAGTTGCCGTTTTAGCTTTAACTGTTTTAGAATTTGGTCTTAACAAACCAGCATTAAGACGCTTCTCCGTCTTGGTTTTATTCTGCGCTTGCGCTTTAGGCTTACTCGCCGCCTTATTCTTCTTCATTGATACAGTTGCTAACAAAGGTAACTTTGAAGGTATGCTCAACAATGTCTTAGTCGTTTTCGGCTATACATTCACAGTGTTCTTTGGTTATATGCACTTCTTTGGTGCTCCAAAGGCTGAATAATAACGAAGCTTAATAAAGATTAGTTTTATAAGGTACCTTTCTACGGAATAGGTGCCTTTTTTTCATCTTTGATGAACAATAATGAATAATAAAAAAGTCTTTAAAAATACATAAAATAATCGTCATTATTTAGAAACTTGACCATTAATATAATTAAAGAGAATATTTTGAACCAATCGGCTTATTAATAAACATGATTTAGATTGTTGGGAATATCTATCTTCATCGTGTAAGCCGTTTAAGACTTGTCTATAGCTTAGGTTCATCGTTCCCAAGAAAGGTATGAAAATACAAATGAAAACAACAATTAAATTATTGGTGCTCTTATTTGCTGCCGGTTTAGCCACAGGTTGTGGAAACAATGGCGGTGGTGGCGACACAAGTAATGGTGGTGGCAACAGCACAAGTAATGGTGGTAGCACCACAACTAGTACTGCCCCAGTAGGACCAGATGGCTTTGAATTTGATTCGACAAAATTAGAAGCCGCTCAAGTGATCCACACACAAGACCAAGCCAACTTCTTAAAATTCAAAGAGACCACCGGTAAATCTTATTACGAAATCACTTCTTCTGATTTAAATGGTTACAACGCTAGAGGTAACACTAATGTTTCCACTCCTAATAAAGTTAAACTTGAATGGGGATATGAAGCTCCAAGTGGTAAAGAATTATCAAGATTTGATGTGACCTTTGGTCAAAAAGAAGATTTAAGCGATGGTTATACCGTTAAAGGTACAACCGCAAAATCTCTTCAATTCTACAATCCATTCATTGGTGATAACTATTTCAAAGTGACCGCTAACTTCACTGATGGTGAAAAAGAAGAATCTAATATTAGAGTCTTCAAAGTGGAAGATATCGCTCCAAGAAACTTATACGCTGGCAATATGCCAAACGTCAGAGACATGGGTGGTAGAAAAACAGTCGCCGGTGGTAGACTCAAACAAGGTTTGATCTATCGTGGTGCGGGCAATAGATTCGATAACTCCTCACAAATTAGTGATGAATGTAAAGACGTTCTTTTGAAACAATTAAACATCAAGACTGAAATCAACGTCGCTAATAGTGACTCTAACAACATGAATTTAACTGGCACTAACTTAGTTAATGCTTATATGGCCTATGGTGCTGTCCCATATTCCAACTTAGCGAGAAACTCTGTCAGAATTAGACAAATTATGAACGTCCTCGCTGATGAAGCCAATTATCCAGTTTTCTATCACTGCCGTATCGGTACCGATAGAACCGGTATTACAGGTATGATGATCAACGGTTTACTTGGTGTTGATTTTGATGAATGTTTACAAGATTATTTATTCTCCAATTTCGCTCCAATCGATAACCAAAGATATCCACACAAATCAAGCGACCCAAACGGTGACGATATCGCTAAATACATCGATGCCTTATTAGAATTACCAGGTGAAACTTTCCAACAAAAAGTCTACCTTGCCCTCCGTATGATTGGTTGTCCAGCCACACAATTAAACAAGATTATCGACATTATGACAATTGGTAATAAAGCCGATTTCTCCGATGCCTTTGAAGTCAGCCAAGATAGCGATTTAACTTCTTCTTCTACAAAGCAAACTTCTTCCGATTTCAAAGCGCCAGCGTCATACTATGCCGTTTCTAATAATGGTTCGGTTAGTTACTCCGTTAACACAACTGCTGGAAGCAAAGACGTGATTGTTTACTTAGGTTATACTGGCACAGTTAACAGTAACGATACATCCACAAAATTATCAGACTACATCTCTTTAGAGATCGATGGTGAAACAAAAACTCTCGATACTAAAAAGAGCTTATGGACCGCTGGTTTTGGTGGCACACAACAAGACAATAGAATCGGTTATATGTTCAATATCTTAGGTAACTACAACTTCACCGCTGGTCAACACACAGTGAAAGTTGGCGTTAAGAAGAGCGGTACATTCAACATCGCGACAATCGGTGTTGCAGATCGCGCTTAATCTAAATTATCAAACAAACAAGAGGGGCGACCCTCTTTTTTGTTGCACAAAAATAAGTTTTTATTGACGTTTCTATAATGCGTTTTTCTTTCAAAAGAATGGCCCTCTATGGCAAAATGACTGTAGAGGGTTTTATATGAAGGAATTTATTTTAAATAATGGTGTTAAAGCACCCGCTTTGGCGTATGGTACATGGCTCATTAAAAATGAGAATGCTGCTAACTGCGTAAAGATGGCGTTAGAAGCGGGCTATCGTCATATCGATACCGCACAAGCCTATGGTAATGAAGAAGGCGTTGGTCAAGGTATTAGAGAATCTGGCTTAAAAAGAGAAGAAATCTTTATTACTTCCAAAGTTAAAGCGGAACATAAGTCTTATAAAAAAGCCAAGAAATCTATTGATGAATCTTTAGAAAGATTAGGCGTTGATTATATCGATTTAATGTTAATCCATTGTCCTCAACCATGGATCTTGTTTAGAAGTCCTTTCAGATACTTCAAACAAAATATCCAAGTGTGGAAAGCGTTAGAGGATGCTTATAAAGAAGGAAAGCTTAAAGCCATTGGCGTTTCTAACTTTTTAGTGGACGATTTAGAAAACATTATCAATAACTGTGAAATCAAACCGATGGCTAATCAAATTCTCCTTCATATTGGTGAAACTCCAGTTGATGTTATTAAGTTCTGCCAAGAAAACGATATAGTGGTGGAAGCCTATTCCCCAATCGCTCATGGTAGGGCTCTAAATAATGATGCAATCAAAGCGATGGCGGACAAATATAAGGTATCCGTGCCACAGTTATGTATCAAATACACATTGCAATTGGATACCATTTCTATTCCAAAAGCATCTAGTAAAGAACACATTGAAGACAATATGAAATTAGACTTTGAAATCAGCGAAGAAGATATGATTGAACTCATGAAACTCAATCGTATGGACTATGGAAAAGACAATTTCTGGCCCGTCTTCAACAAAAAGAAACAGGGATAAATATAAGATAAGAGCCTAGTGACATCTAGGCTTTTTTAAATATATTCCTTGCTACATTCAAATTAGAATGTAAAATAGTTTTGTTATAGAGGGACCTATTTATGGAAGAAATCAGTAACTTTATCAAGACAATCATGGAAAAAGACCTCGAAGAAGGTCGCGTTAAATCAATCGTCACTAGATTCCCACCTGAACCAAATGCTTATTTACACATTGGTCACGCTAGAGCGATCATCAATGACTTTGAACTCGCCAAAGCGTTCGGTGGCTATACCAACTTAAGATTTGATGATACTAACCCAGTTAATGAAGGCGCAGAATACGTCCAAGCTATCATTGACGATATTAAATGGTTAGGTTATGAACCAAAGAATATTTTCTTTGGTAGTGACTACTTTGAAGAACAATATAATAGAGCCATCCTCTTAATCAAAAAAGGTTTAGCGTACGTCGATGATTTAAACGCTGAACAAATTACTGAATACCGTGGTACATTAACTGAACCAGGTAAGAATTCTCCATGTCGAGATCGATCCATTGAAGAAAACTTAAAACTCTTCCAAGAAATGAGAGATGGTAAATACGGTGATGGTGAAAAGACATTAAGAGCGAAAATCGATATGGCTCACCCAAACATCAATATGCGTGACCCAGTTATGTACCGTATTTTACATGTCCCACATCATAGACAAGGTAATAAGTGGTGCATCTACCCAATGTATGACTTCGCTCATCCACTTCAAGACGCGATTGAAGGTGTCACACATTCAATGTGCTCCTTAGAATTTGATAACCACCGTATTTTATACGATTGGTTTGTCAAAGAATGTGAAATGCCAAACGTCCCACATCAATATGAATTCGGTAGATTGAATATCACTAATACAGTGATGTCTAAAAGATATCTCCGTCAATTAGTGGATCAAGGTTATGTTGATGGCTATGATGATCCAAGAATGCCTACTTTAGTAGCGTTAAAAAGAAAAGGCTTCACTCCAGAAGCGATTAGAAACTTTATTCTTTATACTGGCTTATCAAGAATCAATAGTGTCACTAATGCGGAAGAGTTAGATAACTTCTTAAGAGAAGAACAAAAGATGAAAGCCACTCGTCCGATGGCAATTCTTAATCCTCTTAAAGTGGTTATTGATAATTATCCAGAAGATAAGATTGAATACGTCGAAGCTTCTAACAATATGGAAAATGAAGAATTAGGCA
>JAGCDH010000005.1 GCA_017651165.1 Bacilli bacterium
GCAGTCATCGCTAAGCGGAGGTCGCTGTCGATATTGATCTTACAAACGGCTAATCTAGCAGCTTGTCTTAATTGTTGTTCTGGAACACCAACTGCGTCTTTAAGGGCACCACCATTGTCGTTAATAATCTTAACGTATTCTTGGTTAACGGAGGATGAACCGTGTAAGACGATTGGGAAACCTGGTAAACGTTTGCTCACTTCTTCTAAGATATCAAATCTTAATGGAGGTGGTAATAAAACGCCTGTTTCTGGGTCACGTGTGCATTGTTCTGGTTTGAATTTGTAAGCACCATGACTTGTACCAATAGCGATTGCTAAGGAGTCACAACCAGTTCTACGAACGAATTCTTCGACGTCTTCTGGTTTGGTGTAAGATTCTGCACCGTGTTCAACTTTAACGTCATCTTCGATACCAGCAAGTGTACCTAATTCAGCTTCAACTGTGACGTATGGAACGTGAGCGTGGGCATATTCAACAACTTTACGTGTGATAGCGATGTTTTCTTCGAATGGTTTGCTGGAGCAGTCGATCATGACTGATGTGAAACCACCATCGATACAATCTTTACAGATTTCAAAATCTGCGCCGTGGTCTAAGTGTAAGACGATTGGTAAGCCTGTATCTTCGACAGCGGCTTCGACCATCTTTCTTAAATAGACTGGTTTAGCATATTTTCTGGCCCCTGCGGAGACTTGGAGAATGACTGGAGAATTGCATTCTTTGGCAGCTTCTGTAATAGCTTGGACAATTTCCATGTTATTGCAGTTAAAAGCACCGATTGCGTAACCACCTTTATAGGCCTTTTCAAACATTTCTTTTGAGTTAACTAATGGCATAACTTTTCCTTCTTTCCGCCCTTTATTATATATCTAATTATTATTTTGTAAAATAATATGATTAGAACCTCTTTCTGAGAACAAGAATATTCTTGTTGTTGATGCGGTCATAGGCATATTGTGACATGATCTTCTTCACAATTAAAATGCCTAAACCACCCACTTGTGTTTTTCCGGCTTCACCTGCAACAGGAGAATTGTTTACTTCTAATTGATTGAATGGGTGAGCACGATCGATGACAGTCATGACAAATTCATTCTTATCTTTGTTAAATAACAAACGAGTGAATACTTCACCACCTTGGTTGTTATAACCGTGTTTAACGATGTTGGAATATAATTCATCAGCGACTACTAATAAGTTGTTTTTGAAATCAGCGATGACTTTTTGCTCATCACAGAATTGTTCCACTACTTGTAAAGCACTTGGAATATTTTCCATCTTAGCGTCAAAACTCTTTTCTAAATAGACGCAATCTTCACCTTGGTATTTCAGAGAAATAACAGTGATATCATCGCTTTGTTCATAGTTATCAGTGAATTTTGCGATATCATCTTTTAAAGCGTGATGGACTTCCACTAAGCAAGTGAAATCACGACTATTGAAGAAGTTTAAGAATCTTTCTTCTCCATAGAAGCCACCTTTTTCATTTCTGGCTTCGGTAACACCATCTGTGTATAAAGTAATACTTTCACCATGTCCTAATGTTATCTTTTCATCAACAACAAAGGCATCTTTTAGACCACCTAAGACAAAGCCAGGATTACACTTAAGATAATGATATTTGAAGTTGGAACCAATAATTGGTGGATTATGACCCGCATTAGCAAATTCTAATTCACCTGTCCTCTTATCTAAAATCGCTAAGAAGCAAGTCACAAACATATTCATATGATTATTATCATATAAGGTAGCGTTTACTTCTTTTAAGATTTGAGACGGCTTCTTATTTGGGGCAACAAAGTTTTTAAAACAAGTAATTGTTTTCATCATGAACATTGCTGCAGGAACACCTTTACCAGAAATATCACCAATGACGATCGCAGTGTGATTATCATCAATTTTGAAATAATCATAGAAGTCACCACCGACTTCTTTAGCCGCTTTTAATTCAGCGACGATTTCAATATCCTTAGATGTCGCGATTTCACCTGGTAATGTCGCTAATTGGATTTCTTTAGCGACTTCTAATTCTGTTTTAGTTTTAGCTTGTTCATTATTAACGTGAATTTCACTAACAAGAAGTTTATAAGTACGTTTATTTAACGCTCTAGAAACTAAATAGACCAAAGCAAGGATAACAAGACGTGGTAAATAATAGAAAACCACACTGCCTAAATAACGGTTATAGTCTAAATCAAAGAAACCTTTACCCATGGCATATAGTTGATTAAGCATTTTTAATCTATCAGCAGGACCATTAGCGAAGACAGCGTGTGTGTCTACATTCTCCATGATTTCATTACCAAACAATAAGTTTGCATCGAACTCACCAACGAACATGCCACCAAACGTCGCACCTAATGAGGCAATGATAACGGCAATAAAGACCACTCGACCAACCTTAGGGTTGTAATAATGGTTAGTCATTAAGATACATAACGCCCAGGCAATCGCGGAGTGCTTAGGCAAAATAACATTTAGGACTGTGATAACAAAGACGAAGGAATATAAAACAAAGTATTTATAATTTGGTTTTCTAAGTCTATCTTTGAACTTAAATGCATATAAAAGAGGAGTAAGCAAAGTTAAAATGCCTAATGGGAAAAAGACATTGATCAATATGAAAGTTATAAAGCTGTGGTATTTAAAGAAACGAGTTAGATAGAAAATCCAAATAACCAACATATAAACAGCGGCAGCCGCATTAGCGAACGACATCTGCTTGTTAGCGTCGGCTTCGTTATCGTAATAAGCTTCTAGATATTTTTGTCTTTCAAGATCTGCCATGTTATAAACCTATATCTAAATCGTTATATTGTTCGAGGAGTTTAAACAATCTTTCCTTACAACCATTGATTCTCTTTTCATTAGTTGGATCGTTGTTTGTGGTCCATCTAATCATATGCACGTACCCCACGATTTTGATTTTGTCTCTAATTTCTTGATCGTCTTTACCAAAGTAGCGTTTGAGTAAGGCATTATATAAAGCAAGAGCGTCTTCGTCCTTAATACCGAAGAATCTTACGGAGTTACCTGGATCATCTTCATTAAATGCCACATATGGAGCATATAAAGCGGCCCATTCAAAGATTGGATGACCCACGGAAAGAGTATCCATATCAATTAATAAGAGTTCATCTTTTTGCACCATGATGTTTTTGAAGTGGCAATCACCATGGATAAGAGTTCTTCTATCCGGGATAGCATTAAACATCTTAAGAAGTTTTTGATTTACTTCTTTAGGAAGGAACTGTTTAATCTTTTCTAATTTCCTTAAATAATGCGCTTTCATATCTGGAATGGCAGGATTGAAGCATTCTGTAGTGTTCATCTTCTTAAGAAGAGCGGCATATTTATCAAGGAATTCTCCCATTCTATCTGGATACTTAATAACCATGTTTTTCAAAGATTCACAATCAAGCATCTCAAAACGCACACCTAACTTATCATCATCCACTTTGACGATATCAAACGATATCGCGGTTGGAATACCAAGGATAAATGCTTCTTTAGCGAGTTTTAATTCTCTTTCGATCTGTTCTGGATCACTAACGCGGTTAAAGACTTTGATAATTGTGTCTTTATCAACGCGGTACACTGTGGAGTAATAGCCATCACCAATCACTTCCGCACCACTTAAGTAGACGCGTTTAAGTCCCTTTTTGATATCCATAATATTGGTGAAGCCAGTCATATTGAAAATATCATAGACTTCTAATGATGTTTCTATGACTGAGAAATTGTTGTATTGCTGTTTGAGTTTAAGAATGATTCTTAATCCCGCACTTGAGATATAGGAAACGGAAGAGAAGTCTAAGACTAGTTTTTCGAAACTTTGTTTACTGATTGTCTCTTGGATCTCTTTTTCAATGTTGTCAGCGTTATAGGAGTTGATTTCCCCACCTAAGTAAACGGTTAAGATATTGTTGTCTAATGTTGTTTTCATATTGTTACCACCTTAAAAGAACAAAAACATACTATGTCATGATGATGTTGTTGTTACGAATTCATGTTAAATAAATTATAACAATTTTGATGGACTAATTGTTATCTTTTTTATAAAAAGTACCTAATTAATCATTAAAAGGTTTAAACCCTTGATACTAAGGATGGCATCTAATTCATATGAATCAGAAATACGATAGTTTTTGAGTCTATTTTTAATTAATAACTGCAAATCGTTATATTCATTATCAATTTGATAATATTCATCTCTCATCACACCAATTACAAGAGTTCTTAAATAAGTGACTAACGCGGATTCAATCCAATAATGACATTGGGTATATTTAAATGAATTAAACTTATATTTAAGTTTTAGATACATTGGTAAACCATCACTGACATCATGCCATAAATCAGAAAAGATAAAGTCGTAGTCTTTATCATTGATGGATTCAACAAAACGGAAAGCATCCGCTTTATGGATGTGGATCTTTTCAGGATGTTCGAATAGAGGAAGAAGATATTCATTAAATATCTCAATTAATCCCTTATCCATTTCAACGATATGGACTTCTTTAACTTCATCTTTGAGATGCGCCATATAGGCAAAGTATCCTAAACCCAAGCCAAGAGTTAATACTTTTCCTCGAGCGGTAATGATTGGTGTTTCCATTGTTCTAATCTCGTAGGGATTAAGCGACATCCATTCATTACCAAATAAAGAAATTGAAGGATAATTATAATCTTGATCAAAAAAGCCTAAAGACATCTTTAAAAGATAGTTACTAGCGTAGTGATATTCTTCCTCATATGGGAACAAGCTATACGCTTCGAGTTTTTTATTAGTTAATGACCAATCGTTCTTGTTAAAGTTAACTGATGAAAGCTTTTTGAAGTATGGATTTGTTTGAAAATCTTCCACTCTTAATAACTTCGTATCCCACTTCATATTCTTTTTAATGAATTCATTAGGATATGGGTGTTTCTTCTCGATATTTTCAAACAAAAAATCCCTCTTTTTATAAGAATCAGAGGTTTCTAAGTTTGTTTGATTATTAATATCTTTTTGCCAAATTAAGGCCTGGATGTATAGCAAATAGTCGATGTTTTTTTCATGTTGGTCAAAAAGGGCCACCACTTTTTTCTTCTCGACATCATTCAAATCAAAAATCATTATTTATCTTGGACTTTCTTTTTAACCGCTTCAAATTGAGCGTCATCAAAAGGAATACGAGAAACAGGAGTAATAACTACATATCCTTCTTTAACCAAACGACAATCAGCATCTTCTGGCATTTCTAAGTATTCTTGTGTATCTCTTAAGGCATAATACATGTCTTCTTTTTGATCATAGTAATAGCGGTCTTTGCGATAGAATAGCCTCGCTAAGGCAATACCTTTATATGGGCTTCTTGGTAAATTTACATTCAAAACATATTCTTCGCTGAGTAGGTTATGCTTGTTAATGTATTCCCATATCTCATCAAAGTGTTCAATTAAACAAGTAAAATCATCAAACGGGGCGGAGAACGCTACTGTCTTTTTGCGGAATACCGCTGCACCAAAGCAAGCGCCAATCGTGCCGCTTAACAACACATCATATGAAAGGTTTGGACCATTATTGCATCCAGACACTACAATATCACAGTCGATATTCAACCCGCCTAACGCAAGAGATGTGCAATCTGTGGGAGTGCCATGTACTGCATAAGTATGATCATCAATCTTATCAACTTTGAGCCAATCACCTAAGGTGATAGAAGCGCTCTTCGCGGACATATGCTCAAAAGGCGCCACTATTGTGACATCACCATATTTTAATAGTTTATCTCTTAAGAGAATAATCCCTTGAGCGTTATAGCCATCATCATTAGTTAATAGGAATTTCATAGTAATATCATAAACTACTTTTATTAAAAATAAAAAGGGAGATTTCTCTCCCTCTTATTCAATCGCTCTTAATTATTGAGCAATCTTGTTTTCTTTAATAACTTTGTCCTTTAAGTATTCTGGGACTTCTTCGTAGGATTCGAATTCTCTGTTGAAGTAACCAGAAGCTTGAGTAATGGACTTAAGTTGTGTGACATAGTCAACGATTTCCGCTTCAGGAACTAAAGCTTCGATATCTTGCATACCTTCGTGTTCTTCCATGTTTTGGATACGGGCACGACGTGTATTTAAATCGGACATAACATCACCTGTGTATTGAGAAGGCGCGATAACGTGAATTCTCATAATTGGTTCAAGAATAATTGGCTTACATTTTGGATAGGCATCTTTAAAGGCAAGAATACCGGCCATCTTGAACGCTTGTTCGTTACTATCAACTGGGTGATATTTACCATCAACGAGGACGCCTTTAACGCCGATAACTGGGAAGCCTGCTA
>JAGCDH010000021.1 GCA_017651165.1 Bacilli bacterium
GGGTGATATTTACCATCAACTAAGACACCTTTAACGCCGATAACTGGGAAGCCCGCTAATGGGCCAGAGTTAAGAGCTTCAAAGAAACCTTTTTCAACGGCTGGGAAGTAGTTCTTTGGAACTGCACCACCGAAAACTTCTTCAGCAAAGACGTTTTCATCACTTGGTTCAAATCTCATCTTAACAACACCATAGAAACCACTACCACCGGATTGTTTGACATAACGGCCATCGCCTTCGGCGGTACCTTTAATGGATTCACGATAGACAACTTTCATTGGCTCGGTCGTGACATCGATCTTATAGGTGTTCTTTAATTTTTCTAAGACGTAATTTAATTGAGAATCAGAAACACCACCTAATAAGAGTTGTTTTGTTTCGTTGTTGCGTTTGACTTCAATACTTGGATCTTCTAATTGAATCTTGGCTAAGGCTGGACCAATCTTAGATTCATCATTCTTATTAGCCATAATAATGGCTTTGAAGATAACAGCGGTTGGATAACCGATTGGTTTATAGGTAATTTTGGCTTTTGGAGCGGATAATGTCATACCAGAAGCCACGCCTTCTAAACGGGTAATCGCACAGATATCACCTGTATGTGCTTCTGTAATGGAATTAAGTGTTTTGCCACAGACACTATATAACATGGAGATTCTTTGAGTACCGTTACCAACAGCAACATCATCA
Source organism: Bacilli bacterium (assembly GCA_017651165.1). Classification (GTDB taxonomy): domain Bacteria; phylum Bacillota_I; class Bacilli_A; order RFN20; family CAG-826; genus RUG14515. The sequence continues at coordinate 691 of JAGCDH010000021.1, forward strand.
CCGGCTTTTAAGACACCGGAGACAACTTTAACTAAGTTAATGACACCTGAATATGGGTCAACACATGTCTTGAAGACATAAGCGGACATTGGTTCAGAATCACTGACTTCACGTTTAGCAGGTTTACCGAATTCATCAACACCTTCCGCGGCACCTTTATCTTTTGGTGATGGTAAGAAGTTAACGAAAGCATCTAATAAGGTATTAATGCCGACATTCTTTAAAGCGTTACCAAATAAGATTGGTAAGATTTCGCAAGAGGCGATACCTTTCTTTAAAGCGGAGATGGTTTCTTCTTCTGTGAATTCTTCACCACCGAAGAATTTTTCTAATAAAGCGTCATCTGTTTTAGCGACTTCTTCTAATAAAGCACCATGGAGTTCTTCAACTTTAGCGTTTAATTCTCCTGGCATATCGGCTTTAGAGCCATCTAATTTGTAATATTGATGTTTGATTAAATCAACATAACCATCGAAGGAATTAGCTTGTCCATGTGGATAAGAGAATGGAACTGCGCCTTTATTTAGTTGATTCTTGATTGCGTCTAAAACGGCTTCTGTATCAACGCCTTCTTTATCCATCTTATTAACATAAACGATGGTTGGAATGCCTTTTTTACGTAAAGCGTTATAGTGTTTGATAGTACCGACTTGGACACCGACGGAAGCGTCGATGACAAGGACTGCGCCCGCCATCGCTCTAATGACACCGAGGTATTCACTGACGAAGTCATCGTTACCTGGAACGTCGATTAAGTTTAACTTATAGTCGTTATAGAAAACTGGAACGACTGCGGTTTGAATGGAAGCACCTCTTTTTTGTTCATCTGGTGTGTAGTCACTAACAGTGTTCTTCTTTTCAACTTCACCTTTTTGCTTTGTGCCACCGGTGACGAAATAAAGGGATTCCACGAGTGAGGTCTTACCAGCGCTTTGGTGACCTAAAAATACAAAGTTTCTAATTTTACTAGCATCATAGTTTGCCATAAAAAATCTCCTTACAATCTAAAATATTTGCTATATCTGCCCTTAGCAATAAGCTGCACACGATTATCTTTGACTAAATCCGCGAGGGCTTTTTCAATGGTCGCAGAAGATGTGGCGTATAAAACGTTTTCAATAACGCGCTTATTAATTGGAGTGGCACTGTCATAAATGACTTTATAAACCTTATCAATGGTTAAACCATTGTCAGTGTTCACTTCCATTATATAATCTAGCTTACGATAGGCTTCCAAAATGCATTTTAACATATATGTTACATATTGTGTATAATCATTTTCGTTTTCGTGCCAACCCTGACATGAAGCTTCGAAAGCGTCAATGTAATCAGAGAATCTTTGTCTCATGATGTATGGGATGGAGAAATAGTTACCAATATCGTAACCATATTTCTTCATTAAGAAGTTGAGGATTAAACGAGACACTCTACCATTCGCTCTATTGAATGGGTGGATGCAGAGGAAATCTAATAAGAAGGCTAAGATTAAGACTAATTTATTAGTTTCTTCGTTTTGGCTCGCTAAATTGAATTGATAGACGAGGTTATCTAATAAGGCTGGAACCGCGCTTGGCTCAGCGGTGACGAAGATTGTTCTCATTGAACCATCAGTCATTCTTTCTTGTAGATAGTTCAAAGCGTCTTTATATTGACCACCCATTTCTGGGTTATAGTCCTTATAAATAAAGTAATGTAATGTGGAGATGAATGAACGATCAAATGGTTGATATTTATAGCATTCATCAACATGCTTCAAGGCTTTGTAGTAGCCATTAAAAACAAACTCTTGATAAGTCGATGGGGATTGGCCTTTGACTAATAAGGCTTTAATTCTGTCATCTCCGATAAAGACAGAGCCCATCGCGTTGCTCGCTTCAGTGCCACTGATGAAGGCTAAATCTGTGAGCTTTTCGACCTTTTTGAGTTTGTTTACGGAACTGGTTTTACCTTTGTATAATTCTATGGAATTAAGCAAGGAAATAATGTTAGGGTTGGCCAAAAGATTATTGACTACACCCTGTAAGTCAAACATTCGCATAATATGTACCTCTTATGCTACTAGTATGGACTATACTTAAAAATATTTCAATTGCCTATTTTTGCAGAAAAAATATGGAGTTAACCTCTTTTTGATACATTTTCCTTATATAAGGTTTCCTACAATATAGGCAGTAAAGATTTTATAAATTTTCTTCAGGTATTTCGTGGGCCCTTTTGAAAGCGAATTTCGCCACCATTGGACCAATGAGTTCGTACACCAAGGTACTTGTTAAGATAATTGCAAGAATCAAAGCGCCGGCTTTTTGTGCTTCTGGAGTGCCGTTTTCTAAAAACAGCTTGTACGCTGTTGTGGATAAACCAATTGCCACACCCGCTTGAGGGACAAGGGCAAAGCCTAAATATTTCTTCACCTGTGGTTCACATCTCGTAATAGAAGCACCCACAAAGGCACCACTCCATTTACCAACGACACGGAAGATAATATAGATGAAAGCAATACCGACCACTAATAAACCATCAGAATTAAAGAAGATGCTTAAGTCTAATGAGGCACCTGAGATCACAAAGAACATCATATAGATTGGGGATGTAAAACGATCCATCACATCTAATGTCCTATTAGAATCTTTAACAAAGTTCGTATATATTGCGCCCGCCATCATGCAGATGAGCAAGGAGCTTAATTCAAAATTGCCCATTTTATTGCTTCTAAATAAGTAATAGAAACCTAAAGCGGCAAAGACAGAGAAGATACACCAAATCAAACGATTGTTTCTGGATTTAAACCAACCATTCATAAGACTAATTAATAAGCCAAGAATGATGCCAATTCCTAAAGAAATAGTGATTTCTAGTAATGGTTTGACAAGGATCGTGTATACAGAAATCGTTCCTCCAGATAAAGCGGAAGCAAGTTGGAAAAGAATTGCGAATAGTATCAAGGCCGCTGCATCGTCTAACGCGACAACTGGTAATAAAGTATTCACTAATGGACCACGAGCGTTATATTGTTTGATGACCATTAATGTCGCAGCAGGTGCGGTCGCACTGGCAATCGCGGATAAGACGAGCACCATTTGCCAAGATACTTGCTCTTGGAAAACGAAATGGGCCACCATTAAGGCGATAATCACTAAAAGTGAAGCGCCTAGAGCTTCTAATATGGTGATAACTAAAACTCTTTTTCCTAAGGCCTTAATAGTCGCTCTTTTAAAGGATGTACCGATCGAAAAAGCAATAAAGCCTAAGGCTACTGTCGAAACCCAGTTAATTCCACCTACTCCATCATGTCCATTAATAAAACCATAGATTATTCCAGTTTTGACGTTATCAAAGCTATTGAACAATAATCCGAATACAAAAGGACCCATGATGATACCGGTCACGATGTAACCAGTCACATTAGGTAGTTTTAGGACGCGCATTAAACGCGTTGATAAGAGAGCCACAAAGAAAAGAAGGGCTACATAAGCAAATATTGAGAAATCCATTTCTAGATTGATCCTTCGTAATCGTCGATAGAGCGAGAATACATGAAGCCTTTAATATCTTGGAACTTATTAGTGTAATATCTAATAACTGATTTGAGTTCTTCTAAACGATGATCATCGATAACAAAGAGACACAATACGCTTTCAAGGTTCTCTTGTTCTTCGATGTGCCTTAAATTGATAAAGTGATGTTCCCCTGGATAATAATCAAGAGCATGTCTTAAAGATTCGCTGCTCATCACAGTGGCGTTGAATCCAGCATCTCTAATTTGTTCAAGGGTTTCGTGAGCTTTTTCGGTTGTTTCTAAGACTAGTGTTAATTCTACTTTCATAATATTCGCCTCGCCTAGTATTATAGGCTTATATTCAAAAATGTTAATAAAATTATCATTTTTCGATACGTTTTGTATATATGTGATAGAATAACTAACGGAAAGAGGAATAAAATCATGTCAGAATTTAAATCCGTCCCAATCACATTAATTACTGGTTATTTAGGAAGTGGTAAAACCACTTTAATCAACCACATTTTAAAAAACGCAAAAGGCCATAAAATGGCGGTTATTGTTAACGATATCGGTGAAGTTAATATCGACGCTGATCTCATTGAAGGTAATGGCGTAGTCTCTAGTAAAGATGAAAACTTAGTAGCACTTTCAAACGGTTGCATTTGTTGCACATTAAAGAAAGACTTAATTACCCAATTAGCGGACTTAGTGAAACAAGAAAGATTTGATCATATTTTGATTGAAGCATCAGGTATTTGTGAACCAGTTCCAATTGCGCAAACAATTACCTATATGGAACATGAGTTTGCACAACAAAACTTACCAAGATTCTATTATTTAGATGCAATTATTTCTGTCACCGACGCCTTACGTTTAAGAGATGAATTTGGTTGTGGTGATTCCTTAAAAGAGGCGGAACGTGGCGAGGAAAACTTAGAAAATCTCGTTATTCAACAAATCGAATTCTGCGATATTGTTTTACTCAATAAAGTCTCATTAGTGAAACCAGAAGAATTAGTCAAAGTTAAGAAAGCAATTCAAGCCCTTCAACCTGGAGCGAAGATTATCGACGCTGATTACTGCGAAGTTGATATTAATTCTTTAATCGATACAAACTTATTCAATTTCGAAGAGGCTAGTGGCTCCGCGGCATGGATTAGAGAATTTGAAGACTGGTCCACTGACGTTGAACATCATGACGATGATGATGAAGATGAAGAAGAACACCACCATCATGATCATGACGATGATGAAGATGAAGAAGAACATGAACATCATCATGAGCACGAACATCGCCACCATCATCACCATCACCATGGCGTGGAAAATGAAGAAGAAGGAACAGCCTTAGAATACGATATCAATACATTCGTCTATTATAGACGTAGACCATTCGATGCTGCGGCATTTGAAAAATGGGCCAAAGATGAAAGCGGCAAACACCACATCATTAGAGCGAAAGGTATTTGTTACTTCTCTAATGATCCAGCCTATATCTATGTCTATGAATCCGCAGGCTCACAAATTACCTTAACTCAATCAAGAAAATGGTACTCAGTTACTTTAAGTAAACAACAACTTAATTACTTAAGAGAAAACGATGAAAACTTCGCTCACGATTGGAACGATGAATATCAAGATAAATTAGTTAAGCTCGTCTTTATTGGACAAAACCTAAATGAAAAAGCTATCCGAAAAGAATTAGATCGAATTTAAAAAGAAAAGGATGCTTCGGTTGGAGGCATCCTTTTTAGTATCGTAGTTTTCTAATTACTTTGTATATGTATATGTTAGTGTTTCTTCAATAATGACATTCTTATAGCCTTGATATTCTGTGAAATCATCTTTTTCATGCCATTTTGTTAACATACCATATTCGTTCCAGTTAGCAGTAGCACTGATTTTACCTTTCATATTGGCGGTGTCTGCAGTACCAGAAACTTCTAAAGTAGATGCTGTTTCTGCAACATAGTATGTTGGAGCAGCATTTTCAGCCATGGCTTTCAAGGTTGTAAGGAATTGTTCAGCTTTATCCATTGTGAAATTAATGAAGCTTGCATAGCCGGATTGAGTTGATGATAAATCCGATTCAACAACTTGCCATTCATTACTACTAGATAACTGATAGGTAATAGTATAGTTAAAATTGGCTTTTTGACTACCAATCTTTTGGTAGTGTTTCATTTTCATTGTGGCTTTTTTATAGCCTGATTCTGCGACTTTGACACGTTGAGCGGCAACGTTATCAAAATCTGCTTTTTCTTTCTTTTCACCTTTGCCAGCGCCACCACCACTGCATGCAGTGAGAGCTAAAATCATAGCAAAGCTCATGATTGCTTTTATTTTCATTTTTTGTACACTCCTTATGTTATTCGTACAATCTCATTGTAATTGAAAGAAAGATAGTAGCGCAAGATGGCAAAGAAAAACAGCGAATTGCCGAAGCTTTTTCGCTGTTAATAACTGCATGGGGCGAGTGATCAGATTCGAACTGACGAATGCCTGGTTCACAGCCAGGTGTGTTGGGCCTCTTCACCACACCCGCCAAATTGCTTAAATATAATAATATTATTACCCCTCTTTTGTAAAGAGTTTTGCAAAAAGAAAACACCTTGCTTCTATTTATTTGGTTTTCAAGGTGTTTCTTTTAAATTAGAATTCGATAACATTATCGTCTTTAATCACAAAGATGAGGTCAACAATCCACCAAATCCAGGTGAGGAAGACGGCAATGACAATCCATACGACCATCATTGACCAGTTTTTAGCTCTCGCTTGTTTGAGGATACGATAGACCATCCAGAAAAGGTCTAAGAATAAGATAGAGAAGAGAATCTTTAAACCCTTGGTTAATTCATCCATCCATTTTATGTAAGCCATAAAAATTATCTCCTAAGCTTTTAAGAAAGCTTTGTAACCTAAGTATGCTTCGTAGACGTCAACTTTACTGACGATTTCCATTGGAGCGTGCATGTTAAGAACTGGGATACCAGCGTCGATGACGTTCATATTGTAATTACCTAAGATGTAAGCGATTGTGCCACCACCACCTTGGTCAACTTTACCAAGTTCAGCGCTTTGCCAGTTGACTTTAGCGTCGTCCATGGCTTTTCTCACAAAGGCATAGTATTCAGGCATCGCATCATTGCTACCACCTTTACCACCTCTACCAGTGTATTTGTTAAACACTAAACCTTCACCTAAATAAGCAACGTTTTTTGTGTCGCTGACATAACCATATAATGGGTCATATCCCGCACTAACATCACTTGATAACATCTTGCTATTTTCCATTGCAACACGAGCGGACCATAATGGGTTTTTAGAATTAGATAACGCCGCTAATTTAGCTATCGCATTTTCAAAGAATAATGATTGAGCGCCTGTCGCACCAACACTACCGATTTCTTCTTTGTCCACTAAGATACAGCAGGCTGTATTTTGAACTTTCTTAGTGTCTAATAAAGCCATTAATGAAGTATAAGCACAGCTTCTATCATCGTGACCATAACCAGCGATCATACTTCTATCTAGACCATAGTCTCTTGAAGGACCAGCTGGAACGATTTCAATTTCCGCGGAAACGAAGTCTTCTTCTTCAATGCCGTATTTTTCTTTTAAGAGTTTTAAGACATTAGCCTTAACTGGTTCTTTACTCTCTTCATCAAGAGGCATAGAACCTAAAGTGATATCGAGGTTTTCACCTTCGATAGCTTTAGATAATGTCTTAGACATTTGATCGGCGGATAAGTGAATCAATAAATCTGTAATACCAACGATTGGATCTTTTGGATCTTCACCGATATTAACTTCAACAATAGAACCATCTTTCTTGCAAATAACACCCACTAAAGATAATGGGATTGTGGTCCATTGATACTTTTTGATACCACCATAGTAGTGAGTATCACCAAGAGCAAAGCCCTTTGATTCATAAACTGGATTCTCTTTTAAATCAAGACGTGGAGAGTCGATATGAGCGCCTAAAATTCTTAAACCATTTTCTAAAGGTTCTTTACCAATAATGAAAGCGGCAACATTCTTTTTCTTGTTGATAAAGTAGACACGGTCTCCTTCTTTTAATGATTTGACATCATCAACGTTTTTGAAACCATTAGCCTTTAAAAGCTTTTCTGCTTCTTTAACCGCAAGGCGTTCACTCTTAGCGACACTAATGAAGTTTTTATATCCTTCAGCAAAGTTCATGACGTCTTTGTTGTCCTTGTATTTTAACCAAGCATTTTTACGATACATAAAAATCTCCTTTCGATTTACGAAATGTATTTTACACCAATATATAAAAGAATAGAAATAATATGATTATTTATCTGTGTTTAGCGTGGAAGCTCACACCAATGGCGTTAGGGCCACAGTGGCTACCAGCGGTTGGATTGACGACTTCGTATTCGATCTCTAAATCTTCACCGAAATACTTTTTCATCATCGCACCGAATTCTTCGGCGATTGGCAAAGCATCAGAATGGGCAATAATCACACGATGATCTTTGATGTCATCTTCTAGATCAATAACGTATTGTAATAGTTTTTGTAAGGCTTGTTTTCTACCACGACATTTATCTTTAGTGGCCATTTTACCATCTTCACCAATATAGATAATTGGTTTTAAACCAATGATGTTACCAAAGAAAGCGGCAAAGCCTGAAACACGACCAGACTTACCAAAGAACTTCAAATCATCAGCGTAGAAATAGAAAGCGGTCTTATCGACTTCTTTATCCGCCCAGGCTTGAATCTCTTCAATAGAAGCACCATTTTTATAAAGTTCACCAATGCTTAAGCAGATGTTATAACTGCCTAAGGTAATACCCTTGGTATCGACTTGATATAATTTACGTTCTGGATATTTTTCTTTGAGTTCCTCTAACGCTAATCTGAGGGAATTAAATGTCGCACTCATTGCGGAAGAGAAATGGACATAGAGGATATCATTACCCGCTTTAAACTCAGGTTCAAAGTAATTGATATATTCGACTGGCGAAAGAGCGCTTGTGGTTGGAACCACACCTTTTCTTAAGCGGCCATAGAATTCTTTATAATCAAATTCTTTGAAATCAACGTATGGAAAAATCTGTTCGCCTTCAATGGTATAAGGCATAGAAATGAGTTTATATCCGTATCTTTTTGCAATCTCAGGAGTAATGTCGCAATCGGTATCTGTAAAAAGCGTGTACATAATGAATACCTCTTTAAGTATGGCTTTATATTATAACAACTCTTTTATATTTACTTTACAAAGTAGATGAAGATTGGCTAAATGTTACATCGATACCCCGTTTGTAAAAAGAAAGAAGGCACAAAAAAACCACCACAATGGATGGTTAATTTGTCATTAATTATTGACCTTTCTTTTCCAAGATTGGAGCAGCAATTTGAATCGCACCAACGCCAAGGCCTAAGATGCCAAAGACAATTGGAGCGGCAGTTGTACGAACATAGTCGATTGCCCAATTGTTGTTAATCGCTCTAAACATTGGTGAGAATAATAGGATGAAGATTGAGCCAAAGATGGCTAAACCGCCAGCCACGTAAGATAATTTCTTTGTTAAATCTTTGCCAATGATTTCGTCAACAAACACGAAAGCTAAACCTGCGAGACCTGCGAGGAAGACGAATAAATAGCCAAAGAACGCAAAGACATTACCTTTGCAATAATCACCACCGAAGAAAGCACCATTTGAGAATCTAAAATCAAATGTACCAGATGGATCTTCGACTTGCGCCGCGACAAACATGGAAATAAAGATAACGATGGCTAATAAAGCACCAAACATTCTAAGTAGAGAATGCCATTTGACATATTTGTTATCCATAAAGAACTCCTTTTATCGTACAAAAAAATTATAAGAAAAATGCAAATTATATCAACGATTATTTTTATAAAATACTTTGGTATATGGTTTGGTAAAAAGACTGATTAAGCGTTTTTAATAATATTATTAAGTTTATCGACTGAATAGAAATCTTGGTTGATCTCGATAGGGATGTCTGGAGTAGCACCGCCTTCAAAGCCGTGGAACATTTCTTTTTCTTCGTCCACATAACCGATGTGGAGATTGGAAGAATGATACACGTACTCGCTATTTGGTAGATAATGGACTGCCACAGCACATTCACCGCCACCACTCTTTTGGCCAATGATTTTAGCGGTCTTTTGATATTGGGCTAAGCATGGGAAAGCGTTAGCGCAAGAGTATGAATAATCACTTGTTAAAATATAGAAATTGAAATCATTACCATAGCAATCATTAACGTCATATTGACCATCACCGTTGCTATCGACTTTAGAATCATAAATAGAGGCTTGACCAGATGCCTGATTATAGAAACAGAAATAACCGGTGTTATCTTTTGAGATAAGAGCAAGGAGTTTAATCAAAATTCCGACCACACCACCACCATTGATGGAGATATCAATAATGACATTCTCTACTCCACCTTTGGCTTTCATTCTGTCAAAAGCATCAATGAGTTTGAAGAATGTATCATATGTTTTAGCGCTATCTTTGATAGTGTCATCGTCATTAAAGACTTGAGATGATGTGCCAAAAGCAAAGGAATCAAAAGAGAACAATGCGGTTTTGCCATCACTGCTATATAAGATATCCTTTTCTGGAACCACTCTATTATGTTCATCATAAGCATTGTATGCTTGGGTACGATGATACTCGAGTGTTGTTTTTAACATGCCACGAGATCTAGTGGCTTCACCATAACGACGTCTTTGGAAATCGCTATCACCCCAGGCCTTATTTGTGCTCACTAAAGCAGTATGACCATCATCAAGAATGGCTAAAGCATCAGCATAGGCCTGTGGTCGAGACGAACCATCTTTTGAAAATAGGCCGTTATAGAAGCCTTTTGCTTTATAGTAGCTGGAGAATGATTTGATATTTTTATAATCCTTTAGACCATAAAGGTTATCCATCGTGTATAAAAATAAACCAGCATTGTATTTAAGAAGATATGATGGAATAGGAGCGTTGTTTGCTATTGATTCCATTTGTGTATCAAAACTATAATTAGTGCCTTCGTCATAGAAATATTTCTCAGCATAATTATCTGTATCTCTTGTAGAGATAATGTGTTTGTAATTATAAGTAAAGTAGATAGATGAACTATCAGTAAATGTTAAATCTAAAAGGCCTAATGGATAGTAACGATCCTCGTTATATTTAAAAGAAGAAATGCCATAGTTAGCGTAAGAATAATAAAGCATGCCATTACCACCGATTAAAAGAGCCTTACCATCGTTTTTTAAACCGTAATTGAGGGCTTTTAAATCTCGTGGATCATCGTCATCTTCATAGGCCGCTTCAAGATTACCACCAATCATAATCTCTTTAGAGACATTGCTGAATTGCGCGGCAAATACAGGTGCCTCACCTTTATAAACCATCCAGGATGTGACATAGCCATAATTGGTTATTTCGCTTTTCACATCGCTAGCAAAATGGCTTTCATATAATGAAGCATATTGTTTGAGAGTGAGATATGGGATCAGTTCTTCACCTTCTTTGAAGGCTGCTTTTACTGTAGTTTGAAAAGCATCTGCTAATTGGCCATCACTTTGAATGGTGTCAATGTCATAAACAGAGATATCTTTTTCGATAACTTTAAGTTGAGAAAATGAACAAGAAGTTAAAGAGATAGCGGCAAGAATTAAAGATGAAACTAATCTTTTTTTCATAGCCTTCCCCTATTTCTCAGAATTATTCTCTTCTTTTTTAGCGAGATTATTTGGTACCCAGAATTTCTTATTAATGAAATAACAGAATACCGCTAAAGCGATACATACAGACTTACCAATCAGTGAGCCTAAGAACATCGAAAGTGTATACACGTTCCCGTTCATTTCCACTAAAGCGATACCACCATAATAGAAGATGGCGTGGATAATTGTAGAAACCGCAATTGATAAAGGAAGGATGATGTAATCACTAACTTTTAATTTGCGGAGTTTGATAGTAATAAGGATTAAAATCCAAACACCAACGATTGTGCCAATTGAGGAGAATAGATAGTAAGAGAAATCTCTAAAGACCTCTTTGACAAAACCTTGCTTGGCTAATTCGGCGAATAATTCAATAATGGCACTGATGATAATTGCGGCCACGGTTGTTAAGGTCATCTTTTTAGCGTCTTGATAACCATAATCAAGAACTCTCACTACAATCGTATACATAAATAATGTATACAACACTACTTCGATGCTAAAAACAAACTCCCCTACTACGATTCCGTATTGAAGAGGATTAAAGATATTAGCATTAACTGCACAGCCAATCGCCACACCTAAAAGAGTGGGAATATCAACCCATTTTCTGAATAAGGTGGTCAAGGCGAAGGCCACGAACATAAAGATAATAATTAATGCAAAATCCATAGGAAAATTAGTATACACATATTATCAAAATTGAAAATAGTTTTTTTACGCTGCTTGAGGAATTGGTTCGGGTTCTTTTTTATCTTCTAATAAACCTTTTCTAATGCAGATTTCATTAGCAAAGTAGAAGACCACCATGACGATTAAAGCACCCATGCATGTATCGGTTAAGTAGTGAGCACCCACCATTAATCTTGTGAACATCATGAGAGCGCCATAAGCGATACCACCATAGAAGAAGAACAATTCTTTGCCTTTGAGTTTTGGGAAGAATTTGGAAATAAATGGTAAGACCGCGGCGATAACAATACCGGCACCGGAGTGACCACTTGGGAATGATTTGAATTCTTCTTTGGTAAGTGTGATTCCAGGAGCAATTGTTTTACCAATAAAGTCTTTATATTCTGGGAACATTTGCCACCAGTTATAGTAGAAGGCATCTTCACCACCATAGTAAACAGCCATACGATAACGTGGTCTATGAATAATAAGTTTAATCGCATAGCCTGCTGGTAAGAGTGAGATAGCGTAAGCAATGCCTAAAACTAAACAAATTGCCCACAGTTGTTTGGCATCACCTTTACGGCAAACAAAATAACCACCGCAGAAGCAACCACTGAACACAATAGCGCAGATAGCATAGCTAAGAGGCGCTAATTTAGGAACGTCATGCCCGTTTGTGGATGGCCATTCTCTTCCGCAGAGGAAGACGGATAAGCCAAGCGCAACTGCACTTAATACATAACAAACTATCTTAAGCCAAAGCTTTAATTCTTTTCTTCTTAATGTGGTGCTTAAAAGTCCACCACCAATGAATGATAAACAGATATAACAAGGATAGACACCAAAAGATGCCATAAATAATCCAAAGCCATTCTTTTCATTAAATAAGGCTTTATCAATTTGTAGATCGAAGAATGATCCGATAATAAAGCCGACCAGTAATAAACCGATAATAATCAGTAGATGAAGTCTTTTTTTCATAATCTCTCTCCAAGGATTTACTGAGTAATTTTATCATTTTTTCTAATGTTTATCATTTGTAATTTAAGTTCATATATGCCAAAATGCTAAAAGTATGGTGCTTAACAAGAAAAATCTCTGTAAATTTTTAGATGATGCATTAGCCTTCGTTAATGACGAAGAAAATGATTTAGCTAATTCATATAAGACTGCGATTGAGAATAACGAATCAACTTATAATTCTTTTGTCGGCGCTTTAAACCTTGTTAAAAATGTTTTAAAAGAAGATTTAGAGTTCTTCTTAGATAGTGACCCTGCCGCCACTAGCACAGAAGAAATCAAATTAGCGTATCCTGGCTATAGAGCCATCGAAATATATCGTATTAGTCACGCTTTATATGAATTAGGATATAAAGTCCAAGCGAGATTCATTTCTGAAGTTGCACATTCTAATACCGGCATTGATATTCATCCAGCTGCGCATATCTCCTATCCATTCTTTATTGACCACGGTACAGGTATTGTCATCGGTGAAACTTCAACGATTGGTAAAAGAGCAAAAATCTATCAATGTGTGACATTAGGCGCTGTTTCTTTAAGCAACGCGAAAGAGTTAAGAGGTGCTAAAAGACATCCACAAGTTGGTGATGATGTCACCATCTATGCTGGTGCTTCTTTATTAGGCCCAATCAATATTGGCAATAACGTCACTATTGGTTCTAACGTCTTTTTAACTAAAGATATCGCTAATAATGTTAAAGTCATTATCGGTGAACCTGAATTAATTTACAAAAACAAGTAGTTTTTGAATATATTGTTTTTTAGTATTACTATCATTTTTTCTTATAGGAGGAATTATTATGAGCAGTATTTATGATTTCAAAGCCAATGACTATAAAGGCAATGAAGTTGATCTCAGCATTTATAAAGGCCAAGTGGTCTTGATTGTGAACACCGCGACCAAATGTGGATTCACACCACAATATGATGGTCTTGAAACTTTATACGAAAAATATAAAGATGAAGGATTTACAATCTTAGATTTCCCATGCAACCAATTCTTTGCACAAGCACCAGGCACAAGTGAAGAAATACATACAGCCTGTACATTAAGATTCAATATCAAATTCCCACAATTTGAGAAGATCAATGTGAATGGTAAAGATGCCCATCCATTATTCGTTTATCTCTGTTCTCAAAATGAAAAAGGGAAGGTTAAAAGAGTTAAATGGAATTTCACCAAATTCTTAATTGGTAGAAACGGTGAATTCTTGGGTAGATTTGGCCCAACTGAAAAGCCAGAAAGTTTTGAAGACGCGATTAAAGAAGCATTAAAGAAATAGTTATGCAAAATAGAAGCAAGATTATTGTTAGAACCAGTATCATTGGTATCCTAGCAAACCTCGGACTTGTCGCTATCAAGCTCGTGGTTGGTTTAATCGCGCTTTCTGTTTCCATCATCATGGACGCAGTCAACAACTTAAGTGATGCCTTATCAAGCACTATTACCGTTATTGGCACCAAATTATCACAAAAGAAGCCAGACGCGAAACATCCTTATGGCCATGGACGTATCGAATATGTCACCAGTTTAGTTATCGGAATTATCATTCTTGTCGCTGGTGGTTTAGCGATTTATGAGTCCATCATGAGTATTGTTAATAAAGTTCAACCGACATTTGAAGTTTATTCCGTGATTCTCATTGGTGTTGCGGTTATTGTGAAGATCGTTTTAGGCCTATATTTCCGTCACGTTGGTAAAAAAGTTAATAGCGAAGCACTTAAAGGAAGTGGCGTCGACGCTTTATTTGATGCGTTACTTTCATTCGCCACTTTAGTATCTATTATCGTGTGGTTTGCTTCTGATAAAAAAGCAGTCATTGAAGGTTATATCGGTGCCATCATTGGTTTATTCATGTTGAAGTCTGGTATTGATGTTTTAAGAAACTCCTTAAGCAGCATTATCGGTGAAAGAACAAGTAAAGAAACCGCTGAAGCAATTAAGCATTTAGTGTGTGAAAATGAACAAGTTTTAGGCGCCTACGATTTGATTGTTAATAACTATGGTCCAGATAGAGGTATTGGTTCTATTCATATCGAAGTGGATGATAAGATGACCGCGAAAGAAATTCATCCATTAACTAGAAACATTGCGTATCAAGTCTATGAAAAGTTCGGCATTATTATGACTGTCGGTGTTTATGCCTCCAATTCTAGCAATAAAGAAATTGCTAAGATTAGAGACGCGATTAAAAAAGAAGTTTTGGATCATCCAACAATCAAGCAAATGCATGGTTTCTATTGTGACCAAGAAGCGAAAACAATTACATTCGATGTCATCGTAGACTTTAAAGACAAAAACTCTTCAGCGTTAATCGAAGAAATAAAAAAGAACCTTATTGAAAGGTTCCCTGATTATCACTTCTATATTGTCGAAGACAAAGACTTCTCAGATTGATTTATAAGTATCGGTTCAATTCTTCTAAAGAGATTGGACCTTTTCTTACTAATTTAATCTCTTCCCCTGTTAAATCAATAATCGTGGAAGGTTCTCCACTACTGATTTTACCTGGAACGACAACAGCGATTTCATCTTTGAAGATTTCTTTAACTTCACCTTCAGTAAGCGCTGGCTTTTGATCCGCTTTATTCGCAGATGGGACTAAAAGTGGTTTCTTAATATACGCTAATAAATCTAAGGCTTCTTTGTTGCTTGGAACTCTGATACCAATAATGCCTGTATTGTGCGTGACATAATTAGGAACATTTTCTTTGCTCTTCACTAAGATAGTTAATGAACCAGGCATAAACTTACTTATAAGTTTTTGATATTTCTTATCGACATAAGCATATGTAGATATCGCGTTTACATCCGCGAGCATCATTGTGTAGGGCTTGTCTTCTCTTCTTTGCTTAACTTTATTTAAAAGTTCATAGGCTTCTTGATCATCATAAAAAACACCTAAACCAAAAACAGTTTCTGTAGGAAACGCAATGACTTGATGATTATTTAAGGCCTCTACTACTTTTTGATAAACACTATTCATTTGGGATGTCCGCTGGTTTTGTTGCCAATCCTTGTTCGTTACCAATAGAAACATAGCCAAATATGTAATACACGCCTTTTGCACGTTTACTAACCGCGGTAAAGGCATCACTTCTCACTTTGACATAACCATAGGTCGCAGTTGGATCTTCGCAAGTTCCTTTGATATTGACCTTCATGATACGGCTGTTATAACGTGAAACTGTTGTAACAGTTTTACCTTTCAAACTCGCAGATAAAGTAAAGTATGCTGGTTTGAGTTTGGTATTCCATGTAATATCATATGTCTCCATATCACTACCTTCTTCTGTAAAGGAGAGATTGATGAGATAGAGAGAATCAATACTATCACCTCTAGAGATTTGATAACACATGCCTTCGTTATATTGATTAGAATCACTTGTTTCTAAACAAAGTAAAGACGGTCCTTCAGAACACGCGGTCAATGAGAGGGCGGCAGTACCTAATAATAACGCTAATTTGTTTGGTTTTTTCATAGCCACTTAATTATAAGAATATTTATCAAATATTGATAGCATTTTTATCTATTTGTCACACCCTGAAAAATAAGTAGATACTATTTTTATTTAGGTTGTGCTATATTTTCAATATTAGTAAGGGGACATTTTAATAATGAAACATTTAATCGTTTTTAATCCAGGCGCCGGTAAAAATGAAGGCACTGAACCTTTTAGAAAGATCATCGACGAAAAATTCGCTGGCTTAGACTATGAAGTTTATGAAACAGAAGGTCCAAGAAGCGTTATTCCATTTTTAAAGAAATATTTAGCAAAACAAAAAGATACAGTGAGAGTCTATGCTTGTGGCGGTGACGGCACAGTCCACGAAGTCGCTAATGGCTTAGTGGGTGCTAAGAACGCTGAACTTGCCATCTTACCAATTGGTACAGGCAATGACTTTGTTAAAACATATGGTGTAACCAATGAAGAGATTGAAAAGTATCGTGACTTTACTCCATTAATCAAAGGTGAAGCCAAACCAATCGACTTAAGCAAAATCTCTGGTGGCAACTTAGAAGAACCATGGTATTCCATTAACGTCATTAACTTTGGTTTCGACGCCATTGTCGGTGCACGTGGTAGCTATTATAAAGAACACGGTTTCCCAAAGAAAGTTAAAGAAGGCACCAATCCTTATGACTATGCCTTAAAGCATGATGCGATGAAACATGGTCGTTTCAACAACATTGAAGTTTTCGCTGATGGTGAAAAACTCAATGAAAAACAATTACTTTTAACCACCTTAGCCCAAGGTCAATGGGTTGGCGGCCAATTCAAATGCGCACCAAAGAGCGATAACACCGATGGTTTAATCGATGTCTGCGTCATGAAGACCATGACCTTAATCGGTTTAGGTATGATTATTGGTACCTATACCAAAGGTAAACACTTAGATAAACCAAGAAAGAAATTCGTTTATCGTCAAGCCAAAGAAATCAAAATGGTTTCCGCGGAAGAATTCGACGTTTGTGTTGATGGCGAAATGATCAGAGGTAAAGAATTCACAGTTGAAGTTTGCCCAGCCGCTATCAAATTAGTCCCACCAAGCAGAGCTGAATAACAATGTTTGCTTCGATTATTGCGGTTATTGCCGCATTAGCACTATCGATTTCTAGTGCTTTCACTTTCTGGCCTGTCCATCAATGGTACGATTTCTATCGTCCTTTAGTGATGCTTCTTGCAGGCTATGTCGCTGGTATTGGTATCTGTTGGATCTTCTATGATATCAACGGCAGAATCATATCTTCCTATAAAAAGAAATATGATAAGCCATCTAAATGGGCGAGATTCTTATTGAATAATGGCATGGAATATGTTGATTTCCACGCTAGAGTCAGAGTCAAAAAAGTCGGTTTAGAAAAGATTCCTAATGAACCATTCTTATTAGTCAGCAATCATAAATCCAAATTCGATCCAATGATTGTGGCGGCAGTTTTAAAGAAAAGAGATCTCGCTTTCATTACTAAAGACAGCAATATGAAGATTCCATTAGCAGCGCGCTTAATGTGGCGTAACTGCTATATGCCTGTCGATCGTAGCGATAAGTTACAATCTCTTGAACAATTCAAAAGAGCGGCAGAATTAATTGGTTCAGGCGCTTCCTCTGTTGGTGTTTATCCGGAAGGAAGTAGGCAAGACGGACATATCGTTCTCTCTGAATTCCATAATGGCGTCTTCAATATCGCCACTAAAACGGGATGTCCAGTTGTCATTGTGACCATGAGAAATACACTCAAGATTCATAAGAACTTCCCATTCAAGAAAACACGAGTGGAAATGAGAGTAGTCCAAGTCTTATATAAAGAAGACTACGCTAATATGAATTCTGCTGAGTTATCCGATCATGTTCATAAGATCATGTTGGATGACTTAGAGTAATAGTTTATAACTTAAAATAGAAGGCATTTTAATTGTTTTCTATTTTTAATAGTGCTATTCTTTTGGCAATATGGAAAAAGAAAATATTATTAAAAAATATTTGGGCGAAAGCGCTCAAATTGAAAAACAAATTCTTGGGGGCATGATGAATGGTTCCTTTTTAGTGGACTATCAAGACAAGAAATATATTTTATATATGCCCACTCCTCAGGCTAACGAAATGGTCAACCGCAAGGAAGAAAAAAGACACCTTGATATCGTTTACCCATTAGGGGTTACTAGTAAAAATGTTTATTTTGATATCCCTTCTGGTATTAAGATTAACGAATTCATTGAAGGCGAATCACTTAATAACCTCGATAACTATAACGAAGAAAAAGTCGCTGGTATTTTAAGAAAATTACATCAATCAGGACTTAAAAGTAATTTAGATTATCAACCATTTGAAAGATTCTTAGGTTTTGAAAAAGAAGCTTTAGAATTCTGTGATTTAAGCGATGATTATCGCGCTTTTAAAGAATTGCTTTTCTCTAATAGAGAGTATTTAGAAAGTGATCCAAAAGTCCTTTCTCATAACGACTTTCAAAAGAGCAATATCGTCTTTAATCCAAAAGATGGTCACTATTACATGATTGACTTTGAATTCATGGCCAACAATACTGAGATTTATGATATTGCTTGCTTCGCAAATAACGATGTTAACGATGGCTTAAGACTTTTAAGAGCCTACTTTGGTAATCCAAGCATTGAGCAAACAAGAAAGTTCTATTTGTGGAGAATATTCGTTTCAATGCAATGGTATTTAGTGGCCATCATCAAACACTACCGTAAAGAAGGTGAAAAGCATCACTTCAATTTCTTAGCGGTCGCTGATCATTTTATGAATATCGCGAAAACGGCTTATGAAGGATTAAATAATTTATGAACCAAGAATACGATTTAACCGAACCGATAAAGGCTTATGATTATTTCTTAAAAGATGCCTACCATGATGCGGTATGCAACTTTTTTGATGGTTTAACCACAAAAAACAATATCGATATCGCTGCTAACGAATTAACAGTTGCCGAACTAAATAAGTATCGTAATAAAATCGATCAAACTAAGAATAAGATTAGTGGCCAAAAAGGTTTAAGAGGTTTTGTCATTTTCATGATTGTGGCCTTCTTCTTAGCCGCATTAATCACTTTATTTGTGACAATCGCTAATTTCAAATGGTGGCTCATTTTAATTATCGTCGCTTGTCTTGGTGCGGGTGTCGGTTTTATCTTCTTATCCAAAAACTTAAAGAAGAAGATTCAAAAAGTCGAAGAAGCTTTAGCTAAACTCCAAAAAAGAGCGGACGAATTACTCTCTGAAGCCAGAAGCCAAATGCAACCACTTAATGATGACTATGACTGGAATATTCCTGCGAAGATTTTAACGGACACCATTCCCCTCATTAAGATGGACCAATATTTTGACCAAAATAAATTCTATTATTTAAAGAAAAAATATGGCTTCTCAGAAAACGAAGATAATATCTCATCTTTATTCGTGCAATCAGGTTCCATTTTAGGTAACCCATTCTTAGTGGAAAGAAACTTTGTAAGAGAAATAAGAAACCATGTCTATACTGGTTCCATTACCATTCACTGGACCACTTGGGTTGGAAGTGGTAAAAACCGTCATATGATTACCCACACCCAAACCTTAACAGCGTCCGTAACAAAGCCACGTCCTGAGTATTTTAATGAAACTTGGCTTGTCTATGGTAACGAAGCCGCTCCTCGTTTATCGTTCTCTCGTAGCCCAGTTGAAGCGAGCAAATATGACGATAAGCAACTTAAAAAATATGTTGAGGGTTATGAAAAGAGCTTAGATAAAAAGATCAAGAATAGATCACTTAGCGCTAAACCATTAACGATGATGGGTAACACTGAGTTTGAAGCGTTATTTAACGCCACCAACAGAGATAACGATGTTGAATTCCGCTTACTCTTCACCCCATTAGCGCAAAAGAACATGCTTAATTTATTAAGAAATAAGCAATCAGGTTTTGGTGATGATTTCCAATTCATCAAGAATAAAGAGCTTAATTATATTAAGAGTGCACATATGCAAAACGCTGATATTGATGGTGATCCAGAGAGATTCAATAACTACGATTATCAAGCCGCGAGAAAGTTCTTTATCAACTATTGCGATAGATACTTTGCTAACTTCTATTTTGATTTAGCGCCGCTGCTTTCCATTCCTTTATATCAACAACATATGGCGTTTGAAGAAATCTTCAAAGGCACTGTTGATCCAAACTTAACTTCTTTTGAAACAGAAGTGATGGCTAATAGATTTGATCAAAGTAACTTCAAACACGCTGATAGTAGCACTCCTGCTATTTTAAAAAGAGAATTCATTAGAAGAAATGGCGATAAAGGTGATATGGTTAATATCCACGCTCACTCCTATAAATCCATCCCACATACAGAACTCATTTCTAAAATGGGTGGTGATGGTCATATGCACCAAATCCCTGTTGTTTGGTATGAATATATTCCTCTTGAAAAGGTCACTCCAATGGCGGTTCAAGAATGTCATACCACACAAAAGAAGTTCTCTTATAATATTCAAAATCAAGCCTTGCGCGATTTCCTTTCACGTTTAAGTGAAAAAGGTATTATAATATATCAGAAAGGTTTAGTCTCATTCCTACCAAGAAACAATGTTTCTTCTTATGATAGTAATGAGTTAAATAACTACTTAGAAAAGGAAAATAATTAAGGAGGAATTTTTATGGCAAACGAATTAGACGAATTAACTGGTCCAGTTAGTGAAAAAGGTAATGACGTTAACGTTATTCACAAACAAATCGCTGTTAAAGTTGGCCCTGGTTCATTAGTATTCGAAATCATCTTATGGGTCTTAGGTATTATCCCAGGATTAATCTTCTTAGCCATGAAGGTCAAAGCGAGAAACTATTTAGCCCGCTTACAACAAAAGATTCAACACGATGCTTCTCAAATTGATAACTACTTAGAACAAAGAGTCGTTATCTTAGAAAATATGGCGGCTTTAGTGAACAAAGCAACCAAATTAGACGAAGAAACATTCAAAGCAATCGCTCAAGCGCGTTCCAGTGGTCAATCACTCAACGATAAAGCCGCTGCTCTTGAAAACGTTAATAGCAAAATTAACGTAGCTATGGAAGCCTATCCAGAACTCAAGGCTCACCAAGAAATCGCCATGGCGATGCAACAAAACAGCTACTTACAAAAAGAAATCACTGCTGCTCGTGAAGTTTATAACGACACAGTTCTTGAATGGAACGGCTTAATCTTCCGTTGGCCAACATATATGATTGTTGCGGCTAAAAAAGGTTACACCACACGTATCCCATTCTCTGTTAGTTCCGAAACAAAACAAAGAGCAAGAGAAGTTTTCTTCTAATCTAACTGAATCAAAAATAAAAATGTTGATGTTTATGCATCAGCATTTTTTTATAATTTAGTTGAGGTATTTATTATGGACACGAAGAAATCCCCAAGCAAAAAGAAAACCACCACCATTACTAGTAAGCAAATAGTTAAAGGTGCAAAGAAAATGGCAAAGAACAATCCTAAAGGATTTATGATTGCTCTTCTTGTTGTCTTTTTGTTAGTGGGTCTTGGTGTTGGGGCATATTTTGGTTATAAGTACTTTATCGAACCACGTTTAGCTGGAAATGGCGGAAATAATCAAAGTACAAGCCAAAAAACAAGTAGATCCCATTATGAAGGTGCTGCTGGCGCTATCGATATCAATTTCCTAGAATTAGGAAATCAATATACTGGTGACTGCACATTCATTAAAGCCGGTGATAAAGATATCTTGATTGACGCTGGTAGCAGACAAAATAGCGCTACAACTATTGCGGACTTCGTTGATAATTATTGCGCTGATGGTGTTTTAGAATATGTCATTGCCACTCACGCTCACCAAGACCATATCGCGGGATTTGTGGGTTCTAATAAAGACGAAGGTATTTTAAAGCACTATAGAATCGATACTTTAATTGATTTTGCTTTAACTAACGCCACAAGCTCTATTTATAACAATTACGTTTCACTTAGAGATGAAAAAATCGCTTCAGGTGATATTGCACACCACTACACCGCTAACGATTGCATTCAAGGAACAAACGGTGCACAAAAAGTCTATCAATTAGGCGAAGGAATCACTATGGAAATCCTTGATCAGAAGTTCTATCGTGAGACTTCTTCAGATGAAAATAACTACTCCGTGTGTGCTTTATTCACTCAAGGAAACAACAATTATCTCTTTACTGGAGACTTAGAAGCAAAAGGCGAGGAATCACTTGCTGAATTGAATGATTTGCCAGAAGTCGAACTATTCAAAGGTGGCCATCATGGTAGTTATACTGCGAATACAGACAAGTTATTGAGTGAAATAAAACCAAAGAATGTCTGTGTGTGCTGCTGTGCTGGTAGCGATGAATACGTTAAATCATCAGGCGGATTACCAAACTCTGAACACACCTTCCCAGCGCAAGAGGCTGTCGATAGGATTGCAAAATACACATCAAGCGTTTATGTGACAACAGTTTATAGTGATGACGATAAAGGATACAAATCCATGAATGGAAATATTAATTTCCACTGCGAAGACGGAAGTGTATATACGATAACCGGAAGCAACAATTCCGTTATCTTAAAAGATACTGATTGGTTTAAAACAAATCGAATAATTCCTAACGAATGGAAATAATAGCAAGCATTAAAAACTTGCTATTTTTTCTTTTTAGGCGTATATACTATCGGTGATGAACAAACAAAAGAAAGCATTAAACCCATATCTACTAGTTATTTTGTCTTTCGTTGCCATTATCTTTATTGGCGCTGTTTTATTAATGATGCCATTTTCTCGTACAGCGCATAACTTTGGTGATTTTGTCGATTCATTGTTCTTAGCCACTAGCGCCACTTGCGTGACTGGTTTAAATAGCTTTAAGCAAGGTATTGGTGGCACCACTGCCGAATTAACTTTTGCGGGCCAAGTGATTTTAATAGCCCTCATTCAAATCGGTGGTTTAGGATTCGTTACCTTATTAACATTCTTTATCACCTTGTTCTACAGAAAACTTCAGTTTAAAGACCGTTTATTACTATCGGTCATGGTTAACAGCGAAGAAGCTGCGGAAGTTGTTTCTTTCGTGAGAAAGATTATTTTAATTTCTTTCAGCTTTGAAGTCTTTGGTTTCTTACTTGGTTTACCTGTCTTCTTGTCGTCTTGTAACAACGTTCCAGAAGCTTTATGGTATTCTTTATTCCACTCTGTGAGCGCTTATAATAACGCTGGGTTTGACTTATTTGGTAGTTCTTCCTTAGTAAGAGGTGCTGGAGCATCTGAATTTATCAATAATATGCCAACATGGGCTTATTACTATATGTGCTCCTATATCATGTTCTTAATCGTCGCGGGTGGTATTTCCTTTGTCGTCGTCATTGATATCTTTACTAAACGTAAATTCAAACAATTTAGAGTGTTTACTAAGATCTCATTAATGATGACTGGCATCTTATTAGCCCTTGGCTTTGTGGTCTTCTTCGCTAGTGAAGGATTTAAGTCACCATTTAATGCTTTATTCCAATCTGTGACATGTAGAACCGCAGGATTTGCGACAACTGATCAAGATGGTTTAAGTGTTTTAGGAAAATCATTCTCCTGCTTCTTAATGTTCTTTGGTGGTAACCCATTAGGTACTGCAGGTGGTGTCAAAACAACGACCTTATACATTATTGTTTTAGCGATGATTTGCTACTTAGCAAGACGTAACAAAGTGTCTTCCTTCCACCGCCGCTACTCCAATGAAGTGATTGTTAAGGCAATGTCCCTCGTCTTGTTAGCGGTCGCCACTATTTTCATTAGTTTCATCGCTATCTATTTATTTGAAAACAAAAACAGCGATATAACCGCGTTAGGTTTAAAGAGCACTGTTCCAGCAGCGCTCATATATGAAGTCTTCTCTGCCTTTGGTACCGTTGGTGTTTCAACCGGTGTCACACCTTACTTAACTGTGGGCAGTAAACTTGTGATTTGTATTTTGATGTTTATCGGTCGTCTTGGACCAATTACCTTCTTCCAATTATTGGGCAGCAAAATGCGCTTCGATGATAAGAGCAAATATCACTACGTCGAAGAAGATTTCTTAATTGGTTAAGACTTTTACTTATTACTACTACGAATCGCTTCAATAAGAGCTTGTTTTTCAAGTGGTCTATGTAAATAGTAACCTTGCATCAAAGCGGTTGGATCGATTTCTTTTAATAAGATGTATTGGTCGATGTTTTCGACACCAACGACAGAGGCTTTTAAGCCAACGTTTCTAATGTTGTATAAAAGCGTCTTAATATCGTTATATCTTTGACGGTCACTATCGATGTGGTTGACGATATTACGGGAGATCTTGACTTCGTCAAAGCCGATGTCTTTTAAGGCTTGTAAGGAAACGAATCTACCAGTGTATTGGTCACACACCAAGACGATATGTAAAGCGTTTAATTGACGGGCAATACTTGGGAATTCCTTAATGTGGTTAGAAACATCGCTTTCTGGAATTTCAAATGATAAGAAGTTCTTTGGTAGGTTCACATTATCAATGTAGTCTTTAATATCTTTAAAGAAGTTCTCATCGGTAAAGAATGAGTAATCGGTATTTAAACTCAAACGTTTAAAGCCTAAGTTATTAAAGATAACGGAACCATATTGTTGCCACATACCAGCGATGATATCAAGTAAGGCATTAGAAATAACACCAATCTTATCGTGTTCCGCAGCGACGTTAACTAATTCATCTGGACGGATAGCGATATTAGTGAAACCATCGGTAATACGTAAGAGAAGTTCAGCGCCATAAATACGTTTACTTCTCGCATCACACATTGGTTGAAGCATGACGTTGAATGTTTTCTTAGCGAATGAGCTTTCAATAACGGCGAGTAAGAATTCTTCTCTGTTCGCACTTCTGGAATAGTTACTATCATCAAAGTAGATGAAGTCTTTATTGATTTCGTATTTACCACGGTTTGCAAATTGATCCGCTTGTTTCAAAACGCTTTGAGCGTTTGGATAGGAACGTGGATAACCAATTGGTAAGTATGTGAGTCTGACTTGGATGTGGTTATCATCTGCACCACTTAAGACCTTTTGGCCAATGCTAAAGATCTTTTCACATTCACTGATGATGTCGACTTGACCATATTCAGTGAAGAGTAAGGCTAAAGTCTGGCTGTTGAAGAAATAGATATTTTCTAAGTTGTTGTGTTTCTTTTTGATGCTAGTCACAAAGTGACGGATAACATTTAAATAGCCTTCTGAACCATAGACCGTCACTAAGTCACTTAAATTATCAATACGGAGTAATAATAAGTAACCTTTGCCATTGATTTCGTAGCAGTTATTTAAAGCTTCGACAAGGGATGGATAAGAATTGACGAGTAAGTCAGGATTATATCTTTGATCGCTGTCTTCTTCATGGATATTCTTTAAGGTCATAACGTGATATGGACTATCACGATTTTCTAAGACCAAAGATGTCTCATAGTTGAAGTTTTTAATCTTACTAACTTTCTTATTTCCTGTTAAAAGAGGGCAGTCGTGACATGGTTTATCTAGACCATATAAGACTTTATAGCACTTCTCGCCTAACTCAATCTTGTTAGAGAAGAAGTCTTTCATTGTGTTAGAAGTTCTTAATAAGCGATAGTCACCATTAGAGATACGATATGTCGCAAATTCGGAAAGCTTTAACAACGATTCGATTTCTTGCATGGAGTTACGCACTTGTTCGTCACGACGTTCGCCTAATAAGATCGCGGCGATCTTGTCACATAAGACCACAAGGGCTTCTTGGATATAAGAGTCGATATGGAATTCTTTATCGCGGTTGAAGAAATAGATTGCGCCTAAAACGACATCACCATCGTTAAGTATGTAGAACATACCACTTTCTAGGCCCACTCTGTCGAGGTGACGGCCTAAAGAGTTATTCGCATTATTTCTAAATGAGAAGTAATAGGAATCATCTTCATCTTTCGCCGCATTCATCGCTTGGACGAATTCTTTTTCAATGTAATTGGTGTTACTTAAAGGTGGTAATTTCTTATCTTGTAATTGATAAGAGAAGAAATAGTTTTCTTTGACTTCGTCATAAGAAATGATACCAGCGTAGTCTAAGTTAAAGTATAGACGAACCGAACGGATAACCTTTTCCACTTCTTCTAAGTTTTTAGAACTGTTCTCTAAAGAGAGATTCAACTTAAGAAGAGGTGCTAACATTTTGGACATGGTATTTAAGTTCATGGAGTTCTTAAGAATCATGTTGTCCGTTAAGGATGTTAAACGGTTTGGTAAGTAGAAGTTAATATTTTCGCCTTGGCGTTTGGCATACTCTAAGTCTGGGAACATTTCATGGACATCAGAGAATGGATAACAAACGACTGAGAAGTGTGCGGCCAAATTAGCGATACCTTCTGGGGTACGTTTACTAATAGTCGCACTCTTTAAGACCATTTCTAATTGCTCACGCACTTTACTGACAGAGTCAATACGTGGGAAATAGAAGAATAATGACTTTCTATTATCATTAACGATATAGACGACATTTTGGTAATTACCAAAGTACTTACGCATTAATGTTAATAAGTAATCGATTTCTTGGTTATTTAAGGTGTCATCATTGAGCTCGTAATATAGTTCCATCAATAAGTTACGATAGTTTTGTGACGCGAAGATAATACGCTCAATGTTCTTCTTGAAACTTCTTAAATAAACAACGTTATGTTCAAAGTCGAAATAATCTAAAGCGATATGAGAAAAATCAACCGAATTAGCGATTAATGTGGAAGTATCTAATTCTTTCTTTAAAGTTTCCACCTCTCTATTCAAGGAAGCGAATTCTTCATAGGAGTTAGTTGGATAATTTTCAAGAACGCTTTCGTTATCGGTCATGTTTCTTAAATTGGAAAGAGTAACATCATATAAACCCTTCACAAATAAGGCATTGAATTTACGAGATGTGAAAACGGAGAAAAAGATATAGGCGCCTGAGAATAAAACACCAAAAGCGATGAGTAAGTAGAAATAAAGCATCATCCCTGTTTTGATAAACAGGATAGAAAACGCTG
The DNA here is from genome assembly GCA_017651165.1 of Bacilli bacterium. Taxonomy (GTDB): domain Bacteria; phylum Bacillota_I; class Bacilli_A; order RFN20; family CAG-826; genus RUG14515. Next base: position 28,163 of record JAGCDH010000021.1, read on the forward strand.
CAACACCGCCTAGAAGGACGATAAAGAAAACGATAGGGAAGATAGTGATACGGCTTAAAAAGACGTTTATAGAGCGTTTTTGAGGTTGTTTACTATCCATCTTATTTACCTCCTCCTTCGGTAATGACTTCGTTATGGCCAATATCACCAATACAAGTAACAACGGCCTTACCGATATTTGTGTATTCTTTGAGCGCTTTTAAGTAGGTGTTAATGTTCTTATCACCATCGATATAGCGTTCAATAACTTTCACTGATACAAATGGGACTTTCTTTAAGTCCGCGGCTAATGCTAATCCCGCACTATTGTTATCAAAGACCACGTTATTAGCGAAACCAAGTAAGTGTTCACATTCTTTTAAGTGATCAACTTGATTAACACGGTGATAGTCCACAGATGTAGAAATATAATTACAAACATTGAGTTTGCTAAATGTTCTCTTTTCAAAGGCATCAGTTAAATAACCGATGACGTCATCTTGACAGACGAACACTTGTTCATAGCCAGGAATTTGACCGAATTTAACATTGTCTTCGTTAATTTGGTCAACGTCTCCCGCCACTACTCTCTTAGAGATAGCGATTTCTGATGGTTTAACATCATGGGTGAAGGCGATGCAACGACCGACATTAAAGATTAAGAAGATGAAATACTTCTCAATGAGATGGAGGATTAAAGCGCTACTAACATAGTTAGTTTTGACTTGGTCCACTAAAACGACACCTTGGTTGAAGATCGTACCCACAGTAACTGGGTATTTACCAAGAATGAGTTCTTCTTTCTTGTTAGACATGACGCTTTCAAAATAAAGGATGTCGTCATGTTGATTACCGACGATTAAAATCATTTATTGACGTCCTCCTTCTTTTCGAAAGGATTATTAGCTAAGAACTTTTCATAATCCTCTTTACTCAAGGCTTGGGAATAATAGAAACCTTGAATGGTATCGCATTTATTTCTTCTTAAGATTTCGACTTGATCTTTGCTATCAACACCTTCAGCGATAACTTCCATGCCGTTAACTTTACATAAGCCGATTAAGAACTTAACGATTTCTCTAGCTTTTGTATCTGTGGCGATGTCATCAATAAAGGATTTATCAATCTTGACTGCGTCAAATGGAATCTTCTTTAAGTTACCAACGTTAGAGAAACCAATACCAAAGTCATCCATCAAAACGCGGATGCCTCTGTCTTTAAGTTTCTTAATAATGGAAATAGATAAGAACTGGTTGGCTTGTGATGTCGCTTCAGTAATTTCAATTTGGATTAAATTGGTTGGAATATCATAGTCTTCCATAATCTTGATGATCGTATCAAGGAAGGAAGCGGAATAGAACTCATATAATGAGAAGTTAACGGAAACTGGTAAGATACGTTTACCTCTTCTTCTTAAGTCGTTTAAGTTTTCACAAACCTTTCTTAAGACGAAGGTATCGATTTCGTGCGTTAAACCAACAGCTTCCGCTTTACCTAAGAACTTAGTTGGGGCTAATAAGCCGTATTTTTCACTCTTCCAACGAATTAACGCTTCGGAAGAGATAAATCTCTTGTTTAGTAAATCATATTTTGGTTGATAGTAAACAACGAACTCGTTCTTTTCTAAAGCTTCTTGTAATTCATCAATATCGTTAGTGTTGACGGTCTTACGGAAGGATGGTTGATAGAAAGTCACGGTTTCGAAGTTTCTTTCGGAGAACTCACGAGCGATCTGCGCATTTTCAATGTGTTGGACGAGAGTTTCTTCGTCATTAACCATCGCAATACCAAAGAATGGTTGGACAGAGACGTGACGGCAGTTCGCGTTCGCGTATTCGTAAATCTTACGTGAAAGAGTTTCACAAATGGTATTTAAGGAACCTTCGTTTTGTTTGAAGGTATAGATTAAGAATGTGCCGTGATCAAAACCAAAGATTAAGTCACGTTGCGCCATATCCACATCTTTATATAATTCGTTTAGATAGCTAGCGATAAAGCCATTGATACCAAAGACTTCTTGGTTACGGTTGACGTTTTGAGAAACCGCTAAGTTGGAGAAAGAGAACGCGATAACGTGTTGTTTTTGTTTACCACGTAATTTAGCGCGGTTATAAACTGTCTTTTGGAAGAGGTAAAGGTTATAGAAATCATTCTTCTTACCTAATTGTGTTTCGTTTTCAATTTCAATAGTGTTTAACAAAGTTACCTTATTGACATAGTAGCCTAATATGAAGATGAATAAAGCGGCTAAAAGGATTGGTAAGACCACGAAGATGATGTTGCAAATGACGTTGCTTTTAAATAAGCGTCCAATAATAACAGGCACTAAAAACACCGCAAAGAATGTGAATAGGAAACCAACAATGATTGTTAATATCGCAAGTTTCTTTTCTTTCATGGTTAATTACCTCCTTTCTTCTTATCGAGCATTTCTTGTAAGAGTTCTTCTTTTAATCTCTTCTTATCTGCTTCTGATAGTTCAATAGAGCCTTTTGAACCACTACTACTTTCTTCATTATTTGAAGAAGCAGCTGTTTCTTCTTCTGGTTCTTTATAGGCTTTAAAGACATCAATCACACTAGTGATTACAAGATAGAATGCTGGGATTAAGAGGAGCACTAGTAAGCCCCAAATGGAACTCACAAAGCCGAATACTCCACCTAAGAAGGCACTACCGACCACAACACGGCCTAATAGTTCCTTTTCTGTGAAGACTTGATATTGATTAATGGTGACTGGATGTTCGCCATCTGATCCTAAGTTTGTGGAATATGGATTAATACCAGAAACGATGAAGGTATACTTACCTTGACCTTTTTTGACATTTGGATCTTCGTTAACGTGGATTTCTCTCACTCTGTGGGTGATGATTGGATATGTATTGGAAACCGCTGCAATTGGCGTGCGGACTGTTAACTCTGGATTCTTTTCATGATCTGGTTCGGTATAGGCAGTTGACGCACTATAGGCGTTATAAAATGTCACGTCCACCACTTTACCAGCATTAAACTCTTGATAGATTTTTTCTGGGCTATCTAAATGGGTTATTAATGCGGAACCAATGCCATACACCTTTTTATTGTCGACGTCTTTTTCCATAGAGTCGGTTTTAACAACGAATGTACCATAACCATATTTGAGCATTTGACCATAGTGATCTTTTTGATGAACCATGCCATCGATTTGGCCAATACCAAGGATAATGAAGAACACACCAAAAATACCGGTTAGGACCCATTCAATGATTTTCCTAGTCTTACTTTTTGGCTTTTTCACTTTCTTTGCTTCTTCGTTCATAATCCTTATAATTTGACGATCTTACCGCCTTTAACTTTCTTAATATCTTTCGCTAAGTTGAAATCATCGAACACCTTAGCGTCTTCTTTACTATTAGAGTATTTGTTATCACTGATGTAATAACCTTGATTTGTTTTAACAATGAAACGACCTGGAATCTTTTCACGTGGTCTCACGACAGGTTGAGGAGCTGCCTCTTCCTTCTTTTCTTCCTTCACTGGCGCAGGTTTCTTAACCGGCGCTGGTTTTGGTTTCTTTTCTGCCGCTGGCTTTTTAACAGGCGCAGGTTTAGGAGCAGCCTTCTTCACAGGGGCTTTCTTTTCTTTTGGTTCTTTGACTGGTGCTGGTTTTGGTTCAACCTTTGGTTGTTCCTTCACTGGTTCTGGTTCAGCATCAGATAATTTAATGACTTTGCCACCGATTTGTTTCTTGACATCGACCGCGGAATAGTAGTCACCAAAAATCTTCGCGCCTTCTTTATAAGGAGCCATCTTACCATCTTCGACGTAATAGCCATCATTTGTCTTCACGACGAAACTACCAGGAATCTTTGGACGTTGTCTTGAAACTGGTTGTGGTTGTGGTTTTTCTTCAACCTTTGGTTCTTCGGCCTTTTCTTCCACGACTGGTTCTTCCACCACTGGAGCTGGCTCTTCTTCTTTAGGCGCCACGCGTAAAGCAGGCGCGTCTTTGAGGTTTGGCCAAATCTCTTCAGCGGCTTCATCATAAGTCACTGGTTCTTGATATGGATGTTGATATTCTGGAACATCCGCAGGAACTGGTTGAACTGGTTCTGGCTCTTCCTCTTCTTCAGGTTCTTCGACGATTGGCTCTTCTTCAATTGAGGCCTCTTCAATAATAGGCTCTTCTTCTGGTTGAGCTTCTTCTTCAACCACTTCTTCTTCCACAGGTTCAACGACTTGTGGTTCTTCAACTTGTGGTTGTTCTTCCTCAATTGGTTCAGAAACTGGTTGTTCTGGTTCTTCTTCTTTAGGTTCAGCGCGTAATGTTGGCGCGCTAGCTAAAGCTGGCCAGATTTCTAAAGTGGCTTCTTCATATGTGACAGGGTCTTGATGTGGATGAGACATTTCCACGACCTTGATTTCCGCTTCTTTTTGTTTTTCTTCTTCGAAGGCTTTTTCGTTTTCTTGGTCTTCTAAAGAACCAGCGATAATCGCTTCTCTAGCCGCGGTAAGTAAATCATCTTCTTCTTGTTTGATGATTTGCTTTTCTTGTTCGAGAAGTTTGATTCTCGCTTCTTCTCTTTCTTGATCGATCTTCGCGGCTTGTTTTTCAAAGGCAGCGACTTCTTTAGTTCTGCGTCTAATGAGATCTTGTTTTTGTTTGAGATCTTCTTTATGTTCCGCTTTCGCTTCATATTCAGGAGCGTAGTATTCTCTTTCTCTTTTGGTTGGATGTAATGGAAGATCTTTTCTAACTTTACTATCTAAATATTTTTGATATGGTTCATCGATTCTTAAGAATTCAATTGGACCTTGGAATAATGGGCCATAAACAAATTCATCATCATCCATAGAGGTGAGGATTTTTGGTTTATAAACCTTTTCTGTGCCTTTAGTTTGTTTAGATCTTTCTTTACCTTTTAAGGTGATGTAATTAGCGAATAATGTATTATTGATTTCCGCGATTTCGGTATCATCAAAAATACTAAAGTGTTCATCGACTTTATACTTAACACCAAGGTGTTCATATCTTTCGATAAATCTATACACTTCATAGCAGTGATGATATAAAGGATTCTTACGAATGATATTGGTTTGAATAATTGGGTTATGAACATCCTTTTCTGTTTTGAGTTTCTTCATGAAATCAGAGTTATAGAAATAGAGGATGTATTGACGCATCTGTTTAATTCTTTCAACGTATTCGTTGCTCTTTAAAGAGACTTCATCATCACTCTTATGGTTGATTCTAATCTTAGTTTCAATTTCGACTTCACTACCTTCAACGAATGATTTGTTTTTAAACATCAAAACCGATTCATCGTGAAGTTCAGCGAACTTGCTGACGAATTCATAGCGCTTCTCAATAAATAAGATTAAACGTCTCACGAATGTCGCGATAAACCTATTTTCATAAGTTTTGATATCGTCTTCATTAATCATTGAAAGAATCTTACTTGGAATGACGTTTCCGTATTCGTCGATTTCTTTAATGTATTGAGTGTGGCTCGCTAAATGCTGGACGGATTCCGCGCCTGTTTTTTTAGCAAGTTCGATTGGGACGATATTACCTTCGGCTTTGGTCACTTGTCTTGGATTAGCGATAATCTCACCTAAATCAAAGATGACGTCTTCAATAACTTCAATCCAACTAGAATCAAAAGAAGAACTCTCTAATCGATCCATTCTCATGTAGGTATTTTTGCCGTTTCTTAAAGCAGCGAGAATCTCTTGTTCGCGACCCTTGCTTGTTAAACTTTTCATGTGGGCATGATAGCTACGATTGATTGATTTAAGCGTTCTTTCTTTTTTCATGAATGAGTTTTAATTAAGAATTAATTAGTTGTTTTTGATTAATGTGGCAATGTAATTGTGCGCCATTTTGAAATTGCCCTTACCATAGAGCTTATCTAATTGGGCATCTAATTCTTTTAATTCGTCTTTTAAGAAGGCGATGTTAAGAGATTCAAATTTCTTTAAGACTTTGTTAGTGAAGATGAAGTCAAAACCATCAACTTCAGAACCACCACAGCCAACATAGACTGGGATAAATGTATCTAATTGTTTTAAGATACGGTTACCAAAGGCGAGTTTGAATTTCTTAATGACAAAGTTATCAAGTGTATCGAATTTCTTGAGCATATCATCAGAAATTGGATATTGGTTGATCGCGTTATCATAGAGTTGTCTTAATTGAGCATAAGGGACAGAGATGGCTTCTTGATTAGCCGCTTCAAATGGACGACCTTTATCATCAAAGAAGAGGGAGACCGCTCTATCGTAGACCTTATCGGAAATAGTAAATGTACTATCGTCGTTATTCGCTGTACCAAAGAAGATGGCGTTTTGAGGAATTAATAGCTTACCCTCTTTGATGTTGACAGGGTCGTTAGACATTGGGGATGGAATTAAGTCGATCACCCAGTCATTAGGATCTCTCATTTCCATGACGGATAAGAATTCAGCGAAGTAGTATTCAATACGGGCTAAGTTCATTTCATCGAGGACGATGACGTTGAGATCTTGTCTATATGTGGTTGTGTAAATGGCTTTTAAGAATTCAGTTTCATTGAATTTCTTAGTGAATTCGTTGTAGTAACCTAAGAGTTCACTTCTATCTTTCCAGGATGGTTGAACTGGGATAATCGCGGAGTCAAAGGAGAAGAATTTACCAAGAGCGAACGCTAAAGATGTTTTACCTGTACCAGAGATACCTTCTAAGATAATTAACTTAGAGGTGGCCATACCAGCAAAGAGTTGTTTAATGACGTCTTCTCGATAATAAAGTTTTAATTGAGAAGCGCAGTAATTACGGAAGGAATTGCATAATTCTTCAAGGGTTAATTCTGGGCGGAATGGGATATCTAAGTTTGTACCACGGTATTTAGAATCAACACGAATAAGTTTTGGGAATCTAGATGAAACTTCTTCGATTGTTTCTTTACTTTCTTCATCTAATGTTTCAGGAGATTTGAGGCCCATGTAGCCCACTTTTAGATTGAGAATCTTGTCTTTTTCTTGGACGGCTTGGAACAATTCAAAGTTAAGTCTTTCCACTTGTCTTCTGAGTTCTTCTTTATCGAGTTCTCTTTTGACGAATCTGACGTATTTACGGAAGAAGACGACGATTAAGAAACCTAAGCCGGCGATTAAGGCGATTAAGAGTAAAAGGAAGATGACAAAGAAAATCCAACCAACTGGACCGAATTGTTTGTAATGCGCTCCAAAAATATCACCGTATTCAGCAAAATTCTGGGCGACATTGTTACCTCTTGTGCCACCAGCCCAAGGTGAAATTAATAGTCTATACAAAAAATCACCAATGTTTCGTAAGACCGCTAAAAACATTTCACGTAAATATTCAAAATAATCAACCATGGATAATACCTCCTGATGAAAGTTTAAAACTGAGTTTAGTATCGAAGCTCGCGCCCATTGTGGCGTTAATGCATTCTCTATCCCATCCTTCTAAGTAATAGGACACAACAATCTCTGTTGGCTCATTTTTGTAGCATGGGATTTCTATTGCGGATTCGTGATTACGAATATCGTCTAAGGATAAGGATTCCTCTTTAGCAAACTTTAAACCGTTTGCGAAAGAAGCTTCTTGGTTATATGTATATGCTGTTGATCTGCTCACACCATTGAAACAATTGCCGTAGAAGAATTCTTCGGTATTTGGAACATGGGTGTAAGAAGAATCAGTGTTAGAAACTGGGTTATTGTATTTGATTAATTGACGGTTATTCATTTCACCATAAACTGTTTCTAAAGTTTGATAGACACCGTCAACTAATTCTTCGTGTGTATCATAGTAACCATCACCATCGTTATCAAGAAGACCAGCGAACACTGTTTCTTGTGTCCCTTTCTTTGGATCGATGATGTAGTAGTTATAGTGACCAGGAACGTTAACAAGGATGGACACTCTTAAGCAGTTGATAAGATTGTCTAAGCCATCTTTGATATCGTTGATTGTTAGATTAAAGTTTTCTTCGTCTTTATGTAAGGCGTATTGCTCCTGCGCGTGTACTAAATTAGAATTATCGTCGTTTTCAAAGACGCATTTATCAATGTCTAAAGTAACGTTATAGGAATCATCTAATAAGAGATAGAGTTTCTTCGAAAAATAGAAGTCATTTGAAGCTTCCATAAAGTCTGGAGTGAGCGCGCTTGTAGGCGCGTAAAAAATAGGAGCGTCTTTTTCTTGGCTCATCCAATTATCCTTGTTCATGGAACTAACTGGATGAAGACGGAAATCATTTGGAAGATCCGCTTTTAATTCTTCAGAAGAAAGACTTTCTTTAAAAGAATCTAAGTCAGGGCTGGTGGAAATCTTTAACTCTTGGTCACCGGTGATGCCAAGGTCAAAATAGTTCACGCGTAGGCTATCAGACGCGCCATACCACGCGAGCGTGAGAGTAACAGAAATTGTTGCTAATGCAACAACTCCAACACCTGCCATTAAGATAAGTCTTTTCTTAGTCATAACTCTTTTTAAGCGTTCACCCTATTAATTTCAAAAGTTAAACCAATATCGAAATACTTGCCGATTTCTTGATCGATAATGGAGAAATCCCAACCCTCTAACCAAATGGTCATGTTAACACGGCCAAAGAAGTGATCTTCTTCTGTACCGGTCTTACATAATGAGGTTGGGTGATTGGCGTCTTTATTACTTAAGACACCAGAAGATCTACTTGGCGCGATACTCTTTAATGATTCATAGGCTGCGGTTTTAATACCACAGTGCTCTAAAGTATCGTAGTAGTACACGCCTTGCATGTGCTTACCTGTAAAGGTATCCATGGTATCTTCGGCCACAGATGTACGACCCGTGCCATTAATATCCACGTACTCGTCCGTACCTGCATAACCAGTGGTACTTCTATCTGAAGTATTTTCGTATTCACCAAAAATAATTTCATTATTATCATCGTCATAGTCGTAGTAACCATTACCAGCGACATCTAGTAAACCACCCACTTTTGTGGAACCACCAGTAAGACTTGTGGATGATGGATTAAAAATGAAATCATCTTCATATTGCCCCACTTCATTAATGCGGTCAACATAAATCCTCAAAGATTTATTGACATACTCATTATCTGAATAGGCGTGAGCGACCGCGTCAGTTAACCAAAGTTCTTGTCCAGAGACATAATCAGTGGATGATGCGAAAGCCTTTTTCGCCACTCTAAAGAGGAATTGGAAAGAGGCAAAGTGGTCTCTTGTAGCAATTAAGCTATCGTCATAACTATAAATATCACGGTCTGGATTTGGAGATTGTTTGAGTTTACCAGAAGTGTTCCAGTTGGTACTGTCCCATGGATTAACCCAAGCATCACCTCTAGCGTATGATCCAGAAGTAATTGGAATCAAATAGTTGGTAGCAAAGCCATTAGCGGATAAATACTTATTAAGTATAGAAGAAGAAAGGCTTGCACCAATAGGAGCGAAATAATAGAAATTATTATCTCCTTGGTATGTTTCTAAAGACATTCTATCGCTATCTTCAAAGTCGATTGCGACAGGAGAAGCAAACCCAATTTGTAATTGGGCAGTCTCTTTAACGGAAGTGCCAGAATATGAAACAGCCGCACGTGTGCTATATGCGTACCACGCTAAAGAAGCGCTGACTGAGCCTATTAATGAGGCACCAGTAGCTAATCCGAAAAAACCGAACAATAGTTTAGCGGGATTAAACTTTTTCATATTCTCCTTCCTTTTTGTATAGTACAAAGTCACATATGAATGTGTATGCGAGAGTATTTAATGATGTGAGAATTAAGTTGGGTTAATTAATCAACGTCAACAGCAAAGCGGAAAGCAACTTCAAATTCAGAAGCGATAAATGCACCGGCATCCCAAACAGAGGAATAGCTTGTGGAATTTGGTTGTTCTAACTTTTGCCAACCTTCCACCCAAATGGTGACATCAATGTTAAGGAACTTATCACCAGCTTCAGTTGTGGAACCTAAGCATTTTGATTTGCCTGTATCGTATTCTTTCTTTGCTAATTTTGCAGTGTTATTAGCGTCTAAACCTGCGACAAGTGGATACACGACTGCTTCATCTTGTAAAGCACCTTCACCGTCATAGTATGTTCCGGCTCTTTGGTCAACTTCCGCTGAGAAGGATACTTGTTCACCTGCACCATAGTCTATAAAGGTTTTGGAATCGTCATAGCCATAGCCATCATCGAATTCATAATCGTTACCTGGATCAGCATCAAGATCTAAATAACCATGAGTGACGGTTGTACCACCTTTTTTAGAAGCTAAGAAGTTTCTAACTACAGTTGAGCCATCTTGTTTAGCAGAGAAGTGGACACGGATAGCATCAGAAATATCGCTATGTGTGGTATCTGCGGCATGTTTAGAAATGTGTAAGTCAGTGAGATAAATCTCTTTGGCTTTAAATGATTGAACGCTGTTATTTAATTCTTTATAAGAGAGTTGTAATGGTAAAACGACATAGTTTTTAGTTTCCACTTTCTTCCAAGCACTGACTTCTGGGTGTCCTGCAAGAGGATTACCATAGAATTTAGCAGGAAGAGCATCATCTTTATCCATTTCGCCTGATGTAATAGGCATCATTTTAGAACCATATTGTGTGGTGGCTAAATAACTGTTGATTTGTTGATAAGTAAACTTTTCAGACCAACCTTGGTTATCAGCTTGACCGTCTTTTCTAATGCGCATTAATAAATTGGCGCTTTCGCCTAAATTAATGCCCATATAAGCGGCTTGTGTTCTAACAGAATATTGATACCATGCAATGGTACTAGTAACAGAACCTGCTACACCCGCACCAATTAGCATTGCCATCGCGGAAACAACAATTCTCTTTTTCATAACTTATTCTCCCTTAAAGGATACTTTGCTGATTAAGCATGATCAGCATCCGAATGGAGATCAACACCAAATGTTAAACCAACATTAAATTTCTTATTTGTGTATTTAGCACTATCCCAAACTTGGGTATCTTCACTATCGATGTTATTGGCGACACCATGTTTTAACATAGCCCAGCCTTCTAACCAGATAGTCACTTTGACTTCTAAGTATTCACCTGTAGTCGCACTTGTGTTACCAATCGCGGTACCACCAGAGATGGAACCATCATTAGCTTCAGTAGCAATGATATTACCGATGTTGGCATCATTAAGAGCATAGGCTTCTTGAGTAGCAGGTGTTAAAACACCACCACTTTCAGTCGCACTACCATAAATGACTTTTTGTGAATCCCATTCATAACCACTTGTGTCATATTCACCATCACTATCTAAATCGAGATAGCCACCCACATCCGTGGAAGCATCTTGTTTAGAGAATAAGAAGTACTTATGAGCAGTATTGCTATTGCTATCTTTATAAGTTGTAGCAATGTGCACTCTAATGGCGTTAGATAAATCTAATGTGCCGTTAGAAGAGGCATCTTGAATGGTCACATCTGTCAAATAGACATCGTTTTTGAGTTGTGCTGTCGTTTCGTTGACATCGTCAACTTTCACTAAAATAGTAAATTGTGCATAGTTTTCAGCATCAGCGGTCAACCAATTGGTATAAGCGCCTTGCTTTGGATTTGGTTGTGCATAAAAGTTCGCTGGTAAATCAGCATCTTTATCTTGTTCACCTGTTGTAATAGGTGCGAATTCAATATCGCTTGGTAAATCACTCATGCCGAGATGATTGCCCCAGGCTGGTGCACTACTATTTTTGACCGCTACCTTAAGTAACTTAGAACAATGAGTAGTTGTACCGGTATAAGCTAATTGTGCTTTAGTGGCATATTGAAACCATGCAACGGTACTAGTAATAGAACCGATCACGGAAGCACCCGCTAAAAGTGACAAGGATGAAATAATAACTTTTCTACTAAACTTTAAACGCATCAATGTTAACTCCGATTCTGAGTGATGCTTCTCTTGGAATACCTTCGTCTGGCAAAGATTCTTTATCAGCGCCTTCAAGCCAAATCACGATTGTATAACGTCTTATAGAACCTGAATCAAAGATATATGAACTACCTTTGCCAGGAACAGAATAAGATAGGATTTTTTGACCGCTTTTGAATGATTGCGCTAACGGATGATCTTCGTCTTCAGTTTCTTCGTCATATGGACGGAAAGAAATAAACTCACGATTTGTAGGAATCTTTTTCCCGTCTTCATTTACATAGTAATGAGTGTATGCGGATTCTTTAGCGTAAACGACAGGCTCAGCGTGCTCCTCACCGCCAGTGACATCAGTGTCATAAATCATGACGCGAATTGTGTCATCTAAAGTTCTTTCTGAACCGTCAGTGGCTTTAGTGCGATCTGTAAAATTAACAGAAAAATCGTACTGAGCAGCCGAATTACCAGAATTCTTTACATAGAATGTGTACTTCATGTAATACAACGCTGCTACATTACCTTCTTCGTCATAACCAGCAATAGCGTCCTCGTTTTTATCAACATCGTTGGTAATTTCGTTATCAATGAGTTCTGTTTGACTAACGATTTGCTTATAACTATGTTCACGAAGTGGGTAAACCCTATCAAGGTGAATGTAAGTTGTGGAATTCTTAAATTCGAGATTGTCGCTTAAAGAAAGCTTTACATCAGTCTCCACCACTTTAATGGTAAAGGTACCAGTATTACGACCAAGGAAAGAGGTCACGATTAAAGAAGCGACACCAATGGAAGCAATTAAGCTCACTAAGGCGGCGATCCTTCTTCTTCTGCGTTTCTTGACATAATACAAATCGTACATAAAAATGAAGTTTTTTTCCTTAAAAAAGCATCTAAATGTTAATTTGTCCCAATGGGTTTTGAAATAAAAATGCCAGTGCCTATCATCCAATTCATGGCGGGTTTATTTCTCACCCTAAGGCAACTGGCAATCTTTTATAAGAATATAAAACCTCAACTGCGATAAACAATTGAGGTTGCTGGCTATCTTATTAAGACCCTATAGTTTTGCGTCGCCGGATTGCTCCGGTTTTGCTTTTTTCTCGAATACAACTTATCACAGTAAAATAAATACTGCAATAGTTTTTTTCAATTTATTAATAAATTATTAGTATTAAAGTTAAAGAAAAAAGTGCTCGCGCACTCTATTCTTCTTTCTTATTTTCTCCTTGTAGATCCTTGAGAAGTTCTTGTCTGAGAGCTTCTTTTTGTTCATCGCTAAGATCTTCAAGTTTAGCAGGTTCTTTCTTGGTGGTCTTTCTAACGTAGATGACTAAACCAACTATGTTGACTGCTAATAAAACGAAAAGTGGGATTACAAAGAGGACACCATAAATTGTTCTATGTTGCAATAAATACTTAATTAAACCACTGGATTTACCAATAGCAGCTTCTAAAGAATTTGAGCTCGCCATTGTTGTTAAGACGATAATGCTTATCACAAAGAAAAACACTGTGAGAGCAACATCTAATGCAATTAATGTAATAAATAATGGTTTTTTATACTTTTGATTCATAGATACACCAAATGTCTATAAGCGTGTTTATTCTATAATACTTTTAAGATAATTGCTATTTATTTTTATCTTGTTTTACAAGGTATTAAAGTTTTTACACTACCAAAGCATAAAAAAGGCCGATCAGAGACCGGCCTTAATCTAGAGGCTAAAACTATTAGTTAGCTGTAAATGTAATTTCGGCAGAAGCGCCAGAAAGATTCGCAAAGTTATTTGTGTTAACATCTGCATTATTGCCATCATAGTAAACGTAAATATCTACAGTTTTAACGCCATTAGCGGCCACTCCTGTTGTAAGAACGCCTGCGTTGGTCCAGTTATTCGCTTCATTGAATTCAAGAACTGTACTTTCAGAAGCAAAAACGAAAGAGACAGGATCATAATCGTGTTGAGCACCAGCGGCTGCAATTTCTGTCAAGCTTAAAGACACAGTAATGTCGCCAGAAGAGACAGCGCCAACAGCAACAGTTAAATAAACTGTTCTCTTAATAACATAGTTAGCAAATGTTCCTTCAGCTAATAATGTTTTGGAATCGTTGACCAAAGTACCATCAGAAGGGCTTGTGCCTCTACCTGTATACCAATTGCTATATGTTGCTGCAGCAGCAGCTGTTGCAATGGTTTCATGAGCAGATGGAAGAACGCTTGCTTGTTCTGCTGTGACAGAGAGAGCTGTGCTTAAACCATTATCTCCAGAAGCAGCACCAACTAGACCTTGAATTTCACTAGCGGTATCATTAACTCCAGAGCCAATTAAAAGATAAGTTGCTGTTGTTTTAGCGGTAATTTGCATACCTGTTGCTGTAACATGGTCATTCATGGAGAACCATGCGACGGTGCCTGTAACTGAGGCGGCTGTACCTAAGAGTAATAATCCTGCGGCAGGAACTAGAATTTTTGTCTTTTTCATATTATATAAACTCCTTATAAACGACAAAATCACTCAACTTATTTCCTAAACTGAGTGGATGATAGGTTTTGCATCACTTGTCGCCAATAAGGATTGGGACTTCCTTATCGCTTTTGTTTTGCATAATTAGTCTAGAAAATTATCATAAATAAGTCAAATTATTTTTTATATATTTACTTTTAGTAAATATGTTTTGACAAAAATTAATAAAAAAAGCAAGATCAATGTCTTGCTCTTTTATATATTATATTTATTAATTAAGGATATAAGGCCTAGTGGAAACCACCACTATCGAGGGTTATACCAGAAGAGAAGGTTACGACTCCTCCAGAGTAAGAAGAAACAGTGCCTAATTCGATTACTTCATAGTCATTACTAGCGTCAACTGTCCAGAATTTAAGAGTGGCATTAACAACGCTTGGTGCATCGGTAATGATGCCACCATCAAGTAAGTCTTGAACTGATGAAACATAGAAATAAATATCATCGATTTGGTTCTGTTGATCTTTATATCTCCAGCCAGATGAAGTGCCGGTACTACCAATGACATAATTCGTGTAAGTATAGAACTTCACACTTTCATCTCCCAAAATGAAGTATTTGGTATTGTTTGGATTATACTCACTATTATTGAGATTGAATCCTGTTGGTAATTGTAATTCAGTAAGAGAAGTACAATTGTTGAATATACCACTATTATATGAATTCCATGTACAAGTTCCATTAGTGAATCTCACCGCTCTTA
Organism: Bacilli bacterium; assembly: GCA_017651165.1. GTDB lineage: Bacteria > Bacillota_I > Bacilli_A > RFN20 > CAG-826 > RUG14515. The sequence continues at coordinate 43,251 of JAGCDH010000021.1, forward strand.
GAGATGTACAACTCGCAAAGCATTCAGCGCCTAAAGATATAGAACTAGATTGAATAATGATTATCTCAATACTAGAGCCTTTAAACGCAGACGCGCCCATAGAAGTGATACCACTTGGAAGAGTAACTTTAGCTGTTGCGGTCAAAGTACCGGTATTTTGGAACGCAGAGTCACCAATTGATGTCAAAGCGGTAAATTTATCAATCTCAATATTATTGAGGGCTGTACAGCCAGAGAAAGTGCTATTACCAATCGTGGTAACACCGATTGAACTACCATCAACTGTCACATTCGCTAATCTATTGTCCCCAGAGAATGCGGATGTACCTAATTGTGATCCAGTCAAATTAGATGGCAAGGTCACACTAGTAAGGTAATTACATCCAGCAAAAGACGAAGAGCCTAAGTTACCGGATAAATTAGATGGAATAGTCAATGTTGTTAACGAATCACAATTATTGAAAGCACTACCACCAATTGATGTGTGTGAGCCATTAGCGGATGGCCAAGTGATGCTTGTCACACCAGTACTATTAAATGCACTGCTGCCAATTGATAAAGTTCCAGTCACGCCTGAGAAGTTTAAGGTAAACCCACTACTACAAGATTGGAAAGCACTTGTGTTAATGGTGATACTTCCAGTCACACTACTGAATTGGATAGAAGTAAGGCTGGAGCAAGATTTAAATGCCTCAGAATTGATAGTGATTGTTCCAGAAGTTGTACCAAATTTAAGTGTTGTTAAGCTTGTGCAACCTTCAAAAGCATTAGCGTTGATAGTCAAATTTGTGCTCACTTTAGTGAAGTCTGCCTCTTGTAGTCTTGTGCATTGGTTAAATGCAGAAGAACCAACGGTAAAGGCACTCACTTGTGGAGCGATGAATTTTACAATAGAAGAGTTTTTCATGAATGATTCTTCACCAAGACCAGCATATTGAGAATTGGTTAAATCTAATGTGCCATCAACAGGTGAATCACCTACAACGTAATAATCTGTATTTGTTGATTCATTGTTAGCAAAAACACCAGCAGGAATAGTGGCACCACTATCGATTGGAAGTTCAACATAACGTAGTTTTTCACAACCATTCATACCGTACTCAGGCAAATTCATAACGTTACCAGAAATCGTATCTAAATCACATGCTAAGCCTTCATATGTGTATGCGGCTTTGCCCAAATAAATGATGGAAGTTTTCATCGTTGAGTTATTAGATGATCTAATACCAACACCGGAAATAAGTGGCTGTGCAGGTGTTGCATTGCCATTCTTAGTCGGATTGCCACAAGTCAAGTTCAAAATCCAATAGCCCATCTTGAACGCACCAAATAAATATGGATTGGCTTTATATAGACCATTAAATCTAATACCTTTAGCTTGGCCGTCTCTAGTAACTACTGTAGCGTCTAAATTATTAGCGGACGATTGTTTTGCGTCAGCGTTATCTCTATTTAAAACAAGAAGTAATCTATCCTTGTTATAAGTTAAATCATTGCTGTTTGTAGAATACAAAGCACAGGTATATTTTGGAGTACCCGCAGTTGTTGAGGTATAAGTCGTTGTCTCATAATAATCTGAAGAATCAACTTCTTGGCCATTCTTCCAGAATGATATTCTTCTTAAATCGTTAGCAGCGGAGAATAATGATGTTGTCTTATAGATTGGATTACCAGGAGTTTCAGCATCATCAATCACGCCAGTTGGATATGTTGGATAAGTTTCATAGAAGCGACATTCATTTGGTATCTTTAATACATTTTTAACGCTGGAGAACAAGAAAGCGTGTTTACCAATATGTGTTAACGAGGACGGCATACCTTCGGTAGCAGAACCAGCACCCGTATATGAGGAAATGGTTGTCACGCCATAAGCGCGTGTAAAAGCATAATCACCAATTGATACGATAGTATTTGGAAGTTCAATTGCGCGTAAGTCATCAAAATTGCCAACAGTTTTATTTGGGCTTGTATCCTTGCCATCACAATAACATGCTGAGAAAGCAGAATCGCCAATCTTATTAACTGTACATGTTCTATTTGTATCACCAATCTTAGCGGTCACTGTTTCTGGAACATGAGCAGTAATCTTTTGAGCGCTAAGCTTATCGTCATAAAGACTATACAAATAATTAGTCATTGTAGCGACATAATTAACGCCTACTTGACCACAGACAAATGAACAATAGTTGTTTTCGACATACTCTCTTGTGTTGCCACTACCAACTTCAACAGAAACATCGTCAGTACTATCTTCAGGAGTGTTTTTAATATCGATAGTCTCTTTATAGTGGACATTTTCGTAAACAGGCATTTCCTGATTAATGTCATATGTGCCAATTGATTTGTCGTTCGTATAGTCAGTTTTTATAACATTTGGAACGAAAGCATAACCCCAGTATTTTTGGTCGCCTGAACTATCAAAACGGCTTTCGTCACCGATGGTCTTCCATTGAGTGGCCAAAGTGTAATTAGCGTTTTGGAAAGATGCGACAGTACCACTATCACTAGATGTACCATTTGAGGTAATCCAAGCCCAATTGCCACCACTGGCGTCGGAAACCATGTTGTCACCTAACTCACCTGATAAATAAATTGCCCCTCTAGAATTAGCATGGAAGCAGAATTTCTGGAACCTCAATTTCGTATTCTTATTTGGCAAAACTAATGTTTGCAAAAATGGTTCACCACGGAAATCATTTTCACCACGGCCAGAGTTTCCACCTATCGCTTCTTGAGCGTAGTTCTGCCCACTTTGCTGGGTATGAAATGTTATTTCATGGCCTTCTCTTTCTTCGAAAACAATTGTTTTCAAGGATTCGTTAAAGACGAACGTTTGAAGTGGAATAACTAAATTGGTTGTATCGCCTTCCGCTCCACCTTTAAAGATAACTTTCCCTAAAAGAGAGCAACCAGCAAAGGCGTGGGATGGTCTTTGATACTTCTCTGGCAAATAGCTTTCAAAGTCAAACGGGTGAACGGCTTTCGTTCTGTAAGTTTTTTTATCACTACCAAGAATGGAAAAATATTTAAATGTTTTTGGGAAAATAATCGTCGATGCTGTATGGCTTTTCCAAGTGCTATTATTGGCAATCTGTCCACTACCACCTAGTCCAAGTCCATAGAAACAGTCGGTACCAATAGTTTCTAAAATAGAATCATCTTCATCATAGTCCCAAGTAAATTCATCTACGGACGGAAGCATTCTTTGCGAGAAAATGCCAAACGCTTCATCACCAACAGCACGGAGTTTGGCTGGTAAACGAAGTTTTTGAATATCGCTTTTTACAGTTTTCCCTCCGATGCCAGAGAAAGCACGGAATCCAATGAATTCGAGTTCTGTTAAACCAGATAAATCAATTCTCTTTTCGATGTTGGCTTCTTGTCCACTATCATATAATCCTTTATCAATAACACACTTTGTGTTGTCATCAACAACCGCAAGATTCTTGTAACCATGTGCATCGTTATAATTAAACTGGCCATCACCTGGTTTTTGAACATGCGTGCCATCAGCGTTCCATATGTTAAACATATTATTTTCAATAGCCACCATTGTTTTTGGCAAATATAAACGCTTTAGAGCTTTTTTAACATCTTCAGTAAACGTTGTACGAGAAACACGAATAACTCTATTGTTAGCAGGAGATGGCATATGATCTGGAACGGAAATAAACCATCCTGTTGCTGCGGTTGGTGTTGGGCCGTTATATTTAGTAATTGTTACATCGCCATTTGGATCGCATGTATAGTCCCAGTCTGCAGAAAAATAAGTGTCACCGGTTTCAATTCTAGCGGTGTATTTATTGGTAGATGGATTCCCTCTATCGTCATACCAACCCCAATTTGGGTGATTTGAAATCCATGTGTTAACAGTGGCGGTTTCCCCACAGAAGACAATATCCAAATTGTCTGGAGATGACAATGTACTGCAGTAATTAAAAGCATGTGGTTCAATACCAATAGAATCGGTAAATAACGTCTTAGAGATATAAACTTTTCTTAAAGCAGCACAGCCTTGGAATGCTCTTGCACGAATCTTTTTGATATTTTGGAAATAAATAGGAGAGTTCAAAGAATAGCAACCATTAAACGCTTCTTCGCAGATTTCTTGAATGCTAGAAGGAAGCGACAATGTCGTCATAGCGCTACATTTAAAGAAGCAATATGATGGGATTTTTGTTAATGCACTATATGTGATTTGCTGACTAGATTGACCACCACCAATAGGGTCGCCATTTTCATCACAATAACATTCAGTAGCGGAACCACTACTTTCTTGGTCACTATTAACAAAAGTCACAGTGGTTAAGCTCTTGCAGTGATAGAAGGCTGCATCACCAATCTCACTGACGGAATATGGAATGGTAATTGTGGTAATACCACTATATAAGAAAGCTTCGAAGTCAATTGTATTAATCTTGTTTGTTAAACGTACAGTTTGCGCTGGATTGCAGTGGAAAGCATTATGCCAAATACCAGTGACATTTTTGCCATCGTATGTTTCAGGAATTTGAATGGCGGTACTATAAGTGGTTCTATTGGTTTCATTTAAACCGATAGCGAGTTCGTTATTGCCAATATCATAATAACTGAAGATACCATCATCTTCAACATATGAGCCAGTTAAAATGTAATGAGGTTCAATGGCAGGCGCTTTGCGTTGAGTGGATCCACAACCTGTAGCAGTAATAGCCAAAGCGAAAGTTAACCCTGCAAACGAGAGGCCAAGTATTTTATGTTTTTTAACAAATGCTTTTTTCATAATGTTTTAGCGATTCAATTACAATTGAACTTTCTCCTTTCTTTAAAATCGAATATATAAATGCCTTTTGTTTCTATTCAGGCGGATAAACAATTCTTGTAGCGGTAGAATCATCCTCATTAAAGAGCTTAACGGTTGTATTTGTTAAACCTGTCACTTGTTGGTGATTTTGAGCATAGTTAGATACAGCAACAAAGAGCATCGCTGATAATGTTGTAGTCTTAATCTTAAACTTGCCGTCTTCATAAACGAATTCAATGTTAGAAACAGCAGCGTCAAATAAAGAACGTTCAGAAGTTAAGAACGAGACATATAATCTTTGGTTTTCGATATGTCCATCGTTAGCGTTATATGTCACGATTTCATCTAAAGATGTGATGTTGGTTGTAACCACACCATTTTCATAGGTAAATCTTGGAACCTTCACAAAGTCGACGTTTTCAACGGTATCTTCACTAGCAAAGGTGTTTTCAGAGAATTCAATATTACCATCGGTTTGACCTTGAGCACAGAGATAGAAAATCTTAGCGGTACCTTCAGAACCTCCCACTCTATTTTCACCGGTTGCAGAACCGATACAATATTGTCCTGGATCTAATTTGAAAGTATGGGCAAATAGTCTAGTTTTACCACTGCTATAACCAAATTCTGTGGTGTTATATAAACTTGGAATTGTGGCTTCAGTATTAGTGGTTGCTTCAGTAAATACGGTACCCGTGGAGTTATAAACACCAATTTTACCGACATCATGTTCATCTACTTTGTAGTCAAAATAGGCTAGATGGTCATCGGCTGGCATAAAGAATGCGTAGTCTGGATCATCATATGATAAGCCATTAAGATATGGCGGGTTATTACCGACTGTCGTTCTTGTGACACCATCGATCTTATAAACACCTAAAGCAGCAGGTTTGGTAATATCAGTTAAGCCCGCAATAACGGTAACGTTAGCGGTATTGGTCTTAATACTAAAGTTAACCATGTTAGCGGCAGGATAAGAGAATTCGGAATTGTTAACACAGTAAATCTTCTTACCTTCCAAAGATAAGTCAGGTGTCGCAAAGCTAGCGGAGAAGGAACGTAGTTCTTGACCTAAGCTATTTCTAAGCATGATACCGCTTAATTTACTATCGGAAGAAGCAAGGATTGGGTGTCCTTCTTTATCAACGAGTTTGTTTTCAAAGTGATGAGATAAGAAGGAACCACCAGGAGATGTCTTATCAACATCAGAGAAATAGAATCCTTTACCTGTACGATAAGAACCATCGACTTTGAAACGGAAAATGTAGTTTTGATGGGCGTCGCGTTGTTCAAAGCTCTTCGTGGAGATTTGATCATAATTTGGGAAGTGTAAGCCAGGGAAGAACTCTTCTGGGGTATCAGCTTTCATACCATCTCTGTACTTAGAGAATGGTAAAGAGGCCTTGTTGGCTTTGGTATATTCACCAGTTGTGTAATAGATATAGTAAGAAGAATTAACGGAAGGATCTTCCGAACGAATGATAGAGTTTTCTAATTCGTTACCGACATCGCTATCCATACCTGAACCAGTTTGGTCAGTAGCCACTGTGAAAATACCTAAGTCTGAGTTAGTAATAACTTTCTGACGATTAAATGAAACGGTATTAGCGCTGTGAGTAACATATGTTGAGTTATTAGATCTTAAGAATTCAGCATAGAGTTTTGAAGATGATGGAACGTAGGTCACACCACCAAGAGGATAATCTGAACTGCCATTAAATGAAGTTGGGGTAATGATATCGTTATAGACGGTTGTAAAGTCAAGAACACCGATATCTTTACCAACAGAAGTGCCAGCATCACTTTCTTCAGCGGCGAAATTGTGGACGGTACCACCAACTAAACCGATAAGACCATAGTTAGAACCATTAGCCATCTTGTTATATGAGGCATCACCATTATTCATATCGAAAGCGCCGTGATTAACATAACAATGGTTAACAGAACCATCGCAGTGGCCAATCAATAAACCGATATTGTTGTTGTGTTCTTCGCCTAAGTGCGCGTTCATAATGAGGTAATCTGTGGTACTTGAGTTCAATGAGAAGTTGAAATCAAGAGTGATGATAACCTTAGAGTGATCTAAGCCGTAATTATCGGTCATACTAGCGACGAGAGAAACAGATGATGTCGCTGTTAATGGATAGGAAATGTTAATTAAATCGAGTTTTTCTTTTCTAAAGAACTTATAAACCGCTGGTAAATCAACTTTCACTTGACCATTACCAATATCGGTTAAGAAGTCACCAGAAATGAGGAATTTATATCTATAAGCGGAGTTTGTGGTATTAAAGCCAATGATTGGAGAAGGATCTGTGATTTCTGGTTCGTCACTAACACCATCCCAAGCAAAAATATCACTAGCGTCAAAAGTACCCGCTTTAAATTTATCAGTATCAGCAAGAGTAAATGTGTCGTTATCTTCTTCAAATGAGTATGTGAGGTATGTATTAGCGGCAGCGGCACATGGAGTACCATATAAGCCAGAATAACCAGATGTATAGCCTCTCGCGTGAATGGTCACGTTATCTAAGAATAATTCCTTAACAAGGGACCCGTGTGCGGTATAACCAAATAAACCAGCGTCTTCTGGGTCGGCATAAACGTTGAGGTTTTTGATTTCTAAACCTTGGCCGTCGAACACGCCGAAGAATGGCACCGCTTCAGTTCCAATCGCTGTAATTGGTTCGTAATTAAAGTTAGATTCATGCATATCAAGGAATGGCACTTTAGTGGATGAAGAGTCATCTAAATAGCATAGTTTTTCAAGAGGTCTAGCGGGATCTAATCCTAATAAACCTAATTGGAAATACTTCTTTTCGCCAAAGACACCTAAACCTTGTAAACGGGAAAGGTTATATAAGTGACGAGGTCTAGTAATGACATATGGGTCATTTTCTTCACCAGTACCACGTTCAAAGTAAGAACGAAGTGAAACTTCACCATAGGAACCATTACTCTCGGCTTCTTTAGTGAATAAAGACATGGTGAAAGGCACCATGAGACCAACAGAAGCCACTAAGAAAATAGCGGCATATAAATATAAGAATTTACGAGAGGCGAACTTTTTAACTTTCATAATCCTTATTCGCCTCCTGAACTAGAACTTGAAGATGGACTCACTTCTGAATGTTGTGTGGCAGTGAAATAGAATCCAAAATCACGATCTAGATAATATGTCTTACCAAGACGATTTTCATTGGTGAAGAAACGCATATATTCATAGTCATATTCGATACCGATATAACAGTGATAAACATTATTAGTTGCAGAAGCTGGAATTAAAGCAGTGTCTGCATTGGTCTTTGGATGTAAGACACATTCTTCGTTTGGAATGGCTTCATCAAATGATGTATCGTTTTTAAATTTCACATATTGATATTCACTACTCACTTGATAGTCAGTTTTCAAATTATGGATAGCGTTCCAAGCATCCGCAGCACTAGCATATGCATTAGCGTCTTTGGCAAAGACAAAATAGAACGCATAGAAGTCACTAGCCTTAAGTGGGTTTCTATGTGAAGCATCAACATAACCTTGATAGGTATAGCTATCTGTTGTGTTATATTTACCACTGAATCCATAAATGGATTGAGCGCTTTGAGCATCTCTCACCACTCTTAAACCAGCATCAATTGGGTTTTTGTTTTGATAGGTAAGTTGGACATCAAGCACTACCATGGTCATTTGTTCTTGAATGGCGGTTGATAAATAAGAATCCATAGTTGGATATTGTTGTGTATCAACAGAACCACGATAGTCAATGGAGATCTTGGTTGGGTCAACTAAGTTAGTGCCAATGATAGCGTTATCATTACGACTTGCTAACTCGATATCTAAGTAATAATGGTCTTCATCATTAACGCTTTCAACACGGTAGATGAAATTATAAAGACCACTCTTAAGGCATTTGACTCTATTAGAATCGACTAGGCTAAATCTTGAAACTTTGTTAGTTTCAGGAGTGATTGATGTATAAGTATAGTAATTGCAATTAGCACCATTAATTGTGTAAGCATCAAATAAAACAAATTCCGCACCAGTGGAAACTAAAACATTTGAAACGACGATAGGATCATCACTAGTGAGGGCATCTCTTCTCGAGAAGCATGTCGCTGTTAAAGTGGACCATGGGTTATCACTAATACCGGTAAAAACACCATTGCCTAAAAGATAGTATTTGAAATCCTGTGATGTTTCATAATGGATCTTGGTTGGACCAATATTCGCATCACTTGGAGATGTGGCATAGGTAGAAGAGGAACCAAGGCTTAAAGCGATGGTCACTGTATCAGATAAATTACCAGTGACATCTGTTGTGGTGTCTTGGACGACATAGCTCTTAACCGCACCAACACCATCGTAATCGATGAACTCATTAGAGTTTCTATGGTATGGATAAACGTATTTATAAGCAGTGACTTTGTCAATGGAGATATCTAAGTCACCAGAGAATGTTTGAATTGTGGAAGCGGTTTGAGTTGATAAAGCAAACCAAGCGAAAGTCGCGGCGGATAAGGCGAAAAGATTACCAATAGTAAAGGCCACCATGGCAATCATGGTCTTTTTCTTAGTAAAGAATCTCTTTCTTGTTTTTGCCTCTTTCATGTTTGTTTACCAATATTATTTTAGCGCAAAGTTAAGTCCATAAAGACTTAAACTTTCATAACAGTTACTATTGCCATTCACGCTGTCTTGGACATAATAATCTGTCGCGCTGTTGTAACGATAGAATGTAGAGCTGGCATTAGAGAACTCAATGGTGAAGAACACAACGATTCTATTACCAGCGGATACATTTGGAATGGAACTAACCACTTCAAGTTCAGGTTTATCAGAAGTTGGAGCTAAATTACTTTGTGAATAAGTGAAAACATCGTTTTTAGTAGCTCCAAAATAGGATGCTCTATAAGCAGTGGCAATATCAGCGGCTTTATTATTGGTGGCGGTCACACTATAAGCGGCACCATAAATATCAATCGCCCAAGATAAACGGACATATTGTTCAGCGCTGATCTTTGGTGTGCCTTCAGTACCCGCTGTTTCTGTCCAATCCACTAAAGATAATTTGCTAGCCTCACCACTATCGACAGTGACGGCAAATGTTAACTTATGAGCAGGCCATAAGTGACGAATATCTGTAGGATTTGGAGTTGGTAAGTTTTCCATATCAATTTCGGTGAATGTCGCATTCTCATAATCGACTTCGTAACCAGAATTGATGTTAGTTGTGGTGTTTAAATTGCCATCTTGTGTATCACTATTACCATCAGTGAATGATGAGAGATAGAAAAGTTCAAAATTGACATCTGGTGGAGTAGCAACACTGATTTGCATACCAGTCGCTGTTGCAGTGGAATTAGAAGCAAACCAAGCATATGTCGCTGTGAAAGCGGAGAACAAAGTGAAAACTGCGGTACCAGTCGCACCGATGATTTTGAGTCTAGTTCTAAGTTTTCTGTTCGCTTTCATTGAAATAAAAATGCCAATTGCCTATTTCTAATTCAGTGGTTAATATTTACCACCCAAGGCAACTGGCAATCTTTCTAAGAATATAAAACCTCAACTGCGATAAACAAGTTGAGGTTGCTGGCTATCTTATTAAGACCCTATAGTTTTGCGTCGCCGGATTTCTCCGGTTTTGCTTTTTTCTCGTTTATATTTTTACCATCATCTTTAAAAGATGTCAAATATTTTTTGTTTTAACAAAATAAAGATGATTATTTTAGAAATTAATTTCTAGGGCTCTTTCGCTAGAAAAGCATATAAAATATGCTTATTTTTAGGCTTTGTATAATCCGTGGAGATTACAGTATTCGTAAACCGCTTTGACGTTTTCGCCTGGTAAAAGAGCGAATTCTGCTTCTGGGGCTTGACCTGGTTTAAGCACTTTTCTTTGATTTCCCCTATCGGTTTCAACGGCGATCCACTGAATATAATGAGCATCTAACATTGGGTGATCAACTTCACCAATTCTCACTTTCAGAATGTTACCTTCTTGTTTATAGACTGGTAAGTGCTTTTCGTGAGCGCCATCTTCAGTATTAACTGGAATCTCTTCCATCGCTTCACCACAGCACTTGGTTGGGCATGTTGAACAATCATTAACCATAGCGACGATTTTGCCACATATTTTGCATCTTAAAAATTTCATGATGTATGTCTCCTTTGAGTTAGATATCTACTATCATTCTACAAATAAATATTTATTTCACAAATAATATTTTTCTTTAGTTATTCTCGCTTAATATCTCTTTGCAATATTTGTTTAGAGGCCCGATATCTCTAACGATGGTATCCCATATCTTATCTAAATCAATTGTGCCATAGCCATGACCAATTTTGTCTCTCATTCCTTTGATGTGCTTCCAAGGAACACCTCCGTATTTTTTAACGAATTCTGAATCAAAGTTTTTGGCCAATTCTCCTATTTGGAAAATGTTAAAACAAATAATTTCTCTAAGATCCTCATCGGAATCAAATCTAGCCCTATCAAGCGAAATCGTTTTCGATTCAATTTTGTCACAATGTTTAATAATGTTTAGGAGCAAGCCTTTTTCTTTAACAGTTAACATAGTTTTATCAAATCTCCTTCTAGTTGTTGCCTAAAATAATCGTCCATTAATGATCCGATAAAAACTATATCAACTTCTTTGCCCAAGGCTTCTTCTAATTCGTCTTCGAAAAAGCCTTGATCAATAAGGGTTTTAATGTCGCCGCTTTCGCAATAGATATCAATATCACTCTTGTTTGTGGCCTCGCCTCTAGCATAACTACCAAAAAGGTATACTTCATGAATATTGTGCTTAGCCATGATTGGCAACATTCTCGTTTTTATCTGTTTAATCGTTAAAACAGATGGATCAATATTATTTTCAATCAAACTAACAATGTATTTATTCTTATTTGAAACACTATTTAGTTTATTGATTACTTTAATATTATCTTTTCTAACGCGAAAAGGAAACATTTTATATGTTTCTTTATTAAAACTATCGATGTACTTCTGCTGATTAAAGGCCATTCTCTAATTCCTTCATACATATGCTATCATATGCAAAGTAAGTAGTCAATCAATTAAAAGCAAAGAATAAGAAATTAAGACAAAATAATACTCTGTATTACTCACTAAATTTTAGCACTCTACTTGACTAAGTGCTAAATACGACTACAATTATAGTGGACCAACAATCCTGGGCTTAAATAGCAAAAGGAGAAATATCATGAAAGAAATTAAGAAATTTGAAACCGAAAGTAAAGAGTTATTAAACTTGATGATTAACTCGATTTACTCCAATAACGAGATCTTTTTAAGAGAACTCATTTCCAATGCCTCTGATGCGATTGATAAATATAAATATTTATCTTTGACTAGTAAAGGCCAAGTGCCATTACTCGATCACGATATCCATATCGCATTAGATAAAAAGAATAGAACTATCACCATTTCCGATAATGGTATCGGTATGTCTAAAGAAGATTTAATGAATAATTTAGGCACGATTGCTAGAAGTGGTTCTAAAGACTTTATGAGCAAAGTCAAAGAAGCCAAAGAAAAAGGCAATATCGATATCATTGGTCAATTTGGTGTGGGCTTCTATAGTGCTTTTATGGTGGCCTCTAAAATCGATGTCTTAACTAAGACTTATGATGGAGAAGCATACTTATTCTCTTCTGAAGGTGAAGATAGTTATTCGATTGAAGAAGCCAAGAAAGATGAAGTGGGCACCACGATTACTTTGTATTTAAAGAAATCATCTAAAGAAGTTGATTACGATAAATACTTAGAAGAATACCAAATCAAAGATTTAGTGAAACGCTACAGCGATTATATCCGTTACCCAATCAAGATGATGTGCACTACCCACAAACCAAAACTTGATAAAGATGGTAATGAGATTAAAGGTGAAACCGAAGAAGTTAAAGAAGAACAAACTCTTAACTCCATGGTGCCACTTTGGAAAAAGAACAAAAAAGATGTCACCGACGAAGAATTAAATAAGTTCTATAAAGATAAGTTTATGGATTATGAAGATCCCGCGATTTCTTTATTCGTATCCGTAGACGGTAAGATTACATATAATTCCTTATTATTTATTCCTTCACACGTGCCATATAACTTATATAGTGAGAACTATGAAAAAGGTTTACAACTTTATTCTAAAGGTGTCTTTATCAAAGATAAGGCTCCAGAATTAATCCCAGATTATTTGAAGTTTGTGAAAGGTCTCGTTGATTCTCCAGACCTTAACTTAAATATCTCTAGAGAAATTCTCCAACACTCTCCAATCATGGAAAAGATCGCGGAGAACGTGGAAAAGAAAGTTGTTGATAAATTAAAAGAAGTTCTCAAAGAAAATAAAGAAAAATACATTAAATTCTGGAAGAACTTTGGGGAACATATCAAATATGGTATCTATTCCACTTATGGTGGTAAGAAAGAATTGCTTGAAGATGTCTTATTGTTCCATTCGTTAAACAATAATGATGACTACATTACTCTTAAAGAATACAAAGAGAAGATGTCTAAAGATCAAAAGGCTATCTACTTTGTTTCTGGCGAATCCTTAGATGCGATTAAGCTATTACCTCAAATTGAAAGATATAAGAAACTCGGTTATGACGTCTTGTTGCTTGACCAAAAAATTGATGAGTTCTGCATTATGATGATGCATGAATACGACAAAGTCGAATTCAAGTCCATCACTGATGATGCGACGAACGAAATCAGCAAAGAAGAACAAGAAAAGATTGATACCACTACTGCGGAGTCAAAGAGACTACTTGATAACCTCAAAGAAGGTTTGAAAGATGAAATCGATGATGTCGTTATCTCTTCTAAACTCGTTGATTCACCACTTTGCTTAAGCACAAAAGATGGCTTGTCATTAGAAATGGAAAAGACACTTAATGAACAACCTGGTAATGAAGAAAAAGTCAAAGCCAAGAAAGTGCTTGAAATCAATCCAGAGCATGACCTCTTCAAAGCGTTTGCCGCTATTCAAGATCAAGATGACTTAGTCAAAGAATATGCTTCAGTGCTATATGATGAGGCAATGCTTCTTGAAGGCAGAGAAATCACCAATAAGAAAGAGTTCGTGAGAAAACTCAATGAACTAATGATAAAAGCTTTCTCCAAATAAACAAAAGACCTGGCAGAGCCAGGTTTTTTAATTCCTACTTGTTTTAGACAAATGAGATGTTATAATATACCCGAAGAACGGAGCCTCCTAGACTACAATGGGTATTGGTTAGAATAGGACCCTTCTTTTTATTTTAGTAACCATATTACCAAAACCAAGAAAAGGCAGATTAAGCTGAGCCTTAGAAGCCAAAAAACTCCTTTTGTTTCATCTTTCATGGGCTTTGCCTCCTTTCTGAGAAAACTAACAATAGGGTCTATTGATAGTCGTTCAGTCCAGGAGGTTTCCGTTCCGAGGTATTTTAACGTCGTGCCTGGGACGGTGGAACCATAATATAAGATTTGTATATAATAATCAAAGATTATTTTTCGAGCGGTTTGCTCATAAGTATATTTATATTAGCTAGTATGAAATATTAGTCTAATAGAAATATATAATATAAATATTCTTATGGCCTTTTTAAACTTTTTCGTTTATGATAACGACAAGTGAATTTTATGGATCAAGAAATTAATAAATATCTATTATTAGAACAAGATAGGCAAAACAATGGCATCGAACTCATTGCTAGTGAAAACTACACTAGTAAAGAGATTAGAGAAATGTGTGGATCTATCCTCACCAATAAATACGCTGAAGGATATCCGGGCAAGAGATACTATGGCGGTTGTGAGTTTGTCGATCGTATAGAATGCATTGCTATTGAAAGAGCATGTCAATTATTTGGTAGTAAGTTTGCTAATGTTCAACCTCATAGCGGTTCACAAGCTAATGCTGCTGCTTATAGGGCATTACTTCCAGAAGGTGGTAAGATCTTATCTTTAGTTCTTAATGATGGCGGACATTTAACACACGGGTCGCCTGTTTCTTTCTCCTCGCATTTATATACATTTGTGCATTATCCACTAAATAATGGCCATTTGGATTATGATGAAATCAAAAGAATCGCTTTAGAAGAAAAGCCAGACTTAATCCTTTCTGGATATAGCGCTTATCCATATGCAATCGATTTTAAAAGATTTAAAGAAATTGCTGATAAAGTCGGTGCTTACTTTATGGTTGATATGGCGCATATCGCTGGTTTAATTGCTTCTGGCGCTCACATGAATCCTGTGCCATACGCTGATGTGGTCACTTCCACCACTCATAAGACATTAAGAGGCCCGAGAGGGGGCTTAATCCTTTGTAACGATGAAGAAATCGCTAAGAAGATTAACTCTGCGATTTTCCCATATTATCAAGGTGGACCATTAGAGCACATCATTGCCGCGAAAGCCATTTGTTTCAAAGAAGCAATGAGTAACGAATTTAAAGAATACATCAATAACGTTGTGATTAACACAAAAGCTTGTGCGGATAAATTACAAGAATTAGGGGCTAATGTTTCTGGAACAGATAATCATTTATTTAATATGAATGTTTTAGAAACTTATGGTATGACCGGTAAAGACGCTCAAATTGCTTTAGAAGAGATTGGTATTGCCACAAACAAGAACATGATTCCTAATGATACGCTTCCACCAAGCAAGGCTAGTGGTTTACGTATCGGCTTTGCCGCGGTGACCACAAGAGGTTGCACTAAAGCACAAGCGGAAGAAATCGCTGTTATTATTCACCAATACTTAAACAAATCTTTAGATAAAGAAAAAGCCCAAGCTTTAGTGAAGAAACTCACTACTTCTTGGAAGCAAATTCAAAATATCTAATTTATTAGATTGATAAATCCACTTTACGGGTTTGGACAGCTAAGCCATAGTGTTTTAATCCCGCGATAAAGTTTTTAGAATTGTCTTTATCTTGATTGAAATAGTAGAAATATGTCACAGTTTTAGAATTCTTCATCACTATTGCTAATCTATTTAAACCTTCTAAGTCTTTGTTTTTAATAATAACTTCGTTAACAATCATTTTGATTTCATTTAGGAAGAAGCGTCTTTTAACGGAGTATGTCCAATCATCGCCAAGAACACTGTCGGGAGCGTGGTCGTTATAAATAAAAAGGGTGTTTTCTTCGACCGCCATTAAGGCTTGGTTAAATAGCTCACCTTCATTAAACTTAAAAAGACCTGGTAAAAAAGCACGTCCTTTTTCGATATCTTCTGCGAATATATTTTCCATAGCAATATTATATATTTTTTATCATTTAAGTGAACTTTTCTTTTTCGTTGTGCTAATATCTTACGTGGACTATGAAAGACGACTCCGAAAAACTCATTATCGCAACACTAGATAAAATCAGACATTTCTTACAAAGAGATGGCGGCGATGTCGAATTCGTCTCCTTTGAAGATGGTGTGGTTTTTGTCAAATTACATGGTGCTTGTGCGGACTGCGCTTACGCTGATAACGACATCAAAGATCTAGTGGAAGTGATTTTGCAAGAAGAAGTTCCTGGGGTCACTGAAGTACGTTTATATAATCCAGAAAATAAATAGATTGGGGTGTAGCCAAGCGGTAAGGCAGTGGACTCTGAATTCACCATTCACTGGTTCGATCCCAGTCACCCCAGCCAAAAGAAAAAGACTAGTTAATCTAGTCTTTTAATTTGATAAAACTCTTATTAGTTTTTCTTTATCGTGTTGGCTGATACCCATTTCTTTCATTTTCGTATTCCATGCTCTTTTGCAGGGTGTCTTATGAAGAAAAGACACTTTGCTAGGGTAAGATAGCCTATAATCTTCGGTTCCATCTTTCCTGTGATATTTAGTTATTCTCGCATTAAACTGAAGCCATTGTCGAACTTGTGGCAGAAGCGAGCAAAACCTTCTACCACAATTCATCCAAACATGATCCGCAACAGGTTCTCCATTGCACATTACTTTTGTAAGAAGAATGGTCTTAAGAGGGAGATTGTTAATAAAGCCTCTTTTGAAAGAATACTTAGTAACTCTTGCTATGAACGTATAGCGTTTCTCGGCTCCGAGCCGTTTCAATCTTTTTCTCATATGAGTAAGTTCATAATTAACTTAACAATGATTTCCATTTCCAGAGGGTTGCTTTCAGCGGTCAAAATAGTAATAGCCACAAGAGCCTCGTTAGAAATAATCTGTTTGTTGTTTTTATACAAGTGATTGTTCTTATATAAAAAATTGATAAATAATGTAGCTGCGATTCTTTTACAACCATCGGCAAAAGGATGATCCTTAACAAGAAAATAAAGTAAGTGGGCAGCCTTCTCCTCTATCGAAGGGTACAGCTCTTGACCGAAGACATTTTGATAAACCTGCTCGATGATGCCGTTCAATTTGCCTTGTTCTTTTTCAACACCAAAGACATCTGACCTATCATTGAACTTCATAGAATCAATAATGTCTCTTGCTTCTTGATAAGACATCACATAAGCGGATTTCTCGCCTTTTGGCTTTATGAGTGTTTGATGATCATAATTATCGAGAAGATCTAACGCTCTAGTGTATTCATTGATGACTTTGCTTAGCTCTTCTTTGTCGATATTCAAAGAATATGAGAGCATCCTAATTTGAATATCGATTGTTTTTCCAAGGGCTTCTAATCTTTTTTGATTGGCGGCGAAACCTCTGATTAAATAATCTTTCAAGGTCTTGTTTGCCCACCTTCTAAATTTGATGCCACGCGAAGATTTCACACGATAGCCAACAGAAATAATCATGTCTAAGTTATAAAGATAAACAGTTCGATTGACCAATCTGTTACCTTCTTTTTGAACTACCGAGGATTTCTCGGTTGTTGAATCATCAAGCTCCCTCTCCTTTAATATGTTTTTGATGTGGAGGCTGATTGTATCGGAATCTACTCCGAACAAAAAAGCCATTTCTTTTTGTGTCAACCACACAGTCTCATTTTCTGAATCAGCGCGAACGTCTAATTCAAAATCATTGTCAATAAACCTGACTAAATCAAATTTGTCCTTTTTCATAAAAACCTCCTATATCGGACATACGGTGTCCTCAAAAGGAGGTAAATAAAAGCCATCCACAGAGAAAACACCATAGATGTAGCTAACATTTGCTATATCCCAAGCAACTTAACTACTGGTGTTACATCCTCTTTCGGATGGCCACATGCTCAGATTTAATCTGTGTGGAGCGCGAGCGAGTTTTCGTTATAAGACCGTGTCCTAAAGGTCGCCCATTATCTTATAATTACTAATCGCCTACTGGGCGATACTTTCCACATTGGTAGAAGCTAACACACCTTCTACCAGTCAATATACCCATTGGCCTCAGTTTACCTGCACATTGTTATAAGAGTGTGCCCGTGGTCTACTTATATTGACATTATTATTATAGCATATGCATATGCTAAGCAAAAGAAAAAGCAGCAGTGCTGCTTAATCATTTACTATAGTAAGAAATTCTCTATACGATTACAGATGACATATCCAATACGGTTATGAACATCCTCTCTGTTATACATGATTCTTTGACCTTTGGTATCTAAGAAGATGCCACCCGCTTGTTCCACGATAACTTGGCTTGCCGCGGTATCCCATTCTTTGGTGCCGTCACTTAATCGATATGATAATTCACCAAGACCTTGAGCAATACGGCATGGCTTTAATGCACTGCCCCACTTCTCAATCTTAGCAATTCTATCTTTATATTTTTCATACATTTCTTCTTCGTTTGGTTTGGAATGGAAAACGCTCTTATAAACGATTAAATTGTCTAATTTATCGTTGACGTGTATGCGTTTTGTCTCGCCATTATGGCGATAGAAAGCACCCATTCCTTTAGCGGCATAATAGATTTCACCGGTAAGCGGTACGACAACAACACCAACGACCGCTTCGTGTTTATACGCTAATGCGATGTTCGTGGTGAAGCCACCATCTTTAGCCACAAAATCTTTCGTGCCATCGACTGGATCAACGATCCAAACATAATCATTATTTAGACGGGATAAATCATCTGTACTTTCTTCAGTTAAGAAGGCATAATCTGGGAAGCATTTATGCAAGTGTTCTCTAATCGCCTTATCAGCGTTTTTATCCGCGAGAGTAACAGGTGAATTATCATCTTTGATTTCGACATCAAAATCAGTGTTGTATATTTTTAATATACCTTCAATGGCTGCGATACCCGCTTCAATGGCGGCATTTAATTGTTCTTCCCACATATTAAGCACCTCTTTTAATTGTATTAGCACATAACGAGATTAATTCATTAATTATTTCTTCACTAAATGTCTTGATAGTAAATCCAGCGGCAAAGGTATGACCACCACCACCGAAGTGTACGGCGATTTCTTGGACGTTATACATGCTGCTACGCATTTCCACTTGCATACCACCATTATCTGTTTCTGAAGCAATAAACCAAATTGGATGATTAGCTACATAACTAATCAAAGAGGTATTGCTACAAATCTGGGCGGATGTGACGCCTAAGATTTCTCTATCTCTTTTGCTGGCGACGACATAGATAATGCCATCATCTCTTTTAACCACTCTTGAGTAGATAAAGGCTTTAATATCTAAAGATATTTCTGGAACCAAATTATTTACTTTATTTAATAAGACTGGATCCACACCTAGGTCACATAAGTCTCTCACAATGGAGAACATTTTGACGAAGTTATTGGCAAATTGGAATCTACCAGTATCTGTCATCATTCCTAGATATAATGCGCTAGCGGAAACTAAATCAATTTCAAAACTATTTTCCTTGGCAAATAAGTAAATTAATTCACAAGTAGAAGAGGCCTTATCATCAATGACTTCCGGACCTTCTTTAAATGTGAATGTATCAATATGATGATCGATCTTAGCAAAATCTAAAGCTCGATAGATTCTTTGATCTTCGCTTCTTTCTAAATCGTTGCTATCTAATAAGACGGCTAACGACTCAGTGATGGTCTCGTCTGAAACGACATCCATTGTTCCAATGATATTGAAAAACTTTGGTAATCCACTGCCAACGCAATACACGTTTTTAGATGGATATTTTGCTTTTAAGATATTTCTTAAAGCAATTTGACTTCCATAACAATCACCATCAGGATTGCGATGACCGAATATTACTATCGAATCATATTGCTCAATCTTGGAGATGATTTTTTCAAACATTAGAACTCGTTGTCCTCTTTTTCGTCTTCAGATTCTTCGGATTCAGAACCCAAATCATCATCTTTGTTCTTTTCCTCTTCGAAGTCGGAATTGTATTCAGCTTCTTCCTCTTCTTCTTCGCTGTCTTCGTCATAAGTTTCGACATCAGCGTAAACTTCGCTCATATCGATGTGAACTTTTTCGAATTTGTGGCGAACCCTTAAGTCCCATTCATTTTCGCCTAATGTGACGAAACGGCCATCAAGCATTAAGTTGGTGTAGAAACGAGAAACTTTGTTGTTCGCTTCTTCTTTGCTTAAGCCGGCTTGTTCCACACAATAAGCCCAAATGTCTTCGAACTTACTTTGTTGACTTTGTCCACTGACATAGTCATAAGCATAATCTAATAATGATTTTGCCATTGTTGTATCCTCCTACATATGTATTGGAGCGCTCACACCAATCAGTGCGAGAGCATTTTTTAACACAATTTTACTAGCCTTTACTAACGCTAAACGTGAAGCACTTACTTCTAAGTTTTCACGATCGATTACACGGCAATCGTTATAGAAGACGTGAACCAATTCAGCGAGGGCGTGTATATAATTTGCTACCCTATAAGGCGCTTTTTCTTTAGCGGCATCATTGACCATATTTGCGAAATCCGCAAGGTGCTTTAATAACGCCAATTCAGAAACTTCTTTTAAGTTTTTACCAGTTTCATCAATCGCAATATCCTTGCCTTGTTCTAAAACTGAGCAAAGTCTGGCATGTGCATATTGAGCATAATAGACTGGGTTATTTGAACTTTGTTCAATCGCTAAGTCCATATCGAAGTCCAAGTGTGTAGATGCTGCACGCATTGCAAAGAAATAGCGCATCGCATCAACGCCGACTTCTTCACAGACATCACGCAAGGTGATCGCGTCGCCTCTTCTCTTACTGGCTTTGAATTCTTGACCATTCTTTAAGAATCGCACCATTTGAATTAATTCAACATGTAATGCATCTTCTTTATAGCCATGCATCATCAAAGCGGATTTCATACGGTTAATATAACCGTGATGATCAGCGCCCAAGACGTCGATTAATTGATCAAAGCCACGAGACATCTTGTTAACGTGGTAGCAAATATCAGGCATGAAATAGGTATAGTCACCATTGCCTTTTCTAATGACACGATCTTTATCATCGATAAAGGCTGTTGTTTTTAAATATAGAGCACCATCAGCTTCATAGACATAATCTTTTAAGAAATCGATTTCTTTTTCGATGGCGTTATCTGCACGAATGGCTTTTTCTGAACTGAAGACATCGTGTCTAACACGGAATGTTGCTAAGTCAGCAATAATTCTATCTAATTCAATCTTCATGCCTCTTTCTTTAAAGAATGACACAGGATCATCCATCTTAAGAGCAGAATCGCCAATTTCATCTTTAAGTGTCTTAGCGATATCTATGATATCTTGACCGGCATAACCATCTTCTGGGATCTCCGCTTCTAAGCCAAAAAGTTCTTTATATCTAGCTTGAATTGATAAAGCAAGATTAGTAATTTGACTACCAGCATCATTGATGTAGTATTCTCTAGTCACATCATAGCCAGCGAAATCTAAAATACGGCAGATGCTATCTCCGATAGCGGCGCCTCTTGCAGTACCAACGTGTAATAAACCAGTTGGGTTAGCGGAAACGAATTCCACATTAACCTTTTGATTTTTCTTTGGTGAACGGCCATAGTCATCGCCTTCATTAATAATCTTCTTTACAAAAATTTGTAAAGAGTCATTCTTCATGAAGAAATTGATAAAGCCTGGACCAGCAATCTCCACTTTGTCGATGCCTTCCATATCAATGTTCTCAATTATTAATGAGGCAACATCTCTTGGAGATTTAGCAAAAAGACGGCAGAACTTCATAGCGGCATTACTTGCGTAATCGCCATGCGCTGTATCTTTGCTCTTTTCGATGATGATGTCATTTAAAGAGACTTCTTGTCCTAGCTTTGCTAGAGCAGCTTGGATCTTTGTCTTAAGATTTAAACCAATATCCATTATTGAGCCTCCTTTAATAACACAATTGATTCCGCTTTAACGGCTTCATTTCTTCCGAGTGGACCACAGCCTTCATTAGTGCCCGCTTTAACAGAAACATTTTCAATATCTGTTTCCAATAATTTGGCAATATTGGCGCGCATCAACTCGATATAATCTTTGAGTTTTGGTTTCTCTAAAGTGATGGAAATATCGATGTTGTTAATGAAACAACCTCTGTCTTTCATCATTGTTACAACTCGTTGTACAATGATAGATGAGTCAATATCCTTATATTGATTATCGGAATCTGGGAAGTGTTTACCTAAATCTCCTAATGCGAGAGCGCCTAAAATTGACTCCGCAACAGCGTGGTAAACAACATCACCATCACTATGAGCTTTTTCACCAAGTTCATATGGGATGACGACACCCGCTAAGATTAAGCGACGGCCTTCAACCAGTCTATGTATATCACTAGCAAATCCAATTTTCATCTTACTTTTTCACATTAAAACGGAAGAACATGATGTCACCATCTTTTGGATAGTAACCTTTACCTTCAGTTCTAATCTTTCCCGCATCTTTAACTGCGTGTTCACTGCCTAATTCTTTAATAGCATCATATGGATAAACTTCCGCACAGATAAAACCTTTTTGGAAGTCGGTATGAATCACACCCGCACATTCAGGGGCGCTCATGCCGTTTTTAAACGTCCAGGCACGACATTCATCCGCGCCAACAGTGAAGAACGTGGATAAATTTAATAATTTATATGTAGCTTTAATGACTTTTTCTAAGCCAGATTCAGAAACATTTAGCTCAGCTAAATATTCTTTTCTTTCCTCTGGAGATAATTCTGATAGATCGCTTTCAATTTGAGCGGATACTGGAATGACTTGATTACCCTCTTTAGAAGCATAATCTAAAACGTCTTGATAGAATTTACATCCGTTCAAATCTAATAAGTCATTCTCACCAACATTAGCCACATAGATAATTGGTTTATCAGTTAAGAGATGATAATTGATTTTACAATAAGCGATTTGATCTTCGGTAAGCTTTGCTTTTCTTGCAGGAAGGCCTTGTTCAAGTGTTTCTTTTAATGGTTTTAATAAACCCATTTCGTAAATAGCGTCTTTATCTTTAGCGATTCTCGCTTTGGATTCGCTCTTTTCGATGCGTTTTTCAACGGTATCTAAGTCCGCCATGACGAGTTCGAGATTTATAATCTCGATATCTCTTATAGGGTCAACAGATTCTTCAACGTGGACGATATCGGCATTTTCAAAACAGCGCACTACTTCTACGATTGCGTCACACTCACGTATGTTAGCAAGGAACTTGTTTCCTAAGCCTTCACCATTAGAGGCGCCTTTCACTAAACCAGCGATATCTGTGAATTCAACAGTAGCTGGGATCTTTCTTTCAGGTTTAAAGATATCAGTTAAAAAATCCAATCTATCATCTGGGACGTTTACGACACCAGTGTTTGGATTAATTGTGGCGAATGGATAGTTCGCTGCTTCGACATGTGAATTTGTAATAGCGTTAAACAAAGTGGACTTTCCTACATTTGGTAAACCAACGATGCCTGCTTTTAAACCCATAATACTAATTTCTTCCTTAAGTGCGCTACTTATTATATAAGAAATGTTGAGGAATACAAAACAAAATAAAATTTGTTTTATGCTTTAAGGGCTTCAATTGGATTAATTTTATTAATTCTTCTACTCATCAAAGCGCTAGAAAATATGGCGATGAGAACCGCTAAAACAAACATTGGTAATAACGCTAAAGGATCAAAAGAGAAAGCAAATCCAATTGATAAAGCTTGGCCTACTTCAAAATTAGCCACAACCGATATGACTATAAGTTCAAAAGAGGCTATTACAAACGAAAGAAAACACTGCATTGAAGAATGCCAGAACAAGAACTTTCTACTCTCTTTTTTATTGACTCCTAAACACCTAGCCAAAGCGATTTCTTTTTTGCCTTCAATAACATAGAGGTAGTTACAAATTGTGAGTAACAATATTGAAATAGTCGTTGCCACCAAAGAGAAAATTATCAAAACAACAGTGATATAAAAGCAGACAGTATCAACACTACTATTGATATCAGAAAGAGGGTTAATTATTTCAAATTGTGGAAAAGCTTTCTTGGCTAGTTCAATACTCTCTTCAATCTTATTTGGTTTATTTAAGGGAAAAGAAAGAGAATCACATTGAAGATTAAAAGCTGAGATTCCAACTAATGATTGGTAGAAAAGAATGGTCCAATTCTTCTGGTGATATATTGCTAACTTATTTGATTTGACTAGACCCACTACTTTCAAAGGAACAAGAACATAATCTTTGATGATTTTATTACCGTTTGTTACCATCTCTTTTTTGGATGTCGCAATGTAGATTTCCTCATCAAGACTTGTGTAACCAAGCTCGCTGAATAAGGCCGTCGAAAGGACTATCTCATTAATTGAAGAAACAGGCCTTCCAGCATACAAATCTTCAGCAAAAACAGAAAACTTAACCCCGTTTTGCAGACTTTTAGCATAATCTCCACTCTTTACAGTGGATGGAAGATCTTCCTGAAAAAAGCCATTTGTGTTGTTTGTGGTTTGGTGATCGATGATATTATTTAGTTCATCTTCATTTTTAGAAAAATACATCGTTTTAGCAAAGCCCACCATTAGCGATTCTGGGTAAATAGCATACCCACCACCATTAGCAATAATTGGCTCCTTTAAATTCGGGTCATTTTTAAGGAAATATGGTATCTGCCACAAAGGGAAATGCTTGGTCTTATTGATGAACACCAATAGGCGATCTCTTGCACTCATTTCCTTCTCATAATATAGCCAAGGGTAATATGTCTCGTTAGCGATTTCAAACAAGTATTCATCAGATTCTTTATCGTTATATAATAGGTTAAGTAATTCATCTCTTTTTTCATTCGTTTTAAGATAGTATATTTTTTTCATCGTCCATGGATTATTGTCCGCAATTGATAAGGCGTCACTAGCAGGAAAACGCATTCTTTCCTCAAACATATATTCATTCCATAAGTGATTACTATGGTAGATTTTGAGGTCGCTTTCTAGAGTAAATCCAACAAGCCTTAATAGCTGTTGATCGGTATATGTCCAATCGTGATTTGCTAGATCAAAATACACATATAATTCATTCTGTTTTATGTAATTACTTAGTGTTTTAACATTTCTTTCAATTTGCAGTTCAAAGCACACATCTCTTAGTGTTTGATAATCTAACCCAAGGATTATTTCGTCCTCACTTAAAACGTCTATTTGTTCGGGATAAATAGTAGTTTCAACATCTTCTAACCAGATGAATTCGTTTATATGACGAGCACTGAAGCCAGGAATAATGCTTTGACGGTATTCTCTTGATATAACTAATTCGTTTTTATCAGGGAAGAATTTCTCAAAATTTGCATAATATGTTACACCAACATCTTCGACGTGAAGTGGATACTTTTCTTTAATGGTTTCTACCTCATAATAATTGGCGGCATAAGTGCCTTGATTATTATTGTTTTCTTTACTTAAAGAAACCATCATAGAGTTATCATCCACCACTTCACGATATGCATCTTTAATATTCGTAGATATCGAAGAAGAAAGGGCGAACGCTAAACCCACACCAATCAAGCCAAGAGAAGTCATAGAATAACACATTAAAGTTCTAAACTTCTTTTGTTTCATATTGTGATAAGTATGAGAAAGAAGGAAGTTTGACGGAATTCTGATCTTTTTATTAGATAATTTGTTCTTTAAAACAGGTAAATGCTCTTCATATAGTGTTTTCTTATTAATAGTCTCTTTTACTATTTGCCCGTCTTCCATTTCCAAGACATAGTCAGCGTACTTTTTAGTTAATTCTTGGTCATGCGACACTACGATAACTAAAGATTTCTTAGAAACGGCTTTTAAGATATTCATGATTTCTTCACCATTAGCCTCATCTAATGAGCCGGTTGGTTCATCCGCTAATACGACTTTTGGATCATTAATTAATGCTCTAGCGATAGCGACACGTTGTTTTTCCCCACCACTTAACTTATTGACGATTTGTTTTTCTTTATTTTCTAGTCCCACCAGACGTAGAAGATCTTCACATTTTCTCGCCTTGATAGTGTTGGATAAAGAATTGAGTGTTTCCAAAGGAAAAAGGAGATTTGAAATCACCGTTTCATTCTCAAACAGCTTAAAATCTTGGAATACAAAACCATAGTTTGTCAGCCTTAGATTACTTAATTCATCATCATTAAGTGTTTCGATGGTTTGATGATCTATTTCAATACTACCTTCAAAAGGAATTAATCCCGCAATACAGTTCAACAATGTGGTTTTGCCTGAACCAGACGCTCCATAGATAATACACATCCCATTTCTAGGGAATTCATAATCGATATTTAAAAGCGCTACTCTGTTTTGATAGGTTTTTCTAACATTTATTAACTTAATCATTTTCTTTTAATTCCTCCTTTAATGAAATCTTCTTACTGAAACCAATTGGTAAATATGTCGCAATAAAGCACACAAACATCGTTGCCCCTATGATCAGAAGCGGAAATAAAAGCCGATGATTATGAAAAGTCATAAATGGAATATCTATGATATTAATTAGTGATGTGAAGCGTTCTATTAGTAGATTAACTGGCTTAGTCAGTATTAGACCTAAAACAAAGGAAACCACAACACTGATCAAGCCAATAATGAGACTTTCAAATGTATAAATAAGAGCAATATCATCTCTTCTTGCCCCATAGCAAAGCAATATTGCGGAGTCTTTAATATCTTCGTTATACGAGGCAAATGAAATAATACCTAGAATTAAAACAATACCCACTAAAGCGATGGCTAAGAACACTTCCATTCCAATACTTGCAGCGTTCACCAAAGAGACTAATGTTTCTTCCACGGTTAAACCATTACAAGTAACACTATATTTTTCATCTAAAATATCTTTGATGTTTCTTAAGGAGGAGAGGTTTTCAAAATCCTTTAAAAATAAGCGGCATGAATAACTAGATAATTGTTCATTATCATTACTATCCAAAACAACATCTTTCCACGTAGTTAAGTCCTTATACGAAGAAAGATTATTTAATACTGTTTTATTAACTAAATTATCGAACGCTAAATATGAATAAAAGATTTTAGGGGAGTTTAAAAAGTTATTCTCTCTTACGACACCAACGATTTGGACCAATCTATCGTAAACAAAATAATCAGCAACATAAGGATTATCCTCATCACCAGTTGGAAAAGAATAGGATTGTTGTTCTTTGATTCTTAAATATGAATTCAAGCAATCATATTTCAGTTTCTTATTTAATGCTTGATAAGCTTGTTTATTAATTACAACTTGATTAAGTGTATCAAAGGTTGGAATCTTGCCTTTTATTAATAAATTCCTATTCGTTGAATTGTCTTCGAAAGAGTAAATAGGCGTATAAGCAAAGTTATCTATTTCTTTATCATTTATGGCCACTGATGGATAAGGAGATAACAAAGCGTCATAAGAATAACAGACATGAAAATCACTACACGTGCCCTTTATTTCGTTTATTTCTTCATAACTAGGACGCATCGTTTGAATAAGCGCAATTGGCGAATCGGCACTGACTAAACGGTTCTCTTTACTAATTGAAGCGGTCCCATAATCAAACTGGTTTTCCATTGATCTAACAATTGACGCTGTCTTACCATTTGAGAAACCAAAGATTAACATACTAGAGACTAAGCCCACCACTAAAGCACTTATCGAAAAGATGTTTCTTTTAAAGCGTTTGGTGAAGTTAGAAACAACTATTCTATTTAGCCAATTGTGGTTGGCTTTGGTTTTTATCAAGCGATTATCTACTTTATCGAACATATTGTTGATACGTTCGTCTTTGATAATTTTTCCATCACTCATTTGAATAATGCGGTCAGCGTATTGATTAGCTAACGTAGCATTATGAGTCACCATAATCACTAGTGATGTTTCGCTAATCTTTTTTAAAGCTTTCATTGTTAATAAAGCGTTTTCTTTATCCAGAGCGCCAGTTGGTTCATCCGCTAAAATGACTTTCGGTTTATTGATAAAAGCTCTTAAGATTGCGATTCTTTCTTTTTCTCCGCCCGATAAATCAGCACATCTTTTATCAAATAGTTCTTTATTAATGGAAAAGCTGTTTAATAAATCTTCGGCTTTCTTTCTTGCTTCTTTATAGCCATCACCACTGATTAACGCTGGTAGCATAACGTTATAAATTGCGGTTTGATTCTCCAACAGATGATAATGTTGAAAAATATAGCTCACTATCTGACTGCGAAAAGTAATCATGCGCTTTTCTTTGTATTTAGCGATATTTTCGCCATCGTAAAATATTTTTCCTTCACTTGGCTTATCAATCTTACCAATGAGGTTTAATAAAGTAGATTTACCACTACCAGATTTACCTAATATACAGACTAGTCCTTGCGATGGAAAAGAAAGAGATATATGTCTTAAGACATATTTCTTCTCATTTTTGCCCACTTTGTAGAAGCGGGATACTTTAGTTAATTCAATTAGACTCATAAGAAAATCCCTCTATTAAACCAATAGACGGGATTTTTCAAATTTGTCCAAAAAACTTTTAGTGATCTAATTTTTGGTCGTATGGAACATCTTCCATTTTGACCGCTGCTGGGACCTTTGGAAGGCCTGGCATTGTCATAATAGCGCCGGTTAATGGAACGATGAAGTTAGCGCCCGCAGAAAGTCTAACTTCCTTAACGGTGACGGTAAATCCTCTTGGAGCACCTAACACTTTCGCATCATCAGTTAACGATTGAGGTGTTTTAGCGATGCAGATTGGGGTCTTATCAAAGCCTAACTTTGTGAAGTCTTCAATTTGTTTATTAGCATCATCGGTATAAACGACTTGTCCTGCACCATAGATTTCTTTAGCGATGATTTCGATCTTTTCCTTGATAGGAAGATTAACGTCATATAAAGGATGGTAATGGGACTCTTTGGTTTCAAGAATCTTCATCACACCTCTTGCTAATGCTTCAGCGCCTTTACCACCATCAGCGAATGCGGAGCAGTAAGCATAATCATAACCATTATCTTCACACCATCTGCTTAACCAAGCAGTTTCCGCTTCGGTATCGCTTGCAAAGTGGTTGATACACACAATCGCTGGAACATCATACTTTTGCACGTTTTCAATGTGTTTTTGTAAGTTACAAACGCCTTTAGCTAATGCTTCAACGTTTTCATTACCTAATTCTTCAAATGGTTGACCACCATGCATCTTAAGAGCACGGATTGTGGCCACTACGACGACTGCATCTGGTTTTAAGCCAGCAACACGGCATTTAATATCTAAGAACTTCTCTGCACCAAGGTCAGCACCGAAGCCTGCCTCTGTTACCACGACTGGAGCGAGTTTTAGGCCCATCTTTGTGGCGATAATGGAGTTACAACCATGGGCGATATTAGCGAATGGCCCACCGTGGATAATGGCAGGATTGCCTTCTAATGTTTGAACGAGGTTTGGATTTAACGCTGTAATCATGAGTTTCATGATAGCGTGACTAATTCTTAATTGTCTTAAGAAGACTGGTTTATCGTTATAGTCATAAGCAACAATAATATTGTTTACTCTATCCATAAAGTCTTGTTCATCTTTTGCTAAGCAAAGGATGGCCATCATTTCAGAGGCAACGGTAATAACGAATTCTTCTTGTCTAGGAGCGCATTTTGTTTCGCCTTCAGAAATAGTAATTTTTCTTAAGGCTCTATCGTTCATATCAAGGGCTCTTTTCCAAAGAACTCTTTCTGGATTGATGTTTAATTCATTGCCTTGCCAGATGTGATTATCGATACACGCGGCGATTAAATTGATGGAACTTGTTAAGGCGTGCATATCACCAGTGAAGTGTAAGTTGATATCTTCTTGAGGAACAACAAGGGCTTTACCACCACCGGTAGCGCCACCTTTAATACCAAAAACAGGGCCTAATGAAGGTTCTCTTAAACAAACTAATGAAGGCACACCAATATATCTTAAGCCATCATGTAAACCGATGGAGGTAGTTGTTTTACCTTCGCCAGCTTTGGTTGGTGTAATCGCGGTAACTAAAACTAATTTACCATTAGGACGATCTTTTAATTCGTCCATAATCTTTAATGAGATTTTGGCCTTATCATAACCAAAAGGTATGAGGTATTTCTCATCAACATTAATCATTTTTGCGACATCGAAAATGTTTCCCATAATAAGTTCCTCTCTTATTTCACTTGTTATCTATTATGCTATGCAAAATGAATTTTGCAATAGTTAATCCTGCAGCGGAAGGCACCATCATCGTAGAATAGAGTTTTTCTGCGTTCTTTCGTGGTACTTCTTCAGAAATAACTACGTTAATTTTGCTCAAATCTAATTCGGCTTTTTTAGCCATATATCTAATCTTCTTTGCTAACGGATCGTTACGCGTCTGATTGAGCTTAGCGATTCGCACTTGTTCTGGATTAAAGCGATTGGCCATACCTAAAGACATGATGGCAGGTATGTTGTTTTCTTGGGCTTTTTTAGCAAGGAATAATTTACCATCAACATCATCAATAGCATCAGCGATGAAATCTATCTTTTGGTCGAAATCAAATTCTTGGGCTTTAAGATTAAACGTTGTAATTTTTACATCTGGATTGATTGATAAGATTCTTTCTTTGGCCACTTCAACTTTATTTCTACCGACGTCTTTGACGGTATATAAGATTTGTCTATTTAAGTTTGTAGCATCGACTTTGTCGAAATCAATAATAATAAAATGTTTAAATCCTGTTCTCGCTAAAGCTTCTAAAGCGGTTCCACCCACTCCACCTAAGCCAAAAACGGCAATCGCTTTATCTTGAATAAGATTAAAGTTTTCTTCACCTAATAAGCCGATTGAACGTTCAAACATATTATTCATTTTTCATTGCTTCCTGAAGCAAAGCTTCTTTGTTATCAAATTCTAAACAAGGTAATTGGTGTTTAAAGAATGTGACTTGTCGTTTAGCATAGTTCCTTGTTCTCTTTTTGATGAGTTCAACGCATTCTTCTAAAGAATACTTATCGTCTAAATAATCAATTACTTCTTTATAGCCAATAGCCGCTTTCGCGGTTAATGATAACTCGTATTTATTTAATAATTCTTTTACTTCGTCCACTAAGCCGTTATCCATCATTTGGTCAACACGTGCATTGATATTAGCGTATAATTCGTCTCTATTTGGGTTTAAGAACAAGAACTTGATGGTTTCGTCTTTATAAAAGAGACTGTGCTCTTGTTTATCAATGCTATCGCTTTTATTTAAATCGTGAGTTCTAGCAATTTGAATCGCTCTCATCACTCTTTTACGGTTATTCATATGGATGGTTTCTGTGGCCTTGCTATCGAGTGTTTTAAGGAGTTCATATAATTCCTCATTACTCATGCTTTCTAAGTCAGAGATATCCGCTTCTTCTTCGTCTTCAAATGCATAGTCAAATAAAGCGGCTTTGATATATAAACCAGTACCACCACAGACGATGATGTTTTGATATTGTTTTCTTAACTCTTCATAAGTCTTTCTAAAGTCTTCTTGATATTGCTTAACGGAATATGTTTGATTTGGTTTAACAATATCAAGTAAGTAATGGCTTTGATAATGCTTATCGCTTTTAGCGATCTTCGCAGTACCAACATTCATATCTTGGTAAATTTGAAAAGCATCCGCATTAATAATTGGGGCATGATAAAAATCCGCTAATTGGATAGCTAAAGAAGTTTTACCAGATCCTGTTGGTCCTACTATTACTATAAGCATGTGATAATCATAGCACAAAAAAATGCGAATTTAATCGCATTTATTTAATAATTGATTCAATTGTCTTAAGTAATTGGTAGAGAGCTTCTTTACTGACCTCGTAGTTATTGACTAATGGGTGTCTGTTATATAGCTCTTCAAGGTTACTAGCTTCTTTGAGTTTTCCCTTGACTCTTAAGTTAGCAATATTGTGCTTTAATTCAATCACGTCCCCGCTATTTTCGAGTAATTCCTTATTCTTCATATACTCTTTGTATTCAGCGGTTTCTTCGATCGCGGCACGTAATTCTTTAGCCTTTTCTAAGATCTTATCCATTAACGATTTCTCCAATCATTGAATAGGTATGAGATTCTATAATTTTGACTTTCACAATCTTACCAATCATTTGTTCGCAGCCTTTGAAGTGCACAAGCTTATTCTCTTCTGTGTAACCAGAATACATATCTTTATCGTTTTTACTAACTCCATCAACGAGAACATCGAATGTTTTGCCAACTAGAGAAGCACTATGTTCTTCAATGTGTTTTTCTAAGTGTTTAACTAGTTCCATAAATCTAGCGGATTTTGTTTCTTTAGAAACATTGTCGGCAATCTTTGCAGCAGGCGTCCCTTTTCTCGGTGAATAAATAAAGGTAAACGCCGCTTCATATTTCACAATGTCCACCAATGATAAGGTATCTTTGAATTCTTCATCTGTTTCGTTTGGGAAACCAACGATGATATCAGTGGATAAGGATAGGCCAGGAATCTTTTCTCTCATCTCTTTAACAAGAGCGAGATATTGTTCTCTAGTATATCTTCTACCCATCGCTTTTAAGACTCTGTCATTACCAGATTGTACTGGTAAGTGGATGAATTTCATGATGTTTGGATATTTAGCAATAATATCAATCATCTTAGAGGAGAAATCCCAAGGATGAGAGGTTGTAAATCTTAAACGTGGGATACCAAGTTTAGCGACCGCTTCTAAAAGATCAGCGAAGTCTTTGCCTTCATCTAGATCTTTACCATAGGCATTAACGTTTTGACCTAATAAAGTGATTTCTTGATAGCCTTGCTTGACTAATTCTTCACATTCTTTTAAGACGTCATTATAATGACGGCTTCTTTCTTTACCTCTGGTATAAGGAACAATGCAGTATGTACAGAACTTATCACATCCATAGATAACATTGACGAATGCTTTATATTCATTGCTTCTTCTTGCGGGTTTGATTTCCACTACTTCGCCAGGTTTACTTTCAATAGCGACCACTATTTGTTCGCTAGTTTTAGCCTGATAGATCAGTGAATATAACTCTGGTATTTCATGTGTACCGAAATATAAGTTAACTTCTTTAAATGTATCCATTAATCTTTTTAAGATTTCTGGTTGTTCCACCATACAGCCACAGATGGCTAAGATGAGTTTTTTATTTTTCTTTCTTAAAATCTTAAGATTACCGATTTCACCATACACTTTATCTTCAGCGTTTTCTCTCACTGCACAGGTATTGATGATGATAACACTAGCGTCTTCTGGTTTATCAGTTTGTGTAAAACCGACATCCTCAAGCATGCCACGCATTGTTTCTTCATCTCTCACATTAGCTTGGCAGCCATAAGTATGGATATAGTACTTCTCATCTTTGATGATGGCTTGTAATTCATCTTTCTTATCAAAAGAAGCAGGCACGAAAACAGTGGCTTCTTTACGACGAGAAGCCGCTTTTAACATATCAGGAGTGTTAATAATTTTAGTTTTCATGTTCTTTTTCTAAATAATAAATTGGGAAGATTTGTTTGGCTAGACCAGTAATATCATCAACGTCGATGACGACTGCGGAGAAGATACCCCTACCATCATCTGGAGTTTGAAATTTACTTTGTTGTCCATAAATGAGTTTATTAACAACTGTATCACTAGTGGAACCTAATACTCCATCAGCGTAGCCAGTCATACCAACATCACTGATGAATGCGGTACCTTTAGGTAAGATATGAGCGTCATTAGTCTGTACGTGTGTATGTGTACCTAAGACCGCACTTACTTTACCATCAAGAGCGAAGGCAAAAGCTTGTTTTTCACCTGTTGCTTCTGCGTGAAAGTCCACAATATGGACTGTTGCAGGTTCTTCTTCGTCTAACAAGGTAATGATGGAATAATATGGAGAATTAACATCTTCATCCATAAAGGCACTACCTAAGACATTAGTGACTCTGACAGAAACACCATTCACATCAAAGAGGACACTACCTTCACCTGGAAACTCTTTTAATAAATTAAGAGGTCTTACTAAACGATCCACTCCATCGATATAACGGAGTATTTCGCTTTTAGACATATAGTGATTACCTAGTGTAATCGCATCCACACCGGCATCTAAAAGTTCAAAATAGTGATTCCTATTTAAACCTTTACCATGCGTAGCGTTTTCCCCATTAGCGATGACGAAATCAATCTCGTACTTATCGACATAATATGGGATTCTTTCTTTGAGCATGCGTCTGCCTACACGGCCGACGACATCACCGATAAATAATATTTTCAAACTATAATCTTTCTATGAAATAGGGCTACTATTTCGCGGTTTCAATCGCGCGGTATTCGCGGATGACTGAAACTTTGATTTGACCAGGATAGGTCATCTCGTTTTCAATGCGTTCTTTGATATCTCTAGCAAGCTTAAACGCACCCACGTCATCGATTTTTTCTGGAATAACCATGACTCTGAGTTCACGACCAGATTGCATCGCATATGATTGATAAACACCATCATAAGACTTGCAGATTTCTTCAAGCTGTTCGATACGTTTGATGTAGTTTTCTAAGATTTCACTTCTCGCACCTGGACGGGCCGCACTTAATGTATCAGCAGCTTGGACCAAGTTAGCAATGACGTATTTAGCAGGAACATCACCATGGTGAGATTCGATGGAGTTAATAACGACATCGTTTTCACCATATTTCTTAGCGAGTCTGCTACCGATTTCAACGTGGCTACCATCCATTTCAAAGTCAGCGGCTTTACCGACGTCATGGAGTAAGCCTGCTCTCTTGGCGAGGTTTTGATCTAAGCCAAGTTCTGCGGCCATAATGCCACATAAGTAAGCAACTTCCACTGAGTGGTCTAAAGCGTTTTGACCGTATGATGTACGGTATTTTAAACGACCGACATAGTCGAGTAATTCTTTGTTGATTCTTGGTAAACCAAGTTTGAAGGCCACTTCTTGACCGGCTTTATGAATGGATTCGTCGACTTCTTTCTTACATTTTTCAACGATTTCTTCAATTCTTCCTGGTTGAATACGACCATCTTTAATTAAAGCTTCAAGAGATAATCTTGCAATTTCTCTTCTAATTGGGTTGAAGCAAGAAACGGTGATAACTTCTGGGGTATCATCAATGATGAGGTCAACGCCTAAAAGTTGTTCCAAGGAACGAATATTACGTCCTTCACGACCGATGATTCTACCTTTCATTTCATCGCTTGGTAAAGCGACAACAGAAACGGTTCTTTCAGTTGTGACATCTTGTGCGTAACGAGAAACGGCAAAGCCGAGTAATTCTTTGGCTTTAGCGTCGCATTCTTCTTTCGCTTCTTCTTCTTTTTGTTTGATAAAGGCAGCGATTTCTTTGCTGACTTTAGATTCCACTCTCGCGAAGAGTTCGTCTCTGGCTTCTTGAGTGGACATTTGTGCGACTTTTTCAAGTTCAGCAATAATGCTATCGATCTTTTCTTGGAGTTGGGCCTCTTTGCGGTCCATATCTTTTAAACGACGAGATAATGTTTCATTCTTTTCGTCTAAAGCATTTTCTTTGGCTAATAAAGCGGCATCACGACGATCGATGCTTTGTTCTCTTTGCTGAAGAGATCTTTCTTGTTGTTGTAATTCTTGTTTTCTTTCGTGAATTTCTTTGTTAGCTTCTTGTTTGAGTTCATTGACTGCTTGTTTGCCATCAAGTTGCGCATTCTTTGTAATGTGCTCGGCTTTAATTTCCGCATCACGAATTATTTTTTTGCATTTGTTCTTTGCGAGGTTGCTTCTAATAAATGGAATTAAAAGCATTAAAGCGGCACCCAATAAAAAGCAAACAACACCAATGATAATTCCTAACCAAATTGGCATAAATGTTAGTCCTTCCTATGAGTTAATACTATGTTGTCTACGTAGTAGACTTTACCTAAAATGCCCCTAATAATAGAGGGAAAATGCATTTTTATATAATTGACAGGCAAGCCTGGTAATAAAGTTCTCGAATGAGAATATATAGGTAAGTACCTTTTCGAAGGGTACAAAACAATTATAAAAGGTTAATATCTTTTTTGAAACAAAAAACTTCTAACCAACCACAAAAGGTTTTGCTATAATGTAACCATAAGAACGAATCCTCTCTGACACTTTATGGTTGTTGAGTCAAAAGGGGTTCTTTTTTTATGTCAGTTTTAACAAGAGGCACAAAAAGAGGTATTCGTTCCGAGTTTTAGCGACTTTGCTTTGTCGAAGGTATAACAAAAACAGGGTAAGAAAACTTCCGGTTGGTTACGGAAGTATTTTCTTATTCAGCGACAACGCCTGATTTGATCTTTTCTAATAATTCGTTAGCGATGTCTTCGTTTTCTTTAATGTAAAGTTTCGCAGCATCACGGCCTTGGGCAATCTTGTTGCCATTATATTCGAACCAAGAACCACTCTTTTTGATGAGGCCTAATTCGACAGCGCGATCAAGGATTTCGCCTTCTTTGGAAATGCCTTGGCCATAGATGATATCGATTTCACATTGTTTGAATGGTGGAGAAACTTTGTTTTTCACAATTTTCACACGACATGTGTTACCGATAATATCAGCGCCTTGTTTAATGGCTTCAGTACGACGAATGTCGATACGGACAGAAGCATAGAACTTCAAGGCACGACCACCTGAGGTCGTTTCTGGGTTACCATACATCACACCGACTTTTTCTCTTAATTGGTTAATGAAGATAACAGCACATTCTTTCTTATTTAAGATACCGGCGATTTTACGCATAGCTTTGCTCATTAAGCGCGCTTGTAAGCCGACTGAGGAATCGCCCATTTCACCATCGAGTTCGGCTTGTGGCACTAAAGCAGCCACGCTGTCGACGATGATGAGGTTGACACCACCGGAATTAGCAAGCATTTCAACGATTTCTAAAGCTTGTTCACCATTGTCTGGTTGAGAAAGGATGAGTTCATTGATGTCTACACCGAGATTTTTGGCATAGACTGGATCGATGGCGTGTTCAGCGTCGATGAAGGCTGCACGACCACCATTCTTTTGACATTCCGCAATTGCGTGTAAGGCTAATGTGGTTTTACCACTGCTTTCAGGTCCAAAGATTTCGATGATACGACCTTTTGGATAACCACCCACACCAATGGCTTCATCAATTAATAATGAGCCCGATGGAATGGCGTCGACATCAACGGATTCTCTTTCGCCTAAGCGCATAACAGCGCCCTTGCCAAACATCTTTTGAATTTGCTTCAACGTTTCATCTAACGTATCGGCTTGAAGGTTTTCTTTTTCTTTTGCCATAATTTGAATCTCCTTATACTTAACCAATAGACGTGGTTTTTGAAATTTGTCCAAAATTTTTTTATTTTTTCTCAAAAATTATTGCTTTGAGATAGTTTAGAGCTAGCTCTACACCTTTTTGCTGAATTTCTTCTCTTGTGCCCTCTAATTGGTGTGAGAACACCTTAACACCCTCATTATTTGCAACACCAATATGGATCTCTCCTACTGGTTTTCCTTCCATAGCTTCTGGGCCAGCATTGCCGGTAAATGACACACAATAATCAACGTTAAGAATGGCTTTACCTCTTAACGCCATAGCGGCGGCAATTTCTCTGCTGACCACTCCATATTGATCAATTTCTTCAAATGGAATGCCTAGTAAACGATTCTTTTCTTCAGTGGCGTAGGTAACCATTCCACCTTTATAAAAATGTGACGCTCCAGGAACGGAAGTGATTTCTCTAGCAAAAAGACCACCTGTAAAAGATTCAACTGAACCTAATGTGATAGCCCAATCACGGAATAGTTTATTAACTTCTTCAGATTCCTTAAGCATTATTTCTTTTCTTCCTTGAAGACATGACGGTTTTGAATGACATAAATCGCGCCAGAAATTAATGATGCCGCTGTCGCAATATAAACGATGAAGTCGGCGATATGTAAGCCTCTTGGCCAAGATGCATCAAAATATCTAAATGGGAAACCATTGAGTAAAACCGCACAGATGGCCACCATTTCTAAAACTGTTTTTAATTTGCCAAAGATATTCGCGGCAATGACTTTACCTTTGCTCGCGGCAATAAATCTTAAAGCATCAACAACAATATCTCTAGCCACTAATAAAATTGCGCACCAAACGCTAAAGGAAACTATCTTTCCACCATCAGCAGGTGCAGGAATATATGGAGCAAATACTTGAGGAGCGGTTAAGAAAATAACTAATGAATTGATTAATAATTTATCCGCAACTGGATCTAAGAATTTGCCTAAATCTGTCACTTGATTATTCTTTCTTGCAAGATAGCCATCAAGGTGATCTGTATAGCTTGCAATTAAGAAGAAAACAAAGAGGATTAAGAACACTAAATTGATACCCGTGGTCGGTATTTCGATAGTTTGCCAATGATTAAATCTATTAATGACATACAGAGTAAAGAGCGTGACCATCATGATGATAATCGACGCAATTCTCGCCATTGTAATCTTGGTTGGTGTGTTCATTGTTTCTCCTTTAGTGAGTATCCGGTCCTATAAGCCATGTTCTGTTTTGACAACCATTTATCTAAGCAATGCTTACAAGGATCAATTCAGTTCTCTTTCCTTATCTCCCCTACCAAATTTGGGTTTCTCGCTTGTGGGGTTTACCGCGTTCCACTTTATTATTTCTAATAAACTACGTCACTGTGGCACTTTCAGGGATTCGACCATGGTTTCCTTTAGGTATCCTCCCGCCGTTACGTACTCCTACGTACCTAGCGTTATTTCTTCCGCTAGCGCAATCACTACGAGCATCGCAGCTCGTGCGAGCATGGACTTTCCTCTACCGAAGCAGCGATTGTCCAGACCGGATTGTTTGTTACTTAATTGTGTCAGGATTGAATCCATGTGCCCACAAGAACTTCTCTAAGGCATTGATTCTTCTAACTAACTCGATATTGTCACTGTTGACATTATCACTGGATTTAATATTGGCGAATTTAGCTTTGTATTTTTCTAGATCGACTTCAAGAGTTCTTTTTTCTTTCTCTAACGCTCGATTCTTTTCTTTCATTTCTTCGTATTCGTTTTTAAGCACTAATGAATTGGCTTCCACTACTCTGTAGTCTTGAATAATTGAATCGAGAAACTTGTCAACTTCCGTCGCATCATAAGCGTTTCGACTTACGATAGGAAAGACATGATTAATAATAGTTTGAGAGTTAAGAAAAAGCTTTACTGCCATATTTGCTCCGTTTCTTATATAATATAAGAGATAAATACATAATTCAATCTTTTTTCTTTTGAAAAAAGAGAAAATAGTGTTATACTAATCAAGGTTTTATGAAAAAATTCGAAAGATTACTTAAAGGCCACAAATCACTAGTCTTCTTAGACTTCGAAGGCACTCAATTCTCACATGAGATGATTGCCATCGGTGCTACCCATGTCGTAATTGATCGTCACGGTTATATTAAGAAACATAAGAAACCATTTAGGGTTTATGTTAAAGCTCACAATAGAGTGGGTAAGATTGTCACTGATTTAACAGGTATCACTGATGAGATGCTTAAGAAAAACGGTGTCAGTTTCTTTACCGCGATGAGTGAACTTAAGAAATACTGCGGCTTAGCCTTTAGAAAATCCTCATTTATCACATTTGGCAATCATGATATGAAGATTCTATCTTCATCAATTTCATATAGCTTTGATTTCCCAAAAGAAATCGTTCAATGCATCCAACAAAACTACATTGACTTCAGTGCGTTCATCGGCGAGTTTATGAGAGATGATAAGGGTAATCCGTTATCATTAATCAAATACTGCGATGCCTTTGGTGTGAAGCAAGCTGGTCCAGCGCATGATCCTGCAGTGGATGCAGAAAACCTCGCGTGGTTATATGACGCCACAATGAGACACAGCGAAATCTTATTAGAAGAATATAAAAAGGTGCTTAAATCATTTAACCATTTCCCTCAACCTGTTTCTAATGTTATAAAGAAATTAGCAAATAACGAAAACGTCACAAGTGATGAATTCGAAAAAGAAATTAAAGACTATATCGCCTAATGA
>JAGCDH010000022.1 GCA_017651165.1 Bacilli bacterium
AAAAGATTTGTGTGCCGCTATGATAAAGAAGTCGGCGTTCCTTATTATGTGGCGGAAGATTTTAATGGTCTTCATCGTGAGGCATTTTCGTTTAACAATTCTAAAAGAATTGAAATACGTTATTTCTTTTATTACTACGATGGTTATAAAGATGATAAGATCGTTCTTTTCTGCCCAGGCTTAGGCCCTGGCCATTGTTCCTATATGGCGGAAATAGAAACCTTAGCAAAACGTGGTTATAAAGTCTTAACCATTGACTATACAGGTTGTGGTGAATCCAAAGGAAAACGCCTTGGTTCGATGAACACTCCAACTAGAGATGTGATGGAATTATTAGATTATCTAAATCTAGATAAAGAAATCATTCTTGCCGGTCATTCCTTAGGCGGCTTTACTTCTTTGAAAGTTCTATCACTTAGAGATGAAATCAAAAGAGCGGTGGTGATGGCGCCAATTATTGCCATTGAACCTATGGTTCTAAAAGCTTCTAAATCAAAGTTTATTACTTATTGGGTCTTACGATACGAAAGAAGAGTGGGAAAGGCCTATGATAAGATAGATTTACCTAAATACTTAGGCACAGTTGATAAAGACGTCCTCTTTATTTCATCTATAGATGATCCGATGGTGCCGTATGAGAC
Source organism: Bacilli bacterium (assembly GCA_017651165.1). Classification (GTDB taxonomy): domain Bacteria; phylum Bacillota_I; class Bacilli_A; order RFN20; family CAG-826; genus RUG14515. The sequence continues at coordinate 642 of JAGCDH010000022.1, forward strand.
ATCGCTTAAAATCGCAGAAGAAGCCCATAATCCACATATCCAAATCATCAAGATGGAAGGTCGTAAGCACAATCCAAATTATACTGAAAAAGCGGTGCAATATATGAACGAAGTCTTTGGTGCATTCAACCGTCGTGTGATGGATAAAAAGATTGCTTCAGACGAAGAGAGAATCGAATATTTCAAAGATGTATCAATTGAGAAATTGACCGAACAAGACCAATCATTATTTGATAAAATTACCGCATTTATTGAGAAGTAAAAGCCACTATAGTGGTTTTTTATTTTAAAAATGATACAAATTTGCGAAAATAGTATTGACGTTTAATAAAATATACATAATAATATAGGTGTCTTAGTTAATTAGTTAAATAGTTAACCAGCAAAAGAAACAAGGTTTTATAAACAAATAAAGGAGGTACCAAAAATGAAGAAACGCAAATTAATGTGGTTAGTTCCATTTTTAGTCCTATGTTCTTGCTCCTTGTCTAATAATAAAAAAGATAATAATGTTAGTGACGAGCAAGCACTCGAGATGCTTGAAGAAGCTCTCGAAGAAGTACCAATCATTGAAGAAGAATATGATGAACCTCTTACTCCTCTTCCGCTAGCGGATTCCGTTGAATGCGATAGTACCGCTTCCTTAGTTGAATTCCACGAAGGTGATCGTGACCAATACGTCATCGTCGAAGATAAGAACATTGAAAACGTAGAAGCGCCATACGTCTCGATAGGCGACTATAATCCAACTTATCAAGATGTTGCGCTCGTGGATGAAAACGATAACGAAGTGACCACAGAACTAATCAAAACTGAAAATGGTCAAACAGAGTTCTTGATTCCTGTTTCTTCTTTTGAAGAAAAACACGGCTATCACCTCAAACTATTAAATGACAACGTGAGATTCGCTGGCAAAGATGATTCCATTAGACAAATTACTTATTATTCCTTAGAAGTTAACGATGATAATAGAGTCAACGTTGCCACAAAATATGACAACATCAAATCATTCGATATTAACAAAGTAAATTACTTCGATGTCGATGCTTTTGGTGCTTATTTCATCTATAACGAAGCATTTGATATCGATCCAAACGTCACTGATGAAACTGGCATGAAGTTCAGAGTGGCTGACCTCACAAAGGAAAAAGATGATGAAGATACTTTATATGGTAAGTTAGTTAGCAATCAAAAGAACCCAAACGGTGCGGGTTATATCATTAGATATGAACCTTGCAAAGGCGAAGATCTTTATTCTAACTTAAACATCAACGATGAAATTGAAGTTACAGATAAAAACTGCAATATTGAATTATTGCAACAAGACACTGAAGACGAGAGCTTAAGCCAAAGCTTTGGTAAAATGTTCCTCAATCATCCAGACATTACTACTTTAATGAGTGGTGTTATGGATCACTACAACGTTGCGCCAAGCAATTATTTAACTTCTGTGATTGAATGGGCGAGCAGATTAAGCGTTAAATTCAATCTCAGCTATGATAGCAACACAAACACTATTACATGGGGCTTTAAAGCTTCTCTCCAATTCTATCCAGAATCAGAAATCAGCGTTAATCTCCATTTGGATTATAAGCAAACAATCCATTATACGATTGCCGCTTCCTTATCCATTGAAACCTGGTTCTTCATCCCAACTGGTGTTAATTACACCTTAAAGGTGACAGAAGATGATACAAAAGAAGTTACTTTCGGTATCATTATTCAAACTAACTTAGCCCCATATGATGAAGAAGCCGTTAAAGATGGTATTACAAATGATGTCTTAACCGCTTTCACCAAAAACAATGATATTAAATCCAAATTCAAAGGTGATGGCCCAACCGCTAGTGCGGATGGTAGAAGTTATCCATTATTCAGATTTGACTGCTATTATTTCTGGCCTTTAGATATCAGATTCGAAATCGACTTCTACTGGAAGATGCAATTAAATCTTGAAGCGATGGTGAAATACACATCCCATACGCAAAAGGTTGACGTATCAATGTCCAATAGCAAGGGTTGCGATCCACATAGTGAAACAAAAACCGCAACTGATCGTAGCTTAACATTCTCCTTCATTGGCACATTCCATGCTGAAATCGGATTAAAAGCTTCGCTAGGTATTGGTATCTCGGGCTTCTATAGATTCTTCCACGCAGAAGTTTACATCGCCGCATATGGCGCTATTGACGCTCAAGGCTTCCTTGTTATCGGAGTCGCCTGGAACTACAATCAAGAAGCAGTCCTCACCGGTGCTTGTGGTGGTAAGTTCGAAGTCTCCGTTGGTGTCAAATGGGGTGTTGATATCGCTCTCTTGTTCGGCGGATTCAACTTCGAGTGGCCAATCGCTAAAGCTGTCTTACTTGGCTTCGCCGATGACTGTGTCATCAATAGCTTTATCAGCGATGAAGCCACTGTTGAAATTACCGATGAAGATTATGGTAAAACCATTGACTTAGATAATTACCACCTCTTAGGTGTCAACGTCTTTGATCCAAAGAACTACGCTCCTACCACCAGAGATATGAAACATAACGAAAAAGCAAAAATCTCTTATGGTTCATTCGTCAAAGATGAAAAGACTGAAGATTACTTCAAAACTGAAATAATCTCTGGTTCTCAATACATCAGCTATAACGATTATAAGTTCAGCATTAATAAAATCAGTGGTATCGTTTCCTTCACCGCACAAGTCAAAGTAACAGTTAACGGTTCTCACGGTTTCAGCTCTGATGGTTCTAAGGATATCGTTAAGATTATCAATATCCATTTCACCAATAATAGAAAACAACAAATCAATACTCTTGATTACGATCAAAAGACTGAAACAATCGGCTCCTATGTCATCGGTCTAACCGTTAAACTTCCAGTACCAAACGCTCCAAGATATCAAAGATTCATTGGTTGGAAGAACTTAACAACTGGTCAAGTTATGAATTATAACGAAGATGATCCAAACACTGGCGTATATACAGTTCCAGATACTACTGATCCAGTCACATTCGAATATCTCTATGAGGATTATTATTCATGGCGTGTCGTGTGGATGGATGGTATGGGCAACATTATTAAGACAGAACAAGTCATGAATAACGAAGCCGCTACCGAACCAACCGCTGAAGAACGTGATCAATACATGGTCAGCTGGGATCCAAATTACCGTTATGTATTCGTCGGCTATGATGTTACTGACTATAGTCACATTACCGCTAACACAGTGATTCGTGCTGTGTACGAATTAAGGGAGGCCTAATTATGAAAAAACTACTCTTAGCAACTCCGTTATTATTAGTCGTTCCATTTATCACTATGTGCGGTAAAAGTGGACGCAGTAGTAGGAGCACCGTTGGTGATGAAGAACAAATCGATGTTACATTGGATAAGAATCATCGTCTCGATGGTGGTGATATCACCATT
>JAGCDH010000023.1 GCA_017651165.1 Bacilli bacterium
CATGTTCACCCGTGGTCAAACCCAAGTCATTTCCATCACTACATTAGGCGCGAAGAGTGACGCTCAAATCATCGATAACTTAACCGAAGAAGATACTCGTCACTGGATGCATCATTATAACTTCCCACCATACTCAGTTGGTGAAGTTGGAAGAATGGGTTCCCCAGGTAGAAGAGAAATCGGTCACGGTGCTTTAGGTGAAAGAGCTCTTTCTTACGTCATTCCAAGTGAAGAAGAATTCCCATATACCATTAGAACAGTGGCAGAAGTCGTTGAATCTAACGGTTCTTCTTCTCAAGCTAGTATCTGTGCTTCCTGTATGTCCTTAATGGCCGCTGGTGTTCCAATCAAAGCCATGGTTAGTGGTATTGCAATGGGCTTAATCAGTTCAGGCCCATTAGATGGCAAACACCCATACACAATCCTCACCGATATCCAAGGTTTAGAAGATCACTTTGGTGATATGGACTTCAAAGTGGCCGGTACTGAAAAAGGTATTACCGCTTTACAAATGGATATCAAGATTAAAGGTGTCACCCGTGAAGTCTTAAAAGAAGCCCTTGCCCAAGCTCATGGTGCAAGAGCGCAAATCCGTGAAGTTATGGCTAAAGCCATCTCTGAACCAAGACCAGATGTTGGTAAATACGCTCCTAAGATGGATACATTCTTCATTGATCCAGATAGAATTAGAGAAGTTATCGGTACTGGTGGTAAAGTCATTAACGAAATCATCGCCCAATGCGATAACGTTAAGATTGATATCGAAGATAACGGTCAAGTTACCATCTACCACATGGATAGAGAAACCATCAATAAGGCTAAGGGCATGATTCAAGACATCATCCGTGAAGCCAAAGTTGGTGAAGTCTTTGAAGGCGAAGTCAACAGGGTTGAAGATTATGGTGCATTTGTCCACTTATTCGGTAATGTCGATGGCTTATGCCATGTCAGCCAATTAGGCTATGGTTACATCGATAGAGCCCAAGACGTTGTCAAAGTTGGCGATACACTTAAAGTCAGAGTTATCGAAATCGATGAAAAAGGCAAAGTGAAAGTCTCCCATAAAGAATTCACTGAAAAGCCAGCGGACTATGATGAATCTAAAGAAAGAAGTGCTCGTCCAGAACACCTCCATCGTCCAGACAAATCCTTCAAAGGACCAAAGAAGTTCAAAAAATAAACTTCCAAAACTAATAAGGCCATTCATTAGAGTGGCCTTTTTATTTAAAAGGTTTGCAGTTGTCTCTCTTTATTCATATAATGAATATGGTATTAAATTTATGAAGAAACACATTCATGATGTTTTAATTATAGGCGCAGGTGTCGTTGGTACGATGATTGCCCGTGAACTCAGCAAGTATCAACTTGATGTGGTGATATTAGATAAGAACAATGACGCTGGTGACGGAACTAGTAGTGCAAATAGCGCCATCATCCACAGTGGCTATGATCCTGAACCAGGTAGTCTTAAAGCTAAGTTCAATGTTTTAGGTAACGCTAAATATCCCAAACTTGTCGAAGAATTAGATGTCCCATTTATCCAATGTGGCTCTTTAACTATCGCTCTTGAAGATGAACAAATCCCTGTCTTAAAAGAGTTGATGGAACGTAGCAAACTCAATGGTGTAGAAGTTTCACTTCTAAATAAAGAAGAAGTTCTTAAAATGGAACCAAATATCAACCCAGAAGTAAAGGGCGCTTTATTTGCTCCAACTGCGGGTATTATCGATCCATTTAACTTAGTCGTTCATGCCATGGAAAACGCCATAGATAATGGTGTTAAATTCTTAAGAAGCCAAGAAGTCTTAGATATCAAAAAAGAAGACGATATTTACAAATTAAAAACTAATAAAGAAGAGTTTTATACAAGAATCGTAGTCAACGCTGCTGGTCTAAAAAGCGATAAAATCGCTAGGATGATTGAAGACATCGATTGGGCCATTACTCCTAGAAAAGGCGAATACTATTTATTAGATCATTATGCTTATGGATTAGTGAACCATACCATCTTCCCATTACCAAGCAAAAAAGGGAAAGGTGTTTTGGTCAGTCAAACAACTTCTGGTAACTATATCGTTGGACCAAGTAGCGAACCCGCAGAAGCGGATGATGTCAGTACTGACACATTCACATTGAACAATATTAAAAAAGCCGCAATGTTAATGGTGCCATCCATTCCGTTTAATCAAACCATTAGAGTTTTTGCAGGCGAAAGAGCCACATGTACAAGACATGATTTCATCGTGGAATACGCAAAAAGCGATAATCATTTCATCAATGTCGCTGGTATTGAATCACCAGGTTTTGTTTCATCTCCCGCCATCGCGGAATATGTGGTTGAGACATTAATTAGACCACTTATTACTCTAAGGAGTAATCCAAAATATAATCCCTGCGTTAAAAAGTATCATCGCATGTTCTATTTAAGTGAAGAAGAGAAGCTTCAAACCCTCAAAGAGAATCCAAATTATGGTGAAATTATTTGTAACTGTGAACACATCTCTTTAGGCGAAATAGAGGACGCTTTATCAAGAAGTTGTCCACCTGTTTCTATTAAAGGTGTGAAACGCAGAACAAGAGCCGGATATGGTAAATGCCAAGGTGGTTTCTGTCAACCAAAGGTCTTAATGCTTTTAGCCAAACATTATGGTGTTTCACCAACCCAAATCCCACTAGCGGAAGATGGTAGTTATATCATTGATCACGAAATTAAGGAGGGCAAATAAATGAAAAAAGTTGACCTCGTTATTATCGGTAGTGGCGCCGCTGGCATGGCTGCAGCAGTGGAAGCTAAAAGAAACGGCATCGATGATATTTTAATCTTGGAAAAAGATGAACGCTTAGGCGGTATTCTTAATCAATGCATCCATAACGGATTTGGTTTAACCGAATTCAAAGAAGAACTCACTGGTCCAGAATATTTACAAAGATTCGTGGAGCAGGTAAAAGAGTTAAAAATTCCTTATAAACTCAATGCCCAAGTCATAGATTTATCTAAAGATAAAGTTGTCACTTATTCCTCTAAAGAGGATGGCTTAGTAAAACTACAAGCTAAGGCTGTTATTATGGCGACAGGCTGCTATGAAAGAAACGCTGGTGCCATTATGCTTCCTGGCGATAGATGTAGTGGTATCATTACCGCTGGAACAGCACAACGATACTTAAACATCCATGGCCTCATGGTTGGTAAACGCGTTGTCATTCTTGGTAGTGGTGATATTGGTTTAATTATGGCTAGAAGGTTGACCTTAGAAGGCGCTAAAGTTTTATGCGTCAGTGAAATCCAGCCTTATAGCGCCGGCCTTAATCGTAATATTCAACAATGTTTGATCGACTTTAATATTCCCCTTTATCTATCTAGAACAGTGAGCAAAGTAATTGGTAAAGATCGATTAGAAAAAGTCGTTTTAAGCGCAGTGGATGAAAACCTACAAGTCATCCCAGGAACAGCGATGGAATTTGAGTGTGATACCCTCATTCTTTCCGTTGGCTTAATACCATACATTTCTTTATTAAATTACATTGATTGTCCAACGAGTTCCGCCAAAGGTGCGGTTGTTAATCAATACATGGAAACAATGATTAATGGTATTTTTACCTGTGGTAATTGCTTACACGTCCACGACGTTGTGGATTTTGTGAGCGATGAAGCAAGACTCGCTGGTAGAAGCGCTGCTTTATATATTAAAGATAAAATAAATAGAAACGCGAATAGAATTAATGTTAAACCAGGAAATGGCTTATCCTACGTTTTACCACAATTCATTTTAGAAGATAGCTTGGAAGATATCGTCATTAAGTTCCGTGTGAGAAAGCCAGTTCAAGACCAAATCGTTTGGATCAGAAGTGGTGAGACAATCATCATGAAGCAAATCAAACCAGTGATGATTCCTTCTGAAATGGTGATGATTAAAATTCCTAAAGAAAAACTAGCCGGCATTAAAGAAGACATCATCGTCTCCTTGGAGGATCGCTAAATGAAAGAGTTAACTTGTATTGTTTGTCCAAGAGGCTGTCGTTTAAGAGTGGATGACAACATGAATGTCACTGGTAATGCTTGTCCACGTGGTGAAAAATACGCGATTAATGAATTAACTAATCCCACTAGAACAATCACTTCCTCTATCAGAGTGACTAATCGACCATACACTTTAGTGTCTGTTAAGACTGATAAACCAATTCCAAAGGATAAAATGTTCGATGTCATGCGAGAAATTGACAAATTGTCAATTGAAGCCCCAACGCATATTGGGCAAGTCGTTAAAGAGAACATCTTAGGTTTAGATAGCAATATCGTCATTACAAAAAATATTGAATAGTCTTTTAAATTCGTAAAATTTAAAGATATAATGTTTCCGTAAACCCAACATAATAATGAAAGGAGAAAGATGGAAGACATTATTAAAGTCTGCGCTTTAGGCGGGCTCGATGAGAACGGAAGAGACTGTTACGTTATTGAAATCAATAACGATATTTTCGTATTAGATGCCGGTTTAGCGCTTCCAGACAAAACCATTCCTGGTGTTGACTTCCTTTTAACTAACGCTCAATACATCATTAGCAATAAAGATAGGGTTAAAGCATATATTATCACTCACGCTCATGATGAAAATATGGGTGCTTTGAAATACTTCTATGATGATGCTCCTGCACCAATCATTTGTACGAGATTCACTAAACACATCATTGAGACACAATTTAACTTCAATAAATTACAAGGTACACTCGATTTCAGAGTCATTCCTCCATCATGTGATTTAGAAATCGCTGGTCGCAAGTTCCATTTCTTCCAAACTTCTCATAACGCCGCCTATTCATTTGGTGTCGCCATTGAGACAAGTAGGGGCAACATCGTTTACACCAGTGACTTCATCGTTGACTATTCAGTCAAGAATCCCGCTTATATCTTTGATATCAAAGCTTTAGCGGAACTCAGTGAGAAACCAACCTTCCTCTTAATGAGTGAAAGTAAAGGCGCTAACTATGAGGGTTACTGTGCGCCTCGTCACAAAGTGACTCCTTTAATTGAAAGGTATTTCAAGACTAATCGTCGTATTTTTATCGATTGCTTCTGGCAAAATTCCATTCGTATCAGCGAAATTATCGACTTATGTATTGAAAATAATAAGAAGATTTATTTCTATAATGATTTCACTAACCACATTATGCGTGGCTTGATGGAATTTGATAGAAATCGTATTCCACCTTCCATCATCATCAATAAAGAAGATCTCTTAAGAGTGAGGGAACAAGAACTCGTCATCTTAATGCTTGGTGATGGTGAAGATTTATATCAAGAGTTAATTAAGATTGCTGAAGGTAATAACGAAGATAAACGTATCAGATTAAATAAGCGTGATATCTTCATCAACGCCGCTTTAGCGACACCGACATTAGAAACCATTGCAACACGCAGTGTTGATAACTTATATCGTACCGGTAGCGAAGTCGTTTGGTTAAAGAAAAACCAAATCACCGCTATGCACCCAAGACAAGATGACTTAAAGTTCTTTTTGTCAGTCTTAAAACCTAAATATTATTTACCAGTGAGAGGTAACTTCATTAACTTAATGGCGAACGCTAGGTTAGCGTTATCGATGGGCATTGGTTTAAATCACACTAATGTGTTTATCTTAGATAACGGCATGCAGTTATGCTTCAATGAAGTGGGTAGACCAAGCATCTTACCAAATAATCCGGCTATTATGCCAACTCACCCAATCTTAGTGGATGGTCGTGGCGTTTCCACGAGCGTCAGCGAAAACATCGTTAGTGACCGTCGTCAACTCAGTGTTGATGGTGTGGTGGTCATCGCCTTAACCGTTTCCTTGGGTGAGAAACGTATTATCGCTGGTCCAGACTGTCAAATGCGTGGTTTCGTCTATGTAAAAGAAGCCGAACCATTATTAAAATCCATTGCTAATATCTTCGTTGAAGAAATCACCTTAGCGTTATCTTTAGATAAGAAGGATTTTGAGGAAGCTAAGAGCAACGCGCAAGAAAGAATTCGCCGCTTCATCAAGCGTGAGAATGGGCGCGAGCCAATGATCATCCCAATCATCGTGATAAAAGACTAATTAAGCACAAACGAAATTTGTGCTTTTTTCTTGAAAAACATTAGACACGTGCGCTTATATGCGTCTATAATATTGGTGATATGAAGGAAAAGAAGCCATTTGTCGCCACAAAGAATCATTTTTATGTCTTTACAGGCTTATTTTTATGTTTGTTCAGTGTTGTTTTAATTCTTAACACTGGCGTTGTGGCACGTGTTCTATCGACACCATTTACTTATGCCTTTGGTTCCTTATCGTATTTTTTATATTTCTTTGTCTTAGCCATTGGTCTACGCATGATTTTTGCTAAGAAAGTTACTAAATTTAGATTCAACAGTTATTTCTTTGCCACAATCGTCATGCTGATTGCCGTGATGATGTTTTTCGCCCATTTCACCGCGGTGAATGAATTTAAAGGCATCATCGTCGCGTTGGACACTAATGCTACTAGTGGCACAAAGAGCTTTATGGATGTTTATGCTGGCGTCTTTAAAGGTGTTGAAGGTGGCTATATGAACACCTCATCGTTGATGCTTTTCTCTCATCCATTTGCTTCTGGCTTTATCGGTTATTTCTTTGTAGCCGCATTTAATAGCTTATTTAGCTTTGATAAAGGTGGTCTCATCTTTGCGATAGTTATCGCAGTCATTGCGTTATTCATCTATTTCTTACCTTTAATCTTAAGACTAACAAGTCAAAGCAAAGATAAGAGTGTTAACAAAAACGAAAAAGAAGAGAGTGAAACCATCTCTGATATTTCCACTCAAAAACAAAATCAACAAAGAGTTAAAAATATTGACGTAGTCAAACACGCTGGTGAAATCGATGTTGATAACTATGAAAGTGAAATCATGGGCGTGCCAAAAAGAAGTGCAGCGATTTCTTCACCAACATTTATCCAACAAGATAGTGGGGCTAATAACTTCACAATCTCTGATAATGGAACTTTCGTAAAAGCCCGTTTCTTTACTGATAATGGACAATATAACCAAGAACAAGAAGAGAATCCTGTTTTAGAAGAATCCACTGTTCCTGAATTTGAATCTGCTTTTGAAGAAGCAAAAGCGCCTGAACAATTATCTTTAGACTTTGACGCTAAACCAGAAATCAACGAAGAATTAGTAAACACTAAACCAGTCTTTGAAGAACCAAAGATGGTCAATAACGTCATGCCTCAACCACAGGTTCAAGCTGAACCAGTCGTGGAAAAACCAAAGCCAAGAGAAAGAGTGAAATGGATTCAACCAAGTACTGAGGTACTTAATACATACGAAACAAGCGAACAACAAGAAATCAACCGTCGTGTTGCGGATGAAAGAAAAGAACTCATCAACATCGCTTTCTCCGATTTCGGTGTTGGTGCGCATGTTGAAGATTATACAATTGGCCCAAGCGTTACTCGTTTCAATATTAAATACGATCATAACGTTTCCGTTAGAAGCGTCATTAAAATGGTGGAAGACATCCAGATTAGATTATCTGGTGTTTCCGCGAGATTTGAAAATATTGTCGAAGGACAATCGACATCTGGTTTAGAAGTGCCTAATGCCTCTGTCACCACGGTGGCGTTCAAAGATGTCTTTGAGGCTCTTCCAGATGTGAAAAAGCATCCATTAGCTGTTGGCTTTGGCAAAAACATCAAAGGTGATGTTATATACGCTGACTTTGATGAATTCCCACACATGCTATGCGCTGGTACTACTGGTTCTGGTAAATCCATTTTCACTAACTCCATCATCGTAACCTTAATCATGCGTAATTCACCAGATGATTTGAAGATGGTTTTAATCGATCCAAAGAAAGTGGAAATGTCTCGTTATAAAGATATGCCACACTTATTATGTCCAATTATTACCGAACCAAAAGAAGCGAAAGTTTTAATGGATAAACTCTGCCAAGAAATGGAAGAAAGATATCAGCTATTTGCCCAAAATGGCTGCACCAGCATTAAAGAATTTAATGAAGACGCTCCTGGACTCGGTTTAGAGAAACTCCCATACATCATGATTTTCTTTGATGAATACGCTGATATCGTTGACCAATGTAAAGAAATCTCAATGCCTGTCGTTTCTCTCGCACAGAAGGCGAGAGCGTGTGGCATCCACCTCAGCATTGCGACACAACGCCCATCCACGAACGTCGTGACAGGCGTCATCAAAGCCAACTTACCAACACACGTTGCTTTAATGATGGCAAGCGCTGTTGATAGTATGACGATCATTGGTGAAGGTGGCGCGGAAAAGCTCATTGGTAAAGGCGATATGCTCGTGCAATCCCCACTCGTTTCACGCGTGGGCGCAGTGCGTTTACAAGGCTGCTTTATCCATCGTCAAGAAATCAACCGTGTCGTTGGTTATTTAAAAGAACATTATGAAACTCATTATGATGAGAAATATTTAAACCTTGCGCAAGAAACTGAACAAGCTACGAATGAATACGCTAACTCAGCGGAATTCAAAGAAGCCCAAGGCAATACCGAAGAAGAACGTTATAAAGCGATTAAAGAATGGGTTTTAACCCAAGAATATATGTCCATTTCTCGTATTCAAAGAGAATGCGCTGTGGGCTTTAATAGAGCGGGGAGATTCTTCCTTAAGTTACAAGCTGAAGGCGTTGTTGGTACAGAAACCGAAGGTAATAAAGGCTGTCCAGTTCTCGGTGATCGCCTTGGCGGTGACACCATCGTCACTAGTGACGAACAGACATCTTTTAGGAGTGATGACTAATGAATACGTATGTAAAAGCGCGCCTCGTGAGCTGGCGTAGAATTAATGTCATCGTCTTTACCGATATTCCTCGTCCTAACTCGATTAAGGTCACTTTATATAAAAACGGTAAAATCCTTAAAACCGATACCATCTCAAAAGTCAATTCCACAAACATTGTTTATTTCTTTGATATCGCTCTTAACGAAGATTATGAATTAGGTGCCTCATATCATTTATTGATCGGTTCTCTTCCAACCATCTTGGTTGATACTAGCGCAGTGGTTGATTTCGCTGACTTTGATGAGAAGTATGCTTATGACGGCGATGATTTAGGCGCTATCTACACTAAGAAAGAAACTAACTTCGCGGTTTGGGCACCAGTCGCCGAGTTTGTTAATTTAAAATTAGTGAGTCCAAAAGGCGAAATAAAAACCCTTCCGATGGATAGAAGTAAGAAGGGTGTTTATCGCTTAAAATTCACCGGAGATTTATTAAACTACAAATATCATTATATTGTTAACAATAATGGCATCATCAACGAAGTGAATGACCCTTACGCCAAAGGGGCCAGTCTAAATAGTGAATATAGTGTGGTTATTGATTATGATGCCTTATTAAAATTACCAAGAATATCTCCAAAAACTAAATATGATAATTACGTCGATTGTCTCATTTATGAAACTCACATCAGAGACATTAATGAAGGCAATAATAACGATGTTAAAAATAAAGGCAAATACCTTGGCTTTGTGGAAGAAGGTAGAAAGACCGTTGGTGGTCATCCCGCGGGTTTGGATTACATCAAATACTTAGGTGTGACACATGTCCAAATTCAACCAATTTTAGACTTCAATTCCTTAGATGATAAAGACACGAAGAAATGGTATAACTGGGGCTATGATCCAATCTCATTCTTCGCTATTGAAGGTAGTTATTCCTTAAAACCAGAAGATGCCTCAACGCGTCTATTTGAATTTAGAGAAATGGTGGACGTCCTTCATAAAAACGACTTACGTTTAGTGGTGGATGTGGTTTATAACCACGTTTATGAATATGAAAACAGCGTATTTGAAAAACTAGTGCCACATTATTATTTCCGCAAAAGAAGAAACGGCTTATTAAGCAACGCTTCTGGATGTGGCAATGATTTTGCTAGTGAAAGAAAGATGGCCAGAAAGATGATCGTCGATAGTGTCAAATATCTTTTCTCACACTTTGACATTGATGGTTTGCGCTTTGACTTAATGGGTCTCATGGATATCGAAACCGTGAGAGAAACTTATAAAGTCGCCAAAGCTATTAAAGACGATGTTATCTTCTATGGGGAAGGCTGGAATATGGGTGAAGAACTACCCAAAGAAAAGCGCGCTAATAAAGACAACTGTGCAAAGCTTCCAGAATTTGCCTTCTTTAATGATTCCTACCGCGATATCGTTAAAGGTCCATCTTCACCATTTAACTTAAACGAAAAAGGCTACATATGCGGTAATACCTCATATCAATTTGGCTTAGATTATGCTTTCCATGCGGGCGTTTTAAAGTTATCCTACGAACCGATGTTTGAAACCGCTAATCAAAGCCTCAATTATTTAGAATGTCACGATAACAATACCCTCTATGATAAATTACTCGTTTCCAACGCTAACGAAGAAGAAAAAATGCTCTTAGACCGTGTGTCTTTAGCAAACACCATTCTCCTTCTATCCTTTGGTGTTCCTTTCCTTCATATGGGACAGGAAATCGGTCTATCTAAAGATGGACTTGATAACACCTACAAAACCCTGAGTGTTAATAATATGGATTATCGCTTAGTAGATGAACGATTCGATATGGTTAATCGTTTCCGTATGATGAATATCTTGCGAAGGAAACTAGGGTATTCAAAACTATTTAAACGTGAAGATATGGATAATTATTTTGAAATATCTCACTGGGACAATGGCATCTATGTCTTAGTTGCTAAGAACAAAAATGTCGTTTGCCAAGAAAAAGAGTTTGTCATCATGCTCAATCCAACCGACAAGGTTGTCTCTTTTGAACTTGATGACTACTACACAGTATTGAAAGGACTTGATGAAGGTCCAACCACCAACATCAAGAATGGTTTTCTTCAAGGATGTAAATCATTAGTGTTATTAAGAAAATAACACCTGGAGGAAACATGATTAGTACAATTACCATCTTAGGTCAAGCGGGCGACCTAATCGAAGGGCACAGTCAATTCCGTTATGTGGACTTTGAATCGCGTGAGGCCTTCGAAGAAAGCTCGTTCTTTAGCAAAATTCCAGTCATGTACTGGGATAGGAGTTCTTCTAATCCATTATTAAAGATTCCAAACGGACACTTCGTTGTGATCTTTGGTAGATTAGAATCCCATCCTGAGCTCGGACTATATGTCTTAGTCGAACAAATCCGTCATTTCTCATCAAATCTGAAAATCCATCAAAGGAGAAGAAAAAGTTAAGTATGTTCCATTACACCAAAGCGATATTAAGAGTGGGCGGTCGCTTGTTAGCGACATATTTCTTCACGCTTAAAAAATGGGCCAAACATATTGATCGTTATCCGCGCCCAAAACGCTTTGTGAAAATCCGTAAAATCATCGGTTCTATTTCTCGCGCTTTACAGGTGGATTTATTTGCCTTTGGTTTAGAAAATCTCCCAAGCGATCGTAACTTCTATATGGTTTCTAACCATATGTCTGGTTTTGATCCAATCCCATTTATTATTAAAACTCCATCTTATTTAACATTTGTCGGTAAAAGCGAACTCATGAAAGCGCCTTTCTTACCAGCGGCCATGACCGTTATTGAAGGCGACTACATTGACCGCGATAATTTAAGGCAATCGCTTAAAGTCATGCTTAAAGTGGAAGATGACCTTAAGAAAGGTGAAATGAGTTGGATGATTTTCCCAGAAGGTACAAGAATTCGTGACCAACTATTACCAGTGGGTGAATTCCATCACGGGTCTTTTAGACCCGCGATTAAAGCGAAAGTGCCAATTGTCCCAGCGGCAATTTATGGCAGTTTCCGTGTTTTAAAAACGCATCCGCAGTTTAAAAGATACCCTGTCTTTATTTCGATATTAAAGCCAATCATGCCAGAAGAGTATGGGTCTATGAACACTGGCGATATTGCCGCTCGTGTACATGAAGAAGTCCAAAGAGAAGTGACTTATCACTTAAGACCTTTGGATCATAAAACAATGTCGGAAAGAAAATACAAAAAGTATCGCTTTAACCACATTTACTAAAGAACAAATTTCTTTCTTAACCCTTTAGGTAAACGATTTTTAATAATGCGTCCATCGCTTTTAGCGATGTCAGCATTAACACCGTTATATTTAATCATCACATAACCCTTTGGATAAGGGGTGTTTATTGTTTCGCCTTGATAATACTTGATGAGGGTTTGTTGGTCTATTTCTAAAGCAGGTTCAAAGTCATTTTTAAACCTAGCATAGTGGTAGTCATAACGAACCTCATTTTTATCAACTTGTCCGACCTTGACACCATATCTAATAACGTTGAGACTTTTTGTGTTAAATGGTTCGCTTATCATAAATAAGAAATCACCATATTTTACTTGTTCACTATATGGCGCTTTCTTTTCTTTTTTAACGAGAGTTCCAGGCTTAGAAATCAAAGCGACATAGTGACCTTCGCCAGGGAACAAAAACGGGAATAAATGAATACCATGTCCATTATTTTTGCTTCTGTAGAATAAAGGACTATCTGGAATATTTTTTAAAACTGCATCTGTTCTTTCTAATAAATAATCGATAACTTCTTCATCTTCCTCGTAGGAAAAAGAGCATGTTGAATAGACCATTACGCCACCTGGTTTGAGCATCGAGTAGGCCATTAAAATGAGACTTTTTTGAATCTCGGCGAACTTTAAGACTTTTTGATAAGACCAGTCTTCTTGCATCTTGCTTTCTTTTCTAAACATCCCACTTCCAGAACATGGAGCGTCCAAGATGATTTTATCAAAAGTATTAATAAACTTATCGTAGATAAGAGAAAAGTCGTTATTAGTGATTAAGAGGTTGCCTCTTCCTAATCTTTCAGCGTTTTCAACGATAGAGAACGCACGTTGTTTAGCGATATCATTTGAGACAATTAATCCCTTGTTATTCATGAGTAATGATGCTTGCATACTCTTACCACCTGGCGCGGCACATAAGTCTAAGACTAAATCGCCTTCTTCTGGTGAAAGAAGAAATGCTGGAAGCATGGCGCTTGGTTCTTGTAAATAAAAGCATCCTAATTCGTGATAAATGCTTTTTCCAAGATCTAATTCATCCTTTTCATATAGGAAGGCATTCTTAACAATTGGATGCTTCTTTAAAGACGGATAAAGGGATAGAAGTGTTTCTTCGTTCATCTTTTCAGTATTTAAAAGCAAGCCTCGTATGCTATGATTTTTCAAACTTTTTTTAAGGAGATTCTTTTCACAACTTGTTAAATAATCAAAATGATATTCATTGAATATAGAACGCATACAATTATTCTAATAATTTTTAATTAGTTATATAAATAATTTTTAGAAAACAATTGCTAAACGTATTATTTCTTGTTAAAAAAATAATATGAAAAAGGACCATTACAACTTATTATCCTTATTTTTATGTTAGGGCCAGCACCTCGGTCACATGCCGTTTGTATGATAACTTTTTCGTGTATTGTTTTTCTTCTTAGGTTTTATGTTAATTAAAAAGTTTCTTTCTTTTTTTGTTGTTTTGTTGCCATTGGTTTCCTGTTCAAACCAAACCTCTTCTTTTTCTAGCGATTCTCAGCCATCAAGCAAAGACAATCTTCTTGAACTGCCTTTTGTATTCGATGAAATTGGAAATAAAGACCAGTATTATATTTTAACTAATGTAAAATATAATTTTGATTTTAGTTTTTCGTTTTCTTCTAATCATTTACCTATGGACAGTTATAGCTGGGAAAAAGGCTGTTTAATTGCAAAAAAAGAGTTTTCGAATGAAGAGATTATTATATCTTTAAACGGGATAAGCAAAACCATTTTCTTGAGCGCTTTTGATGGTCCTTTGTTTCAAAAAAGTATTGTCTTAGCCTTTGGATACGATGATAAAAATGTGCCAAAGTATTGGCCTAATTACCAAGATAAGATTCAAAACTTTGGTTTTTTGGAAGAGCACAAAGACGAATTATTATATGGGGACATCTTGTCTTTGACATATTCAGGAGAAGAGTCATGGATAAATAGCACTGAAACATATTATGGTTCCGGTAGTTATTGCTGGATTTCACCAAGAACAACCATAATCGACATCGAAATAATCGAATCAACAATTGTGTCTTTTGCATTTGATAATTTGGGCAGGTTGCTTCCCATTGATCAGAACATTGTTATTCAATCATACGACATGAAGAATTGTCCTAATTCAATAAATAATGGATTGGTTGCTTTCAATGCAGATGGTTCTCTTATTGAGCTAAACAAAATCGAAGGGCAAATCATTTACGGGTCTTGTAGCCAGTATAATATTCAAGACACAAAAGAATACAGGGTTCATGCATTCTACACTTATTATCCAAGATAGAAGCATTTTTTATAAAAAATGTTTCAATCGGTTCACTATAAAGTTATATTTATTTTGAGGTTTTTGTTATGAGAATGGTCGATTTAATTATTAAAAAACGCCAAGGCGAAGCTTTATCCAGGGAAGAAATTGCTTTCTGGATTGATGGCTATGTCAATGGTATCATCCCTGATTATCAAACAAGTGCAATGTGCATGGCGATTTTGTTTAAAGGAATGAGCGAAGAAGAAGTCATTAATTTGACTGATTTAATGGAACATTCTGGAGAAACATTAGATCTATCTGATTTAAAAGGCGTCAAAGTCGATAAACATAGTACTGGTGGTGTCGGCGATAAGACCTCTTTGGTCTTAGGACCAATGGTTGCCGCTTGTGGTGCGACAATGGCCAAATTAAGTGGCCGTGGTTTAGGCCATACCGGTGGTACTTTGGATAAATTAGAATCCATCCCAGGTTTTAATATCGCTGTTAGTGGTGATAGATTCACTAAACAAGTGAATGCGATTGGCATTGCGATTGCGGGGCAAACACAATCTTTAGTACCCGCTGATAAAAAGATGTACGCCCTTAGAGACGTAACAGGCACGGTGGAATCAATTCCTTTAATCGCGGCTTCTGTCATGAGTAAGAAATTAGCCGCCGGAACAGACGCTATTCTATTAGATGTTACTCTTGGTAATGGTGCCTTTATGAAAGACATTAATCAAGCTAGAACATTAGCCAAATTAATGTGCAAAATCGGCAATGGCTTAAAACGTGATACACGCGCTGTATTGTCCAATATGAACGAGCCTCTTGGCTTAGCAGTTGGTAATGCGTTAGAGGTTAAAGAAGCGATTGCTGCATTACACGGAGAAGGCCCCGAAGATTTAATGGAACTTTGCTATGGTGCTGGCGCTATTATGCTTGATCAAGCGCACCTTTGTGAAAACCAAGCTGAAGGTCGTAAGATGCTTAAGGAATGTATCGAAGATGGATCAGCGTTTAATAAATTTGTCGAAATGGTCAAAGCACAAGATGGTGATGTTGAATACATTCTCCATCCAGAAAAGTTTGCTGTAGCTAAAAACATTGTGCCAATCTATGCCAAAGAAGAAGGCTATGTTAAGAGCATTGATGCCTTAGAAATTGGTTTATCATCCATGACACTTGGCGGCGGTAGAGAAACACTTGATGATGTTATCGATATGGCCGCTGGTATCATGCTCAATAAAAAAGTTGGTGACTACGTAAAAGAAGGCGAAGTTCTTTGCTACTTACATTCTAATAAGAATGTGACATTGATTAATCGCGTTTCTAAAAACGTTTCTAACGCATTTGTAATTACTAAAGAATTTGTCGAAAAACCAAAGGTTATTTTGGAAGTTATTCAATAATATGAGGATTGTTTTAACAACTGTTTTATCTGCGTCAGTGGAAATAGAAGGAAAGATCCACGGTCAAATCGATCGTGGCTTTTGCTTGTTAGTGGGATTCACCCATAGTGACACTAAAGAAATCGTTGATAAGATGATTGATAAGATGCTTTCTCTCCGTGTTTTCACTGATGAAAAAGGTCTCACAAATCTCTCTATTTATGATGTCAAAGGTCAGATTCTTTCTGTCTCGCAGTTCACTTTATATGCTGATTTAACAGGTGGAAGAAGACCAAGTTTTATTAACGCTATGAAACCTGATGAAGCTAAGGCCTTATATGAATATTTTAACGAACAGGTTAAAACAAAATATGGCGCCGTTGAAACAGGTGTCTTCGGTGCTGATATGAAAGTAAGTAGTGTAAACGATGGACCATTTACCGTCATCCTTGATAGTAAGGAGATCATCAAATAATGAAAGTCTTATTAGGTCTTTCTGGTGGTGTTGATAGTGCAGTCTCTGCTTATCTCCTTTTGAAAGCGGGTCATGAAGTAACTGGTTGCTTTATGCGCAACTGGGATGCCCTCGCTAATGGAGATTATTTAGGTAACCCCACAATTAATAATGACCAATGTCCACAAGAAAAAGACTATGATGACGCCCAAAAAGTGGCCGACAAATTGGGTATCCAATTATTAAGAATTGATTATATCAAAGAGTACTGGGATAACGTTTTCACCTATCTCATTAAAGAATATGAATGTGGTAGAACTCCTAATCCTGATATTTTCTGCAACAAATACATTAAGTTTGGTCCTTTCTTAAAGTATGCTAAAGAGCATGGCTATGACGCTATTGCGATGGGTCATTATGCCAAGCGTGAAGATAGAAATGGTCTCAGCTATTTATTGAAGAGCTTTGACGTGAATAAGGATCAAACATACTTTTTGTCTCAAATCAGCCAAGAACAGTTATCAAGTTGTCTCTTCCCACTAGGGGATATCGATAAGAGTGAAGTGAGACGCATTGCTCATGAACTAGATTTAGAATCCGTCATGGACAAAAAAGACAGCACAGGTATCTGTTTTATTGGCGAAAGAAACTTTAAAGAATTCTTGAAGAATTATATACCAGCACAAAAGGGCGATATCATAGATATCGAAACAAATAGAAAACTTGGCGAACACGAGGGTGCAATGTATTACACAATTGGCCAAAGAAAAGGCCTTGGTATTGGTGGTATTCACGGCGAAATCGCTAAGGGCTGGTTTGTGGTGTCTAAAGACATTAAGAAAAACATTGTTTATGTCGCAAGTGGCGATGAAAGCAATTATTTATATTCCAAAGGCTGTACTGTTACTAACCTCAACTGGATTAGCGTGGTTCCAGAAGTGGGCAAACCATTAAACGCTAAGTTTAGATACCGTCAAGCCGATAATCCAATAATTATCGAGAAAATCGAAGGCGATGTATTAACCATCAAATTCGTTAACCCAATCAAAGCGGTCACCCCAGGACAAGCCGCTGTTATCTATGATGGAGACATCTGTTTAGGTGGTGGCCTTATAGATCAAATTATTAAATAGTATTAATGTCTAGTTTTTATCATTTTTTTATGATAAATTACTTATGTTAACAGGAAGCTAATCCAATTATTGACCTTTTAGCGAGTGCCGGTTGGTGAAAAGGGCATAAGGAAGATAGTGGAAAGCCACTTCCCAAGATTCGGGTAATGCCGACGTTAGAGCGACGTTTCGTTCTTAAATAAGAGCTCCCATCATAATGATGAGAGAATAAGGATGGTACCGCGGAGAAATTCGTTCCTTAAAGAGGTACTTTTTATTTATTTGGAGGACTTTTTATGAAATTCATGAAATCCCAAGACATTCGTAGAATGTGGTTAGACTTCTTTGCGAGCAAAGGTCACCATGTTGAACCAGGTTCTTCTTTAATCCCAAAGAATGACCCAACTTTGCTATGGATCAACGCTGGTGTTGCCGCTTTAAAGAAATATTTTGATGGTAGTGAAATCCCTCCAAGTAGAAGAATCACTAATGCCCAAAAATGTATCAGAACTAACGATATTGAAAACGTTGGTGACGCTACCCACTTAACATTCTTTGAAATGCTCGGTAACTTCTCCATTGGTGATTACTTCCGTAAAGAAGTTATTCCATGGGCTTGGGAAATGTTGACCAGTGAAAAATGGTTTAATTTTCCAAAGGAAAAACTTTACGTTACCTATCATCCAGATGATTTAGAAACAAAGAAATGCTGGATGGATGCGGGTGTACCAGAAGACCATTTAATCATCAAAGAAGATAACTTCTGGGAAATCGGTGAAGGTCCATGTGGTCCAGATACCGAAATCCACTTTGACCGTGGTGAAAAGTTTGACCCAGAACACATCGGTTTAAGACTCTTAATCGAAGATTTACCAAATTATAGATTCGTGGAAATTTGGAATATTGTCTTCTCCCAATTCAATAGTGAAATTGGTAAAAAGAGAAGTGAATATAAAGAACTTCCAAGCAAAAACATCGATACTGGTGCGGGTTTAGAAAGATTCGTCACTGTTATTCAAGGCACAGATACCTGCTACGAAACAGACTTATTCTGGCCAATGATTGAAAAGACCGAAAAACTCGCAGGCAAGAAATACGCGGATAATATGCGCGCTTTTAGAGTGATCGCTGACCATATTAGAACCATCACCTTCGCTTTAGCGGATGGTGAAAGTTTCTCTAACGAAGGCCGTGGCTACGTTTTACGTAGACTCCTCAGAAGAGCGGTCCGTTATGGCAAAGTCTTAGGTGTGGAAAAACCATTCTTATTTGAACTTGTCGACGTCGTCGCTAATAACATGGAAGATTACTATCCATATTTACAAGGTAAGAAAGAATACGTCGCTAAAATCGTTAAAGCGGAAGAAGAAAAATTCATTAAGACACTCACCAATGGTGAAGCTTTGTTAATGAAACTTATCAAGGATAATAAAGCCGTCAGTGGTTCTGATGTCTTTAAATTATATGATACCTTTGGTTTCCCAAAAGAACTCACCTTAGAAATCTGTGAAGAACAAGGTATCAAAGTCGATCTCGAAGAATTCGAAAAACTCATGAAAGAGCAAAGAGAAAGAGCGAGATTAGCCAGAGGTGATCAACAATCAATGAACAAACAAGCCATTGATTTAATGAACTGCAAAGTCGCTTCTAAGTTTAACTATAAGAGCGAACCAACTAAAGCCAAAGTTGTGGCCTTATTTAAAGATGGCAACGAAGTTGATGTTATAGATGATGAAGGCGAAGTCATCCTAGATGAAACCAACTTCTATGCTGAATCTGGTGGCCAAGTTGCGGATACTGGTGTCATGGAAAACGACAATATGTCTGCGAAAGTTGTTAACGTTAGTAAAGCGCCTAATAAACAACACTTACATTCAGTAAAAGTGATGTTTGGCGAACTCAAAGTGGGTGATGAAGTCGTTGCTAAGATTGATGAGAATAGAAGAGCGTTAATCGCCCGCAATCACTCCTCGGTCCACTTACTCCAACAAGCCTTAACTGAAGTTTTAGGCGATCATATCGCTCAACACGGTTCCTATGTGACTGATGAATACTCACACTTTGACTTCAACCACTTCCAAAAAATGAGTGCGGAAGAAATCGCCGAAGTTGAAAGAAGAGTGAATAAATATATCTCTGATGCCATAAGAGAAGAAACGTTTGTCCTTCCAATCGAAGAAGCGAAAAAAATGGGTGCGAAAGCCTTATTTGATGATAAATATGGCGATACCGTTAGAGTCGTCACCTTTGGTGATGTCAGTAAAGAATTCTGTGGTGGCACTCACGTGAGTAACACCTCTGATATCGGTGTCTTTGTGATTGAATATGAAGAATCAATCGCCGCAGGCATTAGAAGAATTCAAGCCAGAACCTCTTTTGGTGCGTACGAACTCTTAAAGAAGAGAGAAAACATTCTCAATCAATCCCGTGATTTATTAAGCATAGGTTCCATCAATGATGTCCCAAGCAAGATTAAAGCTTTACAAAACGAAAAAGACGTTTTAAGAAAAGAAAACGAAGCTCTCAACCAAAGACTCGCTAATGCGAATAGTGAAGGTTTAAAGAACGAATTTAAGGAAAAAGATGGCTTATTAGTCTTAACGAAGTTCTTAAAAGAACAAAAGCGTGACGCTTTATTAAAAATAGTGGACGCCCTCAAGGCCAATAAAGATAACTATCTCATCCTCTTAATCGGTGAAGAAAATGGTGGTTATCCACTCGTCTGTGCCGCTAGTAAAATCGCAAATGACAAAGGCTACCTCGCTGGTAAACTCGTCAAAGACGCTGCGATGTTATTAGGTGGTTCTGGTGGTGGCCGTCCAGATCTAGCTTCAGGTGCGGGCAAAGATATTTCTAAATTAGAAGGAGTTAAAAATCTTTTCAAATAATCCGACAAAACTAGTAGCCTAATTTGTTTTATTAGTAGAAGAGGCTCATGGTATGAAAAGAAATGTCAAAAATGTTTTAGCGGTTTTAGGAACAGCACTTTCCTTATCCGCATGTTCTAATAAAGTAGTGTTCTATCATAATGAACAGATTCCTATCTCTGAAAGAGATAAAATCTCATATAGTGATTTTAAAAGATTAGATTCTCATGCAGAGCTCATCTATGAAGATGGTTTTAAAAACGTTTACGCTACATATGAAGAGGCAATGGCCTATAAGGCTATTTTAGAAGAGCATGAGGAAGAGGTTACTGACCAAGAAGGTGGTGGGACATTTGTCAATTACCAAGAAACCATTTCTTTCTTTAATTCTTTAACTTCTTCGATGTTTGAGAATAAGAAACTTTTCGTGAGTGATTCTTGGATTGAAATGTCTTATAACCAAGATTCCTGTCGCTTGGAAGGTATTTACTTAAAAGATGATGTTCTTTATATCCATCGATACCGTGATTATATGAATAAAGCGATAAGCTACGCGATGTATCGTCAATGCTACACATTCTTTATCAATAAAAGCATTTCCTTTACTTCTTACGAGATTGAAACCACAGATTTGTTTAAATACTAACCTTTATTTCCCTTTTAGGGTAATATAATAGCGTGGTTAAGAAATATTTAGGTCTAGATTTAGGAACAAAAACACTAGGAGTGGCTTATAACGACGCTCTCGGATTTGTCCATGGTCTTGAGACATTTAGATTTGATAAAAACCAATATATTGTCGCGAGAAAACACGTCATTGAATTAAGCGAAAAGATGATGATTAACGACATTGTCATTGGTATGCCTCTCCACTTAAGCGGAGAACAAAGTGAAATGAGTCAGAATGTCTTAAGATTCATTGAAGACTTGAAAAAAGAAAAACCAAGTCTCAACATCGAGACAATGGATGAAAGATTATCGAGTGTCACAGCGAACAAAAGCATCTCTGAAAGAGGGATGAACCATCAGCAAAGAAAAGATAATGTCGATCGTATCGCCGCGTGTGTCATCCTCGATACGTATTTACGCATGAAAGGAATCTAATTATGGAAATCAAAAATGAAAATCAAATGGTCGTTACCGATGCTAAAGGTAAAGAACACTTAATGGAAATTCTCTTCACTTATGAAAACGAAGAAAGAAAAACTTCCTATGTTTTTTTCTATGACACAGAAGATCCAGAACAAGAAGTTATCGTCATGCGTTATTTAGAAAGTGGTGAACTTGAACCAATCGAAGACGATGAAGAATACGACGAAGTCGAGGAAGTCTTTAATGCCTGGCAAGATGATCCAAAAATCCAGGAATTAAAGAATAATTAATAAATATTGGTATTATTCAAACGATATTGATATAATATCGCTTGCAGAAATGAGGTAATTAAGATGGCAGACAAACAAAAACTTACCAAAGCTGGTTATAAGAAATTACAAGAAGAATTAAAATATTTAGTCGATGAAGCAAGAGAAGAAGTTAAAAGACAATTAGCTGAAGCTCGTGCCCAAGGTGACTTATCTGAAAACGCTGACTACGATGCGGCAAGAGGCAAACAAGCTGAAGTCGAAGGTCGTATTAAAGAAATTGAAAACATCTTAGCGAACGCCGAAATCATCGAAGAAGGCAAAGCCTCCACGAAGAAAGTCGGTTTAGGTTCCACAGTGACCATTAAGTTTGTGGATAACGGCAAAGAGGTTTCCTACATGATCGTTGGTACAGTTGAATCCGATCCAGTCAATGGCAAGATTTCCAACTCCTGCCCATTAGGTGAAGCCCTTGTCGGTAAGACCGTTGGCGATATCGTCGAAGTCAAAGCCATTAAGACCTACAAAGTGGAAATCGTCAAGATTGAAATTAAGTAGTCAAAAACAGAATTAAACACCTCCTTATCAATGAATAGGGAGGTTTTTTGTTGCCTTTCTCCTAAAAAGCCAAAAATTTTTAATTCATAGAATTAAGAAAAAAAGTTTCTCAAAAAATGCAAGTTTTTTGGACAAATTTCAATTTCCTTGTCTATTGGTTAAGTAAGGAGGCTTTTTTATGATAAAGATCTTAATCGGTGTTGTCGTGGCTGCTTTTGTGGTCATTATGGGTTTCATGATTATCGACCCAGATTTAAGCGGCAACAAAAACAACTCAATTGTCGAAATGGTCGACAATTCTGGCAATAAGTACACCATTGAAGGGGAAGTTAAAAAAGCTGGTACATATGTCCTTACGGATAACATTACCATGCTTGATTTGATTTCCGCCGCCGGTGGAACAAGCGCCAATGCAGATGACCTAGCGTATTTTGATGAAGCACCATTAAAGAGTGGTTCTTCATATTACATCGCATGTAAATACGACGAGACAGATATCTGCTCCAAAAACGAAATCACTAAGGTCAACATCAATGAAGATGATGCGGCGACTTTGATGACAGTCAACGGCATTACCACATCCATTGCGAGTTCTATTGTTTCGTATCGAACTGAAAACGGCATCTTTGATACCGTGGAAGAACTCATGGAAGTTTATGGTATCGGCAATGCGACCTATCACAAAATCCGTAACTACGTCATTTTGCATTCGTGATTCTCTTATTAATCTTTCTTTCTTGTTGGTTAGGTTTGGCTTTGTCTAGCGCTTATTTAGCGCTGTCGATAGTGGCGGTAGTCTTTCTCCTCTTTGTCTTGAAAAGATTCAAAGTCAAAACGTTTATTCTTTGTGCAACCTTTTTCACTTTAAGTTTCCCTATCTCTTTTATCCATTTATCGTTCAATCACACGCTTTTCAAAGGCTTTGTCTATCAATGCAAGGAAAACTATTTTCTCTTTAACAGTGGAGGGGAAAGACTATACGTCAAATGTCAAAACCACACCTATGATATTGGTGATTATTTATCAATAGAAGGCAAAAAAGAAGATTTATCTTTTACGAGAATCGAATCATCATTTGATTTTGAAGATTATCTTCATAAACGTGGTGTTTTTAAATCACTGGTGATTAAAAGCGTCACAGTGAAATTTCATAATCCTATTCGCATCCATAGTCGAAGAGAAAAACTCTTAGCAAATTTTAATAACGAGACAAGAAGCATCATCGGAGCGATTCTATTTTCTGAGAGTGATGATAGTGAGCTAAACACTAATATTAGAAACTTACACTTAGCGAGATTCTTATCTGCAAGTGGTATCTTCATACACGTGTTTTTTCTCTTTTTCAGTCATTTCCTTTCTAGATATATGAAGGATAAATATTCCGAATTGATATCGATCGGAATACTAAGTTTCTATGTCATCTTCACTTTCCCGAGATTTAGCGTCATGAAGGTGATGCTCTTTCTTATTATTAAATGGATAAATACTTATGTTTTAAATAAGAAGTTTTCCTACCTAACGTTATTATCAGGTTTAGGATTATTTTGCTTGCTTTTAAATCCATATTTAGCGAGACAAGATAGCTTTATACTCGGATTTTTGATTCCACTTATTAGTTACTTAACCCGCTATATCTTTAGAAAACATAAGATCAAGCGTTGGTTTACAAAATACTTAATTATCTATCTCTTTTTCATACCTTTTGAAATATCCTATTACAATAAAATTGTAATTTTATCATTGCCATTGCAGATTTTGTTGACGCCATTATTTATGCTAATTGCGGTTATTTCATTATTATGTTTCTTTTATGTACCGCTTTATCCAGTTGTTACATTTTTAGTTAATATCTTAAAAGGGATAACTGGCTTTTTATCGCCATTATCTTTTGGGATTAATATGCCCACTTTTAATCAGATACTGATGGTGATATATTTCTCTATTTATTTATTGTGGCTGATTTATCTATCGAAAGGTTTTGTACCAATCCATAGATTCTTATTAACCGCGATGACTAGCCTATTAGTTCTCTATGCATTACCTATTAAAAATACAATATCAAATGAGGTTAACTTTATTAATGTCGGTCAAGGCGATTGTACACTCATTAGAAATCACAATAAAGTAGTGCTTATTGATACAGGCGGGCTTACATATATGGACGTCGCTAATGACTCGTTAGTGCCGTTTCTCAGGAAGAAAAGAATCTATAAAATCGACGCTGTGATAATTACTCATTATGATTACGACCATTATGGAGCGCTTTCCTCATTAGCGAAGTCCTATCCTGTCAAATCAGTTTATGACTATAACAGTGTTTTCCCGGTTACTATTGGTAACCTGACTTTTAATAACTATAACTATTACGCTAATACGAGCGAAGAGAACGATAAATCATTAGTGATTAGTTTTACTAATTGTAAGAAAGATTTCGTCATTATGGGTGACGCTCCTAGTTATATAGAAAAAGAAATCATCAAGCATGTAGATAGTATCAAATGCGATGTCTTAAAAGTGGGCCATCATGGATCAAATACATCTACATCAGAAGAATGGCTCAAATATCTATCACCAAGCGAGGCTATTGTTTCATGCGGCAAAAACAATAAATTTGGTCACCCAAATAAAGAGGTCGTGTCTTTATTAAATAAATACAAAATCAAAATACATCGTACTGATTTAGAGGGGACAATTGTTTATAAACAATTATTCAGTATTTAAGGAGTTACTTATGGCTTTTAGAATTTATAAGAACAAGATTACTGGTCACGCTTCAGTTTCCATAAAGCAAAGAGACAAAAAACGATGGTATAACTTGCCAATGTCGCACAAAAAACCGAATGATTCTTATTTAAAAGTGAATGACCCACATCCAAGAACAGACAAAAAGGCTCATAGTTATATTCGAAAATATGTTCGAAAAGATAAAACAGGAGCTAGAGATTTTGAATATAAGAATTATAAATTTAGTCCTAAGTCCGAAAAGAAGATCAAAAACTATTTAAAAACAAGGTTTAAAAAAAGATGATGTCAAGCACATCAAGGTGCTCAATAAAGCTACATCATCTCTTAATATAAAACACTATTTTCGCATTCAAGTCAATAAAAATAGGTGTGATTATTGGCGATAATTATTTTATAATAATTCCATGATTTATCTTATCTCTGGAAAACAGAATATCCGCTTAAAAAGTCAAATGAAAAGCATCGTCAAAAAGTCATTAGGCGAAATTGACGCTATTAACTTTGTAAAGCACGACGCTTCATATACTTTAGTGCAAGAAATCGTGGACGAAGCTAACTATTTGCCTTTAGGTTATGATCATAAAGCCGTAGTAGTGGATAATCCTTATTTCTTATTAAAGGAAAAAGGTAGAAATAAGATTGAAAGCGATCAGAATTATCAAGAATTGATTGATTATATCAATCATCCAGATGAAGGATGCGATTTAATCTTTTTAGTGAATACTTCAGATAGTGATATCGATAAGAAAAGCGAAGTATATCAGGTCATTGAAAAGAATGGGCAAATCATCGCTTTAAGTGAGCCTAAAGACAATGAATGGCATCAAGTAGTGGCTCATTACTTTAAAGAGAAGTGGCCAAATGTCACCATCGATAATGACGCTATTCAAGAACTAGCAAGACGTACTGAAGGCGATTATGCTTCCTTGTTTAACAACGGCTCCAAACTAGCGTTATATACCGATCACATTCGTTTTGATGATGTGACACTGATGGTGACTAGACCATTAGAAGAGAATTCATTCCTTTTATTCAATTATTTAATTGATAACAAGAATATTGAAGCGGTCTCTCTTTATCGCGATTTAAAAAGTAGCAACGTTGAACCAGTGACGCTTATCTCCATGATTGCTAATCAGTTCCGTTTACTAAACCGCGTCTCTTATCTTAATAAGAAACGCTATGATAACGATCAAATTGCTCAGGAACTTAATATCAATCCAATTAGAGCGAAGATTTTAAGAAAGAATAGTATGGTTATTTCTCAAAAGGCCATCAACCAAACATTAGAAGATTTATATCAACTTGATTTAAATATTAAAAGCGGCCTTGTGGACCGCTTCTATAGCTTTGAGTTATTCTTAATTAATTTCAAAAGAAATTAACTATCTGAGAGAATTGACTAAGCGTGATAATTCGCCTTTTTGTCTCGCGGCGGTGTTTTTGTGTTGCACGCCATCGCTCACAGATTTATCAATTAAACGGAAAGCAGCGTTTAAAAGTTCTTCAGCTTTTGCTAAATCTTTGGCTTCGACTGCTAATCTGACTTTCTTAATAGAAGTACGGATTGTGCTTTTTGCGGAAGCGTTTCTTTGACGTGCTTTTTCGTTTGTTTTGTTACGTTTGATTTGTGATTTTATGTTAGCCATAAAGATACCTCTTTTCTAGTGCCGAGTGTAATGATACCAAAACTACTCAAATAATGCAATTATTTATTATTTTTATTTCTTTAAGCGGGCGATTTCTTCAACGAAATCGTTAACGCAGGTGAGCTTACCGTATTTTTCTTCAGCGATTTCAATATTGAATGTGCGGTCGAGTTCTTGCACTAATTCGACATAGTTCATGGAGTCACCACCTAAGTCATTAATCCAGTGATCTTCGTCATCAATCTTAAAGGTTGGCAAGACTAAGACTTTACTAAATAATTGTCTGACTTCTGGAAGAATGGTCTTTAATGTTTCTTCACTGAACTTTCTAGTTTTTGTGCCGGTCTTCTTCGCGTTGATTAAGACAAACTTACTAGAACCATTTTCAATCTCTTTCTTAATGACGAAGCGTTTCACTTTCATGTTATTTGCCATAGGCAAACGATTCTTCGCTAAGTAGATTTGATCGATCTTTGTGTCGTGAGGAAGCTTGATGTCTTTGACTTGTTTTTCTAAATCTTTAAGTGCTTCTTCAGTGGCCTTATCATCAACTTCTAAAACAAGAACAATGTCTTCATGTAAGGCTTTGTCTTTACTAACAACGCCTAAGACGGATAAGTTATTCACAAAAGGCAAACCTTTGAAGTAGATTTCAAGTTCATCTGGGAAGATGTTTTCACCATTCGCGTTAATGATGACATCTTTCATTCTACCTTTAATGAGGTAACCATCTTCTTCTTTGCTGACGATATCTCCAGTGTGGAAATAACCGTTATCAAGTTTGGTGGTTTTTTCTTCACCAGCGATGATTTCTCTAATATGAATTGTAGGAGATTTGACTAATAATTCGTTATTGTCGTTAATCTTATATTCCACACCATGAAGTGGGTGACCAATTCTGCTGCATAATCTGACTTTGACATCATTAGATAATTCCACAGATGTGACACCGATTTCAGTCATGCCATATCCGTTATATAAAGGATAACCAAGGCCGTTAATTGTTCTTAAAGTTTCATTAGAAAGATAACCGCCACCAGAAATGCAATATCTGACGTGTTTGCCTAAGATGTTGGCTTTGACTTTATTGTTCACTAATGGACTTGCAGCGAAACCGGCTTCTTTGTTATCGATTTCTTTAAGATTAAACTTAATCATTTTATTTAACAAAGCTTGTTTATCTTCGCTTTGCATAGCAAACTTACGAGAAGCAGAAAGTGCTAATGAATCCCAGAATAATGGGACGCTATAGACGTGAGTGATACCAACTTTTTGGCAAATGCTCAATAAATCGGTTGGGGTATTGCTCTTTGGGAAGACTAAGATCTTGCCATAGAATGTGTACCATAAGAAGACCGCCACAAAACCAAAGATGTGGTGGAATGGGATCATCGCCAAGATCTTCACTTTGCCACATTTTTTGCTGTACATGATGTCGGTACTTTCTTTACCCATATCTAAAGAACAGCAGATTTGATGGACGAAGTTTTCACCGTTGAAAACCATTAATTTGGCATCGCCAGTGGTGCCACTGGAAGAGAAGATGACCTCGTTAGCCCATTTAGCGTCAACCACGCCATCATTATCACATTGTAGGATATTATCCACTCTGACTTTCTTGATGCTGTATTCATGGTTATCATCACTAATAATAGCGACAGCTTTACTTTGTTTGGCTAAGTTTTCGGCGTTTTCTCTTGGGAGTTTTGCATCGATAAGTAATGGCACATAGCCGCTCATTAAAATAGCCCAGAAAACTTCACCCCAACTTGGTGAGTTGCTCACTTTGAGAATCACGCGGGAGTTTTCATCGGCTTTGATTTTATTCTTGAGATAGGAAGAAAAACGTTTTACGTTTTGGTCCATCTTTTGATATTTGTAATGTTTGATCTTGTTTTTAGGTCCGAAATATTCAGCGTAAACGTTCTTTTTGTTGTTATTCACAATATAACGATAGATATCGCTAAATTGACGGGAAGTATTTAATAATTCAGTCGCCCCCGCTAAAAAGGCGGTGACATTCTCGTTAGTTCTATTCATATTTATATCCTTTATTTATAACGTATAGAATTTGACTTCTATGCTCTTTTCTTCAATGTTAAGGATGGCGTAGGAGCCATCATATTTATCTCTAGCGTAACTAATCGCGCCAGGATTTACAAATAATATACCATCTTTCATTTCGTTTCTACGAGTGTGCGTGTGTCCATGTATGACAATTTTTGCTTTATGTTCACTAATTACGCTTTTTGATACAAAGGGTGTGTGTTGGACATAAATGTTCCCTACGGGACTGGGAATTACTAAGTAATTTGGGAAATCGTAATAGTGGTCACAGTTCCCTCTCACAGAGATGAAAGGTTTAATGGAGAATTCATCTTGCTCGCTATCACCCGCATGGAGATATAAATCCATATTAGGATACTTCTTTGCAAGTAGATCTAATGCAGCATAATCACCATGTGAGTCACTAACAAGGAGAATTTTCATAGTGAAATACTATCAAAAGACATTTTGCATGACTAGATATTAGTTAAAACTGTCAGTGCGTTTCTCCCAACAATGTCATTTTTTGTGAAAAAAATAACAAAAAGATAACCTAAATGCATTTAATGTTATTGAAAAAGCAATAAAAGTGCTTTAACATTAAGTTAAGTATAAAACTCGGGTTTATATAATGACTAAAACCTATTTATACGTGTTTGTCTAATTAGATTAACATTCTATTTAAGAAAGGAGAAAAATCTATGAAACAAATGAAAGTCTTAGGTGTTATTGCTATGGCTTTAACACTAGGATTGACAGCTTGTGGTGGCGGCAAGAAGAGTTCTACCCATAAGCATGACTGGAATGATTGGGTTGTTGTTACACCAAACACATGTACAGAAAAAGGTTTACAAGAACGTACCTGTAAAGGTTGTGATGAAAAACAAACCAAGGATATCCCAGCTGCTCATACATATGGTGATTGGGAAGTCGTCACAGCTGCTACATGTCAAGCAGAAGGTCTCGAAAAGCGCGTTTGTTCTGTCTGTCAAAACGAAGACACAAGACCAATCGACAAAGTAGACCATACATGGGGCGAATGGGAAACCGTTACTGATGCCACATGTGACGCGGCCGGATCCAGAAAACACGTTTGTTCAGTTTGCTCTACAGAAGAAACTGAAACTGTTGCTGAATTAGGTCACAATTTCAAAACAGATGCCGATGGTAACATCGAATTCACTTGGACCGTTGCGCCAAGTTGCGAAAGAGCTGGTGTCGGTACAAAACACTGCGAACGTTGTGGCAAAGATATCGCTGCAACCGAAGACGAATCCAAAGCTTTAGGTCACGATGTCGAAGCCGTTGGTGGTGAAACAACTCCAACAGATGGCACAGCTGCTGTCCGTCTCTATCACTGCAAACGTTGTGATCAAACCTTCATGGGCTTCTTAGCTAACGAAGTTACTAACGAATCCAAAGAACACGTTAGATTCGAACCAGCAGAAGTTGCAGAAGGTGAAGAACAAGGCGCTAGATTCTTAGGACGTCCAATCGGTAATGCTTTAGCATTAGACGCTGATGGTACATCTGTTAACCAACAAAACGGTGAACGTGTCTACTGTTCAACAGAAACAGGTGACTTCATTGAATACGCGTTCAATTTAAACGCTACTCAAGCCGCTACATTAGCAACATGTAGATTATACTGTGATGCCAAACCAGCCGATTACTTAAACGGTACCGACTTCTGGGCATACGGTGCAAGTAACGATGAATGGACACCAGGTTACTACATTGATGGTGGTGACGAACGTTTTGAAAAGAACGAAGATGGTACTTTCCAAATGGTTAAAGACCACGCCAGAGCTGGCTTTGATAGCCAACCAGGTGCTGAATTAGAAACAGAAGTTAAACTTGGTAAACGTATTGAAGACTATAGATACGTTCTTTATGTTGATGATCAAGTCGTCGACTTTGATCCAGAAACACAAAACCCAACCTCTGGCACTAATACAAATATGGTAAGAGCCGAATTTGAATTACCATATACATTCCACTTACATGAAGGTTTAAACAAGATTAAATTCGTTATGGCTGGTGGTTATAGATCCTTATTCTATAAATGTATCTTCAGACCTTATGTTGCTCCAACAGCAATTACTGTTAATGAAGCAAGCATCGAAGTTAGAGAAGGCAAAACTGCTCAAATTACAAGTTCAATGGAAGGTTTATTATATAGATCCTCCAACACCTCAATTTGTACAGTTGATGACAAAGGCGTTGTCACAGGCGTTAAAGCCGGTACAGCCACAATTACCGTCTCCAAAGAAGGTAACTACAAAGACGCTAAAGTCGCAGTTACAGTTCTTGAAAAAGAAGGTATTATTACACTTAACTTAGCAGATGGCGTCATCGCCCCAGAAAACGGATGGGAAGAATACAATTCATCTTATAGTGGTAATTGGATTAGAAATCCTGCGAAAGATGCTACCTTAACATATACATTCGAATCTGAATTAGCTGGAAGATTTGATATTCAATTAGGCTTAAGAGGCTCTATCGCTGATTTATCAACTGTTATGGGCATTAAAGTCAACGAAGCTGATGTTGCAGTTTCCGGTGCAGTCAGTTCTAACTCCAGCGCAGTTGATACCATCGTTGGCCAAGCCGACTTAAAAGTTGGTGAAAACACAATGGTTATTACTGTCCTCACAGAAAATAGTGGTCTCTATTTGAAGTCTCTCAAATTAATGCCACACGTCTACGCTGCTTTCCAAACATACTCTATTGAAGATCTTGAAGCTAACAGATCTACCGCTGAATGGGAATCTACAAAAGAATTCGGTGGCGAAAAAGCCTTCAAGTTCAATAAAGCCGGTTATGTTGAAGTTTCCTACAATTCTACTGGTGCTCAAAAAGTCATGCTCCAATTAAAGATTGCTGTTAAATACTCCAACAGAAATAGCACAGGCTTCTGGAAACAAAGCGGTGCTGAAAAGACAAGAATTACCATTAATGGTACAGCTATTGCTGCTGGTGCCGAACCAGATTTCTCTAAAGTTACAGATTCAGGCGTTAGCGACAATGGTACAATCTCCATTCCTGAATGGTTCAACATTATTGAAATTGACTTACAAGATGGCGCAAATACCATTAAAGTCGAATTCATTGCTGGTAGTTATTCCTACTACCTTGGTGGTATCGCTTTAGCCAAATAGTTAAGCTTTAATCAATATCAATTAGGAGTGCGTTCATCGCACTCCTTTTTTTATGCTTTAAAGCAATAAAGATGGTATAATGTTCCATATGGAAAAGAATGAATTAAAACTCGTTTTCATGGGCACTCCTGAGATATCCGCTTATGTCTTTGAAAAGATGATAGAAGCGGGATATCATTTTGTGGGTCTAGTGGCGCAACCAGATCACCCTGTTGGCCGTAAAGGCTTATTAGAAAAGGTGCCCACTAAAGTGATCGCGGAAAAATATAATATTCCGGTTTTCCAACCAGCAAAAATCCGTGATGATTATTCTTTTATTGATGATATCAAACCAGATTTAGTAATCACATTGGCCTATGGCCAAATCGTTCCTCAAGGTTTTTTAGATAAAATACCAGTGGGATGTTTAAATCTTCATGGTTCTTTACTTCCTAAATATAGAGGGGCTTCGCCTATTCAAACCGCTTTGATTAATAATGAAAAAGTGACGGGTGTGACTTTAATGGAAATGGTCAAAGCCATGGATGCGGGTAGAATGTACGCTAAAAAGGAAGTGGAAATCGCGGAAGATGATAACGCGACCTCTTTATTTAATAAAATCAAAATCGCCGCTAGTGAGCTCGTTTTAGAGGCTTTACCTCAATATATAAATGGTGAACTGCAAGGTGAAGCACAAAACGAAAACGAAGTGACCTTTTGTTCTTTAATTAAACCAGAACAAGAAAAACTAGATTTAGGATTGACCGCTCAAGAAATCATCGGTTGGATTAGGGGCTTAAGCGATGAGCCAGGCGCGTATTTATATTTGAATAATCTTAAATTAAAGATATATAAGGCGAAATATATTGATGATAGTGTATCCGCAGAAGTCGGTACCATCGTTAAAGCGGATAAGTCTGGCTTATATATGCAAGCCAAAGATGGAGTTATCTCCTTATTAGAAATCCAAAAAGAAGGTAAGAAGAGAATGGATTACCGTTCATTTATAAACGGTAACCAAAATCTTTTAGGCCAAAAACTCTCTTAGTATGGATAAAAGTCTACGATTAAGTGTCCATCAGCTCGTGGACTTTTTATTAAGAACAGGCGATATTGATAATCGCGTTTTTAATCGTTCCAGTATGAGTGAAGGTAGTAGACTTCATTCAGCCTATCAATCTAAACAATCTTCTAACTACATGGCTGAATATCCTTTAGCGGTCTCACTCACCGTCGATGAGATTGATATTCTCCTAGAAGGTAGAGCAGATGGCATCATCAAGAGAAGTAACGGTGAATACGTCATTGATGAAATCAAAACGACCGTGGAAGATCTCAAAATATTCCATGACGATAACCTGAATTGGCATCTTGGCCAGGCCAAGTGTTACGCCTACATGTTTGCTAAGTTAAACGACTTAGAATACATCGGTATTAAATTAACATACATTAGACAAGGAAAAGAGAAGGAACAATTCATTGATTCCTATGTCTTTAACTATCTCGAATTAGAACAATTTGTTATAGACTTAATCGCTCAATATTTAGAGTTTTATAACATCATTTTTGCTCATCTTGAAAAACGCAACCAAAGCATTGGAGTCTTGGAGTTCCCGTTTGCCAAATACCGTCCTGGTCAAAGAGAATTAGCGAAGTATTGTTACGCTGTCGCTAAGAAGGGAAAGAGACTGTTCGTGGAAGCGCCAACTGGCATTGGTAAGACCATGTCCACATTGTTTCCTTTTATTAAAGCCATTAAGGATGATGAAAAGAGCAAGATCTTCTATTTAACCGCGAAAACGAGTGGTAAAGAAGCGGCGCATCAAGCGATTAAAGTCTTAAAAGAAAACGGATTATCACTCAGTGATATTATCATCACCGCGAAAGACAAGATTTGTTTCTGTAAAGGACAAGCTTGTAATCCAGATGAATGTCCATATACGCGAAACTATTACGATAAGATTCAAACAGTTTTACGTTATTCTTTATTAAATTATGATGACTTTGATTTGAGCTTAATTAGCCAAATTGCCTATGATAATCAAATCTGTCCTTTTGAATATGAATTGGACCTTTCTTTATTCATGGATGTCATCGTTTGTGACTATAACTATTTATTTGATCCAATCTCTTATATGAAGAGGTATTTTGATGAAGATGCCTCTCACTTTTTAGCCTTAGTGGACGAAGCGCATAACCTTATTGATCGAAGCAGAGATATGTATTCCGCTTCTTTATCCTACCAAACCTTTAAAGAAGCAAGAAAATCTGTCCGTCATTCTAAACTCCATAAACTCAAACTAGCATTGTCTAAAATGAACAAGATGTTTAAAGAGTATGAGCAATTTGAAGATGGTAATCATATCGTTAATCTTTTTAATGAGAATACTTATAAAACTCTTTCCTCTTTTATTACCACAATGCAAGATATCAATAAGAACGAGAATAAAGAGATGAGCAAAGAGTTATTAACGTTCTACTTGGACGCTAATAGGTTTAATAGAATGCTCGAATTTGTGAATGATAATTACTTGCTTTTCATAGAAAAGAATAAGGAAGACATTACCTTAAGAGCGAATTGCTTAGATGCTTCTTCGTTCCTAGATGAATCATTATCACAAGTGAAAGGTTCAGTCTTATTCTCTGCGACCTTATCGCCTCTTGATTATTATGTGAATACATTAGGGGGACACGATAGTGATGCCCGTTTAGTATTACCTTCTCCATTCCCAAAAGAGAACCTAAAGATTGTCATCGCTCCTAATGTTTCTATCCGCTACAAGAAAAGGGATACTTCTTATCAAAAAGTCGCTGATTATATTAAGAGTTTTGTTAAAAACAAAGTGGGCAATTATTTTGTCTTCTTACCCAGCTATGAATACTTGCATAATCTCATGCCTTATGTCGATTTAGGTGACGCTTTGATATATGAACAAAACCAAGACATGAGCGATGAAGAAAAAGAAGCGTTCTTAACGAATTTTAAACCCGCTCCAGAAGTGACATCTATTGCCTTCGTCGTGGTGGGTGGTGCCTTTGGTGAAGGCATCGACTTAGTGAGTGACCGCCTTATAGGCGCAGTCATCGTTGGTATTGGTATGCCAAGACTTAACTTCATCAGTGATCAAATTGCTAAATATTATGATGAAAAGGGTTTATCTGGTCATGATTATGCCTATCTTAATCCTGGCATGAACAAAGTCATGCAGGCTTTAGGAAGAGTCATCCGTAGCGAAGATGATAAAGGCGCAGTGCTTTTGATTGATGAACGCTACTTAAATAATGAATATCGCGATTCCTTTAAAGCGGAGTGGCGAGAATATGAAGTCGTCTTCTCAAATAGCGAATTAGAAGACATATTAAAAGTTTTCTTTAAGAAATAACTACTTAATGTTAGAATAATGCCTATGAAAAAGAAAATGGACCCTTTAACCAAAGTCAAACTCATCTATAGTGGTGAGTTAATGCTTTTCGCAGTTGTATTTTTAGTACTAGCGATTTTAAAATTCACACAAGTGATGAAAACTAACGCCAATCGTTTGACAGTTTTTAACTGGATTACTCTTTTTGGCGGAGCTTGGATGATTGCGGATTTCTTTTGGGCACTCTTTGATAAAAAGAGACAAAAGAGAATTGCGATAATTGATAAGTTCCTCACTTTACCAGCAGGTTTATATCTTATTGTCTTCGATTTATATTGTTTAATTAAACACCCTCCTCTTACAGGTAGAGCGTGCACCTATGGTGTTCCAGTGATTTTCACTTACTTTTTCCTTATTTATACTTTCCAAGCCATATATCACTTCAAACACCCTGTTCCTGGATTATTAAATGCGATCGTGGAAGTTGATGACGACAAAGTCGTCGATGAACAAGAAGCCGTTGTTATAGAAGAAGAAAATAAAGAAATTGCTTCTTCAGAAGAAAAGGAAAAGCAAGATGAATAGTAGAGCAAAAACCACCATGGTTGTAATGGCCTTTGTTTTCATGGGCTTAGCCATTATCTCTTTTGGTATTACTATTTATTACACTTGCCTCTCTTATCACGAAATCTATAAATCAACAGCGAACATTGGATCAGTCATTTTAGGCATCTTCTATTGGTTCCCCGTTGTGGCATATGGTTTTATGACCGCCTTTTTCGCGGGTGGTATCTTACCGTTTGATTTAATCGCTAGAAATAGATTCAAAGTGAGAACTTGGTATACACAAATGCTCTTTATTTTTGCTATTACAATTATTATTCTTTCGTTTGTGATGATTCTTTCGTTACCTCTGGTAAACAGCATAGTACATGCTGCACGTCAAGCCGCTAGATCATCTAGTTCTTCAATCTAATATGGATTTCTCACAGAAAAAGATTAGAAACTTTTCCATTATTGCCCATATTGATCACGGCAAGTCAACCCTTGCGGATCGTATTTTAGAATTGACTGGAGCAATTGAAGCCAGAGAA
This sequence comes from Bacilli bacterium, assembly GCA_017651165.1. Taxonomy (GTDB): domain Bacteria; phylum Bacillota_I; class Bacilli_A; order RFN20; family CAG-826; genus RUG14515. The sequence goes on from JAGCDH010000023.1 coordinate 36,082, forward strand.
ATGAAAGACCAAATCCTCGACTCTATGGATTTAGAAAGAGAAAGAGGTATTACCATTAAACTTAACGCTGTGACGTTAAAATATACCGCGGATGACGGAGAAGACTATGTCTTCAATCTCATTGACACTCCCGGACATGTCGACTTCACATATGAAGTATCGCGTTCATTAGCCGCTTGTGAAGGTGCCCTTTTAGTGGTGGACGCCACACAAGGTGTTGAAGCCCAAACGCTCGCTAATGCCTATTTAGCGGTCGATAACGATTTAGAAATCATTCCTGTTATCAACAAAGTTGATTTACCTTCCGCTAATGTTGAGATGGCTAAGAATGAAATTGAAAAGAAGATTGGTATCCCTTGTGATGAGGCAGTGGAAGTCAGCGCTAAAACAGGCTTACACGTCCATGAATTATTAGAAGCCATAGTGAAAGGCGTACCTCCCCCTCATGGTGATTTAAATGCGCCTTTAAAGGCCCTTATCTTTGATAGTTACTATGATTCTTATCGTGGTGTTATCGTTTTGGTGAGAATTAAAGACGGGCAAGTCAAAGTGGGCGATAAGATTCGTCTCATGCAAGCGGGTAAAGAGTATCAAGTCATTGAACTTGGTATCAGAACACCGAAAGAAATAAAAACTGGTGTTTTGACCGCGGGACAAGTCGGTTATATTGCTGCGCAGATTAAAGACATCAAAGATGTCCGCCCAGGTGATACGGTCACGCTCGCGGATACTCCTGCAAAAGAAGCTTTACCTGGTTACCGCATTATGAACCCAATGGTTTACTGTGGTCTTTATCCAGTAGAAAGCGATGACTATCAAGACTTAAAAGACGCTTTGGAAAAGCTCACATTAAACGATGCTTCTTTACAATTTGTCGCTGAAACAAGCCAAGCCTTGGGCTTTGGCTTTAGATGTGGCTTCTTAGGCTTATTACACATGGATGTTGTGCAAGAAAGATTAGAAAGAGAATATAATCTCGATCTCATTTTGACTGCGCCTTCCGTTATTTATAAAGTCCATATGACCGATGGTGAAGTTATTAATTTAGATAACCCAAGTAAAATGCCTGACGCTAGTAAGGTCAGTTATATTGAAGAGCCTTATATTAAGGCTAATATCATGACTCCTAAAGAATATATCGGTCCAATCATGGAATTATGCCGTGAAAGAAGAGGTATCTATGAGAATCTTGATTACTTCGATGATACCCGTATGGTTTTAACCTATGAATTACCTCTTTCTGAGATTGTTTATAACTTCTTTGATAAACTGAAGAGCTACACAAAAGGCTATGCCTCATTTGATTATGATTTTTCTGATTATAAACGCTCTGATCTAGTAAAACTAGATATCTTACTCAATGGCACAGTGGTTGATGCTTTAAGTAGCATTATCTATCGTCCAGATGGCTATCATCGTGGTTTGGGCATCATTAGAAAGATCAAAACCGTGATTCCTAGACAACAATTTGAAATTCCGATTCAAGCCGCGATTGGTGGTAAAGTGATCGCAAGATGCGATGTCAAAGCGGTGAGAAAAGATGTTCTTGCTAAGTGCTATGGTGGTGACATATCTAGAAAGAAGAAACTATTAGAAAAGCAAAAAGAAGGCAAGAAGAGAATGAAGAAAGTCGGCTCTGTTGAAGTGCCGCAAGAAGCATTTATGTCAATTCTCTCCATTGACGAAGATGAAGATAACTAGTTTAAAATTAGTAGTTTTTTAGAAATAATTATTGTAAATAAATTCGCATTAAGTTATCATTGAGCTATAAGGATGGTATACATATGGCAGGCAATGATCTAGCGATGCGTTTTACTGAAGATAAATACGCAACTAAAAACGAGGTAGCTCGTGAACTTAAAATCACATCTGTTGATACATTTTGGGCGAACATTTTAGCGTACCGCTCAAGTTTTTATCATTATTTGGCAATTAGAACTATTGAAAAGAAAATGTTCCTTTTCTGTGGTTGCCCAGCAGTGAATGCTTCGGTCAACAATCTTGAGATGAAACTCATTAGAGTTAACCGTGAATATGGCATGTTATCGCCACAATCTAAAGCCACTCGTCAATTAACTCAATCATTTGATAGAAAGATTCTTAACATCTTAAATCAAACTGAACAACTAGAAGTTGGTGATGATTTTATCGATAGTGTCCTACGTCATGAAGTTGTGAGCGCTATTCCAAGTAATATGCTCTTAGTTAACTACATGAATGCTTTAAACTACATTAAGAAAGCATATGTCAATCCAATTGACGATGATTTCCTCTCAGCCTTATATTGCAAACTTCTTGGAACAGAAGAATTAACACAATTCTACCGTTCTAACGATGATCGCAATCCAGAAAACCGTGTCCTTATTGATCGTATTTATACATCCGCGCCATACAATCTTATCGATGGAATGATGACAAGCTTGTTTACTTTTATTAGTACAAGCACACTCTCATCTTTATTAAAAGCCGTTGTTGTATATTTCTATATTAACTATGTTAAACCTTTCCCAAAATACTCTGAAGAGATCGCTATTTTGATGGCTAAAGCCGTTTTAGCCCATGAAGCATTTGGGGAAACAGTCGTGGATTTACCATTTGAACAATTAATGCTCTTATCAAGCGAAGAAATTGCTCGTATCTATGTCGAAGTCCAAAAGACCGCTGATGTGACATATTTTGTCAACTATGCTTCTAGACATTTAAGCCAATACTTTGAAGGCTTCTTAGATGAAATTGCTAAAAGCAAAGTTAACGAAATGCGCCAAGACTTCTATCAAGTCGATGAAAAACAAGAAGAAATCGAAGTGTCAGAAGAGCCAGAAGAGGAAGAAAAGAAAGTCGAAACCATCGATTTGTTTGCCGCTAGTGAGCCGGTTCAAGAACAAAAAGAACCTGAACAACCTGCTCCAGTCGTGGAAGAAGCTCCACAAGTTGAGCAGCCAAAGAAAAAGACTGTTAAGGTTACTTATGTACAAGAAGAACTCGCGGTTGCTTATATCCCAGTGGCCCTAGACGAAAAGCAAGCTGTTCTTTTAGAACAAGACCTCTTAGAAAGAGATCCTGAACTCAAAAAAGGCGAAGCGAAATTCTACGCTAGACACTGCACTAAGGGTAAAAAATATACCATTGCTCAATACAAGAAATCCTTGAGATGTGCTTATGAAACTGCACGTACAAGTATGGATCATTTAGCAGAACTTCTTTACTATCGCAAAGAAAAAGTGAAGAATAAATATGTTTATATTCCTGTCGAAAAAGAATAAGGAGGAATATGTATGCCAAGTTCAGTCATTATTTTATTAGTTATTATTGCCGTCGCTGGTGTAGTTGGTGTTGTGGCTTATGTGCTTTATCGTATCTTACGCCCACGCTTAAAAGAAGACAAACCAAGCGAAGAAGAAATCTTACAAGACGAAATGAAACGCGTCCTCCAAGATGTTGAAGACGAAGAAGTCGCTAAACAGATTAGCGATTATAAGGAAGATGAATAAAGTTAATTCTTTATACATCCATATCCCTTTTTGTAACAAGATTTGCGATTACTGTGACTTTACCAAGTTGCAGTATTTTCGTAATTTCGCCATTTCTTATCTAGAAGCATTAAAAGATGAACTAAAAAGTTATCCAATCAAAGATTTAAAAACCATCTATGTCGGTGGTGGGACACCAACCGCTTTAGAAGATGATTTATTTGAAGAATTATTAGAAATAATTGATACGTACACTGATGGTGTTCAAGAATACACCTTTGAGGCTAATCCAGAATCGCTATCATTAAGCAAAATCAAAATGTTAAAAGCGCATAGTGTGAACCGGGTGTCTCTCGGTGTGCAAACCACTAATGACAAGATATTAAAGACGGTCAATCGAGACCATTCTTTTTCCGAGGTTCAAGAGGCAATTAAAAACCTCAGAGAAGCTGGAATTGATAATATCAACGTCGACTTGATTCTTGGCTTACCACACACTAGCGAAAAAATCTTAAAAAAAGATTTAAAAAATATTCTTTCTTTAGATGTCAAACACATTTCCTGCTATGGATTAACAGTCAATCCACATACAGTTTTATTTACTAAAGGTTTTAAAGAACCAGAAGGCGATATTTTAAGAAAGTATTACGATATTGTGGAAGAAACACTCACTAAAAATGGATTCGTTCATTATGAGGTTTCTAACTGGGCTGAACCTGGGTATCAAAGCGAACACAACCTCACTTATTGGCGCAATGAACAATACTATGGATGCGGTCTTGGAGCGTCAGGTTATATCAAAGATATCCGCTACAAAAATACCATTAATTTGTCTCAATATTTGACACGTGTATTCGTTTCCGAAAAAGAAGAAGTCTCAGAGCGAGACAAATTGACTTATCAAATCATGCTAAACCTTAGAACAATTGAGGGGTTAAACATGTCTTTCGTTAAAAATAAAAGGAACGTAGTTGGCGAACTGATAAAAGAAAAACTGCTCATTCTAAAAGATGATATCCTAATACCAACTTATGAAGGCATGATGGTGCTCGATCAAATCATCTTAAAGCTAATGTAAATGACGGGGAAACCCGTTTTTTCTTGCCTTTATTTAAATCCTTATTATATAAATTTATTATTTTTAGCAGATAACGCTTGACAGTGCTAATAAATCATTTAAAATTAGATTGGCACAAAAAGATGAAGAGTGCTAAAAAGGAGATTAAACCATGGCTCTTAACCGCAGTGATACAATCCTTAAATACATCGTTGAATATTTCATCAAGAAAGCGCAACCAGTCGGTAGCCATACTCTTATTGAAGAGTACAAGCTTCCATATAGCTCCGCAACTATCCGTAATGAGATGTTTGCCTTAGAGAAGATGGGCTATATCGAAAAGACCCATTCATCTAGTGGTAGAGTTCCTTCTGCCGCGGGCTATCGTTATTACTGTGAAAAATTAAGAGATGGTGGTGTTAACGAAGAATTGAAGAATAGGATTCAAGTCGTTCTCGATAACAAAGTCAAATCCATTGAAGAAGTCATTAAAGCCTCTTGTGAGATTTTATCTCATATGACTAACTTAGTGACCGTTGTCATGGGTCCAGATGAAAAAGAAGAGAAGTTAGCGTCCATCCAAATGGTGCAAATCTCCCAAAATACGATTACCGCGATCTTCGTGACTGATAAGGGTTATGTGGAAAACAAAACCTTCATCGTTCCAGAAAACTTAAACGCGGATGAAATCGTCAGTTGTGTCAATCTCTTAAATGAGAGATTAAAAGGCACTCCAATCGTGAATCTCGTCGAAAAGACCGAAGCCTTAAAACCAGTCTTAAGCGAATATATCGTCGATCATGACTTAGTGTACCAAGCTTTGCTTGAAACATTCGTGAGATTCGCTAGTGATAGATTATCACTCTATGGAAGAGACGAACTCTTCTCTAGAGAGGAATATAAAAACGACGCTAAAAAGTTAGAGCAAGTATTTAAATTATTAAGCGATCAACAACTTCTTAAAGAAGTTAATAAAGAGATTAAGGAAGAAAAAGATGGCCGTATCATCCGTATCGGTGACATCGAAGGTAATCCTGATGTCTCAATGGTCAGTGCGAAAATCGACTTAGGTGAAGAAGGCGATAGAGCCATTACGCTTCTTGGTCCAACAAGAATTGACTATGACCAAGCCTTAAGTGCCTTAGAGTATATCGCCAAAACCTTAACCGATTACTTTAATGACTTAAACGGAAGTAAAGGAGGTAAAGGTGATGCCTAAAGACAAAGAAGAACTCAAAGAAAAAAAGTCTAAAGAAGAGAAAAAGATTAAAGAGCTCGAAGAACAACTCGAAAAAGCAAAAGCGGACGTTGATCATTGGAAGAATGAATATTATCGAGCCTACGCAGACACAAAAAATCTACGTAACAACTTAGAAAAAGAACATTCAGATATTATTAAATATCGCGCTATGGGATTTATCGAAGATTTACTTCCAGTACTCGATAGCTTCCATATGGCATTAGCCAATGAGCCAACAAGCCAAGAACTTAAGAACTACTTAGTGGGTTTCCAATTCGTTTATCGAAACCTGGTGAGTGTCCTTGAAAACGAAGGGGTCAAAGAAATCGCCCCAAATATCGGAGATAAGTTCTCTGATAAAACGATGAACGCGGTGGATGTCACCGAACAAGAAGGTGAAGAAAACCTCGTGACCAAAGTCTACGCGAAGGGATATGAATTACATGGTCGACTCATTAGACCAGCACAAGTATCCGTGAGCAAAAACAAAAAAGAAGAAAAATCACAAGAAAGCGTCAAAGCAGACGCTTAATAGGAGGATATAAATTATGGCAAAAGAAATTATTTTAGGTATCGACTTAGGTACCACAAACTCAGTCGTCAGTTACTTACAAGCTGATGGCACTGTCAAAGTCATCCCAAATCCAGAAGGCACAATGACCACTCCATCCGTTGTTGCTTTTAAAGCAAACGGTGAAGAAATCGTCGGTAATGCCGCGAAAAGACAAGCTGTAACTAACCCAGATACAGTTTCCTCAATTAAGAGAAAAATGGGTACAGCGGAAAAAGTTAACATCAAATGCGTGAACAAATCATTCACCCCACAAGAAATCTCCGCGAAGATTCTTGCTTATATGAAAAAGTATGCGGAAGCCCATTTAGGCCAATCCGTCCAAAAAGCAGTCATCACTGTTCCTGCTTACTTCAACGATGCGCAAAGACAAGCCACTAAAGACGCTGGTCAAATCGCTGGTCTTGATGTCGTTCGTATCATCAATGAACCAACCGCTGCGGCTTTAGCCTATGGCTTAGAAAACGATAAATCCGAAAAGATCTTAGTCTTCGACTTAGGTGGCGGTACATTCGATGTCAGTATTCTTGATATCGGTGATGGCACATTCGAAGTCGTCAGTACCGCTGGTGATAACAGACTCGGTGGTGATGACTGGGATGCCGTTGTGGCAGACTGGATCAAAGCCCAAATCAAGATTCAATCCAATGTTGATGTCACAGATAAAGGTTCCTTACAAAGAATCAAAGAAGCTGCTGAAAAAGCCAAGATTGAATTATCCGCTTCTATGGAAACTGTCATCAGCTTACCATTCATTAGCATGACCAGTGCGGGACCAGTCAACTTTGAAACCACATTAACCCGTGCTAAATTCCAAGACTTAACAAGACATCTATTAAATAGATGTGAAGAACCAGTGAAACGTGCTTTAGCGGACGCTCATATGAGTGCTTCTGAACTCAACCAAGTCTTATTAATTGGTGGTTCCATCCGTATGCCAGCCGTTCAAGAATTAGTCGCTAGATTAACCGGTAAGAAACCAAACTTATCCGTTAACCCAGATGAAGCTGTCTCCATCGGTGCGGCTTATCAAGGTGGTGTCGTCTCTGGTGATGTCAAAGACGTCGTCTTATTAGACGTTACTCCATTAACCTTAGGTATTGAAACCTTAGGTGGTGTCATGACTCCATTAATCACAAGAAACACAACCATCCCAACCACAAAGAGTCAAATCTTCTCAACCGCTGCGGACAATCAACCAGCCGTTGACATCATGGTTTATCAAGGCGAAAGACAAATGGCCCATGATAACAAGTTATTAGGCCACTTCCAACTCAATGGCATTAAACCAGCCAGACGTGGTGAACCAAGAATCGAAGTTACCTTCTCTATCGACGTTAACGGTATCGTTAAAGTCAGCGCTAAGGACTTAGATACACAAAAAGAACAAAATATTACCATCTCTGGTAGCAATGGTCTTTCTAAAGAAGACATTGATAGAATGGTCAGAGAAGCGGAAGAACACGCCGAAGAAGATGCCAAACGTAAAGAAGACATCGAACTCCGTAATAAGGCTGAATCCATGATTAACGACATCGACCTTGCCATGCAAGAAAAAGGCGAATCTATGGATCCAAGCCAAAAAGAGCAAACTCAAAAACTTAGAGATGAACTCAAGACCGCTTTAGATAACAACGATATGGAAACCTTACGTAACCGTATCAATGAACTCGAACAAGCTGCTGCTTATATGCAACAACAACAAGCGGGTGGCGCTCAACCAAACGGTCAAGCTAACGAAGGCACCGCTGGTAGCAATCCAGACGATGTCGTCGATGCTGACTTCACCAAGAAAAACTAATTATTAATTAAACAACATTTGAGACTGTTGGGGACCTCGTGTCCCCTTCACGTCTATGAATAGAAAGGATCATCATGGCGGAAAAGAAAGATCTATACGAAACACTAGGTGTTAATAAAAAAGCATCTAAAGATGAAATCAAAAGTGCCTATCGTAAACTCGCTAAAAAGTATCACCCAGACAATCATGAGACGGGTAATGCTGAGAAGTTTAAGGAAGTGCAAGAAGCTTATGATATCCTTTACGATGACCAAAAAAGAAGCGCTTATGACCAATTCGGCTTTGCCGCGTTTGAACAAGGGGCTGGCCAACCAGGCGGGAATCCATTTGAAGGTGGCTTCGGCTTTGGTGGCGATGGTGGCGTCGATTTAGGCGACATCTTCTCCCAATTCTTTGGCGGTGGTAGACGCGCCCAAAGAAGCAAAGCGGGTCCAAGAAGGGGCGATGATGCAATTATTCGTGTCAAAGTTGATTTCATGGACACCATCAATGGTCGCGATATTGAAATTCCTCTCACCGTGGATGAACCATGCAAAGCATGTGGTGGTACAGGAGCGAAAACTCCTAACGATATTAAGACATGTCCAAACTGTAATGGTCAAGGCTATGTCAGAACCGCCAGAAGAAGTCTCTTTGGCATGGTCGAACAACAAGAAGAATGTATGCGTTGTTCTGGTCGTGGCAAGATTATTTCAGCGCCATGTCCGTCCTGTGGTGGTAAAGGTTATAACAGAGTTAAAAAGAACATTAAGGTTCATATTATCGCTGGTATCAATAACGGCCAACAAATCCGTGTCCAAGGCATGGGCGAAAGGGGCGCCAATGGTGGTCCTAACGGCGATTTATTCGTCGAAGTGAATGTCAAACCACATCAATATTTCAAAAGAGATGGTAACGATATTCACTTAAATGTCCCAATCGACTTTGTCGATGCTATCTTAGGCACAAGCGTGGATGTTCCGACAGTTTATGGAGAAGCCACTCTCAATATCCCAGCGGGAACACAGCCTGGCCAAATCTTCAGAATGAAAGGCCAAGGTGTCAAAGACTTAAGAAGTGGTCGTCCTGGTGATCAATATATCCATTTGGATATCAAGATGCCAACATCCTTAAGCAAAGAACAAAAAGACTTGCTTAATAAGTATCGTGATAGTTCAAAGAAAGACGATTCCTTATTAGCTAAGTTCAAAAGAATGTTTAAAAAGTAATTAATAGCGGGGCATTATCGCTCCGCTTTTTTGTTGCGTTAAAGTGCATTTTTATTCTGAAAAACTTGTCGCGGTTAACAAAAACCGCATTTTTTCAAAAATTTTTTAATTCAAAGAATTAATGGAAAAACCAAAACAAAAAAATGCAAGTTTTTTGGACAAATTTCAATTTCCACGTCTATTGGTTAAGTAGAGGAGGTGCAAAAATGTACTATATCCCACAAGTGACAAAGAGCGGTTGCGGTTTTACGTGTTTGAAGATGCTTTTGGCAATCGCCCACAATGATGAAAAGTATCTCTATTTAAAGGAAGACGAGTTCCATCAGTCTTATTCGTATCAAGACCTCGTGGAGATTGCCCAGCGTTTTGATGTGACTCTCGTTGGTGCTAAATACCCCGATAAGAGCGATTTAAGACACTTTACGAATTTTCCCCTAATCTTAACCGTCGAGAGGGAAAATCAAAGTCCACACGCCGTTTTAGCGGTCAAAAGAAAAGGAAACTTAATCAAGATTCAGGATCCCGCGAAAGGAGTTTATTGGCAAAAGATCGATAAATTCATTCAAGAATGGGATTCGACGGTTTTAGCCATTAGCCATCTCGAAGCCAGGCCATTTACTTTACGGCAAGTTGATGCAAAAGATAGGAAAGGAGAAGTGGTTTCCTACATCTTGCAGACATGCGCTGCGATATTTATTGCTGTAGCAATATTCTTTGTGAAGCCTAATGGTTCCTTCTTTTTGCCTTTGCTTTTCTGTGCGCTTAGCCTAATGTGCGAAGTCATTCTTAGGACGATGTTACTAAAACGCATGCAAAAGTATGATCGTTATTTAAGAAGATTTCTTCCCTATGTGCATCGAAAAGACTATTACGACTTTTATAAACGTGGACAAGAATACAAAGTCAGCGCTTTAACGACAGGGCTTAACTTCATCTTTTACTTTTTGGTCGTCACTTTAATCGTGACCATCTCACTCATTAACTCTTTGAGTTATGGAGTTTCCATTATCGTTGCGTTTCTTTCAGCCTTTATTAATGCATTAGTCTTAAACCCCTTTAAGAAGACCGCGGATAAAGAATTAAGAGAACAAGAAAACGAACTTCATAAAGTCAAAGAACAAACTGAGATGGAATTGAAGGTTAAAAGTTTAGAGGTGAAGTCTTATCGTTATGCCTACTATATGTTCGCTAGTAAAGTGGTGGTTGGGGCTTTCTTCCTTTTAGCGAGCTTTCTCGTCTGTAAACTGCAGAATTCATTCGCCATTACCAACATTGTCTTTTACACTTGTGTGAGTTTTTTAATCTACCAGTACTTGGTGCCATTATTTTCCTACGATCAAAAAGTCAGTGAGAATATGGTTAACAAAGCGAGAATTAACAATCTCGTTCATCAAAATGATGAAATTAATAGCAAATGACCACATTTAATGGTATCATTTGCCTATGGAACTAGATTTTAATGCGTTTGATGAATCGTTAAACGATTACGAACAGATATATCTTTCGTTGCTAGAAAAAACCTTAAAGCATTTGTCTTTAAACTTTGATCCATATATCAGCGTCACAATCGTAAACAACGATTACATCCATGAAATCAATCGCACATACCGTCATAAGGACGCCCCTACGGATGTGATATCATTCGCATTCTTAGATGATAATCCAGATCGGGATGCTTTATTCCATTCTGGTAAAATGGTGGTCCTTGGTGAAATCTATATTTCTTCTGATAAGGCTAAAGAACAGGCAGTGGCCTATGGCCATAGTCTTGAAAGAGAACTTAAATTCCTCTTTGTTCATGGCTTACTACATTTACTTGGTTACGACCATATGAAAGAAGAAGATGAAAAAGTGATGTTCCGTTTGCAAGACGAAATCTTAGCGTGAGGTCAAATATGAATCCTAATCAATTAATCGAAAAAGCTCTCGAAGCGAGAAAACTATCCTATAGCCCTTATTCCAATTTCCAAGTTGGAGCGGCCTTACTTTGTAAGGATGGAAGTGTGTTTGTCGGCACAAACGTAGAGAATTCTTCCTACCCACTTTGTATGTGCGCTGAGCGTAATGCTTTATATAACGCGATGATGAACGGCTATAAGAAAAGTGACTTCTTAGCGTTAGCGATTGTCGCTGACACCGATGAACCATGTTCACCATGCGGAGCTTGTCGTCAAGTGATTAGTGAATTATTCCCAAAAGAAGGAAAGATTTATCTTTCTAATCTTAAAGGGGCTTTGAAAGAGACTAATATTGAAGAGTTATTACCATTCGCATTTTCTGGAGAAGATTTAGGTAAATGAAATCCGGATTTGTCGCGATCTTGGGTCGCCCTAATGTTGGTAAATCAACCATCATTAATCGCATTGTTAAACACCATGTTTCCATCGTGACAGAAAAGTCACAAACCACGAGGAATAATATTATTGGCATTTATAATGCCAAAGATACACAAATCGTCTTTTTGGATACCCCAGGAATCCATAAGCCTAAACAACAATTAGGTAAGGAAATGAACAATATGGCTTATAGTGCCGCCCATGACGTGGACGTCGCCTTATTAGTCGTTGATGCTTCTAAACCTTTTGGGTTAGGGGATCAATTTATCGTTGATCATCTCGATATCCACAAAACACCATTAATTGTTGTTTTCAACAAAATCGATTTAGCGCGATTAGATGAAACAGAAGAATTAAAAGCCACGTATCGCGAGATTTTCCCAAAAGCAAACTTTATTGATACAGTGGGGCTTGATGGTTTCAACATTGATGAATTAATCAAAAGAATAGTGAACCTTTTGCCAGAAGGACCAGCCTATTATCCAGTGGAAATGATTACTGATAAAGATGAAATCTTTCAGATTAAGGAAATTATTAGAGAGAAGATTTTAAAGCAACTTAGAGAAGAAGTTCCTCATTCCATCGCTATTTTTATTGACCATATCGAATGGGAACATAAGCCATTACAGATTTTTGCTTCAATCATCGTTGAAAAAGAAAGTCAAAAAGCGATCGTCATTGGCGCAGGTGGCCGCATGATTAAAGAAATCGGCTCCAGAGCCCGTGTTGACATCGAACGTTTGCTGAATAAACATATCTTCTTAGAACTCCAAGTCAAAGTAGTGCCAGATTGGCGCAACGAGCCGAAGGCTCTTAAAACTTATGGATATAAGTACGAAAAATAATCATGCAAGTAATTATTTTATCGATTAGCACATATAAGGAAAAAGACGCTGTGATATCAGCCATTTCCGAAAATGAATTCATTACTTTTTTAGCGCGCGGTATTAATGGACCAAAAAGTAAAAACTTGGCCATCAATAACGCTTTAACCATCGCTGACATCGAACTCATGGATGGTAATTTTAAATATCCAGTCCTCAAGAGTTCAAAACAACTATTTACGCCTATGCGTCTAGAAATGGACTCGAAATATCTTGGGTCATTATTATTAATGAACGAGATTACGAACTATCTATTTCCTGACGAAGAAAAGCCCAAACTATTCAAAGCATTAGGGGAAGGGATTACACTTCTTAAAAAGAAGAATGATTGGCTCATGACCCTTTTACTCTTTTTTGCGACCGCCATCAGGGAAGGTGGCTTTGAGCTCGAAGTCAATAAATGTGTCCGTTGTGAAGGAAAAAACCGTATCGTGGCGTTCTCTTTTGAAGAAGGTGGCTTTATTTGTGAGAAGTGTGTTGACGAGGAAGTGAACCGCGACTTAACGAAGAATCAGATGATCTTACTACGTAAAATATTTAACGCTCGTGACTTTGCCCTCCTCGATACTGATTACGATAAAGAAGATGCGGAAGTTCTTCTTAGAAGATTAATCTCTTTTATGGAAGAAGCCTTTGGCTACCACTTTAAAAATCTGCGTTTGATTTTAGACTAGAAATAATAGTTGATAACACTTATAATAGGTTGACAACAAATCCTGCAAATTATAGTCTTTTCGTTGTGCATACATTAATATGTAAGAGGTAACAATATGGCAAAATTTGAATTCGATAAACTATGCAATCATTTCATTGTCTCTGGCTACTATTTTCAAGGCTCAGAGATTTATGGTGGCTTAAGCAACACCTGGGACTATGGTCCATTGGGTAGTGAAATTAAATCTAACATCAGAAAGATGTGGTGGAAGAAGTTCGTCCAAGAAAGTACCACTAATGTGGGTATCGACGCCGCCATCATGATGAATCCAAAAGTTTGGGAAGCGACAGGTCACGTTGCTACCTTTAATGATCCATTAATTGACTGTAAGAGCTGCAAACAACGCTTTAGAGCAGATCAACTCATTGAAAGTGAATTCCCAGATGCCGATGTGAATGGCATGACCAATGAACAAATGATGGCCTTCATTCGTGAAAACCATGTTAAATGTCCAAACTGCGGTAAGGAAGATTTCACTGATATCCGTCAATTCAATATGATGTTTAAAACACATATTGGTGTGACTGAAGATAGCAAATCAGTAGTGTATCTAAGACCAGAAACCGCTCAAGGTATGTTCGTGAACTTTAAGAATGTCTTAAGAACCACAAGACGTAAATTACCAATCGGTATTTGCAACGTTGGTCGTGCATTTAGAAATGAAATCACACCAGGACAAATGACCTTCCGTACTCGTGAATTCGATCAAATGGAAATGGAATTCTTCTGTAAACCAGGTGATGACTTAAAGTGGTTTGATTATTGGAAACAATACTGCCTCAACTTTGTTGACTCTTTAGGTATTAGAAAAGAAAATCTCCGTTATAGAGACCACGAACCAGAAGAATTAGCCTTCTATAGCAAGGCCACAACCGATATTGAATACCTCTTCCCGTTTGGTTGGGGTGAAATCTGGGGTATCGCTGATAGAACTGACTATGACTTAAACCGTCATATCAAGTATAGTGGTGAAGCTTTAGATTATTTAGATCCGGAAACTAACGAAAAATATGTTCCATACTGCATCGAACCTTCGGTTGGTCTTGATAGATTAGTCTTAATGACCTTATGCGATGCCTATGATGAAGAAGCTGTTGGTGAAGATGATACACGTATCGTCATGCACTTATCTCCAGCCGTTGCTCCATATAAAGCTGCCATCCTTCCTTTAAGCAAGAAGCTTGAAGCTAAGGCTCGTGAAGTGGAACAAGAATTAGCCAAATATCTTAATGTCATCTATGATGACACAGGTAGTATCGGTAAACGTTATCGCCGTCAAGACGCAGTGGGCACTCCATTCTGTGTGACCATTGACTTTGATACTGAAAATGACGGCGCTGTCACCGTTCGTGACCGCGATACGATGGCCCAAGTTCGCTTACCAATCAGCGAATTAAGAGCCTATTTAGAAGAAAAAGTGTTCTTTTAATCAAAGTAGAACATTAGTTGAAAATTAGTAAAGGTATAATTTATTATATGGCATTTGATGAAACTTTAGTAAATGACGTATTAAAGCATTCTGACATCGTTAAAGTGGTGCAGGCTTATTTGCCATTGGTCAGAAAAGGTAAAGACTACTTAGCCAAATGTCCTTTCCATGACGACACTAATCCATCAATGCACGTCTCACAAGAGAAACAAATCTTTAAGTGTTTCGTCTGTGGTACGAGTGGTAACGCCATCGGCTTTGTAATGAAATATGAGCACCTTTCCTTTAGGGAAGCGCTCAAAAAAGTCGCAGAGATTTGCGATTACCACGATCCAAGACTTGAGGGCATTAATGAAGTCAGAGTGGTTGATCCACGTCGTGTTCCATTAATCAAATGCCTTCATGACTTAACCGTTTATTATCAATATTCTTTGAATTCACCAGAAGGAAAAACCGGTTTAGATTATTTTGAAAGCCGCCATCTTGATAGTGCGATGCGCGCTAAATTCTTGCTCGGCTATGCCTTTAAAGATGGCAAAGCCACTTGCCGTTTCCTTCAGGAAAAGGGTCATTCTTTAAAGACTATTGAAGATATCGGCATCGCTTCATCGAACAACGGTGTTTATAGCGACCGCAATGCTGGAAGGGCAATTTTCCCAATTATGGACGCTAATGGTGAAGTCGTGGGCTACTCCGCAAGAAGAATCGGTGATGGTCCAGAAGCCAAATACGTCAACTCTCCAGAGACTTATTTATTCCATAAATCCAACATTCTTTATAACTACCATAATGCCAAAGAAAAGGCACGTATCGCTGGTTATATCTATGTTTTAGAAGGATTTATGGATGTCTACGCCTTATACCGCATTGGTATTGAATCATGCGTTGCCATTATGGGTACAGCCTTAACCGCTGAACATATCCGCCTATTAAGAACGCTCAATGTGGAAATAAGACTATGTCTTGATGGTGACTTACCAGGCCAAAAAGCCATGATGAGTATTGCTAATGATTTAGAGAATAATGGTCTCAAAGTTCGCATTGTTGATAATCAAAACAGTAGCAAAGACCCAGATGAGATTCTTAATAGCGATGGTGAGATGGCGCTCAACGCTTATTTAAATAAACTCATCTCACGTGTTGATTTTGTTCTTAACTATTACAAAAACACCAATCCACTTCAAACCACAGAACAAAAAACACAGCTCGTTAGTGAGTTCATCCCAATTTTATTGGGAATCCGATCCTCGTTAGAATTAGATAGCTATCTCAATCGTTTATCTGCCATTACGGGATTTGCGCCAGAGTCTATTAAGAGTTTATTGAGAACGGCCAAGAATAAACCGGAAGAGAAGACATTTAAAAAAGCGATCATGGAACTCCATCCTGAAAGAAAGGTGCTTAGAAGGCTCTTTACTGCCGAGCGTGAACTTTTATACCAAATGTTACAAAATCCCGACGCAGTGGCCTTTTATGAGGCAAAAGTGGGTGGATTCTACGACGAGACATACCGCATGATTGCGAATTACCTCATCGAATACGCTAAAAAGCATGAACATTTCGTTCCAAGGGACCTACTCGCATCATTAGAGGCGAGTAATCTCGAAGGAAAAGATGAATTAATCAATCAAATATCGGAATTATATCTTGAAAGGAACCATCCGAATATTTGTAACGAAGAACTATTAGATAATCTTCATAAAGTCATTGAACAAGAAAAAGATCGGATCTTTGAAAAAGATACACTCGACCAGTCTCTTGAAGGCAAAGATCCACTTGATAAAGCGCGCATTGTCTCAGAACACAATCGCCGCAAGATGAAAAAGAAATAGTCATAACGCTAGTAAACAATGAAAGGGGCATTGATTTATGGGTAGAAAAAAGAAAGAAGCGACCGAAGTTGTCGCAGAAACCGCACCAAAGAAAAGGGGCAGACCAAGAATTAGTGATGGGGCAGAAAGCTCACCAAAACTAAAGCTTGAAAAGAAGAAGAAAGTTAAAACCATCTATGATGATGACGGAGAAATCCTCTCACTAGATGATATTAAAGAGAACTTACTTAAGAAAGCCAAGAACTCTGGCATTATCGATCAAAGCGATATTTATGATGCACTCAGTCAGTTCGATCTCGATGATGATACCGTCGTTGATTTAATGAACTATTTCAAAGAAAAAGGCATCGAAGTAATCTCCGATGATGAAGATAGCGACGATGAAGACTTTGAAGACTTTGACGAGAGCAAGATGAATCTCGATGAAGAGCCAGACGATGATTTCTTTGCCGAAGACGATGGTGAAACAGAAGAAGATATCGACATCGACTATTTAGGTAGCGAAGTCAGAATTAATGACTCCGTTAAGATGTATCTTAAAGAAATTGGTAAATACGACCTCTTAAAAGCGGAAGATGAACCAATCCTCGCTAAAAAGATTATCGAAGGTGACGAAGAAGCTAAGCAAACCTTAATCAATGCAAACTTGCGTTTAGTTGTTAATATCGCTAAACACTATGTGGGCCGTGGCATGCTCTTCTTAGACTTAATCCAAGAAGGTAACTTAGGCTTAATGAAAGCGGTTGATAAATTTGACTACACTAAAGGCTATAAGTTTTCAACTTACGCCACATGGTGGATCCGTCAAGCGATTACTAGAGCGATTGCAGATCAAGCCAGAACCATTCGTATTCCAGTCCATATGGTTGAAACCATCAACAAGATGACACGTATCCAAAGACAACTCATCCAAGACTTTGGCCGTGAACCAACCGCGGAAGAAATCTCTGAAGCAATGAACGGTGAATTAAGTGCGAAACGTATTCGTGAAATCCAAAGAATCGCCATGGAACCAGTTTCATTAGAAACCCCAATCGGTGAAGAAGACGATTCCCATTTAGGCGACTTTATCGAAGATAAGGAAAGCGAATCACCAGTGGATTTCACCACCAGACAACTCTTAAAAGAAGAACTTTACTCCATCCTTAAAGATTTAAGCGATCGTGAAGAAAGAGTCATTAGACTCCGTTATGGTTTAGACGATAATAGACCAAGAACACTTGAAGAAGTGGGCCGTGAATTTGGCGTCACTCGTGAAAGAATTCGTCAAATTGAAGCCAAAGCCATTAAGAAACTCAGACACCCAACTCGTAGTAAGAGATTAGGTGACTACAAGGAAAAATTTTAATGATTAAACTCTCAAAACGCTTAAAGATCATCCATGATATGGTCCCAAAATCAGTCGTCGCCGATATCGGTAGCGACCATGGCAAACTGATGATTGCGTTAGTGCAATCTGGCATTGTGACCAAAGGTTTTGCTGTGGAAAACAAAGAAGGACCATTCGAGAGATTACGCAGTAATCTAATTAAGTATCACGTCGATGATAAAGTCACTCCTTTATTCAGTGATGGCATCAAAGATATCACCCGTGATGTTAGCACAATTGTGATCGCGGGAATGGGTGGTCAATCAATCGTTAGCATTTTAAAAGCCCATCCTGAAAAGATGGTGCGTGTCCAGACTATCATCATAGATGCGCATACCGCTGTCCCATTAGCTAGAAAAGAAATCTGCCAAATGGGTTTTGCAATTGCCGATGAAAAAATCGTCAAGGAAGATGATATTTTCTACGAAATTATCAAGTTCGTGAAAGCGGAAAAAGCGATCATTAGCGATGAGGATTTAGAATTTGGACCAATCTTAAGAAGAGAAAAATCAGCGACTTTCAAAGAAAAGTATCAAAACCGTATCTTTGAAATCGATAGCATCCTCGCTAAAGGAACATTGCCAAAAGGTCGCATTCATTCTTTGAATGTTGAAAAAGAAAAGTTACAGAGGTATTTATGAAAACTAGATTATTGCTTCGTCAATTAGCGGTTCGCTTCCCTAAACGTTACGCCAAAATGAATCACGATTATGTGGGTTTAATGACGGGCAAATTACCAGAAGAAGTGCATAAGATTGTGCTCTGCTTAGACTTTGACCAAGAAGTATTTCCTTTAATAAAGGAAAATAAACCAGATTTAATCATTACTCACCATCCATTTATCTATGGCACCAAGTATCGCGTCTTTAAATGGGACAAGCTTAAAGAACGGCTTTGTAACGAGATTGACGCTTTAGGTGTTCCTGTTTATAGCATGCATACGAACTTTGATACCGGGAATGGTGGTATGAACGATGCTTTAGCGGAAGCACTTGAACTAGAAAACATCTACGCTCCTGAAAAAGACATTATGATGCGTATTGGCGAATTAAAAGAAGCGAAGCCAGTGGAAGAGTTTGCTAAATTTGCTAAAGCAAAACTCAACGTTGAGTATGGTTTATTAATCGCTGAAGGCAACAAAAAGATTAAGAAAGTTGGTGTCGTTGGTGGTGCAGGTTCTAGAGCCTGGAACATTGCTAGAGATGAAGGCTGTGATATCTTTATATCAGGTGATGTGCCACATCATATTAGAAGGTCGATTGTAATTGAAAAATTCAATTATCTAGATTTGCCACATGAGATTGAAAAGATCTTCATGCCACAGATGAAAAAGATTCTTCTTTCGCTCGATCCAACACTAGAAATTCTCATGGTGGACCACGAAGAATTGCCAAAAGTGATATAGTGATAAATTAGTGATAAATTAGTAAATATATACTTTGTATAAGGAAAATGATTATGAAAGCAATAATTGAAGTAAATAAGTTCGGAACAATCGAAGTTGAGCTCGATAGGAATAACGCTCCTATTAGCGTGGATAATTTTATGAAACTCGCTAAGCAAGGCTTCTATAACGGTCTCACCTTCCATAGAATCATCAATGGCTTTATGATTCAAGGTGGTTGCCCTAAGGGCAACGGCACAGGCGGACCTGGCTATTGTATCAAAGGCGAGTTTGCTGAGAATGGTATTAATAACCCAATTAAACACAAACGTGGCGTTATCTCGATGGCTAGAGCGATGGATCCTAACTCCGCTGGTAGCCAATTCTTTATCATGCATCAAGACTGCCCACAATTAGATGGTAAGTACGCTGCTTTTGGTGTTACTACCAAAGGTATTGAAGTTGTTGATGCTATAGCATCAGTGGAAACAAATTACTACGATGCACCTTTAGAAAAAGTAATAATTAATTCAATTAAGATTGAGGAATAATATGGCAAAAGATTTATTAATTGGCTCCCATGTGGGAATGAATGGTCCAGACTATTATCTTGGAAGTGTGAAAGAAGCTATTAGCTATGGTGCTTCAACTTTCATGTTTTATACTGGTGCCCCACAAAATTCCTATCGTAAGCCACTTAATGAATTAAGAATCGAAGAAGGGCGTTCTCTTTTAAGAGAAAACGGCTTTGATGAAAGCAAAATCGTTGTTCACGCCCCATATATTATTAATGCCGCGAATGCTAGCCGTCCTGATCTTTTAGAATTATCAATTAAAACCATTATTAATGAATTGCAAAGAACCGCCGCCTTTGGCGCTTCTATCTTAGTCCTTCATCCAGGCAATCATCTAGGTGCTGGTCCAGAAAAGGCTATTGAAGTTTTAGCGGAGTCTTTAGACCAAGTGCTCGCTAATGACGGTACAAATGTCAGAATCGCCATTGAAACAATGGCGGGCAAGGGCTCTGAAATTGGAACTTGTTTTGAACAAGTACGAGATATCATTGAAAAATGTCATCATAAAGACCGTCTAGGCGTCTGTTTAGATACTTGCCATGTTTCTGATGCTGGTTACGATATTAACGACGCAGATGCGCTTTTAAATGAATTTGATCAAGTGATTGGATTGGATAGATTACTCGTTGTTCACGTTAACGATTCCAAGAATCAACGTGGCGCGCATAAAGATAGACACGAAAACCTTGGCTATGGCGAAATTGGCTTTGATGCTTTATGTCATATAGCTAATCATCCACGTTTAAAAGACATTCCAAAGATTTTAGAAACTCCTTATATAAATGAAAAAGCCCCTTATTCTGATGAAATCAGAATGTTAAGGGACGAATCATTTGTGGAAAACTGGAAAGACAAATATTTAGCTTAAGCTATCAATCTCTTTAATCATCGCGTCATAAGCTTCGTCTTCTGACACTTTTTTTATGACTTCGCCTTTTTTAAAGATGACATATTGGCCTTTGCCACCGGCAATACCGATATCAGCGTTCTTGCCCTCGCCTGGTCCGTTGACGACACAACCCATGACCGCAACCGTTAACTTGATGTTGTTATCTTCAAGGTATTTAAAGATTTTCGCACCTAATGGTTTGACGTCAACTTGGGTTCTTCCGCATGTTGGGCAAGAAATAAATGTAGGGTAATTTGGATATAGACCACAATCGTGTAATAAACGCTTAGCGGCGATCACTTCATTTTTTGAATCCCCAGTGATGGAAATACGGATTGTATCACCAATCCCTTCTAAAAGAAGGGGAGCAAGACCAGCGGTGCTTCTAATGACTGATAATTCATATGGTCCAGCCTCTGTGATACCGATATGAAGTGGATATGGGAATATCTCACTAGCGAGTTCATACGCTTTAATCGTTTCTTTGATGTTGCTAGCTTTTAATGAAATAACTATGTCATGGAAATCGTATTTTTCTAAGATTTTGACTTGTTGTTTGACTGACAACACTAGTTTATGGGCTAATGGGATGTCAAATTCGTCTAATTCTTTATTCACAGAACCGGAATTTGCACCCACGCGAATAGCAACGTGCTTCTTTTTCGCAAGTTCAACGATTTCTTTAATCTTATTTTCATCACTGATGTTACCAGGATTTAATCTGATTTTATTCGCGCCACATTTAATCGCAAGAATCGCGAGTTTAGGATCAAAATGAATATCGGCGACGATTGGAATATTGATACCTCTTTTGATATAAGAAATCGCTTTTGCGTCTTCTTCATCTAAGATAGCAACACGCATTAATTTCGCGCCTAATGCTTCGCATTCATTGATTTCTTTGATAATTGTGTCCACATCTGATGTTTTGTGTTTGCACATCGATTGGATTAAAACTTTATCTTGACCACCTAGAGTTAAACGGCCAATTCTGATTTGTTTAGTTTCTGTTCTTCTCATACCGAAACATTATAACCTAATTTATAAAATAAAAATATATTTGCATTATCTTTTACCTGTGGTAAGATATTAAGCGACTTTGAAGGAGAAAATCAAATGGCAAGCAAAGATGATAGAATCTCATTAACACTTAAATGCACAGAATGTGGCGAAGAAAACTATCTCACATCTAAGAATAAAAAGAAACATCCAGATAGAATCGAATTAAAGAAATATTGCCCACGCTGCAAAAAAGTCACTCTCCATCGTGAGAAAAAGAAATAATAGGCTTTGCCTATTTTTTTGTGCCTATGATTAAAGTTATCCCGTTCATATACGATAGTTATGATGACTTATACGCTAATACGTATCTTTTAGTTGACGAATCAAACCAATGCGTGGTTATCGATCCTGCTAAAGCTTATGACGGATTAGTCAATTACATTAAAAAGAACAATCTGACTCTCAAAGGAATTCTTATCACACATGGACATGCCGACCATATCAGAGGCATTGACTCTTTAGTGAACGCTTTTAACGTCCCTACATATATCGGCTACGAAGATTTAGATAAACTCACTAATTCTTATTCTAACTGCAGTGAGTTTTTAGGCGAAAAAGTCATTATTAACGCTAAAGCTCAAGCGGTGGGAGATACCGCTATCTTGCGCTTATTAGACGAAGATATCCGTGTCATTTACACGCCATATCACACCTCTGGTAGTGTCTGCTACTATCTAAAAGATAGTGATATCTTGTTTACTGGTGATTTCATCATTCCACACGGTATTGGAAGATGTGACTTACCAACCGCCAAACCAAAAGAATTAGAAAACTCTATGAAGAAGATTTTAGACTTGCCAAGAAGCGTTAAAATCTATGGGGGTCATGAAAGACCTTCAACTTTAGAAACCGAGATTAGAGTTAATCAATACGTCAAATAATTTGTCAAATAATGAATATTTGATATAATATTCAAGGAAATTTATTGAAAGGAAATAAATATTTATGGTTAACGTAACAGAATTAAGACCAGGCAACTATTTCATTGATGAAAACAATCTTTATCAAGTTATGGACATCTTACTCAATAAAACAGCGATGAGAAAGATGGTCGCTAAGGTCAAAGTCAAAAACGTGCGTACAGGCACAATTAATGAAATCGCTCGTAACTCTGGTTACATGGTGGAAAACGTTCGTCTTGATAAAAGACAAATGCAATACCTCTACGATAGTGGCGATTTCTTAGTATTCATGGATCAAGAAACTTATGATCAAGTGGAAATTCCAGTTGAACGTCTCCAATGGGAAAAACAATTCCTTAAAGGCGACGAAGTCGTGGAAATTACTTCCTACGAAGGCGAAATCCTTGGTGTTAACTTACCAGCGAAGGTCGCTCTTAAAATTACACAATGTGATCCAGGTGTCAGAGGTGACACAGTCAACAAACCAACCAAACCAGCCACATTAGAAACCGGTTTAGTGGTGAGAGTGCCATTATTCATCGAAGAAGGCGAAGAAGTCTTAGTTCGCACCGATACAGGCGAATACGACGGTAGAGCCTAATAAGGAGCAATAAAATGGAAGTTTGGCAAGCTATCTTATTGGCAGTTGGAACTCTTATCGTTGGTGGTATCGCGGGTTTCTTTATCACCCGTTATATCTTCCAAAAACAACTCAAAGAAAACCCACCAGTTAACGAGAAAATGATTCGCGCAATGTTTAGAAGCATGGGTCGTACACCAAGCGAAAAACAGATTAGAGAAATCATGCGCAACATGAACTCAAACAAATAGTTTTTAAAGAAAAAAACAAAAGCACTCGGTTGAGTGCTTTTTTTGTTGAGAATATATAATATTCTATTCTACTAATTTTCTACTTGCTTATTCCTATGAAGGATTTGGTCGACCCATTGAACTTTTCTCTCGGTTCCAGCCTTAATTCTAGCGATATTTTCGTGGTGTCTGAAGACCATAACGATGACGATAATGGTCATGACAATGGCGAAGACATAATTGCAGTAGAACATCGGTCCCCAAAGGATGAACCAATACATTTTAGCAGGGATGACTTTGCACATTAATAAGATGGCCCAAACCCAGCTAGCAATGGCATTTTCAATGCCACAGATAATGGAGGAGAAGGAAACGTACTTTGTTTTGAAGATGCAGATGAGATATGTAATGACACCTGTTGTGGTTAATCCCCAAGAAGTGGTGAAAGTTAAGCCTAAGTATGTAGAAGCGGCTTTTCCACCTTTGAATTTGAGGAAAAGTGGGAAGACATTACCAAACAAAGCACCGAGACAAGCTAACCAATAGACTGGCCATTTGATGGCAAAGCCATCAACATTGCCAATATACATGTTATAAGCATCAGGCATTAAACCATGTCCGTGATGAATTGGCACATATGTTAAAAGTGACCAACAGAGATAAAGAGGAGCAATTGTTTTAAGTGTGTCAAATAAGAAAATGAGCCAAAACCATTTTCTGCCCCATAATCTTCCACAGTTTGTGGCACCAACATTATGTGATCCATATTCTCTTGGATCTTGTTTAAAAATTAACTTTCCAATTGGAATTGAGATATTAGCGCTGCCGATAATGTAACCAATTAAAATACAAGCGATTGGGGCTAAAATATTAACTAATAATATTTTCATTTTTCTTCCTCCAAAATTACTCTTTATATTCTACTAAAACGCTTTATATTTGCAACTTAATTTGTATATAATTAAGTCTTGCAAAGGGTTAAAACTGTGTCAGATATTAGAAAAACAACATATACCGCCGACGATATTCACGTGATGAAAGGTCTTGAAGGCGTTCGCAAAAGACCAGCCATGTATATCGGTTCCACCAATAGCGCCGGCCTTCATCATTTAGTGTGGGAAGTCGTCGATAATAGTGTTGACGAAGCACTTTCTGGTTACGGTAAAAAGATCGTCGTCACCATGCA
The DNA here is from genome assembly GCA_017651165.1 of Bacilli bacterium. Classification (GTDB taxonomy): domain Bacteria; phylum Bacillota_I; class Bacilli_A; order RFN20; family CAG-826; genus RUG14515. Next base: position 60,802 of record JAGCDH010000023.1, read on the forward strand.
CAAAGATGATTCCATCAGTGTGCTTGATGAAGGACGTGGTATTCCGGTTGGCATTAATAAAGAGACTGGTCGACCTGCGGTCGAAGTCGTTTTTACAGAACTTCACGCTGGTGGTAAATTCAATAACGCAGTTTATAAATCCGCGGCTGGTTTACACGGTGTTGGTGCTTCTGTCACTAATGCTTTAAGCGAATGGGTAGACATTAATGTCTACCAAGACGGAAATATCTACCATCTCAAATTCGAAAATGGTGGTAATCTTGTCGTACCATTAGAGGTCATTGGAACCACTAAAAAACATGGTACTTATGTGAGATTTAAACCAGATGGTTCTATTTTCAGCACAACTGAGTTCAAATGGGACACAATTGCCTCACACTTACAAGAATCTGCCTTTTTAATGAAGGGTGTTGAGTTTGTCTTGATTGATGAAAAAACAGGACAGAATCAAAACTTTTTATATGAAAACGGCCTTGTTGAATACATCAATAACATCAATGGTAACAAGAATGCTTTATCTAATGTAATCGACTTCTCTGATACAGATGAAGAAACACAAATTGATGTTGAAATCGCTCTTCAATATTGTAACGAAGACTACAATGAAACAATCTATTCTTACGTTAATAACGTAAGAACAAGAGATGGTGGTACCCATGAAACTGGTTTCAGAAGTGGCATTACTAAAGCCGTTAATGATTTCGCGGAAGATAACAAAGTTTTACGTGGAAAGAAGCTTGAAGGTAGTGATATTCGTGAAGGATTAACCGCAGTTATTTCCTTAAAAATCCCAGAAACACTCCTCGAATTTGAGGGTCAAACCAAAGGTAAATTAGGTACTCCGCAAGCCACATCTGTGGTCAGTAATTTCATTTATAATAAGTTTACTTATTATCTTACTGAGAATAAGGAGTTTGCAATTAACTTAATTAATAAGTGTGTGGCTTCTCAAACTGCTAGACTTGCTGCTAGAAAAGCAAAAGAAGAAGCAAGAAGCAGTAAAAAACCAAAACAAGATCTCATTTTGAGTGATAAATTGACCCCTGCCCAAAGCAAAGATTACGCGAAAAACGAACTTTTCATCGTTGAAGGTGATTCCGCTGGTGGTACTGCTAAGAAGGGAAGAGATAGATTACATCAAGCTATCTTACCACTACGTGGTAAACCATTAAATACTGACTCAATTTCCATTGATAAATTAGTCCATAATGAAGAAATTGCGACCATTATTAATACCATTGGTGCAGGATTTGGACAAAGTTTTGATCTTGAAGACATCAAATACGGTAAAATCATCATCATGACCGATGCCGATACCGATGGTGCTCATATTCAGACCTTACTTTTGACGTTCTTCTATCACTATATGAGACAACTTATTACCAGTGGACACGTCTATATTGCCGTCCCACCTTTATACCGCGTCTTCAAAGAAGACGGGAAGAAAGTTATTCAAGAATATGCTTGGGATGACGAAGGTTTAGAAAAAGCCAAGAAGATCGTTGGTGGTGGCTATAAAGTCAGCCGCTATAAAGGTCTTGGTGAAATGGATGCTATCCAATTAAAAGAAACCACAATGGATCCAAGAACAAGACTCTTAATCCAGGTTGATATTGAAGATCCAATCTTAGTCGAAAAACGTGTAAACGTTTTGATGGGTAGAGATACTTCTATTCGTCGTGCTTGGGTTGAAGAAAACGTCGATTTCAATAAAGTCGACTCTTTCATGAAGGAGGTAAAGTAAGCTATGGCTAAGACAAAAAAGATAGATTTAGTCGAAGAAAATTACGCTGAAAATATCTCCATTCAACCTATGGAAGATGTCATGGGTGATCGTTATGCAACATATGCTAAATACGTCATTCAAGATAGAGCAATTCCTGATGTGAGAGATGGTTTAAAACCTGTTCAAAGACGTATCGTCTTTACGATGTACCGTAATAACAACGTCTTTAATAAACCAACCAGAAAATGTGCTCATACCGTTGGTGCGGTTATGGGTACTTTCCACCCACATGGTGATACTTCAATTTATGAAGCATTGGCTCGTATGAGCCAAGATTGGAAGGTTCGTTACCCATTAATCGACTTCCAAGGTAATAACGGTAGTATCGATGGTGACTCACCAGCGGCCTATCGTTATACCGAATCTCGATTAAGCGAATTATCTAATGAATTGGTCCGCGACATCGATAAAAAGACTGTGGATATGCAGCTTAACTTCGATGACACAGAGTTAGAACCAATTGTTCTTCCGAGTAGGTTCCCAAACCTCTTTGTTAATGGCACAGAAGGTATTGCTGTTGCTTTAGCAACAGAAATCCCACCTCATAACCTTAGAGAAATCACAAATGCGATCATTTATCGTATTGGTCATAAGACTGCAACCATTGAAGACTTGATGCAGTTTGTTTTAGGTCCAGACTTCCCTGGTGGTGGTATTATTTACGAATCCGAAGGTCTCAAAAATATCTACTTAACTGGCCGCGGACGTATTGAAATCGCTAGTAAGACAGAAATCGTCCAAAATAAAGATAATCAACAAATTATTATCACAGAAATCCCATATAAAACACAGAAAAACCAATTGGTTTTTGAAATCGATAAAATCGTCCACTCCAAAGCCGTTGATGGTCTTTTAGAAGTGAGAGATGAAAGCGACTGGAAAGGCATTAGAATCGTCATTGATTGCAAGAAAGACGCCAAGTGTGAGCTCCTCTTACAATACTTGATGAATAAGACTGGTTTAGTCTCTTCATATTCTTCGAATATGGTAGCAATCGTTGATGGCCGTCCAAAGACCTTAAATCTCATGACTTATATCGATGCATACATCGCTCACCAAGTCGATGTTGTGACCAGAAAGAGCCAATTTGATTTAGATAGATTTAACGCTCTTTTACATATCGTTGAAGGCTTAATTCAAGCTTCTTTAAACATCAACGAAGTGGTGGAAATCATCAAAAAGAGTAAAGATAAAGCGGATTCTAAAGTTAACTTAATGAACCGCTATGGTTTCTCTAACGAACAAGCCGAAGCGATCGTCACAATGCCACTTTATAAATTGTCTCATACTGATGAAATCACCCTTCAAAAGGAAAGAGATACCTTACTTAAAGATATCGAAACATTACACGGAATCCTTGAAGATGAGGCTAAACTTAATAGAGTTTTAGTTCGTGAACTAAAAGCGATTGCGGATAAGTATGGCGATGATCGTCGTACCCAAATCCAAGAAAAACAAGAAGTTGCCCCAATTGATAAGCGTGAATTAATTGCTAAAGATGATGTCATGGTGGCCCTTTCTCGTGATGGTTACGTTAAAAGATCCACAATTAAATCATATCGTAGCAGCCAAGATAATTATCTCCCAGGCTTGAAGGATGGAGACGAATTAGTTGGTGCGGGTTTATTGACCACAACCGATTATTTGATTTGTTTTACAAATCAAGGAAACTATGTTTGCGTCCCAGTTCATAAGATTGGTGAGAATAGATGGAAAGATGAAGGTAGTCACTTAAATGCCTTCTCAACCCTCGCTCCAGGTGAAAAGATTATTAAAGGTATTGCTGTTAGCGAATTCAGAGATGATATCTATTTAGGCATCTTAACTAAGTTCGGACAAATCAAGCGTATGCCTTTAAATATGATAGAAAAAGGAAAGCGCTCGCGCCCAATACGCAACATGCGCTTACTTAACGAAGATGAAGTCGTGGATGTCCAAGTTTTAAGCGGCAATAGCAACGTCATCGTCGTGGCAAGTAACGGTAACGTTACTTACTTCAATGAAAACGACCTAACAATTCTCGGCAACAAAGCCGGTGGTGTGAAGTCAATAGCGGGTTTAGGCAAGAATTATGCTGTGGCTTTAATTCCATTTGATGTGGAAGAAAAGAGTAAAGCCATCTTATTCACTGATAAAGGCCATTATCGTATTTTCGATAATGCACATGTGAACTTAACCGCTCGTTTAGGTAAAGTTACTAACGTCATGCCTTGCTTCAAGAGCGATGTCCATCATATCGTCAGTGCTTTCAAAATTGATACAAAGCAAGATTTATTAAAAATAAATCTTTTCCTTGAAGATAATAGTTACTTCACCTTTGATTTAGATAACTTCTATCTCTCAGATTTAGATAAGTACGCTAAGAAGAATATCTCTCTTCCAGCTAAAGCGAAGATCGTTAATGTCTTTGATGGAATTATTGATGTAATCAATAAGAATACAGTTTCTCATCCAGTAACAGTGAAAGAGAAACCAGTCATCGTTAGAACAGAAGAAGATGAAGTGAACGAATCTGAACCTGAAAATGAAGCTCCTAAAAAGGAAGAAAAAGAAGGCTTTGAACAGATTTCAATCTTCGATGACCTCGATGAATAAAAGTAAATAACTAGTTTTTATCTAGTAGTTTATAAACATAGTTTATTTAATCAATAATATTTAAACTTGAATCAGACACAATAGCGCTTATCCCATCTAAACAAGGGTAAGCGTTTTATTTAGTTTGTGAGAATAAAATAATTTCTTCTCACATAATTTATAATTTTACGATACAATATTTATTGATAAATATGTTCAAGAAATTCATTCCGTTTGCTCACGCTCAGTCAATCTATGAAGTGCCAGCTGATTTCTATCTTAATAACGGTGTTAAGGTTCTATTAATTGATCTTGACAATACGCTTGATAGTTATCGCCTTCATGAACCGACTGAAAAAGCTAAGCAGATTATTGCAGACATCAAGAATACTGGTGTTACACCAATTATTGTTTCCAATAATCGTGAAAAACGCGTGAAGCATTATGCGGATTTGGCAGGCGTTGAATGTATTTATAGCGCTCACAAGCCTTTCTCGAAGCGGATTAGGAAGTTTCTTGAAAGAAAAGGCGTCTCACCGACGGAAGTTATGCTAGTTGGTGATCAACTCATGACGGACGTTTTAGCCGCACGTGGAGCGCATATCCGTGTATTACTCACGGAAAAAGTCGTCAAAGAAGACCAATGGACGACACACATTAATCGTCTATTTGATAGACCGATTAGAAAACATCTCAGTAAAAAAGGCAAATTGCTAGATTGGAGAACTAAATATGGGCAAATTTAAAAGAGTATTACGTTGTTACCACTGTGGTGCAATCTTACAATGTGAAAAACCAGATGAAAAAGGCTATATCATTCCAGAATCATTGAATAGGGCAACACCTATCCAAATCATTTATTGTGATAAATGTTTTGAAACGATGAAAGCTTTTAACAACAGTCAATTAGATCAAGAAGTTGACCAAGAGATTCTTAAAGTTTTAGATGATGCCTATGCGACTGATGCCTATATCGTATGGGTCGTTGATTTATTCTCCTTTAATGGCACATTAAATAAAGAAATCGCCGATAAAGTTAAGAAACTCAGCGTTACCGTTATCGGCACAAAACGCGATTTATTCCCATCTAACGTGAAAGATGAATCTTTAGTGGCATACATCAACGAGAGATTTAATGAATACGGTATTAAACCAGCTTCTGTGAGATTAATGGGTAACACCAATAAGATGGACGCTAAAGAATATATCGACGCGATGAACAAAGCCCGAAAGGGACATGACGTGTATATGATTGGTAACCTCACTTCAGGTAAAACATCCATCATTAACAGAGCGTTAAAAGGTTTTGAAAACAAAACAACTCGTCAAATTAAGACGATCAAATATCCAGGAACACATCTTGATGTGTTAGAGATTCCTCTTTCCCGTTCATCGTTCTTCTATGAACTCCCAGGCATTTCTCAAACAACATCTGCGGTTGGCAAATTAGAAAAAGATGTCGCCAAACAAATCGTTCCTAAGAAAGATGTGAAAATGGTGCAACGCAGCATGGCGCCAGGCGATGCCTTGATGGTGGGCTCTTTAGCCGCTTTCGAAGTGCTCAAAGGTAAATCCACAAACTACCGTTTCTACGCTGCTGAAGGCGTGGAAACACGTAAAGTCTCATCTAAAAAATTAGATGAATCAATCTCTGAAAACAATGTTCGTCGTTCAGTGAGACCAGTTTCTGAAAGATTGGTTAGCTTCCTTGACTACGATATGTTTGAATATGCGATGGAAAATGATAAGAAATGGCATGATATCGCCATTGAAGGCTTAGGCTGGTTATCATTCATCGCGCAAGGACAAATCATCCGTGTGCGTTTCCCAAAGGGTGTGGCTATTAAGGAAAGCCAAGCTAAGATTAGATAATTATGCTTACTCCCAAACAAAAACGTGATTTGAAGGCTCTAGCCTCCACGCTTAAGATTCATTATCAAGTTGGTAAGAATGATATCTCTGACACATTAATTGATATGCTCGAAAAAGCCATCGTGGCTCATGAACTTATCAAAATTGATGTCATGAAAGGCTGTACCTTACCAGTGATGGAAGTGGCCATTGATCTTTCCAATAAACTCAACGCTGAACTCGTGACTGTCATGGGAAGAGTCATTGTGTTATTCCGTAGGAATAAGGAAAATCCAAAAATCAAAATCTAATGAATAGAATTATCTTCGGTGGTGGTTTTGACCCAGTACATTTAGGCCATATCAATATGGCGCTTATTGCGAGAGACACTCTCAAAGGAGAAGTCATTTTTGTACCGGCGAAAGTCGCCATCTGGAAAAGCGATTCTATTGATAAAGAGCATAAACTCGCTATGCTTAGACTAGCCATCGCTAAATACGATGGTTTTTCTATTGATGAATACGAACTTAATCAAAAAGAGCAACCCCGTTCATATAAAACGGTTGAGTATTTTAAGAATAAATATCCAAAGGATAAACTCTATTTTTTGATAGGGCAGGACCAAGTAAACTCCTTTGATGAATGGATGAATCCTGATCAAATCGCTAAAGATACACAGATAGTGTATTTCAAGCGTCCAAAATACGTTGTCAAACAAGAGAATATCGACAGATTCAAAATGAAAGCCATAGAAGGGCCGGAATTAGACGTCTCGTCTTCTGATATTAGAAATCTCAAATCGCTCGCTGTAAGCGAAGAAGTGCTTAAATACATCGAAGATAACTGCCTATACTTTATCGGAAAAATCAAAACTTACATTAAAGAGACTCGTTTTAGTCATTCCTTGTCAGTGGCGCATGTTGCTTATAATCTCGCTAAAAAGTATCAGCTTGATTGCCAAAGAGCGTATATCGCTGGTGTTTTACACGATATCGCAAAAGGGATCGGCAAAGACGAGAGTTTAACGCTAATGAAACAACTTTATCCAGAATATCTGGATATAGGTGCCTATGCGTACCATCAATTCCTTGGGGAAATGGTCGCTAAAAGGGACTTCGATATCCAAGATGAAGAGATATTAAACGCTATTAAGTTCCATACGACAGGCCGCAAGGATATGTGTTGGCTAGAAAAGCTAATCTATGTATCGGATAAAATCGATCCATTAAGACCATATGATTCATCAAAGTTGATGAAAGCAATGGAAGAAGATTTCAATAGTGGATTCTTAACCGTCTTAAAAGCGAACTACGAATACCTCGGAAGCAAGAATAAAGATATTGATAATCGCTTGTCAGAGGAATGTTTTAAAGCATATTTGGGCTAGAAACTGAGACAAAAAGATAAGAAATAAGGCATGAATAATGTCTGTTTTTCTTTTACCATACATTTTGTTTAGTTTTGAATGGAGATTTAGGGTGACTAGCGTTAAAATCTGGTGTGATGATCCAGACAGTAGAAGTGAAACCCACAAAAATGACTTATCCACATTTTCCACAACAAATTTCATAAATATACTAACTTCGCATAATTGCCATTATGTTAACTAATATACTTAAATCTTAATATATTACATAGTAAAGATTAATCATTAAAAAAGATATTCCGCTAACCATCTTGCGACAATTAGCGGAATTCTTTTCCACAAATTCCTAGATTATACAACTACTAGAAAACTACTAATTCACAATCTTAGTGTTTAATATACCCGTTAAACACGTATTGTTGAACAGCAATGTGTATTTTCTTGTATTGTTCCTCAGTTAACCTAAAAATGAACTTGTGTTGAGCGATGATTTCTGCATAATCAACGTAATGTTCTGATTGAGAATATTGGTTGAAATGTTCTATTGCGGCCTTGTCGAACATTCTTCGCTTATCAATCGTTCTGATTTGGTTGATTATTGCAACCGCTCGCTTTGTGTTTGTGACTCCAGGGATTTCACCAATATAGATTTCGCTTGCCGGATTCAATTCTTTGTCCATTTTAGCGGAATGAAGCGGCACAATAGTTACTAATTGGCTGATCGGACTGGAATCTAGTAAAGCCACGACGAAATGCGAACCGTTTAATTCGTTTCCGCATTCGAATTCGAAACCCACTACAAACACATCGCCTCTTTTGATCTCAAATCTTGTCTCATAGTTACGATAGAAATAAATCATGCGATTAATCGCATTGACGTGTCTTCTAGCGTTTTGACTTTTGAGATAATCTTTCAAAAGAGGAATTCTTCTTTTGGTGATGATCAGTTCTTTTCTTTGAACTTTTTCCTCAGACAAAAGCATCATCATTTTTTGATCTTTCATTACAGCGTCTACCTCCTTTCCTAAAACCTAAATTAGGAGATAAACGACAAAAAAAGCACCACTTTGTGTTTCGCTAACTAGTTATTAAGTGCTTACAAAGATGATGCTTTAATAAATTATGCTAATAATTCTTCAATTGGTTCGCCTAAGAGATAATCAGGCTTTTTAATATGGAAGTTTTTAAGAATGGTCGCACCGATATCAGCGAAAGAACTTCTTTCTTTGAGATATCCACCACCATTAATTGATTTGCTGTACATAATGAGTGGAATCTTTTCTCTTGTATGATCTGTTCCTGTCCAGGTTGGATCGTTACCATGGTCCGCAGTTATGATTAGTAAATCATCATCTTTGAGACAAGGTAATAATTCTTTGACACGCTTATCAAATCTTTCGATACATTCGCCATAACCGATTGGATCGCGTCTATGGCCGTATTCACTATCGAATTCCACTAAATTAACAAAGCAGATGCCTGTGAAGTCGTGTTCTTTGGCTTCTTGAATTGTTTTATCCATGCCGTCTTCGTTAGAGACTGTCTTTTGGGTTTTAACAACGCCATATTGATCAAAGATATCGCCAATTTTACCAACACAACTTGTCATGAAGCCATTGTCTTCTAAAACATTCATGACGGTCTTTTGACTTGGTCTTAAGGCTAAATCATGTCGATGACCAGTAACGCGCTTAAAATTGGTTTTATCAGTGCCTACGTATGGTCTAGCAATGACTCTTCCCACCATCCATTCTGGTTTCATACAGATTTCACGAGCAATTTCGCAGCATCTATATAATTCATCCAAACCAAAGATTTCTTCGTGCGCAGCGATTTGTAGGACGCTGTCAGATGATGTATAGACAATCATTGAGCCATCTTTGCATTGTTGTTCGCCTAGTCTCTCGATAATTTCGGTACCGCTAGCAGCGCAGTTACCGATGACTTTATGCCCAGTTTTTTCTTCAAGTTCTTTTATTAATTCATCTGGGAATCCTGTATCTGTGAAGGTTTTAAAAGGAACTTGGGTATTAATACCCATGATTTCCCAGTGACCAGTCATGGTGTCTTTACCTTTGCTAACTTCATTAGCTTTAGCGATAAACGAATTTGGATGTGAGACAACACTTGTGCCTTTAATTGGATCCAAATCACCCAGTCCGAGACTGTTTAAAGTAGGAACGTTTAAGCCGTTTGGCATCTTTTCACCAATGTGCACTAAAGTGTTGGCGCCTTCATCGCCAAAATCTTTAGCGTCTTTCATATAGCCTGTGCCCATTGAGTCGGCCACAACGATAAATATTCTTTTGTAACGATAATTCTCCATATTTTTCCTCACTTCATTATCTTATCATAATCTGATTTAAGTTTTTCGCTAGAAACGTGCGTATATATTTGTGTCGTTGCGATGTTTGTGTGTCCAAGCATGCCTTGAACGATTCTTAATTGCGCTCCATGATTGAGCAAATGCGTCGCAAAACTATGCCTCAAAGTGTGTGGTGAGACATTTGTGGTGATACCCGCTAATTCGCTGTATTTCTTAACTTGTTTGAAAAAATAGACACGAGACAAAGGTTCTCCTTTCTTAGAAAGAAATAGATACTTACTACCTTTGTTTTCGTTCTTATTACGCACCTCAGTGATATATTGCCTGAGGTATTCAACAGCATAATCCGCAATTGGAACCTTTCTTTCTTTCGCGCCTTTACCAAATACGGTAATGACGCCTTTGTTGAGATTGACTTGTCCCTTTTCAAGATTTAATAATTCGCTGACTCTAAGGCCAGAAGAATACATTGTTTCAAGCATAGCTTTATCTCTTAGACCACTTGGTGTTGATAAATCAGGAGCATTCAATAAAGCCTCGACTTCGTCTTCGTTGAGACAATTTGGCAAATGTTTTGGCTTCTTGGGCGTCTCAATATCAGGAATGTTTCCTGTGTATAAACCGTCTTTCTTTAAGAAAAGATAGAAGCCACGTGTCGATGATAATCTTCTTAAAGCGGTTGAAACCGAATGGCCAACTGATAGTTCATACTTTAGGAATTCATATAAATCTGTCTCAGACAAATCATCAGTGGTCTCTTTCTTTGAAAAATAGTTAAAGAAGGCTTGAAGATCTTCTAAATAAGATGCCCAAGTCTGTAAAGAAAGACCCTTTTCCACAAGGACGTATTGGTGATATCTATCTACTGCATCAGCTATTTCCATCTTTTTTCACCTCGCTGGCTCTTTTCAATAACGGCTTCTTTAGAGAACGATTTATGTCGTTAATGATTATCTTAGTGGCGTTTTCCTTTTGGTGGCTCTCGTAGTCGAAAAGTGACATTTGCACCGCCATTTCCTTTGGGTCAATCAAGTTTTGAAGCGTAACTCCCACCAATCGGAGCATTACGCCTTTGAAATTCTTATTAAATAACTGCCACGCTTGTTCAAAGATGACATTCTTATCATTTGTCGGATTGTCCAACGTGACGGATTTATTAAAGCTTTTGAAGTTCACATCTTTGATGACGATTTGGATTGTATACCCTAATTTGTCTTCTCTTTTGCTTCTTTCTGAGACTTCTTTAGCTAGATCTAAGAAAAATTTCTTAATTACAGATGGGTTATCACTATCAAAAGGTAACGTTGTGGAATTACCAATTGATTTCGGATCCCACTTTTCAGTCTCCACTTCATCAGAGCCTTTGCCTTCAAGCCAATCCTTAAGAGTGAAATACATTTTGCCAAGGATGTTTTTAACATCCGGGTCCTCATCAATGATTCTTTGATATAAATCACCGATGGTTTGGACGCCAACACCTTTTAAGCGTGGCGAAGTTTTCTTTCCCACGCCAAACATCGATTCAATCTTTAATGGGAAGATCATATTTGGAATGTCACGCTTGTGAATAATGGTTAACCCCATTGGCTTTTTAAAATCACTAGCCATTTTGGCTAAGAACTTTGTTGTGGAAACGCCAATAGAACATTTGAGACCAGTTTCTCTGAAAAGATCGTCTTGTAGTTTTTTGAAATAAGATATTGGGTCATCGACGTCTCTTAAAGCAAAGGTAAAATCGGCAAAGCATTCATCAACAGAAGCAGCTTCCACTGAAGTGGTATAGCGGCCAATGAATGAGAAAAACCTCTTGCTCATCATGCTATAGAAATGATAATCAACAGGCAGAATGATTAACTGAGGACAAAGTTGCTTTGCTTTGAACATCGGCATAGCCGAAGAAACACCATACTTTCTGGCAGCGTAAGAACACGTTGAAACGATGCCACCACGACCTTCATGGCCAATAGCGACAGCCTTACCTTCTAAAGAAGGATCTTTGATTTCTTCACATCGTGCAAAGAAAGCATTTAAGTCAATATGAACAATAACTTTACTTGCCATGCTTATATTATATATGCGCACATAGATTATGTTAACTAAAATGTTATTTTGTTTTAAGAAAAATAAAAGACAAATATAAATAAATACATTTGCCTAATATAGAATATTATTACTACTAGCAAAATACTAGTAAATAACTATACTGATTATTTGGTTTCAATGACCTTTTCAATCTTTTCTTGTGCGGCTTCCAAGGCTTTTTCAAGCTTCTTAACAATCTCTTGTCCTTCCTTATAAAGAGTTAAACACTCATCTAAAGGTAAATCCTGAGACGAAATCTTAGCGACGATTTCATCGAGACGTTTCATCTCTTTTTCAAAATCAAAGGTTTCTTCTTTCATCTTATTTAGCCTCCACTTCTTTGACTTCACTAGTCAATGAACCATCTTTAAAGATGGTTTTAATCTTATCACCTGGTCTAGAATTCTTAATCTTAATTGGTAAACCATTTTCATCAACGGTCAATGTATAGCCTCTTGATAAAACATTTTCTGGATTTAGCGCATCTAAAGTAGCTTTCTTATGTTCTAATAGCTGTTTTTCTTGTCTCAATAAGTTAAGCATACTTTGATTTAAATCTTCTTTATAAGAAGATACTTCTTCTTTTAGCTCTTCCACTCTGCCTCTGATACTCTCTTCCATCTCTTGGATTGAGAAAGATAAATGTTCAAGTATTTCTCTTTGATCAATTGTGGCTAATTCAGCGGCGCCCGTTGGTGTTGAGGCACGCTTATCAGCGACAAAATCCACTAATGTGGAATCAATCTCGTGACCGACACAAGCGATAATCGGCATTTTGCTCGTCGCTAAAGCGCGGACTAAGGTTTCGTCATTAAAGGCACTTAAATCTTCGCTAGAACCGCCACCACGGCCGATTAAAAGGGTATCTAATGGATAAGTCTGCGCAATATTAAAGGCATTCAATAGTTCTTTAGCCGCGTTATCACCTTGGACTGCGCTATAAAAGACATAAATGTCTGCGATAGGATAGCGTCTTTTTAGATTGAACAAGATATCTTTAATTGCGGCGCTGTTAGGCGCAGTAATAACACCAATTGCTTTAGGATATAAGTTGATTGGTCTTTTTCTTGATTCATCAAAGAGACCTTCTTCTTTAAGTTTCTTTTTGAGTTTTTCTAATTCAAGCAAAGCTTGGCCAGCGCCAACTTCTTGCATCTGATAGACGATGATTTGATATGTGCCACGTCCTGGATAGGCATCAACTGAGCCAAAGACCACGACTTCTTGTCCGTTTTCTGGTTGGAATGTGTTTTTGGAGGCATAACCAGAAAACATCATCGCACTGATCATGGCCTTATCGTCTTTCAAAGAGAAATAAAAATGACCATTGCTAGCCATTTTAAAATTAGAGATTTCGCCTTTGACGTAGATGAACTTTAAGTTCTCGTCATTATTAAGGACCGCTTTGATGTAATTATTGACATCGCTAACGGTGAAGACTGGGCGATTATTATCCATTAAGCACCTCATCAAGGATTGCATTAATGAACTTCGCTTGTTTCTCTTCGATATATTTCTTCGCGAGTTCTACAGCCACGTTAATGACGATGCGTTTATCAATCTTTTCTACATAGTAGAAATGTGCATAGCTCATCAAGAGGACTGCTCTAGTTAATAACGGTAATCTTTCCCATACCCAGTTACGGAGATGAGGCTGGAAGGCTGAGACGATTTCACCGTAGTGAGACAAAACACTGGCGATGCTATTTTGCACATAAGCGCTATGTTCTTTTAAAGGTGTCTCAGTGATTTCTAAAATAATCTCATTGACATCACGAAAATGATTCTGACCAGCGACATAGTCGTTTAATTCGTCATAAATGACGGTCATAATAATGAAATTCTCTTGGTTACGGGATATTTTTTCCATAAAAAAAGACTTTTTAGATTAAATGATAGAAATGACTTTGACTTGCACGTCAAATGGGATTTGCTCAGTGGCAATTAAGAAGGCATTAGCGATTTCATCTTGAATCTCACGAGTCACATCTTGAATATTGGTGCCCTTAATGACATCAATGGCCACCCAAACGTGCACGATATCGTGTTTGATTGTGGTTTGGACTGGTCTATTAAGACGAATCTTTTGATTCTTCTTCATGTGAGCGTTAGATAAGGCTATGCCTTTAACGTTAGAAAGAGCATTTGTTACTAACGCATCAAAAACATTGAGAGAGATCCCAATTTTGCCTTTTTTAGCGTAGTTATCAATGTAAATATAATCTGCCATAAGTGCTCCTTACCTATAATATATCTTAAATATATTCGTTCTGCAAAGGTAAATAAAAGAAAAGTGGATTTCTCCACTTCTCTATAGTGAGTATTTTGTTTGATTAAAACTTCTCAACTACACTAGCGACGTATTCAGGTGTGAAGTTGAATTTCTTGATAACGTCTTTAGCAGGAGCGCTAGCGCCAAATTGATCTAAACCAATATTTGTGCCTGCATATTTCGCCCAGCCAAATGTGGATAACATTTCAATAGAAATGCACTTTTCTCTTGGTAAGGATAAGACGCTTGCTTTGTATTCTTCGTCTTGTCTATCAAAGTATGACCAACATGGCATAGAAACAACGCGGACATCGATGCCTTTCTCTAAGAGAAGAGCTTGAGCGGAAACCGCTAATGAGACTTCACTACCAGTGGCGATTAAGATAAATTGGGCTTTCTTTTGTTCTTTAGAAACAACATAGGCACCTTTCTTTAAAGCTTCACCATCGCTACCTGGTAATAATGGGAGGTTTTGTCTTGATAAAATCAAAGCGGTTGGATGGTTCTTGCTTTCTAAAGCGGCAAACCAAGCACCATAGGTTTCTCTTTCATCCGCTGGACGAATGAGATCAACACCTGGAATACTTCTTAACATTGCAGCTTGTTCGATTGGTTGATGCGTTGGGCCATCTTCGCCTACGGCGATACTATCGTGAGAGAGTAAATAGATAGCTGGAACATGGCTTAATGCCGCCATACGAATGGCTGGTTTCATGTAATCGGAGAACACGAAGAAGGCACCAACATAGGAACGCACGCCACCGTGTAAGAGCATACCGTTTTGTGCACTCGCCATCGCGAATTCACGGATACCCCAGTTAATATTGTGGCCTTCTCTATTAGAGGCGTCGAAGTTTTGGCCGTTATCAAGTTTAGTCATAACGGAACCAGCGACGTCCGCACTACCACCATAAAGGTTTGGCATAGAGAGCATCAAATAATTGAGGGCTTGACCAGAAGCCACACGTGTTGATTTAGCAGAGCCTTCTTCGAAGTTTGGATAAACTCTTGGTAAATATCTGTCGACATCAACACCGTTTAAAGAAATGAATCTATTGTATTCATCTTTGGTCTTTTTGTCTTCCGCTAATTTAGCGAGTTTTTCATTATAGGCTTTGAGAGCTTTTTCACCACGTGCACCAAAGGTGTTTTTGAATAAATCGTAAACTTCTTGTGGAATATAGAAGTCTTCGTGATCAAATCCATAACTGAGTTTGGCGTTCTTACCATCTTCAACACCTAATGGATTACCATGGACTTTGTTGGTGCCTTGTTTAGCACTACCAAAGCCGATCACGGTATGAATCATAATCATGGTTGGCTTGTCGCTGGACTTTTTAGCTTTGCTAATCGCAGCGTCAATGGCATCGACATCATTACCATCAGCGACTTCTAAGACGTTCCATTCACTGGCTAAGAATCTAGCCTTCACTTGTTCGGAGAAGGAAAGGTCAAGCGCACCATCTAATGTGACTTGGTTAGCGTCATATAAAAGAATAAACTTATTAAGTTTTAAGTGGCCGGCTAAGGAGATAGCTTCTTGGGAAATACCTTCTTGTAAGCAGCCATCGCCGCATAAAGCGTATGTATAGTGATTGCAAACATCGTTTCCAAAGGAATAGAGCTTGTTCACCATTTGTTCTGCCATCGCCATACCAACGGCTTGGGAAATACCTTGTCCTAAAGGACCGCTTGTCGCATCGACACCATCGGTCCAACCATATTCTGGGTGACCTGGAGTTAAGGAATCGATTTGACGGAATTGTTTCATATCATCAAGCGATACTCTGTATCCACATAAGTGGAGCATGCTATAGAGCAATGCAGAAGCATGGCCACTTGATAAGACAAATCTGTCTCTGTTAAACCATTTGCTTTCTAATGGGGTGGCCACTAAATGCTTAGTAAATAAGGTATAGAGGGCAGGAGCGCTACCTAATGCCATACCTGGGTGGCCGGAGTTAGCTTTGTTAATCGTGTCAATACATAAGGAACGGATTGTCGCGATTGCTAATTGGTCGTTTTTGTTCATTTTTCAAAACCTCACTTCTAGTAATAATTTAGTAATTATATAGTTTTATATAGACAAAGTCTATTTTAATCCGAGAATTTAATTCCTAACTCATCAAGTTGCGCTTGAGTGACGTTAGTTGGTGCGTTGGTCATTGGGTCGACTGCTGCTAGGTTCTTTGGGAAGGCGATAACATCGCGGATGTTGTCTGTACCACCAAGAATCATCGCTAAACGGTCTAAGCCAAAGGCCATACCTGTGTGTGGAGGTGTGCCATATTGTAAGGCATCTACAAAGTAGCCAAATCTCTCTTGAATCTCTTCATCGCTTAAACC
>JAGCDH010000024.1 GCA_017651165.1 Bacilli bacterium
AATAATTTCTCTTAATAAAAAGTCTGGTGGCGATGGCGCGGTGGACACACCTGTTCCCATCTCGAACACAGAAGTTAAGCACCGTAGTGGCGAAGATATCCGCAAGGACAAAATAGCGAGCCGCCGGGCTTTTTATTTTATCTAGATTATTAATTGTGTATAATTAATAAAAAGAGGTAATTCTATGTATCTAAATCTCATCCCTTTATATTCTTTATTACATAAAAATAATAAAAAGGTCCTTAATGAAGATCTCCTTTTTATCGACGAGATTAACTCCTTTTTAGCGGATGAAGATTTGATCATTATGGAGAATGCGAAAGACCCTCTTTTTGATATTGTTCTCATTGGTTCAGGTGGCACTGAAGGACTCTTTTTAAAGCGTTTAGAAGAGCTTAAAGAACCATTAGTGATTTTATCCACGAGCAGGAATAATTCTTTACCTGCCGCTCTAGAAATCAAGACCTATTTAGAAAACAAAAATAAACTCTGCTTCCTTCTTTCTGGTGAAGAAAATCACATCGCTAGTATGCTAAAGCATGTAGCGACGATCATCTCCGCTTATCGCAGTTTGAAGGATAACAAATTAGGCGTTATTGGAGGCGCATCTTCTTGGTTAATCGCTTCGCCAATTGACACTAAAACGATTTACACAAATTTCAAAATCAATGTCGTGAAGATCAAAATGAGCGAATTAGACGCGCTCATCGAAGAGACAGAAAAAGACATGCTTGATCAAAAAGATGTTCCTCACGGTAACGAACTCATTAATAAATACAAAGATAAAGAAGTCATCTATCAAGCTTTAGTGATTTATGTGGCTTTAAAGAAATTAGTTCGTAAATACGAACTAAAAGGGTTAACTATTAGATGTTTTGATCTTCTTAAGAAATATAAGAATACCGCTTGTTTGGCGTTGGCCTTATTAAACGAAGAAGGCATTACTGCTGGTTGTGAAGGTGATATTTTTGCTTTACTCACCATGCATGTAGTGCACGCTTTAACAGGTCGAAGCGCTTTTATGGCGAATCCTAGTAAATTCAATTATGAAGACAATAGTGTGCTTCTTGCGCATTGCACTGTCCCACTTAATATGACTAGTTCCTACTCCTTAACCACACACTTTGAAAGTGGGTTAGGAATTGGAGTGCGTGGCGAAATGCCAGAAGGCAGAGTCACAGTCTGTAAAATCGCGCCTGATTATACATTAGAAAATTGCGTGTGCTTACCAGCGAACATTAAAGATAATCCAAACTTAGAAGGATATTGTCGAACACAGATCACCGTCTCCTTAAATGAAGATGGTTTATTAGAACTTTTGAAGGCGAGCTTTGGCAATCATTTAGTGGTCTCCTATGGCGATGTCTATCAAGACTTCTTCCCATTGCTATCTTTTTTAAGACGATAGCATCTATCTTTTTTTGCGTGACGGAATGGGCCATTTTGTTAAAACAAAGTAGCCAATCTTGTGTTTAAGGCAACCTATATTTGACAGAAATACATTTACTTTGTAAAATACTAGCGTTTTATGGAAAAGAAAAACACGAACAAACCTATAACTGTGTATCATACACAAGAAATAAAAGACGCCACTCATAAAGCAGTGTTATCCTGCTACGGTGTTGTCGAAATTGTCAAACGTGAAGAAACCCTTCGCAAAGACAAAAGAGTGAAGAAAGGAATCGTTGAGGAAGCGATTTATGTAAAAAAATACGTAAATCGTACTTTCACCGTTGACGTTTATCTCGCTTTTTCTAATGAAGTGAAGATTACTGAAGCACTTGCAGAAGCACAAAAAACCATTATGTATTTGTTGAATAAACAATTTAATAAACGCTGCGCTGGTGTAAACGTCTTTGGTGAAAAGATCGTCTCAGCTCGCTAATATATATGAAATCAATTGATGGTCAAGCTTTAAAACAGCTGCTACTTTCTGGTAGCAACAATTTATATAACCACTATCCAGAAGTGGATGCTTTAAACGTTTTCCCTGTCCCAGATGGCGATACAGGTATGAACATGAATCTCACCTTAACTTCTGGTAGTAAAGAAATCTCTAACCGTGGTGATGAATCCGCTTATGAAATGAGCAAGGCTTTCTCCCGTGGTCTTTTAATGGGTGCTAGAGGTAACTCAGGCGTTATCACCAGCCAAATCTTCAGAGGCTTCTCTAAGGGTTTAGAAGGTGTTGATGAAGCCGGGGCTATTGAATTTTCCAATGCTTTCCAAAAAGGCGTGGAAACAGCTTATAAAGCTGTTGTTAACCCAGTTGAAGGCACAATTTTAACGGTTATTAGAGAATCAAGCCAATTTTTACACGAAAATGTGAAAGATAATATGAGCATTGAGAAATGCTTAGATCTCATGCTTCAAGAAGCAAGAGAATCCTTAAAGAGAACCCCAGAACTCTTACCAGTCTTAAAAGAAGCTGGTGTTATCGACTCTGGTGGTGCGGGCTTAATCCGTATCTTAGAAGGCATGAGAATTGCCGCGGGTGGTGACTTCGTTGAAAGAAGCCAAGCTACCGCGACTGAATCATCAACTTCTGAAGGTGATGAAGATGAATCCTACTTATTAGAATTCAAAGTCAAACTCAATCCAGAAAAGAAACAATTTAACGAAGTGAGATTCTCTAATGTTTTAGGCACAAACGGTACCGACTTAGTGGTCAACGTTAATGATGATATCGTTAAAGTCCACATCAGAGCCTTAAATCCTGGTGATATCATCAACTACGCACAAAGATATGGTGAACTCTTAAACTTCAAACTCGTGAACGTCAACGCTGGTGAATCATTACCAGAAGATGAAGAAGATGATGAACCAGTTGGTGAAAAAGTCGACTTTGCTTTAATCGGCGTGAGTGCGGGTCAAGGCATCGAAGAATTCTTCAAAGAAATCGGTATTTCCATCGTTGTTAAAGGTGGTCAAACCATGAATCCAAGTAGTGAAGACTTTGTCTCTGCGATTAAGAAAGCAAATGCGCATAATGTCTTCATTTTCCCAAATAACTCCAACATTGTGATGGCAGCTTCTCAAGCTTGCGAAATGGTGGAAGACGCGGACACTAACGTCTACGTTATCCCAAGTAAAACCATCCCACAAGGTATTAGCGCCGCCATTATGTTCAATCCAGAATCTGATCCAGAAGAAAACTTCCGCTCTATGAAAGCGGCCTTAAAGAACGTCAAATCTGGTGAAGTGACATTCGCTATCAGAGATACCGAATTTAACGGCATCAAAGTTAAGAAAGATGACTTCATTGGCATTTACGAAAAAGATATCGTTGTCGATAACCCAGATAAGATTGAAACCTTAATGCAATTACTCGATAAGATGATTGATGAAGATTCCAGCATCATTACCATCTTAGTGGGCCAAGATATCGACGAAGAAACCATGAATTCTGTCGCAGAAAAGATTGGTGAAAAATTCTCTGATTTAGACCTCGATATCCGTCAAGGTAATCAACCAGTTTATTCCTTCTTAATCGGTGTGGAATAATCTAAATAGAATTAATAAATAACGACCAAAAAAATTGGTCGTTTTTCTTTACGAAAATCTTGTTATAATGATAGTGTAGGTATTTCAATTACTTGAAAGGAAACTCATATGAAAAATAAAAGAAAATTATTAATCGCTTTTTCGTCTGCGGCTCTTTTATCATTAGCCGCTTGTGGCGGTCAAGCCAAGAATCCTTACGCTAGTCTTGATAATGAAACCGATGCGGATATCATTCAAGAACTGACAGTGCGCGAAGCTTTAGAAGACTTCTCTGATGAAGATTCATCCACCTTTGTCTATGGTAACGTCCGTTTACCAGAAAAAGTTGGTGATGCTGAAGTTACCTGGTGGAGCTCAAATAAAAAGATTATTAAAGTCACCGCTGATGGCGAAGCCGCTGCTGGTTTGGTCAATAGACCAAAGAAAGATACCGAAGTCACATTGGTTGCTGAAATCAATAAAGGCGGTAATAAGACCAAATTCGAACAAACAGTGACTGTTAAAGCCGCTGTTCCAGAAAACTCTGATAGTGATTATGTTGGCTATCTTTTCTGCCACTTTACTGGTACAGAAAACACCACATCTGATGAACAAATCTATTTCGCTCTAGCGGATGAAGAAAAAGGCTTAAAATTCACCGATATGAGCAGTTCTCCAGCATTGACTAGTAATGTTGGTGATAAGGGCGTTAGAGACCCATTTATTTATCGTTCTCCTGAAGGAGACACCTATTACATTATCGCGACAGATTTAAGCGTTAAAAATAGAGGTGGTTGGACCACAAATCATAACTACACAAAGAAAGGCAGTCACTCCATTACTCTTTGGGAATCACACGATTTAAAGAATTGGTCTAATCCAAGATTAATCGAAGTCGCCGCTCCTGATGCTGGTATGGCATGGGCTCCTGAAATGATTTATCACGAAGAAACTGGCCAATATATCATCTATTTCTCTTCCACAATTTGTAACGAAGCAAAAACCGATATTCTCGAACGTGACTGCATCTATTACACAACCACAAGAGACTTTGTCCACTTTGGAAAAACTCAAAAGTTCTTTAAGAATCAAAAATATCCAGATGGACAGTTAGACACTCAAGGCAGAGATAGAGATACACCAAACGCTGATAATACTTTAAGAAAGATTATCGATGCTTCCGTCATTAAGATTGATGACTGGTATTATTTAGCCGCTAAAGATGGTGATAACCACGAAAACTATGGTGGTATCTTAGTTTCTAGGACTCAAGACTTATTAGACATTGATTCCTGGGAGACAGATTTCCAATTCCATCTTACTGATTTAGGATTAACCGCTCGTGTTGATTTAACCAATAAACAATTAGAAGGACCAGAATGGTTCTTCTATAACGAAGCCGATAGAGGTGATGATCCAGTCAAGATCGGTTTAATGGGCGATATGTATATGAACGGTCAAGGTTACTTACCATTGTCCACGACAGATGTTGAAGATCGCACAAACGAAAACGAATCATGGAAAGTCCTTGGAAACGAAGAATATGATTGGACAGGCTTAAAGAAACGCCATGGCTCCATCATGCGTTTAACTTCCGAAGAAATTGCTAACGTCAAGCAATTCTACGAAGATAAGCAATAATTATTAATTAAACAATAAAGCGGTTTCAAACCGCTTTTTTTATAGATATACTAAAGATATGGACAAACTCACAAAATCACCGCGCCTTAACTATCTTTTAGGGCAGATGGGAATATTCACTCCATATGATGTCATCAATCATCTCCCAAGACGATATGAAGACTTTTCTTATTCCTTAGAAAAAGATATTAAGGATAAGCAAAGGCTTGTTCTACTTGGTAAAGTTATCTCCATTCCTAAGAATGTGAGAGCAAGAGGAATTGATATTTTAACATTCGATTTTATGAGTACGTCTCGTCGTTATTATAAGGTCGTCTTTTTCAATCAACCATACTTAGCAAAAACACTTAAAATCGATGAAACATATTCCCTTGTGGGAACCTTTAATCTTAAAAGAAACGAAGTCGATGGACAAAGAATTCTTAAAGGTGAAATACCTCATGAAGAGAGGTTAAAGCCAATTTACTCACTTCCTTCTGATTATCAAAACCATTTATTTGCCTCTTTAGCAAAGAAGAGCCTTGAAACCGTTAAAGGAAAAATATCGACAGTTATTCCTTATGATTACCTCAATAAATATCGTTTGGTAAATAAAGAAATAGCATTAAATTGGGCTCATAATCCAAAAAGCCCAGAAGAGATTAGACAGGCTTTAAGACATTTAAAATACGAAGAAGCTTTAACATTCTCTTTAAAAAACCAACTAATCCGTGAATCGAATAAGTCTCTATCAAAAATCAAAAAAGAACCAATAGATTTAGACATATGTCAGCCATTTTTAGATACCATCCCTTATAAATTGACTGAAGATCAAGTTGTAGCGAGCAAAGAAATCATCGAGGATATGAATCAATCCGCGTTGATGTATCGCTTACTTCAAGGTGATGTTGGAACTGGTAAAACATTAGTCTCATTTATTGCTTTATATGCGAATCATTTAAGAGGCGATCAAGGCGCTTTAATGGCCCCAACAGATGCTTTAGCAAGACAGCATTACGCTAACGCTGTTAAGCTATTCAAAGATACAAAACTTAAAATCGCTTTATTGTTGGGCTCCACTCCATTAAGCGAGAAAAAGCAAATTAAAGAAGATTTAAAAGAAGGTTATATCGATATTATCATTGGTACTCATGCTTTATTCACAAAAGATACGATTTATTCTTCTTTAGGATTAGTGATTATTGATGAACAGCATCGCTTTGGAGTGAACCAAAGAATTGCTTTAGCGAGCAAGGGTGATCACGCTGATTTATTAATGATGTCTGCCACTCCAATTCCTCGCTCATTAGCGTTAACGATTTATGGTGATTTAGATATATCCACACTATATTCATTCCCATCCACTAAAAGAGATGTCGTAACTTCAATTGTGAGGAGCGAAGATACCGCTATCTTTGAAGCGGTTGATAATGCTTTAGAAAGTAGTAAACAGGTTTATGTCATTGCCCCTTTAATTGACTTTAGCGAAGATGGCCGTTTCTCAGTGGAACAATTATATGCTCGTTATGTATTGAAATATAAATCTCTTGTAGGCTTACTCCATGGCAAGATGAAACAAGAGGAAAAAGAAGAAGTTCTCGATAAATTTTATCGAGGCGAAATCAAAATCTTAGTATCCACTCAAGTTGTGGAAGTTGGCATTGATGTTAAATCCGCGAATACGATGATCATCTACGATGCCACTCATTTCGGTTTAGCCTCTTTACATCAATTAAGAGGCCGTATTGGTCGTGATGGTTCAAAGAGTTTTTGCTTATTAGCGAGCAATGAAGAAGATGTCGATAAATTAGAAATCTTAACGAGAAGCGAAGACGGTTTTGCCATTGCCGAAGAAGATATGAAACAAAGAGGCCCTGGTGAACTCGCGGGTATCAAGCAATCAGGTATCCCTGATTTCTCCTTCTTAAATATCGTTGATGACTATAAGATCTTCGTGGTCGCTAGAGACGACGCTAAAGAGATTTTAAAACATAAAGACAATAAGAATTATCAGTGGCTGATCTCTCGTGTCGAGAAATCCATTAACGAAGAAGACCGCAAAAAGGCATAAAGCAATTCATTTATCAATTGCTTGTTTCTTTTTGCTAACTATTTTTTGTTTGGCGCGCCTTCGTGCGCATGCTACAATGTTTAGCGAGGCTATTAATTATGAGAATTGCAGTAGATGCGATGGGTGGCGATAACGGTAGTAAAATCGTTATCGAAGCTATCAAAGAATTTAAAAAGAATTATCCAGATGATGAAATCATCGTTTTTGGTAAAAAAGAAGAACTAGAAGAATTATCTTCTATTTGTCGCGTTGTTGACGCTCCTGATGTCGTTCCTATGGAAGCGGGTGCTTTGGAAGTGATTAGAATGAAGAATTCTTCCATGTGCAAAGCGATTAATACAATGAAAGAAGAAGGCTTTGACGCTGTTGTTTCTGCTGGTTCTACCGGTGGCTTCCTTTCTGCTGCAACATTAATTCTTAAAACCATTCCTGGTGTCAAAAGAGCAGCCTTAGTCACTGCTTTCCCAACCAAAATCAAAGGCAAACAAGTAGTGATTCTTGATGTGGGAGCGAGCAATGATAACTCTCCTGAAGAATTACTTCAATTTGCCTATATGGGTAAAGCCTATAATCAAGCCATTTATAAAGTGGCTCAACCAAAGACTTACTTGTTAAGTAATGGTTCAGAAGACCATAAGGGTTCACCATTGGTGAAAGATACATTTAAGTTATTAAAAGAAAAACAATTTGAAGGCTTCGTTGGTAACATAGAAGCTAGAGACGTATTAAACGGTGACGCTGATATCATTGTCGCTGATGGCTTCTCTGGAAACATCCTTTTAAAAGGTATGGAAGGTGTTGCTAAAATGTTTGGCTCCTTAATCAAAGGCGCTTTCAAAAAGAACTTATGGACCAAGTTAGGTTACTTACATGTTCGTAAAGGTTTTAAAAACATTTCAGAAACCTTTGATTATAAATCCGTTGGTGGGGCAATGTTGGTCGGTATCAATGGTGTCGTGATTAAAGCACATGGTAATTCTGATACCTATTCATTCAGTAGCGCTTTAAAAGTGGCGCACAACTTAGTGGAGAATGACACCGTTAATAAAATTAAAGAGGCATTAAGTAATGAATAAAACAGTGGGTTTACTTAAGAAGCTACACATCACTTTTAAAGATGCAAATCTTTATGAGCAAGCTTTAACGCACCCTTCATACAATGGTGACGCTAACACAAAGCACCAAGACTATGAAAAGTTAGAGTTTATGGGTGATGCTGTTTTAGGCTATGTGACCGCTGATCTAGTTTATAAAAATAGACCAGAGATGTCTGAAGGTAACTTGACAAAGTTAAGAAGTGTTTTAGTGTCCACCAAACCACTCGCTAATTACGCTCGTAAAATCAATCTCCCAGATTATATCCGTATTGGTCATTCCATTACCGTTGATCAAGTCAAGAATAGCGATAAAATTTTGGAAAATGTTTTTGAAGCTTTAGTGGGCGCCATCTATTTAGATGCTGGTCTTAAATATGCTTATCGTCTAATCTCTTCCTTGTTAATGGAAGATATCTTAAATTACGACGTTGATAATCTCACTGATTATAAATCTAAACTCCAAGAAGAAATCCAAGCGGAACATCGTGACGCTGTGCAATATGTCACTATTGAAACAAGCGGTCCTGCTCATGACCGCACATTTAAAGTGCAAGTCCTTTATAACGGCATTGTCTTAGGTGTCGGTGAAGGAAAAAGCAAAAAGAAAGCCGAAGAAATGGCGGCTAAATCAGCATTAAGTAAAAGGAGTGTTATCTAATGGGTCTCATTGCTTTTCTCAAATCTAAATTTGCTAAAAAAGATCAAAAAGTTGATAAGTATCAAGAAGGCTTAAAGAAGTCGAGAAGGAACTTTTCTAATAGACTTAATAGCCTCTCTGAAAGATATAAAACCGTTAATCAAGATTACTTTGATGAACTCGAACAAATCTTGATTGAAAGTGACGCCGGTATCTCTTTTACCTTGAACGTCATTGAAGAAGTTTTAAAAGAAAGTAAAAAAGAACACATCACTGAACCTAAGAAGATTAATGAGATTCTCGTTGATAAAATGTTTATCGGCTATGCCGAAAAGGGCGATATTGAAAACGACATCGCTTTTAGAAAAGATGGTCCAACCGTCTTATTAGTGGTGGGTGTCAATGGTGTTGGTAAAACCACAACAATCGCTAAACTTGCCTATCGTTACCTTAATCAAGGTAAAAAGGTTCTTCTTGTGGCCGCGGACACATTCCGTGCGGGTGCAGTGGAACAATTAACAACCTGGGCTGAAAGATTAAAGATTGGTATTGTCACTGGTAAACCAGAAAGCGATCCTGCTTCTGTGGCCTTTGACGGTATGAAAAAAGCGAAAGCGGAAAACATCGACTTAGTGATTGTCGATACCGCAGGTAGACTTCAAACCAAGAACAATCTCATGCTTGAACTTGGCAAGATTAAACGTGTCATGAGTAAAGAGATTCCAGACGCTCCACATGAGACATTCTTAATCGTGGACGCGACGACTGGACAAAACGGTGTTGTTCAGGCTAAAGCCTTTAAAGAAGTAACCGATTTAACCGGTATTGTTATCACTAAAATGGATGGTACAAGTAAAGGCGGCATTATCTTAGCCATCAGAGATGAACTAGGTGTCCCAGTCAGATTTATTGGTTTAGGCGAAAAGATGGATGACCTAGAGGAATTTGATTTAGATAAATACCTCTACGGGTTATGCGTGGAGAGTGAATAATGGATAAGATTAAAAAGACCGTTCGTTATAATTCCTTACTCCATATCTATGGAAACTTATTGAGTAAAACTCAATATGCTTTCGCTGATGCCTATTTCTCTTATGATTTATCACTTAGCGAAATCGCAGAAGCCCACGATGTCAGCCGAAGTGCTGTGGAAGATGCGATTAAGAAAGCTTTAAAGAAGCTTGATGAATTTGAAAAAGAATTAAAAGTCTTAGAAAAAAATGAGAAGATTCTCGAACTAGTTGCTAAAGCAAAAGACGCTACAGGAACCGAGAAAATAGAATTATTAGAAGAAGTAGAAAGGATTATTTATAGTTATGGCATTTGAATCATTAACTGAACGCCTTTCTGGCATATTTAAAAGATTACGTGGACAAGCTCGCTTAACAGAAGCCAACATGGAGGAAATGCTCAAAGAGATCCGTGTGGCCCTTTTAGAAGCTGACGTTAATTATAAAGTTGTTAAAGAATTTACTAGTAACGTCAAAGAAAAAGCGCTTGGTCAAGATGTTTTAAACAAACTCAACCCAAGCCAAATGCTTGTCAAAATCGTCCATGAAGAACTCATTGAGTTATTAGGTAGTGACGACGCGGAAATCAAATATCAAACCGGTAGGCCCACAATCATTATGCTTGTCGGTTTACAAGGTAGTGGTAAAACCACAACCGCAGGTAAGCTTGCTTACCTTTTAAAGAATAAACTCAAAAAGAAAGTCTTAATGGCGGCTTGTGACGTTTATCGTCCTGCTGCTATTGACCAATTAGATCAACTCGCTAAATCCGTTGGTGTCGATATTGTGAATATGGGCACCAAAGTGAACCCAGTCGATATCGCTAAAGCCGCAAAGAAAAAAGCCAATGAAGATGGCTATCATGTTTTAATCATCGATACCGCTGGTCGTTTACAAATCGATGAAGCGTTAATGGATGAATTAAATAACATTAAACACGAAGTTGAACCACAAGAAATTCTCTTACTCGTTGACGCTGCCGCTGGCCAAGATGCAGTCAATGTAGCTAATGCATTTAATGATAAAATATCATTAACAGGTTGCATTATGTCTAAGTTAGATGGTGACGCCCGTGGTGGTGCAGCCTTATCAATTAGACATATGACAGGTGTCCCAATCAAGTTCACTGGTGTTGGTGAAAAAGTCACCGATTTAGATATCTTCCATCCAGATCGTATGGCGGATCGTATTCTTGGTATGGGTGATGTTATGACACTTGTGGAAAAAGCCCAACAAGAATTAGATGAAAAAGAAGTCAAACATTCAATGAACAAGATGATGTCTGGTTCATTTGATTTAAACGACATGCTCGCTCAAATGAAACAAGTTAACAAACTTGGTTCACTAGGTGGTTTATTAAAACTCATCCCAGGTATGCCAAAGATTTCTCCAGAGCAGCAAGAAGCCGCTGAAAGAGAAATGCGTAACTTTGAAATCATTATTAACTCAATGACCAAAGAAGAAAGAAAGCATCCTGAGTTGTTCAAATATTCCCGTAAACAAAGAGTGGCTTTAGGTTCTGGTCGTACCATGCAAGATATTAATAAAGTCTTAAAGAAATACGAACAGATGAAAGATATGATGAAGAAAATGGAACAATACCGCAAGACTGGCAGAATGCCTCCAGGTGGCATGCCAGGTATGGGCGGCATGGGCTTCCCAGGAATGTAAGAAAAAAGTGGGGCAAATTAACCTCACTTTTCTTTTATAAACTTTTTACCTTTTTCAATCGCTTCTTTTTCCCATTTCGGTGTTTCATCACTATCTAACTCATCCATCAGTTTCTTTTCTTGTTTGCTTAATGGATAGTTTTTTAATAAATCAGGACGATACTTTTTAGTGAGCTTTAACGATTGTTTTTTTCTCCATTTTTCAATGGCTTGATGATTACCAGAATAAAGGATATCTGGAATATATTGTCCCTCATATTCGAATGGTTCGCTGTATTGAGGATACTCTAATAATCCGTTTTCAAATGATTCATCCACAATTGATTCTGGAGCGATCACACCGTCTAATAAACGAATGATGGAATCACTAATGATTTCCGCACCGATTTCGCCTCCGGTGAGGATGTAATCACCGATTGAGACAAGTTCATCGACGTATTTATTGATGCGTTCATCAGTGCCTTCATAATGGCCACAGATGATAACTAAATGCTCGTAATTCTTAGCGAAATCCCTGGCACGTGCCTGATTATATGTCGTTCCACGTGGGGAAAGAAGGATGACGTGACTGTCTTTAGTTTTGACGCTGTTGAGGCAATCAATGACTGGTTGGCACTTCATGATGAGACCAGCGCCGCCTCCCACAGGTGCGCTATCGACACGCCCATATTTATCCTTAGTAAAATCGCGTATATTGACGATCTCAATTTGGACTTGGTCTTTTGCTAAAGCGCGTTTGATAATGGAGTTAGTGAGGAAGCCATCAAAAAACTCAGGAAATAAAGTTAAGATACTTATTTTCATAAAAGGCCTCCTATCACATTAATTATAATTTGTTTCTTTTCGATATCGACACTTTTGATAAAGGCTTTCACAAATGGCACTAAAAAGTCTGGCTGTTTTCCTTCTCTTTTAACTCTTAATGTGAGCTGAGCAGGGAATTCTTCAACAAGGCTCACTTTGCCTAAAACTTTGCCTTTATCATCTAAAACTTGGCAACCTACAAGGTCAGTATAGTAATAATGATCTTTATCTAAGATTTGATAGTCTTTCAAGGCGTGAATTTCATAGCCCTTAAATTCAAGAGCCTCTTCTTTGGAATTAACGCCTTGGACTTTCACAAAGTCAAATTGGCCATTACCTCTATAGCTTTCAACGATAACAGTCATTCTTTGCTTGGTGTTTGGCTGATATAAAAATACCTCTTTGCCTTTTTGGTAGCGTTTGCTAGCAAAATCTGTTTTGCTAAGAACCTTAAAAGTGCCATCTAAAGAGAAGGCATCAGTGATATAACCGAGCAAAAGATATTCTTCTTTCATACTTTTAACAAAAAAGAGGATTAATCCTCTTTCTTTTCATCATCAAAGGATTCAAATTTGAGATGGACGTGCTTTTCTTCGCTTTTGCCTGCGACAGAAACAACTTCTCTAATCGCATTAGCGATGATACCTTTACGACCGATGAGTCTGGCGGTGTCATCTTTTTCTGCGGCGATGATAATTAAGACGTCTTTTTCTTCTTCGTTAACTCTAATGAGAACGGAATCAGAATCTTCAACGATTGGATCAATAATTGATTTAACAATTTTCTCGTAATCCATCATTGAATCTCCTATTTTGCTTTTTTGTTAGCAACGTATTTGGCGTTGATGCCTTTACGATTGAACATCGCTTTGACTGTATCGGATGGTTGAGCACCAGCGTTTAACCACTTTAATGCTAATTCTTCATCGATAACGGCACTTTCGATACCTTTTGCTGGATCATAGTAACCGATTTGTTCGATGATACGACCATCACGAGCGTAGTGAGAGTCAGCGGCGACGACACGGAAGAATGGATCTTTATGTCTACCGATTCTTGTTAATCTAATTTTAACTGCCATAATAATAGCCTCCTAATTTTTATGTCCGGGACAATATTACTAGTAATAATAATAGGTGTCAAGCATTTTTGCTTTACACATATAACTTTTCTATAAAAAGTATTTGCAAATAGATTTCTATGTTGTTATTATATTCAAGCATGTTTTATAACATGATACGGATGTTCCGCTGTCGAAATTGAGAATGAACATCAAGAGAACATTACTTGAAGGAGGTCTATAAAGACTATGAACAACAATTTAGTTAATGAGATCACCGCTAGTCAATTACGTAATGATTTACCAGAATTCACTTCTGGTGACGAAGTCAAAGTGTCTGTCCGTATCGTTGAAGGCAATAAGACTCGTATCCAAAACTTCCAAGGTGTGGTTATCTCCCGCCGTGGTGGTGGTGTCTCCGCGACATTTACAGTTCGTAAAATGAGTGGTGGCATTGGTGTTGAAAGAACATTCCCAGTGAATTCTCCAGCAGTCGCTTCTGTCCAAGTTATCCGTAGAGGTAAAGTCAGAAGAAACAAAATCACTTATATCCGTAAGTTGTCTGGCAAATCTGCAAGAATCAAAGAAATTCTCTAATAGTCAGATTGTTAAAAAAGGGGTTCAGTTGAATCCCTTTTTTTGTTGCGTGCATAACGCATATCTCATATAATGAGAACGATGAAAAACAAGAAACTTAAAGCAACATTATCAATCACTGGTTATTTTCTCTTAGTCATCGCAATTTGCTTTGTGGGTGCTTTAGTTTTCCATTCTTATTACTATGAATCTGTTTATGTACATGGCAATTCAATGAACCCGACGCTTAATGGCGGAGAAAATGAAGGGGAGGAAGCCGATTTCGGTATTGTTGATACTCATAAATCAGCGATTAATCATATAAAGCGCTTCGATATTATTTCTACTTATTATTCAGAAGACTATTCTTTTTCTGGCCAGTTATTATCTATAGCAAGCAAAAAGATCAAAAGAGTTATTGGTATGCCAGGCGACACTTTTATTATTAAAGATGGTTTATTAAGTGTTAAAGAAGGCAATGAATTCGTCTCGGTTCCATATAAGTTCAAAGTGTCGGCAATAACAACTGAAAAAGACACAGCGGATCCACTAACACTGAGTGATGATGAATACTGGGTATTAGGCGACAATAGAACAAATAGTAGAGATAGTGCTTATGTCGGCAAGATTCAAAAGAAATACATTTCTGGTGTTTTGGTTGCTATTGAAGGTAAGGCAAAGCTCAAAGTAAAAGGATATCGTTGCAATACGTGTGGCAAGATATTCAAAACTCAAAGTAAACCATGTACTAATTGTGGCGACACTACATTCACAACTCAATATAAACTAGTTAACAAGAAATACTCTTGGCCAAGATTCTTCTAGAGGTAATTATGGGACAACAAATACATTGGTTTCCAGGACATATGAGTAAGGCTCTTAATGAAGTCGAAAATAAGGTTAAATTAGTTGACGTTATTATCGAACTTTTTGATGCACGCGCTCCAATGTCATCAATTAATGGAAATCTAGAGAAATTGACCACTAATAAAAAGAAACTGATTGTTCTCACAAAAATAGATTTAGCGGATCCAGAACAAACCAAAAAATGGCTGGAAGAATTAAAAAAGAAATACGATTCCGTTATCGCTTTAGATTTAAAAAAGAATGGAGCAGAAGCCATCTTATCCAAAGCGGTCGTGGAACTTGGTAAAGATAAATGGGCCAAAGAAATGGCTAAAGGTATGAAACCTCAACCAATTCGTGCCATGATTATTGGTATTCCTAATGTTGGTAAGAGTTCTTTAATCAATCGCCTAGCAAAACGTAAGGCGGCAGGCGTCCAAAATAAGCCTGGATACACTAGAGGCGAGCAGTGGATTAAGGTCAATAAAGACTTCTTACTTTTAGATACTCCAGGAATCCTTCCAATGAATTACGAAAATCCAAAAAAAGCCGCAAATCTCGCCCTTATTGGTGCAATTCGCGAGGAAATCTTACCAAATGAGCGCCTTGGAGAGATGCTTTTAGCTTTCCTTAAAGAGCGTTATCCAAACAGTCTAATGGCTAGATTTGATGTTGCTGATATTACTGATAGAATAGCTGTCTTAAATCAAATCGCCGAGAGAAGAAAAATCGTCAACAGTGTTGGCAAAAATGATCTTCTTAGAGCGGAATCATTGCTACTTAAAGAATTCAAAGATGGTTTATTAGGTAACATTACCCTTGAATGGTATGAGTCTTGATTTTGATGAGCAATATTATAAAGATGGTTATCAATTAATCGTCGGCTGTGATGAAGCGGGAAGAGGATGTTTACTCGGTCCTGTTTTTGCGGCGGCTGTTATCTTGCCTCAAGGCTTTCATTCTGATCTAATTAATGACTCAAAAAAACTCACCGCTAAACAAAGAGAAGAAGCCTATAAAATCATCACGGAAAACGCTGTTGCATATGGCATTGCTTCAGTGGATGCTGATGAGATAGATGAGGTTAACATTTTAAACGCTTCTCGCATGGCAATGGAGAAGGCAATCAAGGCCATGAACCACTCCTTCGATTTAATCATAACGGACTTTGTAAAGATGAAAGGATATGATGTTCCAGTCATTCCATTGGCCCATGGTGATGCATTATCTCAATCCATTGCGGCAGCGTCAATTTTAGCGAAAGTCTCACGTGACCATCTTTGTTTAGAATTAGATGAAAAATATCCACAATACAATATCAAGAAAAATAAAGGCTATGGCACTAAAGATCATTTAGAAGCTCTTAAAAAGTATGGACCAGTTAAACACCTTCATCGCTTTTCTTACGCTCCTGTAAAAGCCTGTTTTATAGAAAAAGTTTCGCTTTTCTAAAAGTTTTTTGGACAAAAATGAAAAACCTCGTCTATTGGTTAAGTAGGAGGTCTTTTTTATGTCGACCAAAAAAGACATTAATGGAAAACTAGTCTTATCAGATAAACAAATTGATATGGCAGTCCAAAGAATCATTAATAAGAAAAAGAAATATGGAACCAGTACTTTTACTATGCGGATAAGCGGCAAAGAAGTAACAGTGATTAAATATAGAGAACTTATTGATTTGGATAAGTTATCACCTTCGTCTAGAAGAAAGGTTGTTAGAGCATATATCAAGAGAGTATTCCTTGAGTCCACGATAAAAACAATTGATAACAAAACGATAATCATCAAATCTACTAGTGGGGCTAAAAAGATTCTTTTTGTAAAAAAGCAAAGAATTGTACTCTATATCGAAGATTTAATTAGGGACGGTATGTTTTTAAGAACAGGCCCTGATTATGGAAATGAACTAGTCGTGTGGCATTATTACGATTGTTACATTGCCTTCGATAAGACGATTCTTTATGGGAGAATAAACATCAAGGAAATTGATAATTCGTATAGGTTCTACGACATAAACAAAATAAAAGAGGTCGAGACGTCGACTGGTTTGAATAGCCAGCGTGTTTCTGAACCTCACTAACAATATAGCAAATGACATTGGTGATGTCAAAACAAGAAATTACAAACTAATTTGCGTCGCAATCAAAAATATTTTTGCAAAGCAAAACAGCTGGTGCTTGTGCAAAAAAATGAAAGAAAATGCAAGTTTTTTGGACAAATTTCAATTTCTACGTCTATTGGTTTAATAGGAGGTTTTTTTTATTATGGAAATCTACGATAGCCGCCTTTTGCTCATCTATTTTGCCATTAAATATGATGGGGATTATGACAAAGTGTATATGGCGAATGTATTGAAAGAATACCCGCCATACGAAGAAGTTTTGAAAGTCACTTCATCCTTAAAGTGTAAAGCACTCACCCTTTTGGATTATGACTATCCACAAAAACTTAAGCAGATTTATCGCCCACCAATTGTGCTCTTCTATTATGGTGATATTACTTTGCTTGATAAACCCACGCTTGGAGTAGTGGGCTCTAGAGAATATAGCGAGTATGGAAAATACTGCGCTGAAACAATTATTAGCGATGTGATAGGTGGACGTGTATTAGTGTCAGGCCTTGCTAAAGGAATTGATACTATTGCGCACGAATGCGCTATTAAAAATGGTGGGCGCACAATCGCCGTTCTTGGTTCTGGTATTGATAATTGTTATCCAAGTGAAAACCAAGAATTATATGAAGAGATCAAGAAAAATCACTTAATCATTAGTGAGTATCCAGGTATGTCCACTCCTGACGCGAAGCATTTTCCCATGCGCAATCGCATCATCACCGCCCTGGCGGATGGGATCTATATTCCACAGATTAATTCTTATATGAGCGGAACGATGATTTCCTTCAGCCAAGCGGTGGCGTTAAACAAACCTGTCTTCGTCGCACCAGACCGTTTAACGAGTGAAACAATCAACAATCGCTTGCTTGATGAAGGGGCCATCTTCACAATTGACGGGGAAACTATCCGCTATGAATTGAAGTGGAGATAATTTTGCATTTTTCTTAAATATAGTTCCCTTATATTTAATTAAGGAATAAAGAGAAATGTTGATTGACAAGGCTATATCGCTAGGTCTATATTTTTGTCTCGGAAGCTACTGAAATGAAGTTAGTTATTGTTGAATCACCTGCCAAATGCACAACCATCAAGAGATACCTCGGTGAAGACTACACCGTCATGGCCTCACTCGGCCATATCCGTGACCTCGCAACCTCTGGTAAAGATGGCTTAGGTGTCAATGTCGCAGATGATTTTTCACCAACTTACATCATTAATAAAGATAAGCAACATATCGTTAAAGAACTCAAGGGTGTGATGAGCAAATGCGATGAAGTCATCCTTGCCACCGACCCTGATAGAGAAGGTGAAGCAATTGCGTGGCATTTAGCCCAAGTTTTAGGCTTAGATGTGAACACCACTAAACGTTTGGAATTTCATGAAATTACTCGTGATTCCATCGGTGAAGCGATGAATCATCCACGCACGATTGACAAGAACTTAGTTTCTTCACAAGAAACTCGTCGTATTATCGACCGTATTATTGGCTTTAAATTATCGACATTATTATTCAAAAAGATTCGTTCTCGTTCCGGTGGTCGTGTGCAATCCGCAACGCTCAAAATGATCGCGGATCACGATGATGAAATCGCGAAATTCGTCCCAGAAGAATACTGGACCATTAACGTCAAGATTAACGCTTTTAATCGCACATTCTCTGTTAACTTTTTAAACGATAACGAAAAGATTACTAATGGTGATGATGCTAAAGCCATCGTGGACCGTATTCCAGAACAACTCACCGTTGATAGAGTGGAGAAAAAGATTAAGGTTAGCGATAGTAAAGAACCATTCATTACTTCCACCTTACAACAAGAAGCATTCTCTCGTTTGAAATTTAAGACTAAAAAGACTCAATTAATTGCGCAGCAATTATATGAAGGTATTGAAGTCGATGGTGAACACGTTGGTTTAATCACTTATATGAGAACTGACTCCACCAGATTATCCCCAACATTCGTCGGCCGTGCAACCGCTTTTATTACTGAAAAATTCGGTAAAGAATACTTAGGTCACGCGAAGAAAATTAGACAAGTTAGTATGATGCAAGATGCTCACGAAGCCATTCGTCCAACGAGCAATCACCGTACCCCAGAATCAGTGAGAAGATTCTTATCAAATGATCAATATAACTTATATAAATTAATCTATAACCGCACACTTGCTTCTTTGATGCAATCAAAGAAAGATGAGCAAATGACCATCTACTTAACCGGTAATGGTCTCAACTGGAAATTAGATTTAACTCGTACTCTCTTTAAAGGTTATGAAGCGGTTTACGCTGACTCTGAAAAAGAAGAAAATCACTTCGATTACTTCCCAGATTTCGAAAGTGGTGAACAGTTCAAAGTGACCTCTAAAGAAGCGGAACAAAAATTCACTCAAGCTCCAGCCCATTATTCTGAAGCCAAGATTGTTAAATTAATGGAAGAAGTCGGTATTGGTCGTCCATCTACTTATGCTTCCACGATTGAAACATTAAGAAAGAGAAAATATGTCGATGATCAAAGTGGTATCTTAACCATCACCCCACAAGGCGCTTTGACATCCACAGTTTTAAATAAGTATTTCCCAGACATCGTTAATACCAAATATACCGCCCAAATGGAAAACAAACTCGACAACATCGAGGAAGGCAGTCAATCTCGTAGTAAAATTCTAAATGAATTTTATTATCCATTCATTGATCACTTCACCGAGGTTAGCAAAGTGATGTATAAAGAGAAATTCACTGAAACAGGTGATAAGTGCCCATTATGTGGAGCGCCACTCGTCATCAAAGAAGGTAAGAATGGTACATTCGTTGGTTGTTCTAACTTCCCAACATGTAAATATGTGCAGAAGGAAGAAACCGATAAAACCGAACCAACCAAGATTGGTGAAAAATGTCCTGAATGTGGTGGTGAACTCGTCTTAAGAGAGAAAAATGGTAGCACATTTGTCAGTTGTTCTAACTTCCCAAAATGCCATTACACAAGAAAGATTCCTAACACTAATGTTTCTCCAACAGTGGAAGACGCTAAACCAGTGAAGGATTGTCCTGAATGCGATGGTTACCTCATCAAAAAGAAAGGTCGTTATGGTTACTTCCTTGGTTGTATCAACTATCCAAAATGTAACCATATGGAAAAAATCAAAAGAACGAAACGGAAATAATCCGTTTTTTTCTTATCTTTGATATAATGTTGGAGTATGAATAAACCCGAACAAGAGTTCCTCGATCACTTACAATATGTGAGAAATTACTCCCCTAAAACTGTCGCTAGTTATCAAGAAGATATCGACATTTTTTGTGAGTACATTTTTTCTGAAGGCACAGAAATTGAAAGTGTGGATGTCATTACTATTCGTAACTTTTTGACAAAAGAATTAGCCAGAGGCGTCAGCAAAAGAAGCTGTAAAAGAAGACTATCTTCCTTAAAACACTTTTATAAGTATATGAATAATGTAGGTTACGTTAATGATAATCCATTTCTTTTGATTGAATCACCAAAAACAGAAACAAAATACCCGCATGGTCTCTATAAAGAACAGATTGAAGAGCTCTTTAAACGTAACGGAGAAAGAACTGACGCTTTAAAAAACCGCGATCAGGCCATTCTTTATTTACTTTACTATTCTGGTATGCGTGCCGCTGAGTTAGTGGGACTTGATGTCCAATCGGTTTCGATGCGAGAAAGAGTGGTACGTGTTCTAGGAAAAGGTAATAAGGAGAGGATTATCCCCTTTACTATTGAATGTCAAAAAGTGCTCAAAGAATATATCGAAAAAGACCGTCCTAAATACATCTCTCACTTTATGGAATGGCAAAAGAAACAAGAAGCGAACGGTAAAAAAGTGAATAACATGTCCCCGTTATTCTTCAATGCTCAAGGTGGGCCATTAACCACTAGAGGTTTAGAGTTTATTCTCGATGCAATCCAAGAAAAAACAGGTCTATTTGTAGGTTTACACCCTCATATCTTGAGACATAGTTTTGCCACCCACCTATTAGAGAACGGCGCGGACCTTCGTGTCATTCAAGAATTACTGGGTCATGAAAACATTAATGCCACCCAGGTCTATACTCACGTGACCGAGGAAGCAATGAAGGAAACATATCAAAATGTTTTCCCGAGAGCGAAAAAGAAATAAAGTGCTTGCACACGTAAGTGCGCTTTGTTAATATATTAAACGCTGTGGGTACACAGAAATACACACACTGTGGATTGAACTGCCGTTGTGCTTGGCTAAGCCAAGTGGTCGAGTTCTTCGAAGCAGTGGAGGTAAAACAAAAGGAGGCCTAAAAATGGCAGAAGAAAAGAAAGAAGTCTTAGAAGAAGTCGCTGAACAAGCCGCTCCTGAGACAGCTGCAAATCCAACAATGGAAGCAGTTATGCATGATCCTGATGCACCAGTTATCACAATGAGAAAGCTCTTAGAAGCCGGTGCTCACTTTGGTCATCAAACCCGTAGATGGAACCCAAAGATGAAAAAGTACATCTATGGTGCAAGAAATGGTGTTTACATCATTGACTTACAAAAAACAGTCGACGCA
>JAGCDH010000025.1 GCA_017651165.1 Bacilli bacterium
AAGACGCAAAAGAGAAATATGGTCTTCCAGAAAAAGAAGACACCACATATACCCACTTTATTAGATAAATAAAGTATTTAGTTTAATTCTTTTAGGAACCTTGTCTTGGTTCCTTTTTTCTTTCATATGAATTTATAAATTGATTTGTGCAATTCAAGATAAGTTGGTCTGAGCAATTACACTTTTAACCAGGTGTCAAAGTACAGTAGCTTTCATTCTGTTTGATACAAAATGTTTCATTCATATTATGTCGTGGTTGGTTGTGTTTGCGAGCCGGCCAGTTGAGCAATTTTTTAGCATGTTGAAGTCGCAGCAGGAGGTCGCTTGTTTTGTTGCTGGTAGGCATTTGCTTAGGCTGTCTGCCTTTGCTTGATGTGGAGCTTGTTTGGAGCTGTTATGCGAGCGTGGCTACAGTCAGCTTGATAGTAGCGGCGTGGGCGAGGCGGTAAGTAGCTATATATTATATATGTTTGGGGCGGGAGCTGTGGGCAGAAGCTATTATTTGCTGTTGGGCGGTAGCTGTTGGTATAAGCAGTATAGTGAAAGAATAGTGAAAAGATAATGAAGGGCGAATGCTGTAGGTGTGGGCAATGTATAAGTAAAATAATGGCTTGGGCGTATGGTTTGGGGCGGCGGTCGTATTAAGAGTAAAAGAAAAGATCTAAGTTAAGTGTTAGATCAAGCTTTGTGTGTGAGTTATTGTGATAAAAGATTTTGTGTCTATTTGAATGAATTAGATTGTGTTATTACACCAGGCATTATTTCTTTAAGGATAATCCCACAATGGTTTCAACGTGAGCGGTCATTGGAAACATATCGACTGGTTGGACATAATCGACCTTATACATCGAGGATAAGAATTCAATGTCCCTCGCTAAGGTTTCTGGATTGCACGAAATATAGATTATCTTCTTAATCTTCTTATTCATGACTGTGGATAAGAATGTTTCATCACTACCACTACGTGGTGGATCCATGATTAAGATATCAATATCTTCATCCGATTTAGATATATATTCACCCGCATCCGCGCATACAAAATCAACATTATTAACGTCGTTACGCTTAGCGTTTTCAATCGCGTTCTTGTGCGCGCTTTTATTGATTTCAACAGAAATCACTCTTTTCGCGTTCTTTGACGCAATTAAGCCGATTGTACCAACACCACTATAGGCATCTAACACGACTTCTTTTTTAGAGAAATCAATCAAATTTAGAGCACACGTGTATAGTTTTTCAACTTGAATTGGGTTGACTTGGAAGAAACTAGAAGCGCTTATTTCAAAAGTTAAACCTAAAATATCATCTTTAATATGACCTGGACCATA
Organism: Bacilli bacterium; assembly: GCA_017651165.1. Taxonomy (GTDB): domain Bacteria; phylum Bacillota_I; class Bacilli_A; order RFN20; family CAG-826; genus RUG14515. Next base: position 1,329 of record JAGCDH010000025.1, read on the forward strand.
TAAGACTTTTTCTTGATTACCTAATATCACATTAGTGTGCCTGTTATTAACGTTTTCCACGATTGTGGTTATTTCAGGATGTCTAGAGACTAATTCATTGATAAAGTTCCTTTGTCCTGGGAAGTTCATTTGTGTTGTCACTAAAACAACCATGAGTTCTTCATAATGATGGCTAGTTCTAATAAGGACATATCTTAAGATGCCTTTACCACTATCTTCGTTATAGCAAGGGATATTCATCTCTTCTAAAAGCAACTTGATATCCCAAAGAATAGGTGCTGCTCTTTTATCTTCAATCGCACATTCTTTAATCGGCATAATGATATGGCTATTTTCTTTATAGAAACCAAACTTCACTTTGCCGTTTTTATCTTTATTAAAAGGTACTTGGATTTTATTTCGATAGTTATATGGATTGTCCATACCGATGCAAGGTAAAACCTTAGTGTCCACTTTAGCGATTCTACTTAAAGCTTCTTTGACTCTTTTAGTTTTAGATCTTAATTGTGCTTCATAACTATATTGTTGGTATTGGCAGCCCCCACACGATGTACAAATCTTACATCTTGGTTGGATTCTATCTTTAGATAAGTTATAGAGTTTTCTAACTTTACCAAAATATACACCTGCGCGGTGATAAAGAATTTCAACATCCGCTTTTTCACCAGGGAAGATACCATCACAAAAGATAATATCTTTGCCATTTTTAATGACACCTTTACCTTCACTAGATATATCAACACACAAACAATTAGAAATTATTTTTGTCATAACTATTCTTTTACATTATAATGTATCGCGTATTTATAAGGTATCAAAATGAAAATCAAAAGAGTATTAATCACATTAGGAATCATCGCACTCATTGGTTGCGCCCGTGGAAATTCCAAAACAAGCAATGGAACTAAGGATGATTCAAGTTCTTCTAGCGCTTATACTAGTAATGAAACATCAACCACTTCAGAGAATAGCAACACTTCTACAAATAGTTCTCTAGAAACCAGTTCTTCAAGTAGTGCCACCACTAGCAATTCACCAGATCCAGTTGGTGTTGTGACAAAGACTGTTTCTTTCTTAAATGGTAACTTCACAAATAGTTCATTAGACCAAGCAGCATCACAAGAGAGATTTGTGGATTGGTTTAATAATGGTGATGATGTTTTAGGGTCAATCAATTATTCAGGCTATGCTCAATTGAATTATATTGGTAACCAAAATGACAGTTGGAGATTCTCCACCTTAATTCTTGGTTCAGGTAGTAGTGAAGGCGCGATTACATTTAACTTCAACGTTCACGTCACATTAGTGAAGATCGTCATACAACCTTATACAAAGTATATTTCTTATAACAACACATATAACATCGATAGAAATGCAACGTTCTTATTCGATGATGAAGAATATGATTTGTCTGTAGAGGAAAGTTATGTTGGGGAGACAGAGAAAACCACTCTTACTTGTACTCCAGATCCAGAACAAAACAAGTTCACCATCGCTAATAAAGATGCTGGTCAAAGAGTGTTTGTCCATTCATTTGAATTAACTTATTGGAACTAATAATAGCCATCTAGTGCTTGTAGAAACGGTTTTAATAGTAATTTTTTGCAAAAAACATTTTGTATTATTTCAATATCTTGTTTTAATAAAAGGTGAAAGGCACCTAAAAGATATTGGGTGAAAATACATAATGAATACAGTTGAACAATTAAAACAAGCTTTTGAACAATTTTTAGAAGAAAACCAAAAGTTCGTTGAAAAAGGCAACAAAGCCGCTGCTGGACGTGCTCGTAAAGCATTAATGGAAATCGCGAAATTAGCGAAAGCTCGTCGTGCCGAAATTCTCGAAGAAAAGAAATAAGAGAATTACCAAAGAAAAAAGATTGCTTCAGTCGAGGCAATCTTTTCTTTTTCTTTACTTATTCAATTCATCATATTCGTCAATGGTGATTTTGCCTTCCGACAAAAGCTTATGAAGTAATTCGCTTTTAGTGTTGTTATCTTTTTTATGATGGGCATTTTCAAGTTCTTCTAATGTTCTTTTATACTCAACAGCGCCTTGAATGTTACCAATACTTATAAAAAGCGTAATCATCACGATGACAAATCCGACAAAAATAAAGATTATCGCCCAATCAGGCAAAACCTTATTGAGCACATAGAGGAATATAAAAACTAAAAAGATTATTAACAAAGCAAAACCAGATACTGCGGTACCGACGATACCTTTCCATAACGCCACTGGTTCTTCTCTTGTTTTCATTATTTATTTCCGTTCATTAAATTTTGAATGAATTCCACTTCAATCGTTGAGTCTAATCTTGGGAATAATTGATCTTTCTTTTCTACTTTAAGGTTGGAAACAACACCATATTCATAAATCTTATCATAGGAAAGTAAGGCACCCGTGACCCCTAATTGGTCAAATAATTTATCGGAAGCAGTGACTAAAACTGGCTTCATTAACATACCCGCGACATAGAGGGTGTTAGCTAAGTGCACCATCACTGATTCAAGGTTACTTCTCTTTTCAGGATCTTTGGCTAAAGCCCAAGGTTCTGTTTCATCAATATACTTATTTGCTCTGTTCACAAGTTCATTAACTTGGCTAATTGCGTCAGTAATCTTTAAATCATCCATGAGTTTTTCATAACTGCTGATCGTTAACTCTGTTAAGTCTTCTAAATTGCCATCGACATCATTGATTCTGCCTTTATAAGCAGGAATAACTCCATCAAAGTATTTATTAATCATAGAAACGGTTCTATTAAGTAAGTTACCAAGAGCGTTCGCTAAATCCATATTGATACGTTCTACGAATTGTTCTGGTGTGAAGTTACCATCACTACCGAAGTTAACTTCTCTAGCAAGGTAATATCTAACTGCGTCAACACCATAACGTTCTACTAATGGATATGGATCAACAACGTTACCTTTAGATTTACTCATCTTAGAATCTTTCATCATGAGTAAACCGTGAACAAATTCTCGATCTGGTTTTCTTAAGCCTAATGATTCCAAGAACATTGGCCAATAAATCGCGTGGAATCTAGTGATATCCGCGCCTAAGATATGAATGGTTTCACATTCTGGATCTTGCCAGAACTTATCGAAGTTCTCTGGGTGGTCACTATCGTAGCCTAACGCGGTAATATAGTTGGTTAATGCATCTAACCAAACATAGATGACGTGCTTTGGATTTTCTCTAATTGGAATGCCCCAAGAGAAGGATGTTCTAGAAACACAAAGGTCATCTAATCCTGGTTTAATAAATGTATTAATCATTTCATTCTTACGTGATTCAGGCACTAAGAATTTTGGATTTTCATCAAAGTACTTAAGTAATGAATCTAAGTACTTATTTGTCTTAAAGAAATATGCTTCTTCTTCCGCGGTTTGAACAGGTCTACCACAGTCAGGACAAATATGGTCTGGACCAACTTGTGTATCTGTCCAGAATGCTTCGCATTCCTTACAGTACCAACCTTTATATTTACCTAAGTAGATATCATCATTCTTAAGCATATGAGAAAAGATATCTTGGACGACTTTAACGTGTCTTTCTTGGGTGGTTCTGATGAAATCATCGTTGGAGATTTTTAATAAATCCCAAAGTTTATAGAAACCTTCAACGATATCGTCCACAAATTGTTGAGGAGTTTTTCCAGCAGCAGCGGCATTCTTTTCGATCTTTTGACCGTGTTCATCCGCGCCTGTTAAGAAGAAACATTCAAATCCTCTTAATCTTTTATAACGGGCAAAAATATCGGTTAATGTTGTGCAATAAGCATGACCGATATGTAGCTTCGCACTTGGATAATAAATTGGAGTGGTGATATAAAATCTTTTCTTCATGGCAAATGAGCCTCCTTATATATGATTATAATCTAACAAACTCTTTTAGAGTAGAGAACATTACTGCTGATTTTCTTCTGATGTCGTCTCCATCATTTTCATGTCTTCTTTCATTCCTCGTCGGTAATCAAAGTAAGCGCTAATAGAAACAGCAACAATAATAATTAATCCACCAATCATAAGATTGAGGGTGAATTGTTCTAATTCAAAAGCGATTGATAAGATAGAAGCCACAACCGCGGAGAATGGCACTAATAATGACACGGTCACTGCATCAATATAACGCATTGCCCAAGCACGACATACCCAGCATACAGCGGTACATACAACACCTAAGAAGATAACGATTAAAATTGGAACGATATCAAACGAAATAGTGAAGGTATGGAATACTTGTCCTTCAAAGATGAAAGCGTAGCCTGTAGAAATCACAGTCATCACGCAGATTTGGAAGAACACAAATAACAATGGATCTTTACCTTTGGAATACACTTTAGTGAAGGCTGTATCTAAGCCAAAGAATAAGCCACCTATCGCGCTTAATCCATCACCTTTAAGGCTTCCGCTTTTAAAGAAGTTGCCAAAGTTAAAGCCTTCGCCAACTAAAATCAAAGAACCGGCAACACATAAAAGTGCGGCCATGATACTGTACCATCTTGGTTTTTCTCTAATGAGAATGAACATGAAAAGAGGGATGGTAATACATGAGATGTTTTCTAAGAAAGCGTTTTTTGATGGGTGCGTGTATTCTAAACCAACAAATTGGAAAATATAGGCAACAGCGAGAATAATACCCGCTGGGATACAGACTAAATATGATTTGTTAACTTTTTTAAAGCCTTTGTTGATAACGAGAGCAATCGCAATAATCGAAACAAAACCACGAAGCATGATAAGCACGCCAGGGGAAAACATGCCCCTATCAAATGCTGCTTTTGAAACAACAGGAGCAACACCCCATAGGGCCACTACTGCGATTAATACTAAGAATGAGACGATTCTAATTTCTTTATTCATAGCCGACCTATTATAGTAGTTTTTTTACAAAATAAAAACCCCTTGATAACGCTAAACAAAATATCGGAGCGGATTAATGCCCTATTTTAAGCGTATGAAGGATAAAAGATGTAATGTTTCGCGTATATAAAATAAAAAAATAATAAAAAAATGTAGTTTACATGAGTATTTTGTTAACAAAATAGTTAGTGAGAAAACCCTTGTTTAAACGTCTCTGTAAAGGGTTAAGCGCTTGACTTTTATATGCGATAGTAGTTTACTAATTGCAAATCTTTTAATTCTTAACGAAAGGAGAATCTAATTATGAAATTCAAAAGATTACCCAAAGTTCTCGTGTTAGTATCTGTTGGCGCAATCTCTGCATGTAGTGGTTCACTTCCAAGTAGAACTGCACATAAAGATGAAGCGATCTACAGCGCTACAATCGATGGTGTCAAGAGAGACAATTTGACATGGGCGAACGCGTACGACGCCGTCATTGCCAAAACAAAAGCCACTAGTGGCGCCGAAAGAAACGAATATTTACATCAAGCCGAAGACATCTTAATGAGTACAGGTGCTATTGCTCCTATCTACTATTACACAGATATCTTCATGAAGAGCGCCGATATGGATGGCTTCTATTCATCCCCATTAGGCTACAAATTCTTCCACCGCGCAACAGTCGGTTCTTCAACTGACTACACAGTCTGCGTTGGTCCAAAAGGTGACTCTTACGACCCAGCCAAAAACTCCGCAGTTGATGGTGCTATCGTTATCTCTCACGTTTTCGAAGGTTTGTACCGTTGGGCAAAACCAGCTAGTGGTGACATCGCTGCTGATCTCGAACCAGCACAAGCCACAGGCTTTGAAAAGGTAGCCGTTGGATCCGAAGGCCACGTCAAGTACACATTCACATTAAGAAGTGATGCGAAGTACTCTGATGGCTCAGCCTTAAAACCAAGTGATTTCGCCAATTCTTGGGCCAGAGCCGCTTCTGGTAAATTAGGCGCTGACTATGGTTATATGTTTGACTGCGTAGTTGGTTATGAAGCAACAGCCGCTGACGAAGACAAATACTTACCATTAAGTGGTGTTACAGCCGATGACAATGCTGGTACACTCGAAGTTGAACTCATTAGTGACGTTCCATACTTCTTAGAATTAACTGCCTTCCCAACATATGCTCCAGTTAAATTAGCTAACGTTCAAAAAGCTGATGGTTCTGAAGATGATGCCTGGTGGTTAGATCCAGCCAAATACATTGGTAATGGTCCATTAAAAGTTACCTCAATTGATAACAAAGAAGGTGGCAAAATTGAATTTGCTCCTAACGCTAACTATTGGGACAATGCCAACACCAAAGTCACAAAGTTAACATTCGCGTTAACCGATGATGACAACAACCAATTAACAAACTACAACTCTGGCGCTTACAAGTTCATCGACAGCGTACCAAACGAACAAATCGATTCCTTAAAAGCTTCCAAGCCAAACGAATTCAAAATTAATGGTCAATTAGGTACCTACTACGTTATCTTCAACGTCAACGACAATACCTTAAATAAGAAGCTCGCCAATGAATCACAATATGTGACATTCCGTAAAGCTTTAAGCTTATTAATCGATAGAAACTATGTCTGTAAGAATATCGGTAAAGCTGGCCAAGAACCTGCCAATACATTCGTTGGTAAAGGTATCATGGAAAACAACGACGGTGTCTTAAGCGAATGGACAACAAGATCCGGTGTCAACAGAGACGGTTCCGGTTACTTCAAAGTTGGTGAAAACGACTACGAAGCCAACTGTGCTGAAGCTGTTGAAATGCTCAAGAGCTTAGGCTTCAAGTACAACGAAAAGAAAGGTTCATTCAGTGATATCCCAACCATCAAGTATCTCTACAATACTTCTTCTGGTCACAAAGCCATCGCTGAATACTTACAAGCTGCCTTCAAACCTTATGGCATCAAGTTAAAACTTGAATCACAAGAATGGGCAACCTTCCTCAATACTCGTAAAGATGGTAATTATTCTATCGCTCGTAACGGTTGGTTAGCAGACTACAACGACGCATGTTCCTTCTTAGACATGTGGACAACCAATTCCGGCAATAACGACGCTCAATTTGGTAGATAATTCTTGACAATTAGTTAATAGCAAACCAGGTGAGGCGCGAGTCTCTACCTGGTTTTGCTATTTAGCATCTTACGTAAAAAAGGAGGGAACATATGAATAAGAAACTTGCTTTTTATATTCTTAAGAGAGTTCTATTAGCCTTTTTGACCATTATTATTGTTATTACGGTGACTTTCTTCGCCGTGCAACTTATTCCAGGTGGTCCATTTACTTCTGAAAAAGCCGTTTCTCCTGAAACGTTGGCAAGACTAGAGAAGATGTATGGACTCGATAAACCTATTTTTATTCAATATATTAATTATTTAGGGCACGCTCTCATCTTTGATTTTGGTTATTCAATCAAATCTCGTGGCGCCGTGACAGTCGGCTCCATCATTGCTGACCGAATGCAATACAGTGCAGCTATCGGTTTAATTGCGGCCTTTATCGCTATTATTATCGGCGTTGCTTTAGGTTCATTAGCCGCTTATAAACACAACACCACTACTGACCGTGTCATCATGGTACTTAGTACCGCTAGTGTGGCGATGCCATCATTTATCATCTCCACCATTCTTCTTTATTTATTCTGCAATGTCTGGCAAATCTTACCTGCTAATGGTTTTGATTGGCGCGGATACATTCTTCCAACATTTACGCTTTCGTTGTACCCGATGGCGTACATTACGCGTTTAACTCGTTCATCCACTCTTGATGTCCTTGGTAGCGATTACATTAGAACCGCTTATGCTAAGGGATCTAGTTTCTCAAGAGTTTTATATAAACACTCATTAAGAAATTCATTAACTCCAGTTATTACATACGCTGGACCAATGATTGCTTTTATCGTGACTGGCTCACTTGTCGTCGAAAAGATCTACGGTATTCCTGGTATTGGTCGTGAATTCGTCGCGTCAATTACTAACCGTGACTATCCAGAAGTTATGGGCCTCACTATTTTCTTAACATATTTAGTCGTCATTATGGTTTTAGTTAGTGACATTCTTTATAAAGTGGTTAACCCACGCGTTGAATTAGAGTAAAGGAGGGCCGTCAAATGAAGAAATTTAGAAATCCTTTTTCTTTCCAAGTTGATTACGATCGTGAATCAATTTTCAAAGTGGCAACAGATAAAGAAAAAGAAGAACAAACATTTATGCGCCCTTCCACTTCCTTCTTTGGAGACGCTGTTAGAAGATTTAGAAGAAATAAGATTGCTGTTATTTCATTGTTCTTTGTGATTCTTGTCTTATTAGCTATCTTTATCGTTCCGATCTTCTATCCATATAGTTATGACCAACAATTAGGCATTATTCCTGGTAAGCCAGTCGATGGGTCGTTTGCTAATTTGGCACCATTTACGTACTGTGAAACCGAAAAAGCACGTATGGCCGCCGGTGAGTTCATCTGGCCACACATCTTTGGTACAGATAATGCTGGCAGAGACTACTTTATTCGTGTCATTTATGGCGCACGTGTCTCATTACTCGTTGGTTTCTTTGCCGCTTTCATTGTCTTGATTGTCGGTACTATTTATGGTTCAATCTCTGCTTTCAGTGGTGGCAAGGTTGATATGATTATGATGCGTATCGTTGACGTTATTTATTCGTTGCCAGATATGGTCATCATCATTCTCTTATCTGTTGTTTTGAATAACGCTTTCGATTTTGAAGGGACACCACTAGAAAACGTTGGTACCTCATTAATATCCATCTTCATTGTTTATGCTTTGTTATATTGGGTAGGTATGGCCAGATTAGTGCGTGGTCAAGTCTTATCCATTAAACAAACTGAATACGTTTTAGCCAGTAGATCAATTGGTACAAGCACTCCAATGATTTTAAGAAAGCACATTATTCCTAACTGCTTATCAGTTATTATCGTGAGCGCTACTTTACAAATACCAAGTGCTATCTTTACTGAATCATTCTTGAGCTTTATTGGTTTAGGTGTCAGCGCACCAATGCCATCATTAGGTAGTTTAGCTAGTGACGCAATTGGAGCATTACCAACTCAACCTTACTTATTACTCATTCCAGCAGTATTTATTTGTTTAATCGTCTTAGCACTCAACTTAGCGGGTGATGGCCTTAGAGATGCCTTTGACCCGAAACAGAAATAGGAGGGAAAGATATGGAAAAAGAAGTTTTATTAGAAGTAAAAGATCTCCATACATCATTCAATGTCCCTTCTGGCGAAGTGAGAAGTGTTAATGGTGTTTCATTCACCTTAAGAAGAGGCGAAGTTTTAGGTATCGTCGGTGAATCTGGTTCTGGTAAAAGCGTGACTGCGTATTCTGTCATGCAAATCTTAGAAAAACCAGGACGTGTCATCGGTGGTTCTATTAAATTCAAAGGCCAAGAATTACTTGGTTTACCAAATAAACAATTACAAAGAATTAGAGGTAAGAATATCTCTATTATCTTCCAAGACTCAATGTCTTCTTTAAATCCAGTGTGGAGTATTGGTAATCAATTAAGAGAAGCCGTTAAGATTCACGAAGATAGCGAACATAAGAAAAATAGAAAAGCTCGCATTGCTGAATTAAAAGCGGAAATTAAAGCGAAAGAAACTGAATTCGCTAATAATCCAGAAGAAAAAGAGAAAACCATAGCCCCACTTAAGCAAGAATTACACGATCAAGTGAACTTCGCTCAAAAAAGAGCGTTAGAAATGCTCCGTTTAGTGGGCATTAACGAACCAGAAAAACGTTTGAAACAATATCCGTTCGAACATTCTGGTGGCATGCTCCAAAGAGTGATGATCGCCATGGCGTTAATTAACGAACCAGATTTAATTATCGCTGACGAACCAACGACCGCTTTAGACGTCACCATTCAAGCGCAAATTCTTGAGTTATTAATCGACTTACAGAAGAGACTTAACGTCGGTATTATTATCATTACTCACGATTTAGGTGTTGTCGCCCAAATCTGTCATAGAGTAAACGTTATGTACGCTGGTAGAATCGTGGAAACTGGTACAGTTGATGATATCTTCTATAATCCACAACACGAATATACTAAAGGTCTTATTAATTCCATTCCAAAAGCGGGTAAACGCGCGGATAAATTAGAACCAATTCCTGGTAACCCAGTGGATGTTTTCACTTTACCAAGTGGTTGTTCTTTTGCCCCACGTTGTAAAAACTGTATGAAAGTCTGCTTGAAGAAATTCCCGAAATTCATTCAAGTCGGTGACGATCATTATACAGCTTGCTTTAAATACTTAGAAAAGCTCTATCAAGAAGGCAAGATTAAAGAAGAAGACTTCGATAAGTATATCGATAGTTGTGAAGAAGGCAATAAAGCCTTCTCTAGAATCAGCCGTTTAGACGTGGAAAAGGCTTATCAAGATTATTTGTCTAAGAAAGCGGAAAACACCGCTAAGATTGGCGATAATGCATCAAGCAAAGATGAAATTGAAGCGGCCCGTTATCAAATCAGAGACGCTAAGCTTGAATATCGTCGTGCTAAACGCGATTTTGCCTATGCAATCAAAGAACGTCATACCGGTGGTAAAGAAAGATTATCTATTGATAAGAATGACGTTCATAAAAAGATTAAGCACCATAAAGTGGAGATCGGCACTAAGGCTCCAAATATGTCAGCCGATGAATTTAATGCCTATTTAGAAACATTAGTGATTTCCACCACTCCTGTTAATCCAAACGCTTCTAAAGAAGCAGTCCAAGAAGCAAAGAATAACTTAAAAGTGGCAAGAAAGAATTATGCTGCTCAAAAGAAAGTTTCTCGCGAAGAAAAAGTGAAGGCATTAACAGAAATCGATGCCGCGAAAGAAAAAGTTGCCCAAAGCAAGAGAGATTTAGTGTGGTTCAATTATATTGAAAAGAAGATGTTATCCACAAAGAAGGCTTTGGCCAGAATATATGAAAAGAAGAAGGGAGAATAGGAGGTAAGTTTTATGATTTCAAAAGAATTACAAGCACAACTAGACAAAGAGTTTGCTGCTGCAAATGAAGACTTAAACGTCAAAAAAGAAATCGTCTTAGAAGTTAACCACCTCTCGATGTATTTCCCTGTAAACGTTGGTTTCATGAAAACCAAACCTTTAAAAGCGGTTGATGATGTTAGCTTTACCGTTAAAAGAGGCGAAACCGTTGGTTTAGTCGGTGAATCTGGCTGTGGTAAAACCACATTAGGTAGAACTGTTCTTCAATTATACAAACCAACCGGTGGCCGTATTATCTTCAATGGTCAAAGAGTTAATCCTGGTACCAAAATGGATATCGATGAACTCACTGGCAAAATCAATGAAATGAAAAATTTGATTAATGAATTAGAACCGAAGGTTCAAGCCGGTGACGAAGAGGCTATTAACCAAGTTAAATTGGCCAATGACCGTATTGAAAGACTAGAAAAGAATATTGAGAAAATCAAAGCTAGTAAAAAATACTATAAGAAACTCATTAAAGAGTTTAGAAAACACGCGCAAATGATTTTCCAAGATCCATATTCATCTTTGGATCCACGTATGACCGTCGAAGACATCATTGCTGAGCCATTAGATGCACATAAGATTTGTAAGACCAAAGAAGAACGCCACAGAAGAGTGGAAGAACTCATGAAAATGGTTGGCTTATCAAGCGAACATGCAACAAGATATGCGCATGAATTCTCTGGTGGCCAAAGACAGCGTATTGGTATTGCGAGAGCTTTGGCTCTTAATCCTGAATTTATTGTTTGCGACGAACCTGTCTCCGCATTAGACGTTTCCATTCAAGCGCAAGTGATTAATACCTTTAAAGAGTTGCAAGAAAAACTCAAACTTACATATCTCTTTGTCGCTCATAACTTATTAGTCGTGAGACACATCTCAAATAGAATCGCCGTTATGTATTTAGGACATATCGTTGAATTTGCGGATAGCGATGAATTATTCGAAAATCCATTGCACCCATATACAAATTCATTGTTGTCTGCGATTCCTGTTCCAGATCCAGACATCGCTAGAAACAATAAGCGTATTATTATGCAAGGTGATATTCCATCACCACTTAACGCTCCAAGCGGTTGTCCATTCAGAACAAGATGTCCGAAAGCAAGACCTGAATGTGCTGAATCTAGACCAAGACTTGTGGAAGTTAAACCTGGTCACCAAGTGGCTTGTCACTTAGTAAAACCAGAAGAATAAAGCAAAATAAAACCCCATGTTATTGATGACACGGGGTTTTTCTTTTTAATACTTCTTATTTCTTTTCGTTGTTTAAGCCGTACTTGCGGTTGAAACGATCAACACGACCATCGGATTGAACAAATCTTTGTTTGCCGGTATAGAATGGATGGCAGTTAGCGCATGTATCAACTTTGATTTCTTTTAAAGTTGAACCAGTTTCAAATGTGTTACCACATGAGACGCATGTGACTGTGCAACGATGGTATTCTGGATGAATTCCTTTTTTCATAGCTTTAATCTCCTTCCGCCTTGGACAGTAAATGTCGTCCAAAGAAAGTTTGCTCATAAATACTAACAAATATAAATTAGGTTAGCAAATACAATTTAAAAATTTTATATTTTTCACTATAATAAAGCATTATGGATGCCGTTAATTCTCAAAGAAAAGAGACATACATTCTTATACCAGCCTATAAACCTGATCATTTAATGATTGAACTTTTAACCAGTCTTAAAAATGAAGGTTTTGATATCGTTGTGGTTAACGATGGTTCTGGTGAAGAATATCAAAGTGTCTTTGAAGAAGCAAAAAACTACGCTTTAATTCTGAACCAAGATAGAAACCGTGGTAAGGGTGCCGCTCTTAGATATGGCTTTTCATATATCAATTTAAATCCAAACGGACATAAGTATGTCATCACATGTGATTGCGACGGCCAACACGCCATTAAAGATATTGTGAGAATTGATGATAGATTGCATGAAACCAATAACGTTGTTCTTGGTTGCCGTAAATTTGATAAGAGCGTCCCTAAGAGAAGTAGAAACGGTAACTTTATGTCGCGTTTATGCCGTACATTAGTGACCAAAGACTATGTTGGTGATGATCAATGTGGTCTCAGAGGTTTTCCAATCAATTTGTTATATAACCTTGTATCATTACAGGGTGACCACTACGAGTACGAAATGAATGTCATTTGCACTCTTCAAATCAAAAAAATTAGAATTGAGGAATTACCGATTGAAACCATCTATTTAGATGGTAATAAATCTTCACACTTTAGACCAAACCTAGATACTTTTAGAATTCAAAGAACAATTTGGATTAATGCCTTAGTCCCACTAGTCTGTGCTTTCTTAAGCATCGGTATGTTATTAGTGTTAACCACTGCTTTCCCAAAGTTAGTGGTTTACGCTTCGTTCTTAATCTCATATGTTTTCTATTTTGAAGTCTCAATGGGATTAACCGCTTTAATGTGGCCAACTAGAAAAATGGGTAGGCGTGTATTAATTGAAGGCGCGTATTCCACGATTAAGACATTACTTGTTGGTGGTTTATTCGTTGTGTTCTATAAATTCTGCCATCTATGGCCCGCACTTGCGTACACAATTGCACTGGTTTTAGTATTTTTATGTAATTTTCCTCTTGCTTATATAGCGTGGAAAATTAAAATGAAAAAGATTCGTAAAAAAGAGGAGAGCTCACATCATGAACAATAATTTTGCTATTTTGACTGATGCTGGTGGTGATTTCACCAGAGAAATCATTGCTAAATACGGCATTGAAGAAACACCAATATCCACAGTGGTCTGGCCTGATGGTACAGAAAAACCAACAGACATCTATTGGGATACAATGAAACCAGACGAATACTTTGCTTTAATGAGCAACAAGAAGAATAACTTCAGTTCTTCTCTTCCTGCTCCTCAAACAATCATTGATCGTTTAACCGCTTTAGCTAAAGAAGGAAGAAACGTTGTTGTCTTTACCATTTCATCGAAGATGAGTGGCGGCTATAGTGCTTTCACAGTAGCGGCAAAAGAAGTCATGGAACAATATCCAAATGTTAAGATTGTTGTCATTGACTCTTTAAGATATAGTGGCGCGATTACTTTATTAGCGGTTGAAGCTTCTTTATGTAGAGATGAAAGAAACATGTCTTTTGATGAGACAGTCGAATATTTAGATCACTTCCGTTTAAGAATCCATGAATGTGGTTTCTTGGATGACTTATTCTTCTTAGCAAGAAAAGGTAGAATTCCAAAGGCCGCAGCGTTTATGGGCAACATGATTGGTATCAAGCCAATGGCGGATCTTTGTAATGAAACTGGTTTATCACAAGTTTTAGGTAAAGCTCGTGGCTATAAACAAGTGATGAGAGTTTTCCCAAAATATATCCAAAAGACAATTGGTGATTATAACGATAAAATTTTCGTCATCACTTATTCTGCGAGAGAAAAACAAGCTTTAGAAATGAAGCAAATAGTTGAAGAGACATTTAGACCAAAACATTTAATCTTTGTACCAATGGGTCAATCTACTGGCGCGAATGTTGGCCCAGGCTTAGCAGCGGCTTTCTATGCAGGTGATGAAAAAGTTTCTGAAAACTGCGTTAAAGAAAAGGCCATTTTAGAAGAGTTATTAAAGAAAAAATAGTCAATTTGCACGGTTTTTGTTATGTTAGGCACTATTTTGTTAATCGTTGGAATCGTCCTTGGAGCGAACTTATTAATCGGGATTATTTTGACATTCATTACCGCCTATATCGTCTATAGCAAAACCTTAATGAGAAGTCATAAAAGAGGTAACTGGGGCAGAGATAAATGTTCTGAGCCAGGATGTATTCCCCTTGAAACCATGTGGGCAAAAAGCCTAGTGTGGGGTGAGGCTAATAAAGGCTATATGAAGAAACTCACTATCAAGTCAAAAGATGGTTTGACTTTATATGGTGAATGGTTTGATTATGGCTTTGATAAAACAGTGATTATTCTTCCTGGTAGAAGAGAAGTATCAATTTATTCTTATTTCTACGCTAATCCGTATAAGGAATTAGGTATCAATGTTTTAACGATTGACCAAAGAGCGCATGGCCTTAGTGAAGGTAAATGCAGTACCGGTGGTATTAAAGAGGCTAATGACGTCAGTTTATGGATGAAATATCTCCATGATGAATTAGGTCAAAAGGAAATCTACTTACATGGCATATGCGTAGGCACATGCTGCGCAACTATTGTATGTACAAGATATAAAACCGACTATTTAAAAGCGGTCATTCTCGACAGTGCTTTTATCTCATATAAAGAAATCTATAAGAATCACTACAAAGAAGGTGGACATCATATGTTCCCAGTCTTCTATGAAATTTGGATGTGGTTCAGATTAAAAACTGGTTGTTCAATCAATGATTCTAATCCTGAAAAATATATGCCTCAGTTTGATTTACCAGTGCTCTTTATTTGGGGTACTCACGATGTCTATTGCTTACCAGAAAAGAGCAAAACCCTTTTTGAAAAATGCGGTTCAAAAGATAAACAAATCGTCTGGTTTGATGGAGCAGAACATTCTAGAGTTAGATTATTCGATGAAAGCCGTTATGATAATAATGTCCGCGACTTTTTAAAGGGGCATATGTAGATTTGCAACCAAAAGTTGCGAAAATTCTAACCAGAGTTGGTGGCGCAACCGAAATAATAAATGCTAGATTGGTTCCGTCAAAAACAGGAGGACAGAGTTATGACAATCGAAATCGCAGATAGATTAGTTAAATTAAGAAAGAAATACGGATACTCGCAAGAAGAGTTAGCCGACAAATTAGGCTT
This sequence comes from Bacilli bacterium, assembly GCA_017651165.1. GTDB lineage: Bacteria > Bacillota_I > Bacilli_A > RFN20 > CAG-826 > RUG14515. The sequence continues at coordinate 17,028 of JAGCDH010000025.1, forward strand.
ATCAAGACAAGCAGTCAGTAAATGGGAAAGAGCGGAAGCTTCTCCAGATACCGATAACCTTATTTGCTTAGCTAAGTTATATGGCGTCTCCCTTGATGAGTTATTAGCCACAGACGAAGACATCGACACTATCGTTGAAGAACAAGTCAAAGGCGATAAGAAAGAAGAATCAAAAGAAGAGAATCAAGACGATCACGCAGAAATCAAAGACGATCATGTCGTTCTCTTTGCCAAAGATGGTAAGAAAGTCACTATCGACCATGATGGTATTACTTGCTATAACAAAGACGGCACAGTTAAAAGAAAGAACTTTGATGTACCAAACGCTGTAATCGGTGCTATTGAAGCAACATTGTTCACCATGGCGGTTATCGCTTATATCATCTTAGGTGCTGTTTGCAATTTATGGTATAACGCTTGGGTTGTCTTCTTCTTACCAGAAATCGTTTGTTCATTCATGAGAGCGGTGAGAAAAGGTAACGCTCAGCACTTCAATATCGCATTTGTCTCATTATTCGCTTTCTTCTTCGTGTGTATGTGTATTCCAGGTTTAGATGCTCACTTATGGCATCCAATGTGGGTCGTATTCCTCGCTATTCCTCTATATCACACTACTGTTGGCGCAATTAATAAGGCCATTGGTAAACCAGATAAAGACGAAGACGATGATGACGACGATAAACATTCAGTCAAAGTCAAAGCGGACATCGATATCAAATAAATAGCGGATTCAATCCGCTTTTTTATTGCCTTAAGAAATAAAAAGACTATGATATTCATTTGTGAATATGATAGCTACGATTATTGTTTGCGGTATTACATTCTTAGGGATCACTCTATCAATACTATTCTTCCCTCATATCAAAATTAAGGGACTTAAAATAGACACGTACTGGCTAATTGCTCTTTTGGGCGCTGTAATTTTAGTGGCTTCTTTATTATGTCCAATTAAGGAGATAACTTCTTCTTGGACAAGTAAAAGCGCAGTTAACCCAATTAAGATATTAATTCTATTCTTCTCAATGACGGTCTTATCCATCTATCTAGATGAATTAGGATTGTTTAAATATTTGGCCTCTGTTGCTGTTAATAAAGCTAAAGGACATCAATATGTTTTGTTCTTTATTCTTTATTTCTTAGTGGCCACACTCACTATTTTTACATCTAATGACATAGTCATTCTTACTTTCACACCGTTTATTTGTTTCTTCTGTAAGCACGCAAAGATTAGAGCGCTGCCTTATTTAATCGCAGAATTTGCCGCGGCTAATACATGGTCAATGATGTTTATTATTGGTAACCCCACCAATATCTATTTAGCCACTGCAGCAGGTATTACGTTTATTGGTTACTTCAAAGTAATGTGGTTACCCACCATTCTTGCGGGTTTAACAGAGTTATTAATTATCTTTTTGTTGTTCAGAAAAGATTTAAAACAACCACTATCTAACGATGAAAAGGTAATTGTCCACATTGAAAGCAAAATCGATCTCATTATCGGTGGTCTTCACTTACTAGTGTGCTTAGTGTTTTTAGTTATTTCACCATATATCCATGTTGAGATGTGGTTAATCGCAATGATCTGCGCTCTTTCTTTATTGGTGATTTCCTTAATGGTGAGAATTATTACTAGAAAAGAATGGATCTACCTTGAAGATTGCTTTAAAAGATTGCCTTATCAATTAATTCCATTCATCTTATCAATGTCCGTTATCGTTATTTCTTTAAACTATCAAGGTATCGCTAATAAGATTGGTGAATTCTTAAATCATGGTAATTTAATCTTCAATTATGGTGCCTCTTCATATGCTTTATCTAATGTGATTAACAATATTCCAATGAGTATTTTATACTCAAACGTTCCTACCGCTTTAACAAATGGTCAATATCTAAAAGCCACTTATTCTAGTATTGTGGGTAGCAATATTGGTGCCTTTTTAACACCTATTGGTGCTTTGGCGGGCATTATGTTCTCAAATCTATTAAGCAAACATGATATGAAGTTTACTTTCTTAGACTTTATAAAATACGGGTCCGTTGTTAGCGTACCCGTATTAGTAGTTTCCTTATTATCTTTAGGACTTTTTATATAACAGATGTTTGCAAGACTTCTGTTAACTTATCTCTAAGAATATAAATATCTTCCCTTATACACCAGCCTGATAAAATACGCCTTGGTCCGCCTTCATCATAGTATGTCACCACTACAGCAGCCGGCCCAACAAAGGAAACAATGTTTCTAGCATAGATTTCTTTTAGGCCATTGAGTGTTGGGAATACAAATGCATTTCTAGAAGGAACATAAGTAATCATTTGCCCAGAAAGGCGATTCAGTCTTGTTGTTCTAATAATGCCGAACACACAACTGAGCGGTTCTAAAACACTACCTAAAATGATAGCGATAATGCTAGCGAACCACACCCAGAACACAAAGAATTCTGGATCATAACCAACAGGCACATAGAACGGAAAGAAAAGTAATGGAATAACCACGGTATATGTTAAAGCCGCGGAGACAATGTATGGTGCAATGGAGCGACTTTTAAGAACCACGACCGGTTCAGCATCGGGGTCTACAAAGTTTTGTGGAGCGGGATTATAAGCAGGGTTTGCATTAAAGCCACTTAAATCTGTGCCACAAGAAAAACAAAATTTTGAGTTCTCAGGAACTTCACTTCCGCATTGCGGACAATATCTATTAGCCATATATCAATAATAGCATGACCATTAATGAAAATATATTTACTTATTGTTTTTATATAATATAAAAAGTTATATTAATAATATGAAAATCTACGAAAGTGCTGAAGATTATTTAGAGAGAATTTTAATCATCAAAGAAAAAAAGAGTGAAGTCCGTTCTATTGATATTGCTCACGATATGGGTTTTTCTAAACCTTCTGTTTCAGTAGCGATGAAAAAGCTAAAAGAAGCGGGATTAATATCAATTGATGATAAAGGTTTTATCTCATTAACCAAAGAAGGACACGTTATCGCAGATAAGGTCTATGAAAGACACTGTGTATTAAAAAGCTTATTGATAAAAATCGGTGTTTCACCAGAACAGGCGGAAAAAGATGCCTGCAAAGTGGAACACGATCTGAGCGAAGAAACATTCGACGCGATTAAAAACTCAATCAAATGACGCAAACTCTGGGCGTCATTTTTATTTACTGAGATGTATTTATTCCATAATTCAATGGAATTATGCTAAAATGCTTCCAATTGAAAATATTAATGTAGTAAGGAGGAGATATATGATTAGTAAAAAGTTAGCTATTGAAGTACTCAACGCTAGTTTAGCTACTGGTGCGGATTATTCCGAAATCTTTTACGAAGATTCTCACGCCCACTCAGTAATGATTGAAAACGGTAAAGTTGAAACAAGCAGTTCTACTTCTTTATGCGGTGTTGGTTTACGTTTACTCAAAAATAACCAATGCGTGTATGGATATACTAACGATTTAAGCAAGAAAGGATTACTCAAACTTGCGGAATCATTAAGTAAATCATTCCACGATAAACGTTTGATTACCGTTGAGAAGTTAGACATGATTAAATGCAAGAATCGTAACCCAGTAAACCGTAGTTATGATGATGTTCCTGTTGAAGAAAAGATTGCCTTAGTCCGTGAAGGTATTGATGAAATCAATTCAATGAAAGATCCTCGCATCGTAAGAACATTCGGTGGCTTTGGTGATACACATCGTTTTGTCGCAGTCTTTAACTCTAAAGGTAAATGGTTCAAACGCGCGACTGAATTCGGCAGAATGATGTATCAAGTCATCGCCGCTGATCAAAATGGTTTTGAAACCGGATTTGAAGGCCCTGGTGCGCAACAAGATATCAGTTATTTCAGAACCGATAAAGTCAATCCAAAGAAAACAGCAAGAAAAGCTGCGGAAACCGCTCTTAAGATGTTAACAGCGGCGGAATGCCCAAGTGGCAAAATGCCAGTTGTTATTGGTAATGGTTGGGGTGGTGTCTTATTCCACGAATCTTGTGGTCACCCATTAGAAGCTAGTGCGGTTGCTAAAGGCTTATCTTGTTTCTCAAATAATAAGATTGGTGATTATGTTGCCTCACCAGTCGTCAGTGCGGTCGATGACTCCACTATTCCAAGTCAATGGGGTTCAATCGATATTGACGATGAAGGCAATCCAGGTACAAAGAGATTACTTATTAAAAATGGTAAATTAAACGACTATATGATTGATGATCTCAATGGTCGTCGTATGAATAGAGAAGGTAACGGTGCTTGTCGTAGACAAAACTACCGCTTCATTCCTACTTCACGTATGTCTAATACCTATATTTGTAATGGTAAAAATACTCCAGAAGAAGTTATTGCTGCGACAAAGTTAGGTTTATACGCTGTTGGCTTTAACGGTGGTTCTGTTGATCCAACAACAGGTGAATTCAACTTTGGTTGTTCTGAAGCCTATATCATTAGAGATGGTAAGATCTGTGAGCCAGTTAAAGGTGCAACCTTAATTGGTAAAGGTTCTGAAATCTTGAAGAAGATTGATATGGTCGCTAACGACTTAGATTTAGCCCAAGGTATGTGTGGTGCTTCATCTGGTTCAATTAGAACAAACGTTGGTCAACCAACTCTTAGAGTAAGCGAAGTCACTGTCGGTGGCCGCGGAGGGGAGTTAAAATAATGGGTAAATATGATAAGTTTTTTGCTTTAGCAAAAGAAGCGGGTTTAGAAGAAGTCGAATTATACATTTCTGAATCCCACAGTTTACAAATTTCCTTATTCCACGGAGAAGTTGACGAATACAAAGATAACAATGGTTATTCAATCTTAGCTAGAGGTATCTTAAACGGTAAATGTGGCGCTGCTACTGCTGATGTATGGAATAAAGATAAAGCACAATGGTTGATTAGTGAAATGGTGGCCAATGCCAAAGTCATTGAAAACGATGATCCAATTTTCATTTTCAAAGGTTCTGAAAAATACCACAAAGTAAATACTTTTAATAAGGCCTTAGAAGAAGTAACTATTGACGAAAAAATGGAAAAACTCCATGCTTTAGAAAATGCTTTAAAAAACATTGATAAACGTATCGTTGAAGTGGCGGGTACTGAATATAGCCAAACAACTGAAAAGGTGACATTGATTAATTCCAATGGCCTTAACTTAACACAAAAGAGCAACTATTTTACATTTGTGGCCCAATGTGTCGCTAAAGAAGGTGAACAGACAAAGTCTGGTTATGACTTCTTCTTAGATAATGATTTCAGCAAGTTTAACGCTGAAGAATTCGCTAAAAAGATTGTCAAAATCACCGTTGATCAACTTGGTGGTGAGCCATGCGAAACCAACAAATATAAAGCGGTTTTACACCCAGACGTTGTCACGTCCCTCATGAAAGCCTATGTTGGCCATGCTGATGCAGAAGAAGTTCAAAAACATTCTTCTTTATTCATTGATAAAGTTGGCCAAAAGATTGCATCAAGTAAAGTCACTATCGAAGATAAGCCACTCCAAAAGAACGTCTTTGCGAGATGGTTTGATGATGAAGGTGTTGCTACTTATAACAAACCAATTATCAAAAATGGTGTTTTACAAACATACTTATACAATTTAACCACTGCCGCTAAAGCGGGTGTTCAATCAACCGGTAATGGTTATGGTGGCGGTTCTAAGAAGGGTATTAGCACTTCATTCTTATCACTTAAACCAGGCAAGAAATCACAAGAAGAATTATTCCAAGAAGTGGGCAACGGTGTCTTTATTACCGATGTTTCTGGTTTACATGCTGGATTAAATCCTCAATCAGGTAACTTCTCACTTCAATCAACTGGTTTCATGATTGAAAATGGTAAGAAAGGTAAACCATTAGACTTAATTACTGTTTCCGGAAACTTATTAGAAGTCTTCAAAGACGTTCTTGAAGTTGGTAATGACGTGACTGTTTCACCATCTGGTGTTTCCGCTGAATCTGTCTTAATCAAGAAATTAGCGGTCTCTGGCAAGTAATCAATTACTAAAAAATGACTGTCATCAAATAGGCAGTCTTTTTTTATGCAAGACAATCGTATATAATGTGCGTGCTATGAAAAAATACAAAATAACATCATTAATCATATCAGCCTTTGCGTTAGTATTAAGTGGTTGCGTTGTTAACCCACGTACTTCTAGCACTACCACTAGTATAACTAGTGAAAATACCACGACTAGTGCAATTAGCACAACTAGTGAAGATAGTAGTCCAAGTAGTGCTACTTCTTTAACATATTCAAGTTCTGCTAGTTCATCGACAACCACAAGCAGTAACGATATTACATCGTCCATTCCAAGCTCATCTAGTAGCAGTAGTCAGAGCTCTTCTTCATCCTCTATTAGTTCATCTTCTATTAGTAGCAGTTCCGCTTCAAGCAGCAGTTCTTCAAGTTACTATAGTGTTCCTCCAATTGACGATGATCCAACGTGGAACATCAATCTATCCTTAAGAGGTGCAGAATTTAGAAATGCCTTACAATCAAAAATGGCTGGTAAAAGGACACAAACAACAACATATAATAACTGTTTATCTGTTGGCGCTAAAGCGGCAGCATATCCAAATGCCTCTTCGTCAACATTTGTACCTTTCTATCATGACGCTACATTAACCGCCACCACTGGCCAATGCAATAGAGAACATACTTGGCCAAATTCTAGAGGTACTGGAAAAGACGGACCGGGTGCTGATCCATTTATTATCAGACCAACATTAACAAGTGAAAATAGCAGCCGTGGCAATAAATTCTATGGTTTAGGAAGCAGCGAATGGGATCCAGCGTGCTGTGGTTTTGAAGGTGCCCGTGGCGAATCTGCTAGAGTAATCCTCTATGCTGCCACTATGTACTATAGAGATGGTTTGTCATTATCCAACAATCCTGGTGATGCCACCAGTTTAAAAACAATGGGCACTCTTTCCACCTTATTAGCATGGAACGCCGCTTATGCTCCAACACCAATCGAGATTCAAATTAATAATTACTTAAGTAATAATGGTTATGGACGTAATCCATTTGTTGATCATCCAGAATATGCTTCTTATATTTGGAATAACAATGGTCTAATCGGTGGAGAAATCCCACCTGATCCAAACGAATTTGATGATGCCTTAAATATCGAAAGCACACTTAGTAATATAGACGGAAACGAATATGTTATCGCTTCTAGCGATTCCAGCACTTCATTCAATTATTATGCCATGGATAATGAGCCAAAAGCTGACAACCTTCCTTGGTATATTAAGCCAATTGGTGCGGTAGTGAACGACGATAAAACCAAGATGATTCCTAGTGGTGATGTGACCTTTAAGTATTACAAATTCATCAAACAAAGCGACGGAAATTACTATATCCAAAACAAAGAAACAAATAAGTACATATTTGGTTATATTGATGGATCCCACTACAGCATTGGTTTAGGCACCACTCCTACTAATAACGGTAGCCTATCGTGGAGCATTACAACTACTGGTAAAGGCTTTGTTATGAAGAACGCCGCTAATGTTTACTTAGAATATTACAACGGTTCATACTGTGGTTATAGCAGAGCTCCATCCATTCCTATCTATTTATTCCATTAGCTATAAAAAAACGTCTCGCTTGAGACGCTTTTTTTATGACTCTTAATGCCACTATTTTTCAGAGATTTGAAGTTTGTAACCCTCTAGTTCCCAATCTGGATGAGCGGCAACAACTTTATCCAAAGCTTCATTAAATAATGCGACTTCTGTTTTTTGTCTGTTCTTTGGAGTGTGTTTAAAGGCTCTATAAACATTGTTTAAAGCTATGATACATTCACTTCTAGATTTGTCTAATAGACCAGACATTAATAAATAAGCACGGATGGACGCCATGGAAACATCATTAGAAATTTCTCTTCTTTCGGCAACCGGTACTTCCTTGTCGTAGTATTCACGAGATTCTTCAATGCTCTTAGTAATTAAATTAATATAAACCTTTTGTGCTACCGCGCGGATATATACTTTCGCAGAGATATTGGCTTTTGCCGAAATGATCTTATCTAAGATTTCTTCCGCTTCTTTATAAGATTTTTTATCCAAAAGAGCGTACACGTGGTTAAGATTTAAGTCTGCGGTGAAGTCAGTAATTTCTTCAAAAACCCTCACTTCAATATCAGCGTTCCCTTGTTCCACTTCATATTGGACTCTTAAGAGTTCGTTAAACGCTAATCTGTTTTTAGGATTACTCACCATTGTTAAACGATAGCCATCGGTAATGGAGTCAACACGCATTGGAATAATGTTATAAAGTAAAACTACAAGACCAATTGCACCAATAGTTAACAATGCATAGGCAACGTCTTTCATTGCAGGATCATTCGTGCCATTTAAAATGGAGAATGTTACCATGACCGCTACTGCTTCAACCGCAAAGAAAAGAGAACCAAAGAATAAATATGGGTATGGATTGGCTTTTTCAACCATGCCTTCTTTTGGAACGATTTTAGTTTCACCAGTTAACCCATCAAAGGAAGCGAACTTAAATTTTGTCTTTTCTCCCGCTTTATAAAAGCATAAGCCAAGAATATTAACACTTAATATTACATATTTACCAATTTTAGCGCCTAAAACATGAGCTACTTCAAATAGGATGCTATTAAATATAGCACCGCCTAAAACGGAACCGATAATATACATAACATACGCAAAACCCGTTAGTGTTGTTTCGCCTGGTTTAGCGTGTGCTTGTAAAACTGTTAAGCCAAAGACAATCGCTAAGACAATAATAATGAGATAGACAATAAGTCCAGTTATGTCTTCCTTTTTCATGATGATTCCTCCTATAAACAACTCTCAAATATTTTTGAGAGTACTTCTCGATCCATGTTCTTCTTCGGATGATTTATAACTCTTTTACCATTATCGGTAATTAAATTAACTAATTTATCAATATCTGGTTGATCAATGCCTAAATCTTTAAATGTTTTAGGCATAGATAGTATATCAAACAATTTTTCAATTTCATCAATTCCTGCATTAGCATTTGCTAATTTATCTTTTTTATTAAGCCCAAACACATTAGTGGCTAGTCTATCAAACTTATCAGTATCATAGTTAGCATAGTATCTAGCCCAAGCTGGGAACAAGACCGCTAAACCGGCAGCGTGAGCAACACTTGGATAGACACCAGAAACAGCGTGTTCTAATTGATGGACATATAGAAAACTACCCTTACCGATACTTGTGATGCCGTTATGTGATAAAGATGACATTAACATTAGGATTGCTCTTGCATCATAATCATTGGGATTTTCCACCCACGTCCTCGCTGCTTTTACAACCGAGCACAACAAAGCTTCTGCAAATCCATCAGCGGGTTCGTTATCACTAGAAGGATTAAAATATCTTTCTAAAGTATGCATCATCATATCGACAATGCCATAGGCAGTTTGTTCTTTCGAAACACTATATGTTAGTTCTGGGTTTTCAATAGCGAAAATAGGTCTAACTAAATCAGAATTGAAACCTCTTTTAATTTGTTTTTTATCATCTTGGATAACACATGAATTTGATAGTTCACTACCAGAGGCGGCAATTGTCAAGATAACTCCTATTGGTAAGGCTTTCTTTGGCGATGCTTTATGTAAATTGAAATCAAATGAATCACCATCATAGTAATAACCAGCAGCAATGTTCTTCGCGGTGTCGATAACAGATCCACCACCAATCGCTAAAAGAGCGTCTGGTTTAAAACTTCTTGCTTGTTCTATGCCTTTATAGCACAAATCAATCGTGGGATTTGGCCTTACACCTTCTAAAATCTGATATTTAATATCAGAGGCATTAAGACATGATAAAACCTTATCTAATAATCCGCTTTTCTTAACGGAGTTTTGGCCAATGATAATAAAGACTTTTTTATAGTTAAATTCTTGGCAAATTTGGCCAACTAATTGTTCTTTATCTTTACCAAAGTAAATCTTGGTGGGACTCACAAAATCAAAATCGATCACGCTTTGTTCCTCCACCTATAATCAAGTAAATCCATGATTTCTTTTCTCATGTTTTCATCGTTTTCAAAAGAGAAACACATGAGCATACCTTCTAAACTCTTGCTCTTATGAGTGGATAAGTAATACACGATGCTATTAGAATAGGCAAACGCTCTAAATCTAACGATATTTTTTTTATCGTTAATATTGATGCGCTTTGATTCCACTAAATTATTAATGAATTTAGTAAATAAACGATAGCAGGTGTTATATACAAACTCTTCAAATAAATCTTTACCAGCAGAGTTTAATGTTCCATCAATAAAGGCTTGGTTACTCATATAGTAATTGTAGATAGCAGTTACCATTTCTTCGGAATTTCTCACTTCATCAATATGAGGGATTTTTTCGTTAAGAAAAACTAACGCTAATAAGTCATAGATATCATTAAAATGATAGTAGAAAGTTTGTCTATGAACTTTACAACGGCGCGTTAAAGCGGCTACCGAGATTTCCTCTAACGGTAGTTCAGACATCATATTCTTAAGAGCTTCTGCTAATCGATGTTCTGTTTTCACTTTAATTTACAAACCTCTTTACTAATCTCTGCTCCCACCATCGCATTATTTAAAACTAATTGGATATTGGATTCTAAAGAATCACCACCAGTTAATTCCACGATGGTTTTTAATAAGAATGGCGTTGTGGCTTTGCCTTTAATTCCTTGTTCATCCGCCATCTTTAATGCTTTATTAATAGCATCGTTAATGATTTTATCATCCATGGCGTATTGTTCCGGAATTGGATTGGTAATTAATATACCACCATTAAGATTATTTTTTCTCTTTTCTGCAATTATTTTTGCGGCTTCTTGATAATTATCAATAGCGTAGTCTACTTTTAAACCTGAATGCGCTGTATAGAAAGCTGGGAGTTCTTCTGTTTTAAAACCAAGAACTGGAACACCCATTGTTTCTAAATACTCTAACGTTAAAGGTAAATCTAAGATTGCTTTAGCGCCCGCACAAATGACTGTGACGTTGGTCTTTGCTAATTCTTGTAAATCAGCAGAGATATCCATTGTTTCTTGTGCACCTCTATGAACGCCACCAATACCGCCGGTAACAAATACTTCAATACCCGCTTGAGCAGCGATTATCATTGTGGATGCTACTGTAGTAGCGGCCCATAGTTTCTTCGCGTAGATAACTGGTAAATCTCTGCGTGAAGCTTTCAAGATACCTTTGGTTTTACCAAATAATTCGATCTCTTCTGGTGTCATACCAACGATTGGCTCACCATCGATAATGCCAATAGTGGCAGGAATGGCACCATGATCTTTGATCATTTGTTCTACCCTTAAAGCGGTTTCCACATTTTTAGGATATGGCATACCATGACTAATAATCGTGCTTTCTAAAGCCACAACTGGTTTATTGTTTTTTAATGCTTCTTGAACAAGAGGATTAATCTTCATAAGGCGAATCTCCTTTTCTGATTTCAATCAATCGATAAACGAATAAATATATACTCGCAAATAAAACGATAATTAATGCTGTCACAAAATATGCTGGTGCTCCCATCTCAATATATGGGATACGTAAGATTTGTTCAGTGATATGTAAGCCATTACTAACAATGCAGGTGATAAGTAATGAAACAAAGTTTACTGCGGCAGATCCAAATAAAACATATTTTCTATATTTGCTTAAAGGTGAACAAACTCTATATAAGAACACAGTACCTAAAATACTGAATGTAATGACACTCATTGCGATCGCGGTATTCTTGTTATAAATACCGATATTTATTAAATTACTACATTGTAGTAAGTATAAACCGAATATTGTTAGAACACTGCCCACTAATAAGACAGCAGCAGGTATGGCTTTCTTAAAGACATTAGGTAAGAATCTACCTTCAATTCTTTCGCTATTCTTTTCTAATGCCAAGAAGAAAGCGGCAAATCCAGTTGTCACAATTTCCCATAGATATAAGTGATTTGTAATGAATGGATATTGGATACCTGGGTCTCTCATAATAATCGACGCTAAGGTAAATACTAAAGTAAGGACAAAAGCAAATATTGTCTTCGTGACAAATAATGAAGCGGTTCTTTGCAAATTGTTAACCACTCTCCTACCTTCATCCACAACTGCTGGTAATCTTGCAAAATTAGAGTCCATAAGGATGATATGAGAAACATTCTTCGCGGCATCTGCTCCACTAGCCATGGCAATAGAACAATCTGAACGTTTAAGCGCCAAGATATCGTTAACACCATCACCAGTCATAGCGACAGTCTTGCCTGCTTCTTTTAGAGCAATGACTAAGGCTTCTTTTTGTTCTGGAGTAACTCTACCAAAAACTGTGTATTCTAAAGCAATAGCTTTAACTTCTTCTAAGGACATGCCTTCTAAAGAAATATACTTATCAGCGTTAGCAATACCGGCTTCTGAAGCAATTGAAGATACAGTTCTAGCGCTGTCGCCAGAAATCACTTTGATATCAACACCATTATTCTTAAACCAGGCAAATGTATCAAAGGCATCTTCTCTAATGTGGTCTTTGATCACAATTAAAGCAACTGCTTCTAGTGTTCCGTTATATTTGTTATCTTTGATAGGTTCTTTACCTTCACCTAAAACTAATACACGGTAGCCATCTTTTGTAAATTCTTCACATCTCTTGATAACACCGGCTTTATTAGTTAAAGGCATAAATTCAGGAGCACCAATGATGAATGTTTTACCACCTTTAAATGTGGCACCTGAATACTTGTTATCACTGTTAAATGGAAGAGCGGTTAATACACCAGCCGTTAATTTCAAATCAAAGTATTCTTTTAATGCTTTAGCGGTACCGTTGTTATCTTCGGTAGCGTTAATCACATTACTGACTGCTTGAGCGATTTGAGTATCTGAATAACTTGTCTTCAAAGAAATAACTTTCTTCACCACTAGTTTTCCATCTGTAATCGTACCGGTCTTATCAACACAAAGAGTGTCTACCCTTGCTAGCATTTCCACAGAATAGAAATCTTGTATTTGGGCTTTCTTTTTAGATAAGCCAATAACACCTACTGCTAATGCAGTAGAAGTTAAAAGGTATAATCCACTTGGAATCATCGCCACCAAACTACCTGTAATTGATCCAACACTGCCTTTAACATCTGTTTTGAATTTACCTTGGAACAAGAATGTTAAGAAAATGAAGACCGCCATCACAATCACGGTAATACCAATGATTAAGAATAGTCTCTTGAGTGATTTCAAAATCTCAGATGGTGAACGTTTAAATTGATTGGCTTTTACTTGTAATGAATTAGCGAGACACTCTGGTCCGACTTTATCAATTCTCACAAACGCTCTACCACTAGTGACAAATGTACCAGAGAAGACTTCTTTATCTTTGCCCTTAAAAACATTAACCGATTCACCAGTAATAAAGGATTCGTTAACGCCTACTTCACCTTCTAGAATTGTCCCATCAGCGCTGATTTGATTATCTTTTTCAATTAAGACGATATCATCTAAGACAATTTCTTCGACATTAATCTCTTGTAATTGTCCGTTTCTCACTACCATAGCTTTAGGCTGAGTAATTAATCTTAATTTGCTGAGCAACCTTCTAGCGTTGATATCTTCATATAAGCCAATTACTGTATTAGCCACCAAAACAATGACGAAAAACATTCCAGTAAATAATTGGAAATAGGCCATGACACCAGCAATGACATATAATGTCACGTTAAAGAAACTAAAAAGATTGGAGATAATAATCTCTGTATATGATTTTCCATAAGCTTGTTTACTTTTATTAACAAGTTTTTGATTCTTTCTTAAAAGAACTTGTTCATCACTAAGCCCTTGTTTAAGATCGACATTAAAACGTTCAATGTTGTTTTCGTTTTGCATATGCACATAAACATAATAAAAAACTTGGCAATTAATTCCAAGTTTTTCGTTTCATTTCTTACGCTCTTTTACTTTTAAAGTAATCTTTGATTATCGTAGAGCATTCTTCTTCAAGAACGCCTTTGGTTACTTCTGGACGATGATTAATATTGCTAGCGTCTAGCACGTTTAACGAACTACCAAAAGCCCCACCTTTGAAATCAGGAGCGCCATAAATGACTCTTTTGATTCGTGATTGAATAATCGCTCCGGCGCACATTAAACATGGTTCAATTGTGACATATAAATCGCAGTCCACTAATTGCCAATCGTTTAACAATTCAGCAGCTTTTTGAATCGCTAATGTTTCAGCGTGTCCTAAAGGATTATGTGATTTATCCCTTTGATTATGTGCTTTTGAGATAATTCTATTATCTTTTACGATTACACAGCCAATTGGTACTTCATCCTCTAAAGCTGCTTGCTTAGCTTCGTTTAAAGCTTCAAGCATATATATTTCAAAATTTTCCATAAAGTTTAAGAAACCACCGCACATGAACATAATACTTAAGGCTGCTACATTCCTGTCCTGACCTGGTTCATAAACATCCATCGCGATGGCGAAAAGATTATAGCATTAAAGCGAAATATAAAAAAGGACACATTTTATTGTGTCCAATTTCGTTATTATTTTTTAATTGGTTTTAAGACTTCTAAGCCACCCATCCATGGTCTCAAGACCTCTGGAATAATGACTGAACCATCTTCTTGTTGATATTGTTCAAGGATGGCAGGGAAGATACGAGAAGTGGCTAAACCAGAAGCGTTTAATGTATGCACGTACTTCGTCTTTCCAGTCGCATTGTCTCTATAACGACACATTGTTCTTCTTGCTTGATAGTCTCTAGCGTTACTAGCAGAACTGACTTCTTTATAGATACCCATGCTTGGTAAGTAGACTTCAATATCATAAGTTCTCGCCATGGAGTGAGAAATATCACCAGCGGCAAGTTTGCTAACTTGATAATGTAAGCCTAAGCCTTTAACTAAGTTTTCAGCTTTGTTTACTAATTCTTCGAAAGCGGCATCGCTATCTTCTGGTTTGGTATATTGGACCATTTCGACTTTGTCGAATTGATAGCCACGAATCATGCCTCTTTCTTCAGTTCTATAAGAACCTGCTTCTCTTCTATAACATGGTGTATAAGCGAAGAATTTCTTTGGAAGATCTTCTTCTTTAAGAATTTCATCACGATAGATATTAACTAAAGCTGTTTCAGCGGTTGGTAATAAGAATCTCTTTGGTTCCACACCATCAAGCCAGAAAACATCTTCTCTGAATTTTGGGAATTGACCCGCACCAAAGCCAGAGGCTTCGTTTAATAAATGTGGAGGTAAGATGAATGTATAACCATCTTTAAGATGTTCAGAAATGAAATAGTTTAATAAGGCCCATTCCATTCTGGCACCAAGGTTTGTATAAATCCAAGTGCCACGACCAGCAATCTTCGCGGCTCTATCATAATCAATCAAACCAAGAGATGTCGCTAATTCGACATGGTCTTTCATTTTGAAATTAAATTCTGGTTTCTTACCGAAAGATCTGATTGGTTTGTTGTTTTCTTTGCCGCCACCTAATAAATCATCATCAGGAATGTTTGGAAGTTCGGCTAAGAAGTTAAAAATCTTATCTTCTAATTCCTTTAATTCCTTATCGCTTTCAGCGTTCTTGGCCGCAATCTCTTTGACCTTAGCAAAGATTTTACTCACATCTTCACCATTCTTTTTGGCTTGTGGCACACTAGCGGATAATTTATTCATCTCGGCTTTGTTGCCTTCGACGAATTGAATTAATTCTTTCTTTCTTTTATCCCAGTTTAATAATTCAGTGAAATCAGCATCCCAAAGTTTTTTCTTTAATGCTTCTTTTACACCTTCTGGATTTTCACGAATGCGATTAATGTCTAACATTATCTATTCCTCCTTATTTTTGGTTGGTTTAATTTGTTTTTGATAAATAGCTAATAATTGACGACCAAAGGCCTCTAAATTGTTTTTCGCTATTTCTTGATAAGCTTCATCGGTTGTGTCTTTTAATTTTCCATCTAAATAATCAACACATAACGAAGTTAATGTTTCTGAGAATTCCGCTAAATAGGCGGTTTTCTCATTCTTTAAGAATTCTGGAAATACCGCAGTTTTTCTAGCGATCAATTGGCATTTAGAAGCCATAGCTTCTTCAATAGAGATAACGCCAGTTAAATGATAACCAGGTAGCATGAACACATCAGCGTTTAAAAGCATACTACGATAGATATCATCAGGAACGATATTCACAAAGTGAACATTCTTTGGTGAATTCTTAATAATCTTTTTCGCCCTACCATAATTGACTTCGAAAGTTTCACAGCCAACATAGTAGAAATTAACATCAGGTTTCTTCTCTGCGGCATTGATAAATGCATGCACGCCCTCCATATTATTGGAGTATTCACCTAATGCTAAGACGAGTTTTTTGTTTTCATCTTCTCTAAAGTAACGATAGAACAATTGCTTTTCATCCTCTCTAGAGAAATCGAATCTTGATAAATTCACACCAGGAACACAAACCTCAATTGGTCTATTCACTCCATTAGCGATTAAAAATTCTTTCGCCGATTCAGTAGGGACTAAGACCATATCGGCTTTGTTCATCATTCTTAAAGCTTTTGCTTTAATTGAAGAGGTTCTATTTCCATCTTTGCTCTTATAATCAAGGAATCTCGTTGTGGGATCATCTTCGCCAAATAAAGCGGAGATCACAACAGGAATCTTTCTTTCAAGAACGATATTCATCTTAGACTCGTCATTAGGCGAGATAAAATGCGCCACATCATAATCGTCAAGAATATTTGATGTGTGTTGTACCTCGTTCATCTCGAGAGCACCCTTGATGGTTTTACGCATTCTGGTGCCCTCAAAATTATCGAGTTTAGGATTCGGTTGGAAATAAACCAAAACTTTCATAAATTATTCTTCTGTGTTTGTGTTTTCTTCAGCGACAACTTCTTCGCCTTCTTCTAAAGGTTCTTCTTCATCGCTTTCTTCTTCAAATGGAACAACAGCGATAGAGGAGACTTTTTGTCTACCTTCAAGATTAATAATCTTGACACCTTGAGTATTTCTAGAAGATTGTCTCACTTCAGATAAGTGTGTTCTAATGACAATGCCATAGTTAGTAATAACCATTAAATCATCTTCACTAGAAACGTTACGAACGGTAACGATCTTACCAACTTTTTCAGTGGATTTAAGTGTGCTAACACCTTTAGCGCCACGTTTGGTAATTCTATATTCAGAGAAGTGTGTCATCTTGCCAAAACCCTTATCAGTGACGACTAAGATTAAGTCACCTTCATAAGAGGCGGTCACGCCAACAGCTTCAGCGCCTTCTTCTAAATCAATACCGATAACACCAGATGCTGTACGACCCATTGGTCTCACTTCATCAACAGCAAAGTTAACCATTTTGCCTTCGCTAGAAGCAATACCAACGATTGTATCACAGTAGTAATTTTCCATGTCTTCCGCTTTTGGATTATTTACTAAAGTAAATGTCGCGTTGTTATTTTCATCAACAGACATGGTGTAGTATTTCTTTTCAGGATCAAATTCGCCTTGGGCTCTAGAATGGCCTTGGACTTCTTTGACCGCTAATAAGTTATCGCCTTCTCTTAATGTGATAGCAATCTTACCGTTTTGTCTGATTGATTCATATTCACTAATTGGGGTTCTCTTAACGATACCATCTTTAGTGAAGAACATGAGATATCTGTAATCTAAATATTCATCAACAGCGATAATGGATTTAACATTTTCGCCTTTTTCAACGTTGATTAAATTGATGACAGGAATACCTTTGCCTGTTCTTTGATATTCTGGGATTTGATAACCACGGATACGGTAAACTTTACCTAAATCTGTGAAGAATAAGAGGTCTGTGTGTGTTTTTGTGTAGACCATTAAATCAACAACATCGTTTTCATTTAAGGATGTACCACGGACTCCACGGCCACCTCTATGTTGCGCTTTGAAATCATCAGCGCTTAAACGTTTGACATAACCACCTCTAGATAAGGTAACAACGATATCTTCTTGTGGAATTAAGTCTTCGTCATCGATGTTCGCGGCAACGTTAGAGATTTCGGTTCTTCTTGGATCACCAAATTTCGCTTTGATTTCTTCTAATTCTTTAATAACGACTTTAACTTCGTTTTCTCTAGAAGAAAGGATTCTCTTATATTCAGCGATATTAGCTTCTAATTGTTCTCTTTCAGCAATTAACTTATCAGTTTCAATACCGGTTAATCTACGTAAGGTCATCGCTAAAATCGCACCGACTTGTGCTTCAGAGAAATCATATTTCTCCATTAAAGTCTTAGTGGCTTCTTCTGGAGTTTTACTTTCTTTAATGATATCGACGATATCATCAATGTTATCGTGACACTTGATTAAACCAATGACGATATGATCACGAGCTTCATCTTTATCTAATAAGAATTTAGTTCTTCTTTCGATAACACTGACTTGGAAGTCTAAGTAGTTTTGTAATAAGACTGGTAAAGAACATACTTTAGGAGCATTTTCCACTAAGCAGAGGTTGATAATACCAAAGCTTACTTGTAAGTTTGTGAGTTTATACAATTGATTCAAAAGGACTTCTGGAATAGCGTCTCTTTTGACTTCAATCACTACACGTATGCCGTCTTTATTAGATTCATCACGGATATCAGAGATACCTTCAATGACTTTATCACGGACCAAAGCCGCTATGCTTTCAATCATATTGGCCTTATTAATACCATAAGGAATTTCATCAACGACGATACGTTTTAAACCATGTTCACCACGTTCTTCAATATGGCATTTAGAACGGATAGCGATGCTACCTGTACCAGTTTCATACGCTTCGCGTATACCACTTCTCCCTAAGATGATAGCACCTGTTGGGAAGTCTGGACCTTTAATATATTCCATTAATTCATCAACGGAGATTTCTGGGTTTTTCGCAATAGCGATAACACCATCAATAACTTCACCTAAGTTATGTGGTGGGATGTTGGTGGCCATACCAACAGCGATACCACTAGAACCATTAACTAATAAGTTTGGAATTCTGGCAGGTAAAACAGTTGGTTCTTGGTCAACACCATCGTAGTTATCCATGAAATCAACAACATCACAGTTGATATCACGGACCATTTCTAATGCTAATTTAGCCATTCTGGCTTCGGTATATCTGTAAGCCGCTGGTTCATCACCATCGACAGAACCGAAGTTACCATGACCTTCAACAAGCATATATCTCATCGCAAATGGTTGAGCTAATCTGGCTAAAGCACCATAGATCGCTTGGTCACCATGAGGGTGATATTTACCCATAACGTCACCGACGATACGAGCACACTTTTTGAATGGTTTGTCTGGGGTATTACCATTTTCAGCCATGGAATAGACGATACGTCTATGGACTGGTTTCATACCATCTCTAACATCAGGGATAGCACGAGCAACGATAACACTCATTGCGTAATCAAGGAAGGATTCTTGGACAAGTGGCACTGTGTCCATGTCAGTTAAGCCAGCAACGATACCAGCTTCAAGTTCTTGTTCTTCTTCAGGAGAAACTTCGACTTCTTCTTCGTTTGCGGTTTCTTCTTCTAAGACTTTGTTTTCTTCATCTAATAACATAACGAGAACTCCTTTCCTTAAATATCAAGATTCTTCACGAACTTAGCGTTGCTGTGAATGAATTCTTTACGTGGGTCAACATTATCACCCATCAAGTCTGTAAAGACTTGTTCCGCTTTGATGGCATCGGTTAATGTCACTCTGATCATCTTACGGTTGGCTGGGTCCATAGTGGTTTCCCATAATTGTTCGGCGTCCATTTCACCAAGACCTTTATATCTTTGGAATGGATACCCTGGTTTGAGTTTTAATTTATCTTTGATGTTTTCTAATTGATCATCGTTATACGCATAGTATTGCTTACCATGGTATTCAACTTTATATAGAGGAGGTTGAGCGATATATACGTAGCCTTCTGTAATAAGAGGACGCATAAATCTATAGAAGAAAGTTAATAATAAGATACGGATATGACTACCATCGACATCAGCATCGGTCATGATGACGATTTTGTGATATCTAATCTTGCTTGTATCGAATTCTGGATCAATGCCACCACCGATGGCGGTAATCATGTTACCGATTTCAGCGTTAGCAAAAATTCTCTTCGCTTGAGCTTTTTCAACGTTAAGGATTTTACCACGAAGTGGTAGGATGGCTTGTGTTTCTCTGTTTCTACCATTCTTTGCAGAACCACCAGCGGAATTACCTTCGACGATATATAATTCACATTCTTCAGGATTCTTACTAGAGCAGTCTGCTAACTTACCTGGAAGAGTGGTAAGGTCAAGACCGCCTTTACGTCTGGCTTCTTCTCTAGCTTTTCTCGCTGCTAAACGAGCATTAGCCGCACCGATAATCTTCTCCATGATTGTACGGGCAAGCTTTGGATCTTCTAAGAAGAATCTATTTAATTGGTCACCAACGATTTGGGAAACAATTTTTCTAACTTCGGAGTTACCTAATTTAGTTTTTGTTTGACCTTCAAATTGTGGGTTTGGGTGTTTGACTGAGATGACACATGTTAAACCTTCGGTAATATCGTCATATGTTAAGTCTTCTTCGACTTCTTTTAAGAACTTATATTCTCTAGCGTAGTTGTTGACGATACGTCTCATTGCATCTCTGAAACCTTTTTCGTGCATAC
>JAGCDH010000026.1 GCA_017651165.1 Bacilli bacterium
AGTCACATGCGAACCAGATGACAACGCTCCTCTTGCTTGCTTAGCCTTCAAGATTGCTACTGACCCATTCATTGGCCGTTTAGCCTATGTCCGTGTCTATAGTGGTACATTAAAATCAGGTAGCTATGTCTATAACTCCACCAAAGGTGTGAAAGAAAGAATTGGCCGTGTCGTCTTAATGCACAGTAATCACCGTCAAGAAGTTCCAGAACTTCACGCTGGTGACATCGGTGCGGTCGTCGGTTTAAAGAGCACAATCACTGGTGACACACTCTGTGATGTCGGCAATACCATCGTCTTAGAGAAGATGGAATTCCCAGCTCCAGTTATTGAAGAAGCTGTTGAGCCAAAAACAAAGGCTGACCAAGAAAAGATGAACATCGCCTTACAAAAACTCGCTGAAGAAGATCCAACCTTCCGTGTGAGAACAAATCCTGAAACAGGCCAAACCTTAATCGCTGGTGTCGGTGAATTACACTTAGACATCATCGTCGATAGAATGAAGAGAGAATTCAACGTCCAAGTTAACGTTGGTGCTCCACAAGTCGAATATCGTGAAACAATTAAGGGTATGGGCGAATGTGAAGGTAAATACGTCCGTCAAAGTGGTGGTCGTGGTCAATACGGTCACGTCTGGATCCGCTTCGAACCAAACGAAGGCAAAGGCTTCGAATTCGTCGATGCCATCGTTGGCGGCACTGTTCCAAAGGAATACATCAAACCAACTGAAGAAGGCTTAAAAGATGCCCTCAACAGAGGTATGATTGCAGGCTTCCCAGTCATCGATATCAAAGCTACTCTCTATGATGGTAGTTACCACGATGTCGACTCCTCTGAAGCGGCTTACAAGATCGCTGCTTCTATGGCCTTAAAAGAAGCCGCTAAAAAATGTCAACCAGTTATCTTAGAACCAATCATGAAGATTGAGGTTACTGTCCCAGAACAATACTATGGTGATGTCTTAGGTGATATCTCTCGTAGAAGAGGACAAATGACTGGTGAAAGTCAAAGAGCTAACGCTAAGATTATCGAAGCGGAAGTACCATTGAGCGAAATGTTTGGTTACGTCACCGACTTACGTAGTATGACTCAAGGTAGAGGCAACTACGTCATGCAATTCGATCACTACGGTGAAACACCAAGATACGTTCAAGATGAAATTTTGAAAAAAGCGGGAAATATCGCTCGCTAAAAATAATGTGTAATATCAAATGATATTGCACGAAACAAATTAATGCTATATTATGATTTCGTTGCAAACTTGTTATTAACGAAAGAAAGGAGATTTCAATTTTATGGCAAAACAACATTTTGACAGAAGTAAACAACACGTCAATATTGGTACCATCGGTCACGTTGACCACGGTAAAACAACATTAACCGCTGCTATCACATCTGTCTTAGCAAAAAAAGGTGGCGCAGTCAAAACTGATTATGCTCAAATCGACTCCGCTCCAGAAGAAAAAGCTCGTGGTATTACAATTAACACCGCTCACATCGAGTATCAAACAGCAACAAGACACTACGCCCACGTTGACTGCCCAGGACACGCTGACTACATTAAGAACATGATTACTGGTGCTGCCCAAATGGATGGTGCTATCTTAGTCGTCGCCGGTACTGATGGTGTTATGCCACAAACTCGTGAACACATCTTATTAGCCCGCCAAGTCGGTGTCCCATATATCGTTGTGTTCATCAATAAAACAGACTTAGTCGATGATCCAGAATTATTAGACTTAGTCGAAATGGACGTTCGTGAATTATTAAATTCCTATGGTTTCCCAGGTGATGAAGTCCCAGTTATCCGTGGTTCCGCAAGAGCTGCCTTAGATGGTGACCCAGCCGAAGAAAAACATATCGAAGAATTAATGGATGCTTGCGATTCTTACATCCCAGCTCCAGCTCGTGAAAACGACAAACCATTCTTATTAGCTATCGAAGACGTCATGACCATCTCCGGTCGTGGTACCGTCGTTACAGGCCGTGTCGAACGTGGCCAAGCTAAATTAGGTGACAACGTTGAAATCGTTGGTATCAAACCAACTCAAACATCTGTCATCACAGGTCTTGAATCCTTCCGTAAGATTCTTGACTACGCCGAAGCCGGTGATAACGTTGGTGTCTTATTAAGAGGTATCAACCGTGACCAAGTCGAACGTGGCCAAGTCTTAGCCAAACCAGGTAGTGTTACTCCACACTCCAAGTTCAAAGGTCAAGTCTACGTCTTAACAAAAGAAGAAGGTGGCCGTCACACAGCTTTCTTAAGCAACTATCGTCCACAATTCTACTTCCGTACAACCGACGTCACAGGTGTTATCACACTTCCTGCTGGTGTCGACATGGTTATGCCTGGTGATAACGTTGAACTCAGCGTTGAACTCATTCACCCAATCGCCATGGAAAAAGGTACCAAATTCTCCATCCGTGAAGGTGGCAGAACCGTTGGTGCTGGTACAGTTAGCGAAATTATTAAATAATTTAACTAATCAAAACAAACTTAAAACTCACCCGTTAAAAGGTGAGTTTTTATTATATTTTAATCTAAAGAATACAGATCCAAGAATTGTTCAGGGGTCAAAATCATTCCTTCACATCTTTTAAAATGATTTGTATTATTCGTCACAATAATATTAACCATGTTCACTTTTGCTACTTCATAAATAATAGCATCTTCAAAGTCTGGCATTTCTGTTTTAAGGCAAGCTAATATATCTCCTTTAAAAAGTGGTAATATCTCCATTAATTCTGAAATGGTAATTATTTTGTCACGTATCTCATATTCATCTTTGAAATATTTGCGAAAGATATAATAAATATCTGTAATTTGCTTTGAACATATATAGCCACGAATGTTTTTAGCCACAATGTTTCTAACAATCCTTTGGGAAGGCCGATAACTAGTATCCCTTAAAGTCAACGCATCGACTATAACGTTTGTATCCAAAAAAACTCTTATCGGGTTATTCTCTGTCAATGTCGTCGTCATAATATGCCTCTCTTGGCAAACAACCAAATAATTTTTCCACTTTGTCCATCAGCCTTATTCTTTCGGGCGTGATATAAAAAACAACCTTACCGCGATTTGTTACTTCTATTTCTTCTGTTTGACCGAGTTGCATATATTTGCCTAGATTCTTTTTTAATTCTGTTGCAGTAATCGTACACATAATAGATTTCCTTTCGTACGAAACAATTATAACAAATCGCACGAATAGTTAAAGAAAGAAATGACAAAAGGAGTATGATTTCTTGTTTTTCAAGAAATATGTTATATTACTTACATGCAAGAAAACAGTATAGAGCGTGAGGATATTAGACATCCAATTAATGATTATGAGTCGCCTAAAACACTCAATCGTTTTGCCGCGGTTGTTTTAGATTTAGCGCTTTATGTTTTATTATCATTTCTCGTTCTTACCTTAGCCGGTATTATCGTTAATAAAAGTGGTGGAAGATATCACTCCGCTAATAACTTAATTAGCAATCATATTAAGTATTCAAAACTAGCGAAAGACGGAGAGAAAAACGGCTATGTCTCCTATAGTAGTTCTGATCTTTTTTCATTAGAAGAAAATGAGCCATTAATCGTGAGACGCCTAAGCTATTTTTATCTTTCTTATTTAACTGGTGAAAACGTCGATGACCACTATGAAGCATCTTTGAATAAAGATGATTACATCAAAGTGGACGGTATTAGTTACTTACCAAAAGACTACTATAACGTGCAGTTTTTTAATGAAAAAGTCTTACAAATAAAAGAGCAAAAAGAAGGCCAAGAATTCTTTAAATATCAACAAACAGACGGTCATGATGACGAAACTAAAATCGCCGTTTTAGACGAGGCGTATATTGAAGAAACCACTGTTAATGATGTCGTAACCAAAAAGATCAAAAGTGCGTCTGGTCTTATTAAACTTTTCAATAACATTTACGATGAGGCTATTAAAGTCTTTTACGCTCAAGCCGCAATCAAAAAAGCGAGCAATGATATTACACAAATTAATATCATTTTGATGCTTGCATCAACTATGCCATCTTTCCTCATCCTTTTTGTGCTTGTTCCACTTCTTGATTCGTTTGGTAGAACTTTGGGCAAACGCTTCTTCTCCATCGTGGTGGTCTCTGATAAAGGGTATTTAGTGAAAAAGTGGCAAATACTTTTAAGAAACGTTCCTATTTTTGCGGCCACAATTTACGTTTGTTTAATCAATAATTTATATTTCCAATTCTTATTGCCGTTTTTACTCGTTTTGATTTCTGCCGGATTTGCGGTGTTTAACGCTCGTCATAGAGCGCTCCATGACTTCATGGCCGCGACAACGGCTATCAAAGCCGATAAATCAGTCATCATCTATCCTGACGAAGAGCATTATCAAAAGGCTTTAGCGATTATGAAAGAAAGAGAAGAGGCTTTGAATGGACAACAATAAAAGCGTTAAAAAAATAGTGAGCGCTCCCTTGTTTTCTCGCACTTTTGGCGCGCTAATTGATTTGGCTTTAACCATTCTCATTGGTGCGGGCATGTTTTTAGGCATCTCTAAAATCGCGGAAAACATGAGCTTCGTGAAAGCTTACAAAGACGATTACAACCAAAATCTAGTCCTCTCTGGACTCATGGAAGAAAAAGAAAAGAAACTGAGTTTTTATGAATACAATAACTACGAAGATTATCAGAATAGATTCTATGATTTTTATCACGGTTATTATGCTGAACAAACCAAAAAGAGCTTTGACGTATATTGGTTTAACATCTTTATCTATGGGCAAAATGACGGTTTAAACCGCTACCAAGAAAAGGAATTAGAAGCCCGTCCAACACTCATCAAAAGCATTGGTCCAACTCTCTTCACTTATAAACTGAATGGATCAAATGAACCACTTTATGAAGAGTTTGCGATTCCTAAGGCAAGCGAAAATGGAACAGTGGAGGTTTCAACAGCGGTAAAAGCCAAGCTTAGAAACTATTTCTATGTTCCTGACGCAGACGTTGAAGGCAACGAGATTGCTTCTAAATATCTTTACATTTATTATTACGCTCTCGCTGACCTCACTTCTTTATCTAAACTACAAAATGACTATTCCCGCTACGCGCTCTTTACAGGGACAGTTCCTCTGGCTATCGCTGTCTTAGTGACCTTTACTATTTTCTTCTTTATCATTCCTCTTTGCTTTAAGAATGGGGAGACGCTTGGTAAGAAGATTATGCACACGTGTTTAGTTAATAAATTAGGTTATAAATACTCGCGTCTACAATTAATTCCGCGCTTCCTATTTCCGACCTTTTTAATTGTCGCCGTAGTGTTCATTTTAGGTTTTTCGATTTGGTCACTTGGCATCGTGACTTTTGGCCTTTTAATTTCTTACTTGTTCGTACTCTTTTCGAAGGATAATAAAGCCCTCCATGATTATTTCGCAGGAACGCTTGTTATTGACGCTCGTGAATCGACCTGGTTTAAAGACATAAACGAGGAAGAAAAGATGCAAAAAGAAGTCGATGATTATGTGGAAGCGGTGAGGAATAATCCTGAGGCTGATAGTAAAGATAACATTATCTATACTAACCCACATTTTAAAGACAGAAAATAAGAGCATTTTTTGAGCCTTATATAGTATTTAAATAAATACTTTATTTGCGATTTTTTTTCGTGCTAATATAAAGGCGTGAACTTCTAGCATATATAATTAGGAGGAGTTTTATATGGAAGTAAGAATCGAACATCTTACTAAAACCTTTATTGGTAAGAAAGGTTCTAAAACTACCGCTGTTAACGACATGTCTTTTGTCGTGCCAGATGGTAAGCTTGTTGGCCTTCTCGGTCCTTCTGGTTGTGGTAAATCAACAACTCTATACATGATTGCGGGTCTCCACAAACCAACAAGTGGAAAAATATGGTTTGGTGACGAAGATGTCACATCTGTTCCACCAGAAAATAGAGGTATTGGTTTAGTTTTCCAAAACTATGCCTTATATCCACATTTCTCTGTTAAACAGAACATCACCTTCCCTTTGGACAACGTCCGTTTCCCTGGACCGCTTGATGCTCACAAGACAAGAATCGCGGAAGCAAAAAGTAGAATTAACAAAGCAAATAAAGCTTTAGCCGCAGCGCAAAAGAAGGGCGAACAAGATCTCGCCGCTTTGCAAGAAGAACTCGACGCGGCAAACGCTGAACTAGAAGCCGCTCAAAAAGCTCTCGAAGAAGCTTCAAAAGCCCTCGAAGAACTCAAAGTGGCGGATCCAGAAAAATATAAAGAAGTGACGAAAAAACGTCTTAGCAAAGCGGAAAAAGACGCTATCGCCCATAAAATGGCGCGCTTAGTTGACATTGAACCATATTTGGAAAGAAAACCAAAAGAATTGTCCGGTGGTCAACAACAACGTGTGGCTATTGCGCGTGCGCTTGCTAAAACACCACGTGTCTTATTATTAGACGAACCATTATCCAACTTGGATGCTCGTTTAAGATTACAAACACGTGAAGAAATTAAAAAGATTCAAAAAGAAACTGGCATTACAACCATCTTCGTTACACACGACCAAGAAGAAGCAATGTCCATTTCTGATGTAATCGTCGTCATGAACTTTGGTGTCATTCAACAAATTGATGCGCCACAAACAGTTTATGATGAACCAGTTAACTTATTCGTCGCGAAGTTCTTAGGCTCACCTGCTATTAACATCTTTGATGGTGAAATTAAAGGTGGCAAGCTCTATATCGACGGCAAGGTCTTTGATACAGGCAAAGAATACGAAGGTGAATATCACGGCTTCGTTAATAGAGAAAAAACTGTTGTTAAAGGCACTGAGTTATCTTTAGAAGATTACTTACAAGACCTCGAAGCGCATCCTGAAAGACGCGAAAATAAAACTCCTTCTGAGATTTCAGCGTTAGAACATCCTGAACTCGAAGTAGTGGAATATCAAGAAGAAATCATTAAGAAAGATAGATTAGTGAAGATTGGTATTCGTCCAGAAGCCTTCACCTTAGATCCAAAAGGTGGTGTGCCAGTCGTCGTGGAATACGTCCAAAGAGTGGGACGTGATGTTTCTATGATTGGTAAAGTACACGGCCAAGACGAAAGCAATCTTAAGATTATTATCCCAGTTGAAAACTGGAAAGATGTGGAAGGAAAAGAAAACGTCAACTTCAAACCAAAACGTTTCTACGTGTTTGAAGAATCTGGAGAAAGGATTAAATAGTTAAGTGTTTCTTTATGGAAAATACTTTGAACAATAATCCCGGCGGGTTACAAGCAGTTGATTGGGATGCTAAGTTAGCGAGCTTAGGTATTTCAGTCCGCAAAGAACTTAGAACCAAAAGGCGTAGTTTCATTATGCCTGAATGGGCTAAGGGCTGGATTGCTTTAATCCCTGCTTTAATCTTTTTAATCCTTTTCATGATCTATCCGATCCTCAACACATTTGTCATGTCGTTTGTGAATAACTTCTATTGGGTTGGTAATTCCGGTAGTTCATTCGTTATCACAAACTATATTGCCGCTTTAAACAATACAAGAGGTGGTATCACCGTTTCTTGGGGTATAGAAAACTATATTAAGGTCTTGAGCGACCCTGTTTTCCAACATGCGTTAATTAACACTGGCCTGATCGTCATTGTTTCTGTCCCATTAACTATTGTTATCAGCTTATTGTTAGCGGTTTGTTTGAACGCAATCAAACCTTTGAAAGGTTTATATCAAACAATTTTCTTCTTACCATATGTTACCAACACCATCGCGTTAGGCTTAGTCTTTAACGCGATGTTCTCCTCGTCTGCTGGTAGCTTCTTTAACGTCTTCCTCGGCTGGTTTGGTGCTAAACCACAAGAATGGTTAACTATTAACGCTGGTCGTTGGAATATGTTCGTGGTTATCGTTATTTATGCGATTTGGAACGGCTTGGCCTTTAAGATTTTAGTCTTTATGTCTGGTCTATCCGCGATCGACAAACAATATTACGATGCTGCGAGAATTGATGGCAGTAGTAAATTTACTATTTTTAGAAAAATTACTGTGCCACTTTTATCACCACAAATTTTATACATTACCATCACCTCATTCATCGGTGCTTGTAAAGCCTATTCACAAGTTATCGCCTTGTTTGGTAGTGGTAAGGACAACTTCGGTGGCTCTGACCAAAAGCAGTGGATTACCGTTGTTGGTTATATCGTCAAACTGATTAATTCCCAAAACGACTCGGCAACTGGCCGTGGTGCGGCAGGTTGCGTTATTTTGCTTGGCATTGTTTTAATCATCACAGTTGCCCAATTTGCTGTCAGCAAAAATAGGGTCCATTACTAAGGAAGGAGGTAAATATCAATGGCTGAACATGAAGTATATTTCGCTAGTGAAAGACAACTAAGAATTTATAAAGCTCGTAAGATTATTACCCAAGTCCTTCTTTATGGCTTCTTGACCCTAGTTGGCTTATTCATTCTCTTCCCATTCTGGTACATGTTAATTACCTCATTCAAGAGCACTGCCGCTTTTGAACAGGAAGAATTATCAGGAAAGTTAGTTTTCTATCTCCATAGTAAAAACTTCTCTTTCGAACAATTCCAAAAAGTTTTCAGTGGAAACTTTAGTTTTGGTACCTTCTATCTTAACACCGTAATCGTCGCTGTCTGTTCAACTGCCTTTACAGTTGTGACATCCGTCCTTGCGGCCTTCGCGTTCGCGCGTGTTAATTTTAAAGGAAAAGATTTATTATTTACTGTTTTATTAGGAACGATGATGGTCCCTGGTGAAATGATGATGATGACAAACTATCAAACCACCGTGCAATTGGGCTGGCAAAACACCTTTGCGGCTTTAATTCTCGTACACGGCGTCAGTGTTTTCTACATCTTCTATCTCCGTCAAACCTTCCAACAAATTCCTAATGAATTATTCCTCGCGGCTAAAGTCGATGGATATGGACATTTCCAATATTTGTGGAAGTGTATGATTCCAATCGCCATGCCGACGATTGTCACAATCATGATTCTCTCTTTGATGGGTGCATGGAACGCCTACATCTGGCCAACCTTAATTGCTTCTGGTAAAAACCCAGTGCTCAAGAGCATGGGTATTGACCACAGCATGCGTTTGGTTAGTAACGGTTTAATGGATCAATTCGCTGGTGAATTCACAAACGATACTCCAGCAAGAATTACCGGTTCCTTGTTCGCGACCGTCCCATTATTTGTATTCTTCTTAATCTTTAGAAAATACATTATGCGTGGCGTGTCTAGAAGCGGTATCAAAGGTTAATATTTATTTAGAAAGGAAAATAGTTATGAAAAAAATTAAGAAACTATCTTCAGTATTTCTCTTCTCGTTAGCGATTGGTTCGCTCAGCGCTCTCACATCTTGTCGCGCTTCATTCATACCTGGCGAAGCCGATACAGATGATTTAGACGTCACAATCGATACAAAAGGCGTCACCATTACTATGTGGACTGGTTTCGGTGCGAAAGTTAACACCACAATGGATGAACTATTAGAAGAATTCACCAAAAAGACCGGTATCAAAGTTGAATACGAAGCCAAAGGTGGTTATCCAAACCTCTTAAAGGCCATCAACTTAGCCTCTACATCTGGTTCGTTCCCAAATATCGCTAATGGTTATCCAGATCACTTCGCTAGTTACATTAAGAGCAACATTCTCCTCCGTTTAGATGGCTTGCTCGAACATGATCATTTGCGTGGTGATGCTGATGGCGCTTATACACAAAACGGCACACGTTTCGGTGCTGATGGTGTTAAGTTACTCGATTATGCCGATTTCTATAGTGACTATACAGTTGAAAACGAAACCCTCGAATATAAAGAAGATGGGACAGGTTATGTTTTAGGCCTGCCATTTAATAAATCCACAGAAGTGTTAGTTTATAACTCCACATTCTTTGATTGGGCAAAATCTAACGATCAAGTCAAAGACACAATTTTTGTTCCAACTACTTGGGCAGAAGTCCAAAGTGTTGGCACGGCGATTAACAATTTATTAAAGAGTGGTTTCAAAACCAAAGATGCGGATGGCAAGATTTTGGCCTCTGATGGCAATTGGTACGCGACAACTGCAGCAGTTGCCAGTGCTGAAAAAGATGTCGTCATGAACTTAACATCAGTTACCGAAGACGACTTCCGTCCATTTACTTACGACTCAACTGCCAACTTGTTTATCACTTTAGTGAGACAATATGGTGCTAATTATACCGAAGTTGATAAGACCCATGCTGGTCGTGGTTTTGCTACTTTCGGCGACGCCGAAAACAAACCTGCTGTTTTAGAAGCCGCAACTATGCTTAAGAATTTATTCGATTCTAAAGTCATGGGTATCCCAGCCACTTGGAATGAATTATATTGCTCCAGCTCTTTCAAAGCATATAAATCAGTCATGAATGTTGGTTCAACTGCTGGTTTAAGCAATATTGCTGGTGGTTCAATGAAGACAAAATGCGCTCCAATTCCAGTGAAAGACGTCAATAATAAATACGTCATTTCTCAAGGCACATCTTTAGGTCTTTTCAATAAAGGTACCCCAGAACAAAGAGTGGCTGCTTGGAAGTTAATGGTTTTCTTAACACAACAAGAAAATGGCAAATTTACTTCTCAAACAGGCTACTATCCAACATGTTCTTATTCCTATAACAGCGACGATTATCAATCATACTTAGAAAACGATTTATCAAGTGACGCTGAAGAACTCGAACTCGATTCCGCAAAAATCAATAACGAAACATATAATGGCGAAGGTAGCACATGGACCAAGTTCGTTGATCCAGGTTTCCGTGGCTCCGCCGATATCCGTGAAAACGTTGACTTAATCGCCGGTTACTTAATGACTGGCAAGCCATACGCTACCGCGGAAAAAGTCATTGATGAAGTTTATAAAGCTTGTTCCGATTATTGGAAAAGAGATTAATTAAAAATTAATCAAATAGGAGATTCTTATGAAAAAACCATACAAATCTATTATTCTTCTTCCAACAATTGCCATGTCGACAGCTTTGTTATCTAGCTGTGGTGGATACCAAAAGAATAACTTTGCCTACGATCTAGATTTTAATGTTGATGTCAGCGGACAAAAGATTAAAATGTGGGCTGGTTTCGGCAGCAGTATTAACACTGTTTTAGATGATGTTTTAGAGGAATTCACCCGCCTTACTGGTGTGGAAGTCGAATATGAAAGTAAATCATCATATGGTGATTGCTTAAAGGCTGTCTCATTAGCGGCGACTTCTGGTAAATATCCACACGTGGTCGTTGGTTATCCAGATCACTTTGCTTCCTATGTGAAGAGCGACATCATCGTTCGTTTAGATTACTACTTTGAAAACGATGTCCATAATCCAACATTTGAACCAGAGGGTGAAAGCTATAAATTATCTGATTTTTATAGCGACTATGTCGTCGAAAATCAAAGCGTTGAATTTGATAAAGACGGCAACCCATACACCCTTGGTGTTCCATTCAACAAATCCACAGAAGTTTTAGTTTATAACAAAACATTCTTTGATTACTGCGCCGCTAGAGACGATCTTAAGGATAAGATTTTTGTTCCAGCGACATATGCGGAGTTAGAAACAGTGGGCCAAAACATTCTTGATTTCTTAAAGAATAACAATATCTATGGCCAAAAATTATTAAACGATAATGGGAAGACTGTTTTAGACTTGACCGATATTCGCGATCCATCCTTTGCTGATTCCACAAAGAGATTCAAACCATTCTCTTATGACTCACAAGCGAACTTATTCATTACTAATGTCCGTCAAAATGGTGGTACATATACCGTCTTTGATAAAGCGACAAAGAAAGGTTATTTAGCTTTTGATTCGCAAGAAACAAGAACAGGTTTAACAAATTTAAAGAGCCTTTATGACAAGAATATCTTAGGTATTCCTGCCGACTGGGGCGAAGCTAAATACGGCAGCAACCCATTTAAAGCTTTCAAAACAGTGATGACTCTTGGTAGTTCCGCTGGTGTGGCTAACGATACAACTGCTGGTAATAAATTTGAAATTGGTTGCGCGCCTGTTCCATACGTGGACGCTTCTAGAAAATATGTTATTTCCCAAGGTGCTAACTTAGCATTATTAGATAAAGGTTCCAGAGAACAACGTGTTGCTGCTTGGCAATTAATTAAATTCTTAAGCAAATACTCTAACGGCTATTTCTGTTCTCAAACCGGTTATTATCCAACATGCCCATACGCTGAAAAAGAAGGTGGTATGTGGGCTAATATCGATCCACAAGGTGATTTCTATGAAGAAGATTATACTTCTTGGTTAGAACAAGCCAAAGAATCATATTCCACAACCGACTTAATCCGTGCGGGTGCGGCGATGGTGAACCTTGATTACTATACTAAGGATTCTGCAAACTGGATTAAGTTTATTGACCCACCATTCTCTGGTAGTGCTGATATTCGTGAAACAGTCGCCTCTATTCCTCCATCAATTTTTACTGGTGAAAGAACAGTTGACGGCGCTATTAAATATTTCTATTCGCTTATGAATGATTATGTGAGGAAGTAATATGAAACTTAAAAAACTTTTAATCCTTCCTTTAGCCGCGATGATTCTCACCGCTTGCGGTGGTAAATCTGATCCATCCGCTAGCAACCAAGGTGGTGGTGGCAAGAAAAGCAGTAGTAACTGCGATTCGTGTCAAACTAGAGAGGGCGATCAAAAAGACGAACTCTTACCAACGCCAATTACTGATTCTTTTAAATTCGCACAAGCAAATGAATTAGAAGGTAAAACATTCGCTGGTCCAAACGAAAACGCTGTTGATCACCTCGGATACGTTTCATTAAGAAGTTGTACCGATGGTGATACCGCTAACTTCAATCAAGATGGATATCTTGATGAATTTGGCGCGCCAGCGACAATTAAAACGCGTTTCCTTGGTGTTAATACACCAGAAAGTACCGCTAAAGTTGAACCATGGGGCAAGAAGGCTTCATTGTTTACTAAACACGCTTTAGAAGAAGCGCAAGCGGATGCGGAGAAAAAATCAACTGCGACTAAGAAAGTTTACAATATCGCTTTGATTAATCACCCATCTCCATCTTCTTTTGAAATAAAAGACTCCTCTGGTGGTCGTTGGTTGGCCTTTGTTTGGTACCGCCCAACTAGTGAATCCGATTGGAGATTATTAAACTTAGAACTCGTTGAACAAGGTTTCTCTCGTAACCAATTATTCGTCGATGACCCAGTTTGTAACTACCGTCAATATTTTGAAGCAGCAGAAACCAAAAACACCGAATGCAAATACCGTGTGTTTGGCGAAGTCGATGAAGGCTATGACTACGAAGAAAAAACATATGAGTATTCATTATGGAAAATCATTAATGATTTTGAAAATATCGGTATCTCTGATACAGGTTCTTCCGGTGTCGTCCTTTGTGTCTCTGCGTTAGTCGTCGGTATCCAAGGCGATAACATGTTCTTAAGAGATTTATTATTAGACAATGAACAAGTTGAAAAAGGTGATAACCGTTTAGCAGGCTTATATTGCTATGCTGGTTACAATTCTTCAGTCTGTTCAATTTTACAAAAAGCCTCGGAAAGAAGCGGCATGGATGGCACTGGTGTCGGTGTCATCGTCAGATTCTTCTGTCGTGCCACAACCTATAACGGCAACGTGCAATTAAGTGACCTTAAGTATTCCACAACTGGTAAAAAAGGTTTCAAAGTCTTAACCACAAGTAACTTTGCGACTTATGCTGAAGAACTTAAGTGGTCTAATGTTTATGAACAAAATGGTGCAGTGACATTTGATGATTTAACAAAGGATCCAACAACCATTAGATTAGAACCAAGCGCATTAACGACATACGATGATCCACTCACAACTGATATCATGTATGACGATTTAGCACCATATCAATATCAATTCATTGATACTGAAGTGACCATCCGTTCAGTTGGTAGTGGTGATCAGGACGAAGAAGGCGCTTCTGTTTCTGGCTCTTACTGGTATAAGGGCAACGCTAACGATAATTCTTATACCGTTTACGCCACAATCAACGGCAAAGATGACGCTAAGATTCTCACAAATTTAAGAATTGATAATTCTTTGAATCCATTTATTGAAGCGGCGACCTTTGGTACGAGCAATGCTTCTGATTTAACTAGTGAAAATTCGCCAGTTGGAAAAACATGGCATGTTACTGGTTATATGGCTCTTTACTTTGGTAAATTCCAAATCTTATTACCAAACAACTATGCTAAGCTTCATTATTTATACGAAGTCAAATAGAAAGGAAATATTAATATGAAAAGATTATTCCGTGCATTAATCCTTCCTGCCATGATGATGGCGACATTATCTGCCTGTGGTAGTGGTGGTAGCAAGAAGTTTAATGAATTATGCGCAAAGGCGGCTGATACAGCGCCATTATTGCTCAATTCTGCGACAGGCAAAGAAATCTTTGCTTCATCCCATAAAAGAGAATTAGCAGATTACAATTCCGTCCTTGGCTTAAAATCATTTACTTATAGTCAAAAAGAATTCGCCGTGGCATGGGAATTAACTCCAGCCGATAAATGGGTTTCTTCCACCTATCTTCTTGACGAAACAAGAGTGAAAATGGCCCCTATCTATGGTTCTGAAGAATTCGAAGCCTCTTTAAAATGTACCGTTTCCTGCGTTGAAAACGGCAAAAACAAAGGTAAAGCCACATTAGAATGGTTCTTTGATATCGCTAAAACCGAAGTCGTTGAAAAGACATTAAGACAAATCAACGAAGAATTCGTTGCTAATGGTAATAAGTTAGGTAGTCTCGCGACTGATGAAGAAGGCAAAGCCGTTCAAATCGGTACTCGTGGTTATATTACCGCCACCTATGAACAACCAGATCATACTTATGCTGGTGTCTTCATCCAAGACGGCGAGTATTCCTTACAATTATATGCCGGTCAAATTTCTTCCTTATGGACAGAAAATGGCTTAAAAGTTGGCGACTGCATCTTCGTTGTTGGCCCATTATCCATGTATGGCATCATCGAAATGAAACCAACATTAATGGAACCAATTGATGGTGCAGCTTATAACATCGCCAGTCCTGTAACCGTGAGCCTTGAAGGCAAGCAAATGCAAGCTGAAGAGAATTGGCTTAACCAATCTTCATTAGTGGAATTACCAGGTTGCAAATACAAATCCGGTTTAGATAAGTTCGATCCAAAGAACCACTCCACATTAGTGTATGAATGTGGAACGATGACCGTGAAATTATATTGTAGCTATCACTTAGGTGAAACCATGATGGATGAAATTAAAACTTTAGTGGATGCCACAAAAGACAATCCACCAACAGTGACTATTAAAGGTATCTTAACTTATAGTACTACTGATAGTGATTTTGAAATCATTCCAGTCTTCGGTACCGGTTCTATCGTGACGCCAGCAACAGCTGCTTAATTATTAAAAAGGAATAAGGGTCGAGCTATCGGCCCTTTCGTTTATTTATGAAAATTAAATCTTATTATTTATTGTTACTGCCTCTTGCTTTATCAGTTTCTGGTTGCGCTAGTTCAAAAAACGCAAATTTTACACCCGGAAATGATTTAACCCTCACATCGATTGAAATGTGCGATTACTATGGTGAATGCACTTTAATTCAATATGGTAGTTATGACTTAGTCATCGATAGTGGTGCTGGGGCAGACGCTTCTCACGTTAGAGAAGTTCTTAACACCAAAATTACTGATCGCACAATTGATTTATTAATCGTGACCCATCCACATGGTGACCATATCGGTGGCATCATCAATGGCGCACTTGAGGATTTAAATATCTCTATGATTGTTGATTATGGTTATACGTATGACACGAGCGATAACGGGACAATCGATAATTCAGAATATGTGAGTACATATGTGAATTGGAGAAGCGGACGCGAGAGAGGTGGAACAACGTATTATTCAATCTTAGAGGCGATGAAAGCTATTCCAACAGTGAACATCAGTAAAGAAGATAATTGCTATCTCAAATGGCTGAAAAATGATTACTACGTTGCTAAAGATCAAGTTTTCCCTAACTCTCAGGTCCCCACTGATAATCCAAATACGACATCCGTGTCTTGCTATGTCCAATATAAATACTGGAATATCATCTTATGTGGTGATATTGATTCTTCATATGCGGAAATGTCAATCCAGGCCAATCACAGCAAACTATTTAAAGGTCAAGAACGAATCATTCTAAAAGCCACACACCATGGTTCTGGTTCATCAATGGGTTCAGCCTTTTTAGATTGGTGTCATCCAGAATTAATGTATGTTTCCGCA
Organism: Bacilli bacterium; assembly: GCA_017651165.1. Lineage (GTDB taxonomy): Bacteria > Bacillota_I > Bacilli_A > RFN20 > CAG-826 > RUG14515. Next base: position 16,284 of record JAGCDH010000026.1, read on the forward strand.
GCAATGGTGGATCCGGTTTGTATTCCTAATCAAGTCACTCTTGGCAGTGGTAATGAAGCGCAAGCTCATCCTAACAAGACCACATTAAAAAGAATGGTGAACCGCACCGATAAAATCTATTGGAATGGCATTAATGGTGATTTGATTATCTCTGTTGATGGGGTGAATGACGCTAATGTAATGGGGTTAGGAAGAAACAAAAACTACTACAAAAAGGATGGAACAGAAGCATCGATTGATGATGAGAAGAATGTCACCATCCAGAATTCCGCTTTCTATAGCTATTTCAAATAGAAAAAAAGTTTTATACTACAAACCATTAAACATCTAAAATATGACATTACTTTTTTATAAAAAAAGTGATTACAAATCATAAAATCTAAATTATAATAATCACGCGAAAGCTAAAAGGAGAAAATATAATGAAAAGCAAAAAGATTTTTGTCTTGTTATCAGCTCTAGCTCTTTCGCTTGCTGCATGTTCATCAAAAGGAAAGGATCCAAGTACCAGCGGAGGCGGTGCCGATAGCACAAGCCAAGGCGGTGACTCTCAATCTTCCCAAGGTGGCAATTCAACAAGCGATCAAGGCGGCGAAATTGCCGTCACAAGTGTCACGCTCGATCAAGCAACACTCGCATTAGAGGTTGGTAAGAGTGCGAACCTTACTGCTACAGTTCTTCCAGCAAACGCCTCCAACACAAAGGTTAGCTGGTCTTCAAGCGATGCGACAATCGCTTCTGTATCAAATTTAGGTAAAGTGACTGCCGCCAAAGTCGGCACAGCCACAATTACAGCCGCATCTCAAAGCAATCCAGCGATTAAAGCTGAATGCGTGGTCACAGTTTCTGAAGAAGGCGGAAAATATGGTTCCGTCAATAAACCGAAAACTGTCGCCCAAATTCTCGCTATTGCTGCTGAAGAATGCCAACAAGCTAACGATAGAACAGCTGAACCTGTTTACGTCAAAGGTATCGTTTGGAAAGCTCCAACAAATAAAGGAACTTTCTCACAAGGTATTTATCTAAAAGATGCTCTTACTGATGAAAAAGATTTATGGGTTTATTCTGCTAACCACGACGAATTAAAAGAACCATACAAAAACGACGAAGTCGTCTTACATGGTTACCTCATGAATTATAATGGTACAATCGAAGTTAGTAACGTGACAATCGATGGTGCAAAGGTTTATCCAGCCATTGATACTGTTACACGTGGTACTTCCAGTATTACATACACTGTGGAACACGGCAGTGTGAACGCTGATGCTCCAAGAAGTGGTAAGAACATGTCAGAATTCTCATTCACAGTTACTCCAGAAGCCAACTATAAAGTTGACACAGTGAGTATTAATGGTACAGAAGTTACCGCTCAAGCTGACGGCTCTTACAAGGGCGTCATCAAAGGCGATATGACTGTTGCTATCGAAATTTCTGAAGTCGGTGTTGAAAACCTCCGTGCTGTTATGAAATATACACCTGCCGAAGGTTCTGCTTCTGGAAATATGACAGGTGGTAATGACGCTGCGTTAGTTGGCTTAGATCCAACATTGTTCTCTGCCGTTAGTGGTAATGAAACAGGCATTTATGCTGGTTTGAACGTCGCTGGTAACATCAGACTCTATAATAATAGAAACTCTGAAACCGACAAGACTGATGGTACTCATATTACCGTTAGTAGTGCTCGTGCAACCATTAAGAAGATTGATATCACCCTCGCTTCAACCTCTGTTGCTGGTGCCCTCTTACAAGTTAAAGCTGGCGATACAGTTGTGACAGGTGAAAATCTTTCCTACGAAATCAACGCTTCTTCATTCACTTTAAAGAACGTCACTGATGGTCCAGATTCAAAACAAGTTCATATCGACCAAGTTGCTATTACTTATGAAATGAATGCTGAAGTTCACGCTACAGGTATTGCTGTTGCTCCAACATCCTTGGAAATCGAAGTTGGTAACAATGGACAATTAACCGCTACTTTAACACCAGAAAACGCAACTGATGTTGTTGTTTGGTCCTCTTCCGCTGATGCAATCGCGACAGTTGATCAAACTGGTAAAGTTACCGCTGTTGCCGTTGGTACAGCGACAATTACCGCTAAAGTTTCTGATGAAATCAAAGCCACCGCAGCAATTACTGTTAAAGCTGCCAAAGTCATTAACTACGGTACTGCTGAAGCCCCATTAACCGTCGCCGAAGCTAAAGCTGTTTTAAATGAAACAGGCGCAAACGAATCTAAACAACCATTATTTGTTAAAGGTATCGTTTCTCAAAATACCGCTTTCTCAAGTTATGGTAACTTTGATGAAGTTTGGTTACAAAACGCTGATGGTTCAGTTGCTAAAGAATTCGAATTATACAGAGTTGAATTCGATACTTCTGTTACCGATGGTCCAACAGCAGAAAACGGCTTAGCCGGTTATGAAGTTGTTGCTAAAGGTTACGGAAAAATCTATAGAGATACATACGAATTAACAACATCAAGCAACGAACCAAAGAACCCATTAATTATTGCCATTACCCCTCCAGCCGTTGTTCCAGCAACTGGTATCAGTTTAGACAAAGAAACTGCAACTCTTTATCCTGAACAAACATTGCAACTCAAAGCGACATTAGCTCCAGCTGGTGCTGTTGATCCAATCACATGGACTTCTTCCGATCCCGCTGTTGCGACAGTTTCTGATTCCGGTTTAGTTACCGCTGTTGCCGCAGGCACTGCCAAAATTACTGCCAAAGTCAGCGATTCTATCAAAGCTGAATGTACTGTGACAGTTGAAGCCCCTGTTAATACTCCAGAATTTGATGCTGATTTGACAACAGATATGAATGTCAACAATGGTTTCACAATTTCAAGCAGTTCAAAAGTTTCCAAGAAAACAGGTTACTATCAAGATGGTGGTACAGCCGATAGTGAAATTAACTACTTCATGGTTAAAAAGGCCGCCCCAATCTTCGCATCACAACCATCTTCAATCAAACTTACTGCTAGATTAGGTGCTGGCTCTGCTAAAGATCCACTCGATCACAATGTCGAAGCTTGCTTCGTTGACTCTGCTGGTGCAGAAATTGCTGCCACAAAAGTCACTGTTGCTACAGCTTTACCAAAAGATCCAGCCGACATCACAGTCGATCTTCCATACGATGCAAATGCTTGTGGTGTTAAATTAATGCACATGAAAGAAAATAGTTGGAATGCCCGCTATTATTCCTTCTCACTCAGAGTCACAGCAGCCGCACCAGTCGAACAACCAGTTGGCGCGTTCCGTGGTTTAGCAAAAACAGCTGGTGGCGCATTCCTTCCAGTCGATATGGTTTTAGCCGCTGATAGCGTTGCTCTTGCTATCAATGGTGATGCTGCGACAGTCACATCATATGATTGGGACAATAAAGATACTCTTTCCATCGTTACTGATGGTGCTTATGGCACAATCACTGCCAAATTTGCGGAAAATGTCTTCACAATCACTGGTCTTACAGGTGCCGCTGCATCTCAATTAGACTTAAATTATGCTGTTAAATTATCTGGCAATTGCCAAGCATTAGAATGCGAAGAAAATACAACTACTCTTCAAAGCATCTTCCAAAGAAAGACACTTGAATATGGAACAAGTGAATGGAAAAATGCTAACGATAATAATGGCGATCCAAGAATCTCCAGCGTTAATAATGGTAAAATTGGCAAAGGTATGCAAGTTAATAACTGGAACAGTGGTAACATCCGTATTGGTCTCAAAGCCGATATGAATGATGGCAATGGTGTTCCAGGCAACTATTTCAAAGACGCAGGTGTTTGGGTCTATGCAACAGAAGAAATGAGCTTATCATTCTTCGTCTTTAAAGGTGCTAACTGGACTGAACCTGCCCAACTTTCATCAAAGACATTGGCTGCTGGTTGGAATTACTTCCAATGTGGTCTTTCTCAATTGCAAGAAAGCGATACATTCTATAATTTTGCATTCCAATTCGGTTATAAGTCCACTCACTTAGTTTTTGATAATTTCACACTTTTTAGATAATCAAAACAAAAGCCAATAGGGGCGTGAGCAATCACGCTCCTTTTTTGTTTTCTATATACGTAAAAATAGATACTGTTTACTAAACATTTTTTTAGTTTACTAATTATTAAACACACTTCACTTTTTTTGGTGTAAAATGTAAACAACAATAAAAAGGAGTTTTTATATGTCAAAAAGAAAATTTTTGATACCATTAGCTGCTTTTAGCTTATTATTTTCTTCATTGGTAGCTTGTGGTGGCAAAGGTGGCGATAAGAGCAAATCAACATCAAAACCTGCCGATAATTCAACGTCCCAACCAGCGGGCAATTCAACAACATCCAATGGTGGTGGCGCAAGCACGTCACAAGGTGGTAATTCCACCACATCACAACAGCAAGCTCATGAACATGATTATGAATTAGTAGCTGGTTCAACCGCTAAAAATGCTGATGACAAAGACGTCTATGTCAAAGAATGCAAAGACCATGATGACAAGTACATCGGCATCGCCTTTGACGATTATTCAGAAAAGAGTGCAGATTTCGGTGATACATCCGGATACACCAGAGTTCCAGAAGAATTAAGGAACGAATCTTACTTATTAGCCAAGAGTTCAACTATTTCTTGGAAAATTAACATTGATAAAGCCATAAGTGGTGCGAAAATCGCCTTTGGTGCTGTTTACACAGGCAGTGATCATGGCACGCAATTGCTTGATGGCAAGTACACCGCTAAAGTTAATGATGGCGAAGCTAAAGCTTGGGAAGTTGCTTCAGATTTGACTTATGATGGCGCTGGTTTATCTCAAACCGCCCGTGCTTATGTTACAGTTTTAACTGCCGATTTAGTCGCTGGTGAAAACACCATTACATTAGGCCAAGGCAATGGCGGCTATCGTTTATTATTTGGTGGCGAAGTGAGAGTGCATTTCTCCGGTGACGCCAAACCAGTTACTCCAGAAGTTCCTTTCGAAGGCTACAATGTTACTTTCACAACTGAACACTGCAAAGTTTTAGTTTACGAAGGTAAAAAGTATGACCAAATCCCAGTGGAAACAAACACCACAAAAGCGATGGACGAAGATGGCAACATCGTCGCCTATGACCCAGAAGATGAACTTCCACAACCACAAGTCAACTTCAGAGTTGTCCCAGATGATGGTTATTCAGTCAACGCTACAAACATTACCGTTACTGGTAAATACAAAAACTTAAAACAAAATCCTGCTAAGAGTGAAACTCCAGCAGTTGATGATGAATCAATCTTCAGAATTACAAAAATTCAAGAAGACTTAACAGTCGCTATCGTTGCCGTTTCAGGCGAACAAACAAAAGGTTACAAAGTCACATTCGTTCCAACAAACTGCCAAATCAAAGTTTACGTTGGTCCAAAGAACGAAGCTGGTGATAACCTTGATACTCCAGAAGATGGTGTCTATTATGCACGTTTAAAAGATTCTCCATATGATATCGGTTTCACAACCCCGCAAATGAACTTTGAAGTCGTCTGTGAAAATGGTTATGAATTCGTTCCAGAAATCGTTGAAGATAAAGTCAGTTTCATTAGTGGTGATTACAATAAGTTCCAAGAAAAAACTGGTGGTTACTACAACATTACTAAAGTTGCTTCTGATTTAACAATCACAATTGCTGCTACACAAGCGCAACAACCACTAGAACAACCAGTTGGTACATTCCGTGGTATGGCTAAAATGGGCGAGAATATCGTTCCTATGGATTTAACATTAGACGCTACTTCAGCCACAAGTTTTGCCGGTAATGCTATTCTCTTTGAGAATAGAACAGACATTGCTTGGGACGGCATTAATAAAACTCTCACCATTGACACACACAGTGTCCCTGGCACAGTAGTTTATTCATATGATGAAGCCGGTATTTTCACATTAGTAAGCATTTCTGCAACAGATATCGCTGCAATGTTTGATCTTACTTATGCCGCTAAATTATCCAAAAATTGCCAATTCTTAGACTGCGAAGCTGATACTGATGCTCTTCAAAATATCTTCCAAAGAAGAAAACATAATGGTAGTGCTTGGGAACCAGCCAACGATACAACCAAGCTCTATAGCACTAACGGTCTTTCCATCGGTGCTCATTCCAGCAAAGGTGTAGCTTGTAAATGCTGGAATGACGGCAAAATCTCCCTCGCTTTAAAGAATGATCTCAACATTCCTGCTCAAAACATCAAAGCCGTAGGTTGCTGGATTTATAACCAAAGCGAAACTCAGTATAGTACAACACTTTTCTTCTACAAAGGTGCTGGCTATACAAACTACGCACAAGCCAAACAGTTCACATTACCAGGCAAAACATGGACATTCTGCCAATGCGGTACTGCTGATTACTTTGCTGCATCAGACACATTCTATAACTTCCAATTCTATACAGAATACGTCAACACAACTTTAGTGTTCGATAACTTCTGCATCTACATGTAATTGGTAGATAATTAGGTCTAATAGGGGCGTAAGAAATTACACTCCTTTTTCTTTTAAATATTATTTACTTGCCGAAAACTCAAAATTTATATATTATTATCTAGCGATGCACTCTTAGCTCAGCTGGCAGAGCACGTGACTCTTAATCTCGGGGTCCAGGGTTCGAATCCCTGAGAGTGTACCAATTTAACGAAATACTTTTGTCAAAAATGGCAAAAGTTTTTTCTTTTCTAGAGACAAATATTATAATTGTCTCAAGGCCATAAAAATGATTATTGAACAATTTGATTTCTTATTAAAAGATGGAAGAAGAGCGACTATGCGTTCTCCAAGGGTAGAAGACTCTCAAGAACTCATTAATTACTTAGTTAAAGCCACTGGTGAGACTGATTTCCTTTTGGCCACACCAGAAGAATGCGCTAACTATACTCTTGAATATGAGGAAAGCTTTATTGAAAGCGCGATTAATTCAAATAGTGCCTATATGTTAGTGTGCCACGTTGCTAATCAAATCGTTGGTACTGCTCGTATCGATTTTTACACACACGTCAAAACTAAACACCGCGCCCGTGTCGCAGTCGCGGTCCTACGTGATTACTGGGGCCAAGGCATCGGTTCTCGTTTCTTTACGAAGATGATCAGTATCGCAGAAAGTAAACCAGAAGTAACTCAATTAGAGCTTGAATTTATCGAAGGCAATGAACGCGCTAAAGCGCTTTATGAAAAGTTTGGTTTTAAAGTAATTGGATACGTTCCTAATTCAATAAAGCAAAAAGATGGATCTTTATTAAAAGAATACTTAATGATCAAAGAAATGAAGCGTTAAGTGACTGACTTGTGTAACTAGTGATATTGCTTTAAAATAATACAAAAGAAGGTGCATAGTTATGAAGGGACCAAGTGTTTCTGTTTTAAAGAAGTATTTAACAGCGATGAGCAAGAATAAAGTCAAATATATGACTTGTGAAAGACTTTCACGTATCGTGGGTGTTTATCCAGAAGTCATCGCGGAAAATCTTTCCTATTTTGATCCAATGCTTAATATGGATCCTTCTTATGACTTATTAGCCCTTATTCCTCAAATTAAGGAATACATTTCTAACGAAGAAGAAAAGAAAGCTCCTGCCGCTCCTAAGGTGATGGCTACCAAAAAAGACGTGGTGGGATATGAATCCGTTAGTGACTTCGTCTATAGAAAGATGACTTTTGCCGGTATGGTGGACCGCAATCTCGTTTTAAGTGAAAAAGACTTAAGAGTCTTAAAACGTCTTGTTAATGACGAATTAGCGGCCTTAAAAAAGAAAAAATAAAAGTTTTTGTAAAATTTTTGGACAAATTTCGAAAATCCTCTCTATTGGTTAAGTAGGAGGATTTTTTATGGAAGAATCAAATAAACAATTCATTAGACATTTTAGAATCTATTTCAGAAATGGCCATCCAGCTTACATAGTGGACGAAGAAGGCAATATGTATGTCTTTCATCGAGTTACCCATTCACCAACTTCAGGAGGTAAGAAAAACTGGAAAAAGAAAAACCCACTGAAGCGTGGTGGGAACAAACCGATGTACATAGTAAAAAAAGAAGAAAGAGACAAAAAGACAAGATTCAGTCCTTTTCAGTTGGATGTGAATAAAGGAGTCGATATTTTATATCCAGACATAAAAAAAGCCGGTCGATCACAAACCGATTTGGTCGTGAATAATAATTGCCCCGGCACTGATATTAAAACAAATCAGGCAAAGAAACACAAGAGAAAACAAAAAAGAAATAAGACAAAATTAATTGAGCAGTCACTTGCTGTCTCTAATTTATAGACGAAAACTATAAATTACGATTATTCTGAAAGTCTCCTTGTAAACGCGCATACATGCTCGTATAATATTAACGGTTATTTAGGAGGGATTTTTCATGTCCGAAATTAAAAAGACAATGCTATCTGTTGATGGTAATACCGCAGCAGCATTAGGTTCTTATAACTACATTGAAGTCGCAGGCATCTACCCAATTACCCCATCCTCCCCAATGGCGGAGAATATTGATGTCTATGCTTCCCAAAACCGTAAAAACTTCTTTGGCTCAGTCGTCAAAGTAAGCGAAATGCAATCTGAAGCTGGCGCTTCTGGTGCCGTTCACGGTGTTTTACAAGCTGGTGGTTTAGCGGCCACATATACCGCTTCCCAAGGCTTATTATTAATGATTCCAAACATTTATAAATGGGTTGGTGAATTATTACCAGCCGTTTTACATGTTTCCGCGCGTTCACTCGCCACACGTAGCTTATCCATCTTTGGTGATCACCAAGATATCTACGCTATCCGTCAAACCGGTATCGCAATGATTTGCTCCCACAGCGTCCAAGAAATCGCTGACTTAACAAACGTTGCTCACTTAACCGCGATTGATGCGGAATATCCAGTTTGCCATTTCTTTGATGGTTTCAGAACATCTCATGAAATTCAAAACGTTGAATTCATCGATGACAATGAATGGAAGAAATTACTTCCAATGGATAAAGTGGAAAAATTCAGAGCTCGCGCTTTGAACCCACACACTCACCCAGTCACACGTGGTGGTGCGGAAAACGATGATATCTACTTCCAAGGTAGAGAAGCCCAAAACAAGAAAGTCGAAGAAGTCATTGAAGTCGCTGAAAAGTACTTCAAAGAAGCCACAAGACTTACTGGTCGTCCATACGCTCCATTCACCTATTATGGTGATAAGAACGCCGACAGAGTCATCATCGCCATGGGTTCCGTGACCGAAACCATTACCGAAGTCATTGATGACTTAAATAAAAAAGGCGAAAAACTTGGTCTTATCAAAGTCCATCTGTATCGTCCATTCTCCGCTAAACACTTATTAGCAGTCCTTCCAAAATCAGTTAAAACTATCGCTGTCTTAGACAGAACTAAAGAAGCTGGTGCTTCTGGTGAACCTTTATATGAAGATGTCGTCGCCGTCCTCAATGCCAACAACGTCAACGTTGAAGTTATCGGTGGTAGATATGGCTTATCCAGTAAAGATACTCAACCAAAAGATATGAAGGCTGTCTATGACTTCATGAAAGCCGACAATCGTTGGAACGGCTTCACCGTTGGTATCAACGATGATGTCACTCACTTATCAATCCCAGTGGATAACGATTATCACGTGAAAGGTGACTACACATCTTGCTTATTCTATGGTTTAGGCTCAGATGGTACCGTCTCCGCGAACAAATCATCCATTAAGATCATTGGTGATGCGACAGGTCAATATGCCCAAGCTTACTTCGCTTATGATAGCCGTAAAGCTGGTGGTGTAACCCGTTCTCACTTAAGATTTGGTAAATCCCCAATCCATTCTACATATTACGTTCAAAACGCTGACTTCATCTCTTGTTCCTTAGATACATATCTCTTCAAGTTCGATATGTTAAAGAACTTAAAACAAGGTGGTACATTCTTACTCAATACTGATATGGATGACGAAACCTTAGTGAAGATGATGCCAAACCGTGTCAAATATCAATTAGCCACTAAAGGCGCGAAGTTCTATGTCATCGACGCCAATAAGATTGCTGCTGAAATCGGTATGGGTAGACACACCAATACCATTCTCCAAGCTTCCTTCTTCTATCTTAACCAAGACATCATGCCATATGATGACGCTAATCACTGGATGAAGAAGTTCGCCGAAAAAGCATATGGTAAGAAAGGTCAAGACGTTGTGGAACTCAACTACAAAGCGATTGACGCTGGTACCGAAGGTTTAAGAGAAGTTAAAGTTGATCAAGCTTGGGCTAAATTAGAACCAAAGGTTGAATCTAGATTAATCGGTGACGATTACTTCGATAACTATGTTTCCGTCATTGGTAACTTAGGTGGTGATGACCTCCCAGTTAGCAAATTCATGGAATATGAATTATTAGACGGCACAATGAGAAACGATATCACATTCAATGAAAGACGTTCTATTGCGGATAGAGTCCCATTATGGCACCCAGAAGCATGTATTCAATGTAACCAATGTGCATTCGTTTGCCCACACGCGACAATCCGTCCAATCTTAATGGATGAAAAAGAATACGAAGCCGCTCCAGAATTAGCTAAAGAAGCTATTCCAGCGATGGGCCCAGGTTTACAAGGTCTCAAGTTCCGTATCCAAGTTTCTCCACGTAACTGCGTTGGCTGTGGCCTTTGCGTCAGTGAATGTATGGCCAATAAGACCGGTAAGAACGCTCTTGAAATGGTTGAAGCCAAATCACAATTCGATCAAGAAGAAGCTGCTGCTTACTTGTTCAAACACGTTTCCTATAAAGCTGATAGATTACCAGCCGCCTTACAAAACAGTGTTAAGGGTGTTGGCTTCTTAATGCCATATATGGAAATCAGTGGCGCTTGCGCTGGCTGTGGTGAAACCCCATACTATCGTTTAGTTAGCCAATTATTTGGTAAAGATATGCTCGTTGCTAACGCAACTGGTTGTTCCTCCATTTATAGTGGTTCCACTCCATTAACTCCATTCTGCACCGATAAAGAAGGTCAAGGTATTGCCTGGGCTAACTCCTTATTCGAAGACAACGCTGAATTCGGCTATGGTATGAGAGTGGCGACAAATGCCAAGATCAAACGTATCATCGAAATCTTAAGCGCCGCTAAAGAAAACGTTGAACCAGAATTAGCCGCTAAGATTGATGAATACTTCGCCAATATCAAGAATAGACAAGCGATGCGCAAGATTGCTCCAGAACTCGCTGCTTTAGTTAAAGCCAGCAAGAATGAAGAAGTCAAAGAAGTCTTAGCGTATGAAAGAGACCTCGCTGATAAATCCGTTTGGATCGTCGGTGGTGATGGTTGGTCATATGATATCGGTTACGGTGGTTTAGATCACGTCATCGCTAACGAAGAAGATGTTAACATCTTAGTCTTAGATACCGAAGTCTACTCTAATACCGGTGGTCAATCCAGTAAGTCCTCACAAACTGGTTCTATCGCGAAATTTACCGCTAGTGGTAAAACAACCGCGAAGAAGAACCTCGCTCTTATCGCGATGAGCTATGGTAACGTCTATGTTGCCCAAATCAGCTTAGGCGCTAACCCAATCGCCGCGATTAAGGCTCTTAAAGAAGCGGAAAGCTATGATGGCCCATCATTAGTCATCTGCTACGCTCCATGTGCGAACCATGGTATCAAAGGCGGTCTTGCTAACTCCATGAGACAAGAAAGATTAGCCGTTGAATGTGGTTATTTCCCAATCTTCCGTTATGATCCACGTAACGAAGCCGAAGGTAAACCAGCCTTAACACTTGATATGAAGGATCCAGACTACAGCAAGTTCAGAGACTTCGTCATGACAGAAACCAGATTCTCTCAACTTCCACGCGTCAATCCAGCCAACGCTGAAGAACTCTTAACCAAGAGTGAAAACTACGCGAAAGCTAGACTTGAAAGAATCAAAAAATTCGGTCTCTAATATTTTATTAAATTACAATTAAGTGGGTTTTATAAAAGCCCACTTTTTTGTTGCATATTGCTGGGCTTAAAAAATAGAAACCGCTATAATAGGTAAAAAAGTGAGGGACGATTATGTACCAACATTACGTGCAATATTATGAAACCGATAAGATGGGTGTGACCCATCATTCTAATTACATCCGCTTTATGGAAGAAGCGAGAGTCGCTTTCTTCAATAGTGTTGGTTTAAACTATCTCGATTTAGAAAAAACTGGCATCGTTTCTCCTGTGGTTGGCTTAAACAATATCCGCTACAAAAGACCAAGTACCGCTGGTGATACTTTAGATATTGAAGTGACAGTCAAAAGCATGACTAATGTCATCTTTACTCTTTCTTATGTCATGAAAAATAAAGATACTGTGGTCTTTATCGGCGATAGTGATCACTGTTTATTATCCCCAGAAGGCAAGATCATGCCGCTTAATGATCCAAGAGTGGCTAATATATGTAACAAGCTTAAAGAAATGATTAAAGAGAACGGAGAAGAGTAATGAAACACAAATTCACTAATGATTATTCATCCTTATGTCATCCTAGTATCTTAAAGTTTTTAGCTAGTCTTAATGAAGAACAAAATGTGGCTTATGGCTTAGATAAGCACTCTTTAAATGCTGAAAGATATATCAAAGATATATTCGAATCTCCGCGTGGACAAGTCTATTTCATCGCGGGTGGGACAATGACTAACCTTTTATTTATCAGCTACGCTTTAAGACCATACGAGGCCGTTATCTCTTTAGAAACCGGTCATATCAATGTTCATGAAACCGGGGCTATTGAAGCAACTGGCCATAAGATTATTACCGTTAAAGGGAGCAATGGAAAAATGTCTCCAAGTGACATCTTAAATGTCTTAAAGATTTATAAGGATGAGCACATGGTTAAACCAAAATTGGTTTATATTTCTGATTCCACAGAAATTGGTACTATCTATACGAGAAAAGAATTAATCGCTTTAAATGAAGTGTGCAGGGAGCATGATTTATATTTATTTATCGATGGGGCGAGACTCGGTAGCGCGCTTACGAGCAAAGAAAACGATGTTGAACCGGGTTTATTCGGTCAAATATGTGATGCTTTTTACGTCGGTGGTGCAAAAAACGGTCTTTTATTAGGCGAAGCCTTAGTTATTAATAATCCAGAATTGCAAAAAGACTTCCGTTACCACATTAAGAATAAAGGGGCAATGATCTCTAAAGGCTATTTATTAGGGGCCATTTTTGAAGAAGCGTTTAGAAACGGCTTATACTTTGATATCGCTAAAGATACGAATGAAACTGCGGATTATTTAAAAGAGCAATTAGCTAACTTAGAAGTTAACATGCTTCCTTCACCCACTAATCAAATATTCGCTATTTTTAATAAAGAGCAAGCTAAGAAACTCATTAACGAATACGGTCTTGAATTATGGGAAGAAAGAGACAACGTAGTAGTGGTGAGATTCGTCGTTTCCTTTACCACAAAAAAGGCGGATGTCGATGAATTGATTAGCTTTATGAAAACTAATTTGTAAGTGACTATTGGGGTAGGTGACAAAAATAGGCGACAGAGTCGCCTTTTTATATTTTTCTAACCTCAAAAAAGAAATATTTGCAAGAATTTTAACTTTCTTATATAATTTTACTCGTAGGTTAAGGAAATATCGTTATGAAAAAAGATCTAAGAGAAGTCGAAGCTTTAGTGCAGATCGTTGAAGAATACGCTTCTGTGCAAAAGAATATCGCTAATTTACCTTGTGGCTATATTTCTGTTAAACAAATTAGTGGCCACACATATTGCTATCGTCAATGGAGAGAAGGAAAGAGAATCATTTCTCAATATGTTCCTGATGCCCTCCTTTCTAGCGTGAAACGTAAAATCGCTGTTAGAAAAGAAAACGAAGCATTATTAAAAGTCATTAAGAAAGATCTCAAGAAAGCTACACGCAAAGTCGCTAAGAGTGGCCTTCTTACCGAAGAAGATGTCATCGCCTTATTAGATGTCGCTATGAATGATGGCGATGTTAATGCTGAAGCGGAAAAGCGTTTAGCAAAATAAGAATAAAGATGAAATAGTGGATTATTAACAATTCACTTTTTCTTTGCCCAAAAGCTATGAATCGATTAATTATTCTTTCTGGTGTTCCTGGTAGTGGTAAGTCCTATTTTTCGAGTGTCTTGAAATCAGAAAAAAGCGAGGGCGTGTATATAATAAGTAGTGACCAACTACGTTATGAACTATTAGGAAACCAAAGGGATTTAAGTCAAGACGATAAGATCTGGAAAAGGTTTTATGAACTCGCTAAAGAGTATAGCGCTATTAAAGATGCAACAGTGGTTTTAGATTCCACAAACGCGAAAAAGATTTATCGTTTGGACAACATCAAACCATATCGTAAATTGTATGATGAAATTGATGTCGTAGTGTTCCAACTCGATAAAGAAACAGTCTTAAAACAAAATAGGGAAAGAGAGAATCCCATTCCTGAAAACGCATTATTAAAATTAATCGATGAATTTGAATTACCAGACGAAGAAGAAAAAGAATTCTTTGACCATATTGATGTCATAAAAAGTCATCGTATTAAGCAAATCATCAAACACTATTTATAGACATGATACATCGGGACGTAGCGCAGCTTGGTAGCGCACTTCCTTGGGGTGGAAGGGGTCGTCAGTTCAAATCTGATCGTTCCGACCAGTAAAAATAAAACGAGGTTAACCTCGTTTTTCATTTAATTAACATAACATAATTAAATATTTTGGACAAATTTCAAAAACCACGTCTATTGGTTAAGTATTGATTTAGAGATCGTTCTAAAGATTCAAAAGAAAACGCCTATCTATGGGAAATACTACAAGCGGCGGAAAATAAAAACCCCAGTAAATGGGGTGCACAGATTAACTGTGAGTCGGCATCAAACTAGTGATGACCACGACCGTATCTTTATTTAACCAAAAAAGAGTATTGAGAGCAAGATAAAAAAGAGAATTGTAAAACTCATTGAGTTGTAAGCGACTTATTTTTATAATAAGTACAACGTTGTCGTTACTTAATAATGGAGGTAACTATGAAACATTTTAAACATTTAATGCTTTGTGGCGTTGGTTTTCTCGCTATGAGCGCAACCGCTTGCAACAATGGCGGTGGTGGTAACCAAAAAGATCCAAACGAAGTATCGGTCTTCCTTTTATCCGGCCAATCCAATATGCAAGGTAATTCTGGCATTTCTGGCTTAAAGCAAGCTTTCACAGATTTAGGATTTGAAGATTATGATGAAGTTTCTGCCGGCATCAAGACAGTTCAATCAAGTGTCTACTGCGCAGGCTATGGTGAACTAGATCACACAAAATTGGAAAAGAACTCTAAACTCCAATCCTACACCAATGCTGAAAACCAATTTGCTGGAAAATTCATTGATACTGTTCCAGGTTTTGGCAATTTCAATGGTACCTCTGGTACAAATATGGGCCCAGAATTCGGCGCAGCTTATGCTTTAAAAGATGCCGCTACTGAAGATAAGCCAATCTTCTTTGTAAAGATGGCTTCTAATGGTTCTGGCTTCGCTCAAAGTGGAACAGATTATAACTGGCCAGTCAAAGATGCAGAAGGCAATTTCCCAGAAATCAACTTATATGATACATTTGCAAAGCCATTTTTAATGAATAACCTCGCTCTTATCGAAGGCATGGGCTTAAAGCCAGTCATTAAAGGTTGGTTATGGCACCAAGGCGAAAGTGATTGTGACGGCGGTACAAAAACCGCAAGCTATGCGCAAAGATTAAGCGACATGGTTGCTAAATTCAGAGAAGATTTTGCGGATTATGCTAGAAATGAAGATGGCGATAATATCGCTTTCATTGATGGTATGGTTTATCAAGGTTCAGGTACTGCCTGGACAAAGCCAGAAGACATGAATGCACAAAAACAAGCATTCGCAGATTCCGCAGACAACAATTATCTTGTTGATATTTACGCCAACGAAGAAAAGATTGCGGACAATGAATTAAAACCAGGTAGCCCAGGTGGCGATTCTACGCACTACAATACCAAGAGTTCTTTAAGACTTGGTATGGCATATGGTAAAGTCATTCTTGATAACGACCTATTAGACTAATTAACATCTAAGCAATAATAGAGACCACCCTTTGGGTGGTTTTCTTTTTTGCTACTTGAAAAGATATTCTTTTTTGCCTTTATATAGTCATATTTTCGTAATTTTGATAAAATAACGAAGACTAAAGATATGGAAAAGAAAATAGTAATTAAAGGCGCAAGAGAGAATAACCTCAAGAATATTGATGTTTCTTTGCCTAAAGATTCATTAATTGTTTTTAGTGGTCTTTCTGGTTCAGGTAAATCCACTTTAGCGTTCGATACCATCTTCGCTGAAGGTCAAAGAAGATATATGGAGTCATTATCTAGCTATGCTAGACAGTTCCTTGGTAACTTTGATAAACCAGATGTCGATTCAATTGATGGCTTATCACCAAGTATCGCTATTGATCAAAAGTCGGTATCACACAACCCAAGAAGTACTGTGGGTACAGTGACGGAAATCTATGACTACTTAAGATTATTATTTGGTCGTATTGGTATTCCATATTGTCCAAATCACCACACACCTATTGTCTCTTTTTCTGTGACGATGATGACAGACGTGGTGATGAATTATGAAGAAGGCACGAAGGTGCAACTACTTTCACCTATTGTTCATCAAGAAAAAGGCACCCAAAAAGATGTCTTAGACAAGATTAGAAAAGATGGCTTCAATCGTGTTCGTGTCGATGGACAAATGTACACTCTTGAAGAAGTGCCTGCTTTAGAAAAAAACAAAAAGCACAGTGTTGATATCGTCGTGGATCGTTTGATTATCAAGAAAGATATCCGTTCCAGAGTCTTTGAATCAATTGAAACAGCGATTAACTTCTCTAAAGGATTGTTAATAATCCTCACTGATAAAGAAGAGAGATTATTATCTGATAAACATACATGTCCAATCTGTGGTTTCTCCGTTCCAAGAGTGGAACCAAGATTATTCTCATTTAACTCACCATTAGGTTGTTGTCCTGATTGTAAAGGTCTTGGTATGAAACGAGAGGCGGATATCCGTAAACTCGTTCCAGATCCAAAATTATCCATCAATCAAGGTGGCCTTAAATACTATGCTCATATGGTGGGCACACCAAATCTAGAATGGCAAGAGTTTAAGATGCTCTGTGCTCTATATGACATATCTTTAGATATGCCTTGGGAAAACATCCCAAAAGATAAACAACATATCCTTTTATATGGTTCTCCAAAAGAACATCAATACACTCTTAAATCCAGCAGTGGTAATGTCATGCACCGTAACGGTTATATTGAAGGTATCAAAACAAAGTTAGAAAGACTATATAACGATACTGGATCAGATTGGATGAGAGAATATTATGAAACATTCATGTCTGATACAGAATGCACAACATGCCACGGACAAAGATTAAACGAAGCCGCTTTAAGCGTTTTAATTGACAACAAAAACATTTGGCATGTTTCCAGCATGCAACTTAAAGAGTTAAAAGCTTGGGTCGATACATTACCAAAGAAACTAAGCGAATCGGAAAACGAAATCGCTGATTTGGTTTTAAAAGAGGTAAGTAACCGCGTCTCATTCTTATGTGATGTTGGCTTAGAATATTTAACATTATCACGTTTAGCCATGACCTTAAGTGGTGGTGAATCGCAACGTATTAGATTAGCCACACAAATCGGTTCTAAGTTAACTGGTGTTTTATACGTCATGGATGAACCATCTATTGGTCTACACAGTAGAGATAGTGAAAAACTCATCAAAACAATGAAAGAAATGCGTGATATTGGTAATACTCTCGTCGTAGTTGAACACGATGAAGATATGATTAGAAATGCTGACTATATCGTGGATATTGGTCCTGGTGCAGGCATCCATGGTGGTGAAGTCGTTGTCGCGGGTCCATTAAAAGATGTGATGGCCAACAAAAAAAGCATCACTGGTGCTTATCTTTCTGGAAGAGAATACATCCCAATTCCTAAAAAGAGAAGGGACGGTAATGGATTATTCCTCAAAATTAGAGGCGCTAGTTGCAACAACTTAAAGAAAGTGAACGTTGATATTCCACTTGGTAAATTCATTGCTGTGACCGGTGTTTCTGGTAGTGGTAAATCATCCTTAATCAATCAAACGTTATTCAATCACTTAAAAGAACACTTTGGTGGTGAGATCAATGCTTATACTGGTGAAGTTAAATCAATCACCGGTATTGAAAACATTGATAAGGTCATTGATATCACCCAAGAACCAATTGGTAGAACTCCAAGAAGTAACCCAGCGACATATGTCAAAATCTTTGACGATATTAGAGGCTTATTCGCCGAAACTGTTGAAGCAAAAGCCAGAGGCTACGATAAAGGCAGATTCTCCTTTAACGTTGAAGGTGGAAGATGTGAAAAGTGTGGTGGAGCGGGTGTCACCCGTATTCCGATGAACTTCTTACCAGATGTCTATGTGAAATGTGATGCCTGTAATGGTAAACGCTATAACGAAGAAACACTACAAGTTACCTATAAAGGTAAAAATATTTATGATGTTTTAGAAATGACCGTTGAAGACGCATTACATTTCTTTAGCAATAGACCAGGTTTAGCCAAACGCATTCAAACTTTATATGATGTCGGTTTAGGTTATATTAAGTTAGGTCAACCAGCAACCACATTAAGTGGTGGTGAAGCCCAACGTGTTAAACTCGCTAGTGAACTACAAAAACGTCCAACAGGTAAGACTTTATACATCTTAGATGAACCCACAACTGGTTTACACGCTGACGATGTGAAACGTTTATTAAAAGTCTTACAACGCTTAGTGGATCATGGTGATACAGTTTTAGTAATAGAACATAATCTTGATGTTATCAAGGTTAGTGACTATATTATAGACTTAGGGCCAGAAGGCGGTGACGCTGGTGGCAAAGTAATTGCCACAGGTACACCAGAAGAAGTCGCTAATAACCCTTCTTCTTATACCGGCCAATATCTCAAAAAAGTATTAATAAAGGAGCATTACGAATAGATTATGATTATTGCCACAATTATCTTCCTTGTGATATCTCTTGCTTTAGCAGGCATTAGTATTTATCGTTCAGTCACTTTGGTGAGGACACCAATGATTGAAGTTAAGTTTGTTGATTTCTTTAAAAAGAGCGCCTATTTCTTAGGTGGCGCTGTGATTGCTTTTATCGCCGCTTCCTTCTTCTTTGTTTCTAGACATGGTTTCCATCTTGATGGATTACATATCTTTGAATTAATCGTTGGTGCTTTATTGCTTCCATCATTATTCTTCGTGGCCGTTAATGCTTTTATCATCCATTACTATGGAAGAAACATTCCTGAAAAACTTGATAAGTGGCTATTCAAAATTATCATTATCGGTTTTACCGCTTCTGTTTTATTCTTCTTTGTCTATACAAATGGCTTAGCGCCAGCTCTTAGTTATCCATTAATAAACGGCATTTCCTTTTCTGATGGTTTTGTCACTCCTGCAACGGGTAAACCAAACATTGCTTTCTACGCTTTATGCATTCTTGGTGGCGCTATTCTTGTTTACTTTATTTGCGACCACTTCATGTACAAAGAATATGGTAAGCACGGCTTACTTGAATCCACATTCTTAGTGGCCTTTCCTGCGGGCATTATCGGTGCACGTATCGCCTATGTTATCGGCGAATGGAACAATTCTAGCCAAGGTCAATCTTTTGCCGAAAGAGTGGCAGATGGCGAATGGTGGGCGCCTCTAGCCATTTGGGAAGGTGGTATAACTATCCTTGGTGGTGCTATTGCTGGTATCGCTGTTGGTGCGCTTTGGTATATGTGGCGTAACAAAGGCAAAAACATTTGGCTAGCCGCAGATTTAATCGTACCAACCATCTTAATCGCTCAAGCGGTTGGTAGATGGGGTAACTTCTTTAACTGTGAAGTGCATGGCTTAGCCGTTGATGAAAAGTACTGGAGATGGTTACCAGAAATCATCTTTAATAACGCTCACTTTAGCGATAAATGTCCTGATTTAGTGGGACAAATCTATGTACCGTTATTCTTTATCGAAGGCATTGCTAATTTATTAGGCTATTTCGTTTTAGCTCATGTCTTTGGTAAAAAACTTAGAAAATTCACAGAGTTAGGCGATTTAGGCTTTGGCTATATTGTTTGGTATGGCTTAACCAGAGTCTTTATGGAACCACTTAGAGATGGAAACTATAAGATGGGTGAAAAAGGCTATTGGTCTTGGGTTTGGGCTTTAGTGTTCGTCATCGCTGGTGTCTTAGCGATTGTCGTAAATCACATCGTTCGTTATATTCTTAAAAAGAAGGCCGATAAATTTAAAGCCAAGAAGTCTGATAAGATGGTTGGTTTAATCTCCTCTTTAGTCATTCTTGCTTTAGGTGGTCTTTTACTCACCTTTGGTGTCAGTTTATTAACAAGCAATAGCTTTGTTCCTACATTAGTGTTCAATGGCTTCAATAACGGCTTAATGTTATTAATCTTAGGCATTGCGGTGTTATCCACACTTGGCATTGCCATTCCAAAGTTTATTGAAGGCATTAAATATCAGAAGACCGCCAATGAATAAGTATAAAGCCATTCTTTTTGATTTAGACGGCACACTTTGTGATACCGATGAAATGATCGTGCAAACGATGCGTGCTATCTACTTGGACTATAAACCAAGAAAGATTAGAACTAGAGGTGAACTCTATTACTTTTCTGGTCCTCCAATTAGGGAGACTTTAAAAAACGAATTCCCGGATTATGATCCAGAAATGATGCACGAAGTATTTAAAAGAGTGTCTAAGGGCTTTTATCCATCAACAGTTAAAGCCTTTGAAGGCGAAATCGAAGTCTTAAAAACCTTAAAAGAAAAAGGCTATCTTTTAGGAGTGGTCACTAATAAAGGACTACCATTAACCAAGTATTCTCTAGAACTATGTCATATCGAATCATTTTTTGATGTCATTATCTCCGCGGATGATGTCGCTATTCCTAAACCAGATCCTTCTGGTGTATTAAAAGCCATGGAATTCTTAAACATCAAAAACAAAGGGGACGTGCTCTATGTTGGCGATAATGATATTGACTATTTCACCGCGGAAAACGCTGGCGTGGATTGCATGCTAGTGTCTTGGGGTCCAAGAGTCATTAAATGCATTGATCAAGCAAAATATGAAGCAAAGTCATATAATGAGATGAGGGATATTTTATTATGAAAATGTACGATACGTTAGTTTTGGGCGCCGGCCCATGTGGCATTAGAAGCGCCATTGTCTTAAAAGAAGCAGGCTTAGATATCGCTGTTATCGAAGGCTACACTCCAGGTGGCAAAATCAACATTGCTCCACGAGTGGATAACTATCCTGGTTTCACTAAAATCCCTGGTCCAGATCTCGCTATGGAATTCTTTAACTGGCTTAACAAGGCTAACGTTGAAATGATTCCAGATATCATCACTTCATTAACTAAAGATAACGATATCTTTACGGTTACTTGTGAGAATGGTTCATATCAAGCTAAAACCGTGATTATCGCGACAGGCACAAAAGAAAGAGAATTAGGCTTACCAAATGAAAAAGAGTTATTTGGTAAAGGCGTTTCGTATTGCGCTGTTTGTGATGGTCATTTCTTTAAAGATCAAGATATCTTAATCATCGGTGGTGGTAATACCGCTTTAAAAGAAGCCATCTATATGGCGGATATTGCTCATCATGTTTATCTCATTCACCGTCGTAATGAGTTTAGGGGCAATAACTATTTAGTGGACGAGTTAAAGGCTTTACCAAACACTACAATCCTCACTCCATATGTCCCTGTCTCAATTCTTGGTGAAGACAAAGTCACTGGTGCGGTCATTGAAAATCGTGAGACTGGTGAACAAAAAACACTACACGTGCAAGGTGTTTTTCCTCTTGTTGGTCAAATTCCTAATTCACAGTTCATCAAGATTGATGGTGTGACCAATGAATGGGGCAACATCCCAGTTGATCCAAAAACCAAACAAACAAGTGTCGAAGGTTTATACGCTGGTGGCGATATCCTTCCAAGAGATATTAGACAAATTTATTTATCAGAAGTTGATGGAAAGATGGCTTGTAAGGCTATCCTTGAATATTTGAAGAAATAATGCGCAATAAGAACTCATTTACTTCCCAAGTCAAAGAAGAGCTCGTCAGTAACTCCTATCCTTCTGACGATCGTTTAAGAGCGCTTCTTTCGGCTTATATCAGAATTAATGGTTCTTTAGTGTTCCGTCATAAAAAGACTTTATTACAACTCAATACTGAAAACGCTAAAATTGGGCGTTTTATCTATGAAACAATCAACGAGATTTATAAAGCTAACGCTCAACTCATTGTTAAAGAAAGAAAATCATTCACCAACAACAAGTCATATATGATTGAAATCGCTGACGCTAGTGAAACAATCATGGATGATTTAGATATTTCCTTCTTAGAGGGAAAGATTAGTAAAAACATCGTCAAGAATGATGACACTATCTCAGGATACCTTGCAGGCGCCTTTTTAGCGGCGGGCAGTGTCAATTCTCCAGTCACAAGCAATTACCATCTAGAAATCGCTTTAAACAACGAAAACTACGCTAAATGGCTAGCCAAGTTGTTCGCTAAATATAAAAACAGCAATATTGAACCAAAAATCACCCACAGAAGAGATGAATATGTCATCTACTTCAAAAAGAGCGATCAAATATCTAACTTCCTCATCATGATCGGGGCGGTTTCTTCCTGTTTGGAATTTGAAGATGTAAGAGCGAATCGCGACCTCATGAATAACGCTAACCGTTTAACCAACATGGACACTGCCAACATGAAAAGAACAATTGAAACTGGCACTCGCCAAAAAGAAGAAATCGAACTGATCGATCAACTCCTTGGAATTGATAATATTGGCAATCTCAAAGAGAGAGAACTTTGTCATTTAAGGCTCGCTAACGAAGCAGCGTCTCTTCAAGAACTCGCTGATATGATGTCTGAAATATTCAAGAAAACCATTACTAAAAGTAATGTTAACCATTTATTCCGCTCAATTCATGAGTATTATGAGAGGTTGAACCGTGACAATTAATAAGCAACTTGGCTACCGTATTAGATACCTTAGACAACAAAAAGGGATGTCAATTGAAGCCCTTGCTTTAGAAGCGGAAATCAACCGTAATTACCTCGGTGATTTAGAAAGAGGAACACGTAATCCGACTCTTATAATCCTTAATAAAATAGCGAAAGCCTTAGACATAGATTTACCTACATTGTTTGAAGGCATCAAAGAACTATAATTTATTTTCATTTTTAATTAAAATAAGCACGAAAAAAGATTTTGTGCTTTTTTCTTGCAACTTATATTAAATATAAGTAATATATAACCGCAGTGACAAATAAAGGAGGCATAAATTACATGTCAAATGTCAGAGTTGCAATTAACGGATTCGGTCGTATTGGCCGCTTAGCGTTCAGACAAATGTTTGGTGCAGAAGGTTACGAAATCGTTGCTATTAACGACTTAACTTCCCCAAAGATGCTCGCTAACTTATTAAAATATGATACCGCTCAAGGTGGTTATGCTGGTCATATCGGTGAAAACTTACACACCGTTTCTAGCAAAGAACCAGAATTAGCCGAAGATGGCAAAACCATCCTCAAAGAAGGTTCAATCACTGTTGATGGTAAAGAAATCACTATCTATGCTCGTCCAAAAGCCCAAGATCTTCCTTGGAAAGAATTAAAAGTCGATGTCGTCTTAGAATGCACAGGCTTCTACTGCTCCAAAGAAAAATCCATGGCTCACATCGAAGCCGGTGCGCGTAAAGTCGTTATCTCCGCTCCAGCGGGCAAAGACTTACCAACCATCGTCTTTGGTGTCAACGAAAAAACACTTACAAAAGAAGA
>JAGCDH010000006.1 GCA_017651165.1 Bacilli bacterium
GAACAGTTGTTTGCTCTAAGGAAAAATCTGTCGAAAAATGGATCATAAGTAGTAATATAATTTCTCATAATTTCAACCTCCTATATTACCTCTTTTAGCACTCAACCTCTTTGACTGCTAACACCAATATAGTAGAATAAAATTAGCACTCTGTCAATAGGACTGCTAAAAATATTTTAAATAATTTTATTTAGATAAATTTATTTATCTAATTTTTTTAATATTTCTTGTAATTCTGGGGGTAAATCCACAGAAAATTCCTTATTTTTTAAGTATTTTAATGGGCCATTTATGTCTAAAAATTTGAGTTTATAGGCATGCAAAAATTGGTTTTCGAAGTTAAATTCACGCTTAAAAATGTTGTTCACTTTAAAGTCACCATATTTGATATCGCCTATGACATGATGACGGATGTATGACATATGAGCGCGAATCTGATGTGTGCGTCCCGTGAGCAGTTGCACGTCTAATAATGTATAATCCTTATATTTCTCTATTGGGTGATATTTGGTGATGGCTGGTTTCGCGCCACTTTTAATAGGAGCCACTACCATTTTCTTTTTTTCAAAGCTTTTTCTTAGAGGGGCATCGATCTTTCCATCCTCTTCAACATTTCCCGCTACTAAAGTGATGTAATGTTTTTCGATTTGACTATGGTCGTTAAAAACCTTGCTCATTTCATCCGCAGTCTTTTTGTTTTTAGCAAACACGCATAAACCAGATGTATCCTTATCTAATCTATGTACAGGCATCGCGGTTTTATTTAAATAATTAGCAACAAAAACATCTAAAGATAGGTGGGACGTGTCTCCATCTTGTTGCAATAAAAGGCCTCTTGGTTTATTAATGATAAGTAGATTTTCATCTTCAAAAACAATAATGTCTTTAATATCCATACTGGTATTGTAATCCAAGGACATTAGCCCTCGTAAACAATTTTTTGCTCTTTTAGTTCTTCGTAGTTATTAACATCCCACCAAATACCAGGGGTAGTAATATCGGTATCAACTGGTTTTCCTTGAGCGGCTTTAATCACTTGTGTAACCGCTTGATAACCAATCTTATATGAGTCTTGGGCAATTGAACCAAGTAATAATGGTTTGTTGTTCTCTTTCATCCAGTCTATTTGTCTAGTGCCGGCATCATAACCAACAAAAACTATATCATTGTATTGATTCAATCCAGATTTAATTTTGTCATAAATTTGAGTGACTACTGGTTCGCCTGTCATAAATACGGCCTTAGCGCCTTCTTCTTTGAGAGTTGCCAAAGCGTTATAGTAGTTTTCATTAGTGACATCAGGTTTGACTTCTAATTCAAAGTTTACTTTTCCTTTGGTAGCGCTATCCGCTTCAGCGAGCGCGGCAAATTTATCCATGAAGCCACCACTTCTTTCATAAGCCGAGACAGTTTGGTCGTGTTGAATAACGCCTACTGTGTAACTACCAGCTAAAGCAATTTGGTCTTTAACATAATCAAATAGTTTTTCGGCCGCTAACTCTCCACCACCATAGTTATCGTTTAAAACAGACGACACAACAGGATTTTTTGCTGAATTAACTATTTGTTCATAATCATTTGGCCAAATACCTGAGTCAAACTGCACAACCGGAATATTGTATTGTTTGGCTTGTTGGAATAAATCGGCAAAGCCCTCTCCAATGCCAGAAAAACAGATGCCGTCC
The DNA here is from genome assembly GCA_017651165.1 of Bacilli bacterium. Lineage (GTDB taxonomy): Bacteria > Bacillota_I > Bacilli_A > RFN20 > CAG-826 > RUG14515. Next base: position 1,686 of record JAGCDH010000006.1, read on the forward strand.
GCACCATTTGATATAGCGGTTTGTAGGAGCGTACGTTGATCTGGTAAATATTTTGGTGACTCTTGTTCTGGGCCTCTAAAACTTAGTTTATAACCCGCTTCCTGACACGCTTCAGTAGCGCCTGCTTTAACGTTTTTCCAGAAGGCGTGTGTCTCACCTTTAGCGATAACAGCAATCATTTTTTCTTTACTATTGTGAAAAGCAACAGCGAATATCGTTCCAATGGTCATGGCAATAACAAGAGAGCCAGAAACAATTGATGAGATAATAATCTTTTTCTTATTTATATCGACACGTTGCCCATTATCCATTTTCTTTTTCTTCAACATGTCGAAGACAACGGATAAGACCACTATGACACCAGTTATGACATACGTGACATACGTTGAATCAAATTCAATGTTTAATTTTGGTAATAAGAAGTTCAAACCAACACGAATAACAACAAGTAAATACGAGCCTAGCAATGAACCAACAACAGAAGCACTGCCACCAGCGGCGACTGTTCCACCGATATAAACACCAGCTATCGCCTCTAGTTCCATGCCATCACCACTTGCAGCAACAATCGTAGCAAATGACGATGAATAAAAAATACCGGCAACACCAGCTAATGTTCCGCATATGGCATATGCTATGAACTTATATTTAATAACGTTAATACCCGATAAGCGTGTGGCTTCCTCATTGCTGCCAATAGATAAAATATATCTACCGATTTTAGTCTTATACACAATAACGACCGTTAAGGCAGCGAACCCCACTAACCAGACAATACCAATTGGGAAACCACCAGCATTAGAAAAAACGCGATTAAACCATGTGTTTGATGGAAAAATAACATTAGGAATTCTGACCAAAAGCGCACTAAATCCTCTAATCGTCATCATCGTACCAAGAGTAGCAATGAAGGCCGGGACTTTAAGTTTAGCCACTAAAAAGCCGTTTAAACATCCCATTAACGCACCAATAGCAATCATGATTGGAACAACAAAGAACAAAGGCATACCAAGTCCATATAATCGACCAGCAATTAAAGCCGAAGCAATTGCTACCGCACCAACAGACAAATCGATGCCTCCCGTAGCCACAACAAAAGTCACGCCTAACGCTAAGAAAGCGTACGGAACAAACGATTGCGCCATCGATAAAAGGTTGTATCGATCAATAAAATTAGGATTCACGATTGTGAAGAATAAGAACAAGACAATAAGTGTCGTAAAAATAACGATGTTTTGTTGCGCTCTTCTAAGCAACGGTCTTTTTATCTTCATCATTTATTCCTCCTTACTGCATATTCCATAATTCTTTCTTGGTTAACTTCTGAGATGTCAAATATCTTAGTTATTCTTCCTTCGCACATAACCGCTACTCGGTCACATAGCTGCGTTATTTCTTCTAGCTCTGAGGAAATAACAATAATTGATTTTCCCTTATTTGCGAGCTCTTTTATCTTTTTATAAATTTCATTTTTAGCTCCGATATCAATGCCTTTAGTAGGCTCATCAAAAATAAATATTTTTGCGTCTTTTAATAGCCATCGAGCAATGATACACTTTTGCTGGTTGCCACCAGACAAATGATCAATCTTATCTTCCAGAGAATGATATTTTATTTTCAGCTCTTTTTTGTTCTTTTCTACTTCCTCTTCTAAAAGAGTGTCGTTAATTAAAAAGAACTTTGTATTTGAGTCTAATGATGAGATCGATTCATTTGCATAGATTGAATGTTCAAGCATTAGTCCGTATTGTTTTCTGTCTTCTGATAAGTAGCAAACACCGTGTTTAATCGCTTCCTCAGGAGAATTTATAACAATGGATTGGCCATCTATTTCCATATCTAATGTTTTGACTTTATCCGCACCAAAGATGGCGCGCGCTACTTCGGTTCTTCCGCTGCCCATCAAACCAGCAAAGCCAAGTATTTCACCTTCTCTTAAATTAAAGGCAATGTCTTTCAGTTTTTCAGATTGGATGTTTTTAACATTTAAGACAATAGGAGCGCCATCATTAACTTCATTTTTTTGTTTAACTTGCCAGGTAACATCACGCCCAATCATCATCCTAATAATGTCTTCTCTAGTGGTTTCCTCTTTATTAACGGTATCCACCAAAACACCGTCACGCAAAACTGATATCTTATCAGAGATTTTTAGCACTTCATCCATCTTGTGGGAGATGTAAATTATACACACGCCCTTATCCTTTAGACGTTTTAACATTTCAAAAAGATCTTCAACTTCCTTAGAAGATAAAGCGGTTGTCGGTTCATCTAAAACTAAAACAGATACTTCTTGAGAGATGTTTTTTAATATTTCCACCATCTGCATTTGTGCGACACTTAGCTCTTTCACTAATGCATCAGGCTGTAAGTCAATATTGTATTCGTAAAATAGTTTTCGGCATTTTTCATTCATAGCATTGTCATCAATGAAAAGGCCTCTTTTTATCTCTCGACCAATAAAAATATTTTGGGCAATGGTTAAATCTTTCATTAAAAAGAGTTCTTGATAAACCATCCTGATGCCTAAAGCATGAGCGTTTGCGACATTTTTAAAATCAACCGTTTGCCCATTAAAAACTATTTCGCCTTTGCTTTTAGGGATGACACCACAAAGGATTTTGGTTAACGTTGATTTACCAGCGCCGTTTTCACCAACTAACGCGTGTACTGTTGATGCTTCAAAAGAAAGAGAAACATCACTTAGAACTTCGTTCTTGCCAAAACTCTTGTAAATATGTTCTAACTCGATAACTTTGTTATACATAATTACGGATTCCTTTTCATTTTACCACTGCGTGCGCACAAAACTGCCACAGACTATAAAGAAATAGAATTTCATAAGATTTTTATATCTTTTCTTTATAAAAAGAATAAACTCAAATAGAATATATAAAGTGAGGTAATTCTTATGTCAAAAGCAGATGAAATTTTTGTAGCTAATATGAAAGATATTATGGAGAACGGATTTTGGGATACCAATTTAAAAGTCCGCCCACATTGGGAAGATGGTACACCAGCACATACAGTGAAGAAATTCTGCATTGTAAATAGATACAACCTCCAGGAAGAATTACCAATTCTCACTATTAGAAGAACGGCGTTTAAAAGCTGCTTAGATGAACTCCTTTGGATTTGGCAAAAGAAATCCAATAACGTCCATGATTTAAATTCTCATATTTGGGACTCTTGGGCGGATGAAACTGGTTCTATAGGCAAAGCCTATGGTTATCAATTAGCCAAGAAATCCATTTATCCAGAAGGTGAATTCGATCAAGTCGATCGTGTTCTTTATGATTTAAAACATAATCCTCAAAGTAGAAGAATTATGACTAACATCTATAACTTTGAAGATTTACATGAAATGAATCTTTATCCATGTGCATACTCCATGACATTCAATGTCAGTGGCGATACATTAAACGGTATTCTTAATCAAAGAAGCAATGATATGCTTACCGCGAATAACTGGAACGTTTTGCAATACGCATTACTTCTTATGATGTTTGCCCAAGTATCAGGTTTAAAAGCCGGAACCTTAGTTCACGTTATCGCTGATGCGCATATCTATGACAGACATATTGATATCGTTAAAGAAGTGATTGCCAAACCTCAACACAAAGCACCAAAACTAAAAATGAATCCAAACGTGAAAAACTTCTATGATTTCAAAGTTGAAGACTTTGAGCTCATCGATTACGAATACGAACCATTAGACAAGAAAATCCCGGTGGCTATTTAATATGATTATTTCTATTCTCAACTGTGATAAGAAATTTGGTATCGGTAAAAAGAACGGCCTTCTTTTCTCCTTACCAAAAGATATGAAGTTCTTTAGAGAGACCACTAAAGGGCATGTTGTTTGTATGGGTGAAAATACATTATTGTCTTTCCCAGAGAGCAAACCATTAAAAAACAGAACAAATATTGTTCTGAGCCAAGATCCAACTCATAACTATGAAGGAGTTATCAACGTTCATACATTCGAAGACTTCTTAAGAGAAATGAAAAAACACGCGGTACGTGACACTGTTTTCGTTATCGGTGGCGCTTCTATTTATAGACAAACTCTTCCATACGTTGATGAAGTGTATTTAACCAAAGTCAACGCTGATGGAGGTGCAGAAGTGTTCTTCGTCAATTTGGACGAAGAAAAAGACTTCGAACTTGTCAGCGAAAGCGAGCCTGAAATGGACGGAGATATTGAAATCAAATTCACCGTCTACAAGAACAACAACAAGAAAGAAATCCTTTAATATGAAAAACAACATCTATCCAAAGAACTATAAAAGTGTTCTCAACTTAGTGGACACACAAATAGCAATTAAGTTAATCAAAGACACATTTGAAAGAGAGCTCGCCAAAGAATTAGATCTCATGAGAGTGAGCGCTCCTTTGTTTGTGGAACCAGAAACAGGCTTAAATGATAATTTAAGTGGATTTGAAAAAGCTGTTAACTTTGTGGTTAATGAAGATGAGAAGAATTTAGAAATTGTTCAGTCATTAGCGAAGTGGAAAAGATATGCGTTAAACAAATACAACATTGATGGTTTGTACACCGATATGAACGCGATTAGAAGATTTGAAGATTTAGATAATCTCCACTCCTTATATGTCGACCAATGGGACTGGGAGAGAAGACTTGTTCCTGAAGAAAGAAAGATGGGCACTCTTAAGGGAGTGGTTAAGAGAATTTATAAAGCGTTCCTTAAAACATACAAGCTACTCATTAAGAAATATCCACAATTAGAAAACAACAATTTACCAAGAGATGTTGTATTTATCACAACTAAGGAATTGGAAGCTAGATATCCTAACCTTTCTAGGAAGGAAAGAGAAAACGCTATCTGCAAAGAATACGGTGTTGTCTTCCTAATCGGTATTGGCGGAAAGTTAAAAGATGGACAACCACATGACGCTCGTGCAGCGGACTATGACGATTGGAAAATGAATGGTGACATTCTTCTTTGGTACGAGCCGCTTCAAATTGCCTTTGAATTATCTAGCATGGGTATCAGAGTTAACAAAAATTCTTTAGTTAAACAGCTCAAAGCTAAAAAAGAAGAATATAAGTTATCTCTTCCATATCATCAGCAAATTCTTAATGACGAATTACCGCTTTCCATCGGTGGCGGTATTGGTCAATCCCGTCTATGTATGTATCTATTAAAAAAGATTCACATCGGTGAAGTGCAATCTTCCTATTGGCCAGAAGAAGACATTAAAGAATTCAAAAAGCACAATGTGAATCTACTCTAAGTAAGATTTAATAAGTTTATTCAAGAAAGAAGATAGTAATTCGTTCATCCTAGTAGGATCAAACGCAAGGATATCTTCTTTTGTTTTAATATAAGGTCCTTTGTGATCTAAACTTTCACTGCTTTCTTTGATGCCATTTAAATATGATTCTCTATCAAATTCTAAATGAGTTTGGAAACCATAGACGTATTTAGAGTATTTAACTATCTGGCGAGGACAGCCTTCGCTTTTCATGATGATGACTGTATCTTCTTTTAATCCAGGCATGTCGTTATGCCAAGCACCAATATCTAGTTCGTCTGGGAAATCAGAAAACATTGGATCTTTTCTTCCTTTTTCGGTTAACGCTCCTTTAACATAGCCAACTTCTTGATAAGGGCTATGACTATATTCAGCACCTAAAGCTTCACCAATTAGTTGCGAACCTAAACAAATGCCAATTACAATCTTTTGAGCATCAACATACTTTTTAATAATTGCTCTAATTTTAGAAGCGTCATAGAAAGGACATTCTTCCACTGTGGTGTGTGGATTTTGTGGTCCGCCTAAGACGATTAAAGCATCAGCGTCAATTTCATTTGGCACCGCTTCGTATTTATATAGTTTTGTATAGATAAGTTGGTGACAATTTTTGGCCGCCCAATTTTTAATTGAGCCACCATCACACCAATCGATATTTTGAATCAATCTAATTTTCATGGTAAAAATTGTATTCTTTTTCGTTACTTTAGTAAACGAAGAAACACAAAAATTATTTCAACAGTTCAATTAATTCAAAAAAGCTGTCGATGAAAAGGTCAGAATTGGCCCTTTTATCTTCGTTATAATCTTTGGAAGCATGATCGTTAATAGCGACAGTAATAAAACCGTTTTGATAGGCGGTCTTAACGCATGTTGGCATATCTTCAATAACGATAGTTGCGTCTTTAGGAGAATGCATTTGCTCCGCTAAGAACTCGTAGATCTTTGCGCTTTGTTTACCTTCTTTAACGTTGTCAACATCTGCGATGAAATCAAAGTATTTCTTAATGCCCAATCTTTCGATGCAAGGCATATATAGTTGTTCATCGTTGGCGGTGGCAATCGCCATTTTAATGCCTCTATCTTTTAACAATTCTAATAATTCGATAGCACCTGGTTTCATCTTCACGTCGTGTTTATAAATGTCTAAAGACATTTGATGCCACTCGTTCATGATTTCTTCAGGTGTTTCATCAAAACCATATGCTCTTTTTGTGTATATCGCTGCTTGTTGTAAACCAAGGTGCACGATATGTTGAGCATATTCCTTTGGAACATCCATTCCTCTTTTAGCGAAGAATGCTTTATCAATGTCATGCCAAAGAGAGGTGGAATCAAGTAATGTTCCATCCATATCGAAGATGACCGCTTTCACATCATAGGCTAAAAACTTCATAGAATTTCAATTTCTCCACTATCGATGTGTAAAATCATATCACTAGATAAGATTTGTAGGCAAAAATTATCATCAACACCCACTACTTCACCAATAAAAGGTTCGTTATTAATCAATACACGTACCCTCTTATTCAGTAAATAGTTGTGCTCTCTAAAATAATCTAAGTAAGCATCTGTTTGAGGATTTGAAAAGTTATTAACTATGTTTTTAAATAGTCTTTCTTTTAACTCATCTAGATTAACATCTTCGTTTAATTCCAAAGACAAAGACGTTGCGGGCCTTCTTAAACCGTCAGGGAATTCCTTTTGATTAACATTAAGGCCAACACCAATGACTAAGTATTCTGGAACTTGCCCTTCAAGCAAAATGCCGCATACTTTTTTATCATTGATTAAGACATCGTTTGGCCATTTGACACTTACATTATTAACATCATATTTTTCTATCTCTTTAACGACTTCCACAGCAATCATAATTGAAAGAATCGATGATAATTTCATTAGTTCTTCATTTTTTATTAAAAATGAAAACATGAGGTTTTCTCCACTTTCACTTTGCCACACTCGATCTTCTCTTCCTTTGCCTTTGCTCTGATAATCAGTGGATACAAAAGTAAAGTTATCTAATAAACGATAGGTGTTTTTAAGATAGCTATTTGTGGAATCTATTTCTTTGAAATGTAATAGATGATATTGCATGGTCTAATAATAACAAAAGTCTCCGCATTTAGCGAAGACTTAATGGTTTATATGAACAAGAGGAGAAGGACACCGGCTGCAACCGCAGAACCGATAACGCCTGCGACGTTAGGCCCCATTGCGTGCATGAGTAAGAAGTTCGTTGGATCTTCTCTAAGTCCCTCTTTGTGAACAACACGAGCTGCCATTGGAACAGCACTAACACCAGCCGCACCAATCATTGGATTAACTTTACCTTTGGTAGCCCAGCACATTAACTTGCCGCCTAAAACACCAGCAGCGGTCGCAATCGAGAAGGCAACGATACCTAAAACGAAGATTAAGATTGTTTCTGGTTTCAAGAATGTTTGCGCATCAGCAGTGCAACCAACGCAGACGCCTAATAAGATAGTGACGATATACATTAAGGAATTGGCTAATGTTTGAGTGATTTTTGGTACGACGCCAGATTCTTTAATTAAGTTACCAAGCATTAAGCAACCAATTAATGGAGCGGCACTTGGAACGATTAGAATCGTAATACCAGTAACAACGATTGGGAAAAGAATCTTTTCTGTCTTAGAAACTTCTCTTGGCGCTTCCATCTTAATTTGACGTTCTTTCTTTGTGGTAAGAAGTCTAATAATTGGAGGCTGGATAACAGGCACTAAGGCCATATATGAATACGCCACAATCGCAATTGCAGATAGTTTATCTGGTGCTAATTTAGATGTAACTAAGATAGCGGTTGGGCCATCCGCACCACCGATAATGCCAATCGCGGATGCGTCATAGGCATTAAAGTCGATACCTGGGATGAATTTGCCCATTAAGATGGCGCCGATAAATGTTATAAAGATACCAATTTGAGCAGCGGCACCAAGTAACATGGTCTTCTTATTAGCAATAAGTGGACCAAAGTCAGTGGTTGCACCGATACATAAGAAGATTAAACAAGGATAAATGCCCCACTTAACACCATAGTATAGATATCCAAATATACCCGTATAGTCATAACTATAGAGGTGATCAATATTATCCACGATAGCTTTAGTGAAATTTAAGCTATCTGGGGCGTTAGCTAAAAAGTCTTTAGCAATCACCAAATTATGTAAATCCAATGTGGTGACAGTATGCTGTAAATCTACAGCGGATGACTCAATGTTTAAAATACTACCTATAAGGTATTTGCTTTGTTCAGTAGTAAGACCTACTTCTGAAGCTAATGATATATAGTTATACTCAGTTGTTCCTTTAATAAATAACTCTTTGGCCGCGAGTGGTATGTTAACCAGTAACATACCGAATGCAATCGGCAAGAGCAAATATGGTTCGAAGTCTTTCTTGATCGCGAGGAACAACAAAACGCAAGCGACCACAATCATAATGAGATTGAGCCACCCGCCGTTAGCGAAAAAGCCCGCTATTCCGGATCCTTTGAAAAACTCGACGATGGTGTTCCAAAATTTATCCATAAATATTATTCAATAGTTAAAATGACATCTTTGGCTTTGACGTTTTGACCTTTGGTCACTAGAATCTCAGCAATTTGTCCTTCAAATGGAGAGACAACTTCGTTTTCTAACTTCATTGCTTCAACAATAATCAAAACATCACCTTTTTGGACTTTATCACCAACTTTAACTTTAATATTGGTAACTTGGCCTTGAATTGGAGAAACAACTTCTTTAGCGCCGCTGTTATCAACAATCTTTTTGGTTTCTTGTTTTCTCTTTTCTTCTAATGGTGCTGAATCGACTTGTTCAATCTCTTCAAGCTCAACACGATATGACTTACCGTTAACTTTAATTTTGTAAACTTTCATACCCTAATCCTCAATTCTTTTAATCGAAACTATACGCACGTCCTTGCCGGTTTCACGATAAAACTCCATTGTGGCCACTAAGGAAGCGACAACAGCGTTTTCATCTTCGCTTAAGATCTTATTTTCTTCACGTGGCAAAATATTGGTTTTGGCATCGATCTTTTCCATGCCTTTTTGCATGAGCCAAGTGATGAAGATAATGACCGCAAGAACAAAGAAGACAATCAAAATAGCGACAACCGCAATTAAGAAAGCTTCGCCAACACTGATGTTTCCGTCTTTAAAAATCGCTAATACCATGGTTATGCCTCAACATGGATGAGCGTTGGAACGGCATCTTCGTTTCTTTGCTCAATGAATCTAATTGCCACATCACCAAATAAAGCGATAGATAAAACATCTTCGTCGCTCTTAGCGATGTCTTTATATTGTTTCTTCAATGCATCAAATTCTGGCTTGAGATCATCCGCTGGACGATAAGTAATGACTTCGTCATCACCGATAATCTTATGACGGATTTCTTCGTTAACTGGTGCAGGAGATTTTCCGTATCTACCATGTAGATATTCGTTAATTTCTTTTGGCACCATCTTATATCTTTCACCAGAAAGAACATTTAAGACAGCTTGAGTGCCCACCATTTGTGATAATGGGGTGACAAGTGGAGGATAGCCCATATCCTTACGGACATTAGGAACTTCCGCTAAAACTTCATCTAATCTATCTGAAGCATCTTGTTGTTTTAATTGATTGATCAAGTTAGAAAGCATTCCGCCTGGAACTTGATATTTAATAATATTAGCGTTGACGCTTAATACTTTTGGATTAAGTAAGCCGTTAGCAATATATTTAGCTTTGACTGGTGCTAATTTGACTGCAGCAGCATTAAGCATTTCGACATTGAGTTTTGGATCATATTCTGTACCTTGCAAGGCAAAGTTTAAAGATTCGGTACATGGTTGAGATGTACCACCGCTTAATGGAGAGATTGCGCAGTCGACGATATCAACACCGGCTTCAATGGCCTTTAAATATGTCATTTCGCATAAGCCACCTGTGCAGTGACTATGTAATTCGATTGGTAATTTGGTGTTCTTTTTAAGAGCGCTGATTAATTCATAAGCAGCGGTTGGCATCATCACGCCCGCCATATCTTTGATACAGATGCTATCAGCACCCATCTTTTCGATTTCTTTGGCTAAGTTAACATAGTATTCAACAGTGTGAACTGGTGAAGTTGTATAACTTAAAGCGATTTGGCATTCGCCACCGTATTTTTTAGTGGCCTTAACTGCGCACGCTAAATTACGGATATCGTTTAAAGCATCGAAGATACGGATGATATCAATACCGTTTTTGATAGATTTCTCAACGAATTTTTCAACAACATCGTCGGCATAGTGTCTATAACCGAGAATGTTTTGGCCACGGAATAACATTTGGAGTTTAGTTTTTTTACAAACTTTTCTCGCTAATCTAAGTCTTTCCCATGGATCTTCATTTAAGAATCTTAAACACGAATCAAAAGTCGCACCACCCCAAATTTCAATGGCGTGATAACCAACTTGATCGAGTTCTTTAAGCGCCAAAAGAACTTCTTCGGTGTTCATTCTTGTGGCGAACAATGATTGATGGCCGTCTCTTAGGCCGGTTTCAACAATTTTTACACCCATAACTTTCCTTATTCAGCTTTTGGACCTGCTTTAACTAAGGCTTTACCAGCGTCGTTGCTTTCATATTTAACGAAGTTCTTCACGAATCTGGAAGCGAGGTCTTGAGCCTTTCTATCCCATTCTGCTTTATCAGCATATGTATCTCTTGGGTCTAAGATCTTTGGATCCACACCTGGAAGTTCAGTTGGGACTTCAAAATCAAAGACAGGAATTTTCTTTGTTGGAGCTTTATTGATAGAACCATCTAAAATGGCATCAATGATACCTCTGGTATCTTTGATGGAAATACGTTTGCCTGTACCATTCCAACCAGTGTTGACTAAGTAAGCTTTCGCACCACTGACTTTCATCTTCTTCACTAATTCTTCAGCATACTTTGTTGGATGTAATTCCAAGAAGGCTTGGCCGAAGCAAGCAGAGAATGTTGGGGTTGGTTCAGTAATACCTCTTTCGGTACCAGCGAGTTTCGCGGTGAAACCACTTAAGAAGTAGTATTGTGTTTGTTCTGGAGTGAGGATGCTGACTGGTGGGAGAACACCAAAGGCATCGGCACTTAAGAAGATGACGTTTTTAGCGTGTGGGCCATGGCTGATTGGTTTAACAATCTTTTCAATATGATTGATAGGATAGCTGACACGTGTATTCTCTGTGACGGATTTATCCGCGAAATTGATCTTGCCGCTATTATCAACAGTAACGTTTTCTAATAAAGCGTTTCTACGGATGGCGTTATAGATATCTGGTTCGCTATCTTTATCTAAGTTGATAACCTTAGCATAGCAACCACCTTCGAGGTTGAAGACACCATTGTCATCCCAACCATGTTCATCGTCACCAATGAGTAATCTCTTTGGATCGGTGGATAATGTGGTTTTACCTGTACCGGATAAACCGAAGAAGATGGCGGTATTTTCACCGTTCATATCGGTGTTAGCGGAGCAGTGCATGCTGGCGATACCTTTCAAAGGTAAGAAGTAGTTCATCATAGAGAACATACCTTTTTTCATTTCGCCACCATACCATGTATTTAAGATGACTTGTTCTTTACTTGTAATATTGAAGGCCACACAGGTTTCACTGTTTAAACCTAATTCTTTATAATTATCAACTTTGGCCTTAGAAGCGGTATAGACGATGAAGTCTGGTTTGAAGTTAGCTTCTTCTTCAGCGTTTGGTTTAATGAACATGTTTCTCACAAAGTGAGCTTGCCAGGCAACTTCCATGATGAAGCGGACCGCCATACGAGTATCTTTGTTTGCACCACAGAAAGCATCAACCACGAATAATCTCTTACCGGATAATTGTTTCTTGGCTAATTCTTTAACTTGGGCCCAAACTTCTTCACTCATTGGATGGTTGTCGTTTTTATAGCCTTCGCTTGTCCACCAAACGGTGTCCTTACTATTTTCATCAACGACGATGTATTTATCTTTTGGGGAACGACCGGTGTAAACACCAGTCATCACGTTAACAGCGTTTAATTCTGTTAATTGTCCTTTATCATAACCTGTTAAATTTTCTTTCATTTCTTCTTCATAAAGAAATTCGTAAGATGGATTGTAAATGATTTCTTTTACGTTATTAATTCCATACTTACTGAGATCAATTTTTGACATAATAATTTCTCCTTTTTTGAGGCGTTTATGTAAAAACGCCCAAATCAAAGTCATTGTATCATAGTTATTAACATTTGTTAATAGAAACATATTGCCTTATAAAAAGCATTTAGCGATTAATGTTATTGTCATAGTTAAGAATAATGCTTTGACTATAATGGATATCAAATGATTCAATATCTCTACGTCGCGCTTATTTTGATAATTGTTGCGGGTTTTTCCTGTTTGGCAGCAGGATTGGTCTTTTTAATCAGAGGATATATCAACAAAAATAAAAGAGGCATAGTTGGAAGGGGATGGGCATTAAGCATCCTTGGTTCAATTATGATTGTTTACTTTATCTTCTTTTTGAGGTGGGTCATCCAAGAAGGAGACGACATTGTGTATGCCTCACTAATTTTGCTATTCTTCTTTTTCCCATTAGCGGTGATGTTTGTCGTCTTGATTTCTGTTTTCTTCTTGGTGATAGGCGTTAATTCATTAAGAGATGGTTTTAAAAAAGATAACGACAATAAAAGAGACACCATTAGTATCGTATTGGGTTTCTTAATGCTGACATTATTAGTTCTCGTTCTAATTTGTTTGGTAATATTCGGCGGTGCCTCATTTAATATTTTTGGGGACAGCATAAGAAGATCAGGACACAAAAGCACTAGCTTACCTTCATCGGAATCGATGGCCGTTCTCAAGTATTATCTTATTTCATTAATATATAAATAAAAAAAGTTGGCAATCAAGCCAACTATTTTTTAAACATTTCGAATAATTCTTTGTTTGTGTAGTTTGGAGCGCCATAGGTTTCTTTGGCGTATTTCAAACCATATTGATAGTCTTCTTCGGTGAATGAATTTGTGCATTCATTAGCAAAGATGACATCGTAATTGTTTTGATAAGCATCCGCAGCAGTATGTCTGCAACACATATGGGTGTGTAAGCCAGTAATGATAACTGTGGTCACACCAAGTTCCTTAAGTAATAAATCTAAGTCAGTTTGGAAGAAACCTGAATATCTTCTCTTTGGAACGATGTAATCGTTTTCACTCACTGGTAATTCAGGAATGATTTCAGCGCCCCATGTACCTTTGATAGCGTGATCACCCCATAGTTTTAATTCGTTATCGATGCCCTTATAGTGGCAATCATTGCAGAAAATAACTGGGGCTTTGTTCTTTCTTGCGTTGTCCAATAATTCCCCTAAAGGTTTAACAATAGCTTTTGCTCTATCGCAACCAATTGCGCCTGTTACAAAGTCGTTAAGCATATCAACCACTAATACTGCGTATTTCTTTTCCATAGATAGGTCCTCCAAACACATTGCATATATTTATACATATTTTTTATATATTTACAAGAAAAAAGCCACGCTAATTAACGTGGCTTATTTTGCGATTTTTAAAGCTTATTTTGCTTTGCCTTGATTAGCAACAGCTTCCATTTGCTTTTTGAGTTCTTCTTCATCCATTAAGTAGTAGTGATTAATGGCTTTCATATTGTCATCAAATTCATACACTAATGGGACGCCAGTTGGGATGTTAACACCAACGATTTCAGAATCTGGCATATTGTCGAAATATTTGACTAAAGCTCTTAGTGAGTTACCATGGGCAACGATAAGAACTCTTTTGCCAGCTTCCATTTCTGGTTTAATGACTTCTTCGAAATATGGAACCGCTCTCTTGACTGTTAATTCTAAGGATTCATTTAATGGTAAATCTTTTGGATCAACATCTCTGAATTGCGCTTGTAAAGCTGGGTTACGTGGATCATCTTTTTCAAGGGCTGGAGGTGGGCAATCATAACTTCTTCTCCAAATCTTGACTTGTTCTTCGCCATACTTAGCAGCGGTTTCCGCTTTATTTAAACCTTGAAGAGCACCATAGTGACGTTCATTTAATCTCCAGGATTTATAAACTGGTAACCATTCTCTATCTAATTCAAATAAGACGTTATTCATTGTATGAATAGCTCTCTTTAATAATGATGTATGGACGATATCAAAATCGTAGCCTTTTTCTTTTAATGTTCTACCAGCGCGGTGTGCTTCTTCGACACCTTTTTCGCTTAATTCAACATCAGTCCATCCTGTGAATAAATTCAATTTATTCCATTCGGATTCACCATGTCTAATTAACACTAATTTATGCATGTTATATTCTCCTTTTTAATTCCGGAATTATTATACTTGTATTCTTTGTAGATACAAAGAGAAATGAGAATATTGTTGTTTTTTCAAATTATCGCCTTATTGAATTAAATCAATAAATGTTATTAAATAAATAGCGTATGGAAGAATTGATATTAAGTATTATTACCTTATTTGTTGGTGCGGCGGTCTTCATCGTTGGCATGAACATGATGTCTTCTGGTTTAAAAAAATCCACAGGACGTGGTTTAAGAAGACTTTTAAAAAAGATTAGAAACAATCGCTTTGCCTGTTTTGGCATTGGTACCACAGTGACAGCATTGGTGCAAAGCAGCGCCGCTACAGGCGTGATGGCTATTGGCTTTATTGCCGCCGGAGCAATGACAGTATTTCAAGGCGTTAATATCATCTTAGGTGCTTATGTCGGCACTACCGTCACCGGTTTAATTGCATCATTATCATCAATTTCAATTTCTAAATACTTTGTGATATTAGCCGTTATCGGTGTCATCTTGATGTTTTTCAAAAAAGAATTAATCAAAAACATCGGTGAAATCTTAACCGGTTTGGGTCTGTTGTTCTTTGGTTTAAACACCATGAGCGGCGCGATTATGAGTAACACTGATTTAGTAAAAGGTATTGAAGACTTCTTTGAAGCCGTTAAATTCCCACTACTTCTATTATTAATTGGTGCTATTGTCACCGCTTTATTACAATCTAGCTCTGCTTCTATTGGTATAACAGTAGCTATGGTTGGTTCTGGCGCTCTTCATTTCGAGCAAGCCGTGTATATTGTTTTAGGCGCTACAATCGGTACCGTCATCACTCTTTTGATTGCCACAATCGGTGGAAACGTCAATGTTAAACGTACCGGTCTGATTGTTTTAATCATACGTATATTGGCTGCCTTGGTAGCCTTGGCAATTTGTTGGCCATTAGCCGGTTTTATCAGCAAAGGATTTAGCGCTGTATTTGGCAATAACAATGCCTTAGCAATTGCAGTGTTCCACGTTATTTATAACATTATCTTCATGCTCGCAGCTTTACCACTAGTCAAACCATTCGAGAAACTATCGGTTAAGTTGATTAAAGACAAAGAGCAAGAAAAGATGAAACAGGCTCTAAAATACATTGATAATCACTTATTGAACACTCCTAGTGTCGCTATGATGCAAGTCAAAAGAGAAATTATCAATATGATGCATATGGCGCAAAATAACTTAAAGTTAGGCTTTAAGCGTTTAATTGAACAAGATACTTCTAACGATAAAGAATTGATTGAAACCGAAGATAAGATTGACTATATCAATAATCAAATCACTTCCTTCTTAATTGATTTAACACATACTGCTTCTGTACAAGACGAAAGAAAGATCGGTTCCTTCTTCCACGTTGTTAACGATATTGAACGTATTGGTGACCATGCTTATAACTTCTATGAATCATCATCAAAAATGATTGAAAACGATCTTAAATTCTCTGAGGTTGCAGTTAAAGAGTTCAAAGGCATGTTTGATGTTATCAACCAAATGTTTGATTTATCATTTATCATCTTCCATGATCAAAGCGCTACCAATTTAAAGAAACTTCACGAATTAGAAGATCAAACAGATGATTTAAAGAATAAACTTTCAACAGCCCACTACGAAAGAATTCAAAAGAATATGTGTAAGATGGAAAACTCTCCATTCTACACAACATTGGTTAGTGAACTTGAAAGAGTGGCAGACCACTTAGTTAATGTTGGTTATTCAATCGTTAACCCTGTCGGTGATGACGAATTTGAAAAACAAGAAGCCTAATAAAAAAAGAGACTTGGAAAATCCAAGACTCTCTTTTTTAATTGTTTACAATTATGCGTTTGGAATGAATCTAAACATGTTAATTGTTGGAACCGCTGTTAAGCACTTAATTTCAATTGTGACTTGGCCAGCAGCAAGTGTGACTTCACCGAGTAAGTAATCTGTGAAGGAGTTGCCAGATACTGTACCTGTTAAGGTGAGATTTGTATCACCAACTTTGATTTGCATACATGTTGCTAAATCATCTGTTGTGGTTGAACTATAACCACCCGATGCTCTACATCTCATGTACATCTTGTATGAGCCCGCTGTTTCAACATTGAAGGAAAGTGTTCCGACTGCGTCCGCTGGGAATGCATCGATGATGAAGTTGTTTGGAGATTCTAAGTTTTGTGATGTTCTTGTGGTAATACCTTCACCAGTAATGCCTTCGATAGAAACAGGAATAACACCTTCAACTTCAGTAACTGTGACTGGGACTCTAATGGTCTTATAGCCATCTTTTGAAACTGAGATTGTGGTTGAACCAACTTTAACACCAGAGACTACACCATTTTCATCAACTGTAGCAACAGCTGTACTAGCAGATTTGAATGATAAGCCTGTCATAGAGCTGGTGATTTGAGCAGTCTTGCCCTCAGCAACGGTAATGCTTTCTTGATTAACGACGACTGGATCTTTTTGTGGCGCTTGAACAAGTGTGATTGTGGCTGCTTCAGCGGCATAGATTTCTAAATTGTCCATGTATGGAATACGGCTTGCATTTTCATCCATGGCAATTTCTAAAACGTTAGTGTCAGCGAGTAAATCGAGTTCACCAAATGATATTGGCTTAAATGTGTAATTGGTGGTATCTTCCGCTTCATAGCTTTGAGCTGGGAAAGTGACATCCGCACCATTGAACTTAACATGATAAACTGCTGTTAAGTCATCGATTGAATAGTAATAACCAATTGTGAGGACTAATTCTGCTTTAACGGCTTTGTTAGAAGAGAATCTGATGGTTTCGATATCACCGCCACCGAAGTGAGCAAGACAAACGCCATCTGGGGCATTGTTCTTGTTGTATGCTGGTGATTCGGTTGGATCATTACTGGAAGCCCATTCACCGTCAGCAGCATAGTGTTCGGCATCGACCATATCCAAAACAGCTGTTGGAGCTGGTCTTGTAACTGAGATTTCCACGCTGCCTGGATTGAATCCATCTTTAGAAGCTGTGATTGTTGCGGTACCAAAGTTAACGCCTGTTACGACACCGTTTGCAACTGTCGCAATATTTTGATCGCTTGATGCCCAGGTCACACCCTCTTTGTTTGGTGTTAAGGTAATTGTTTGACCTTTGACCACGGATGTTGCTTCGGCTGTGATTTGGATTCTTTCTAGATCAACCTTGATGGAGATTGTTCCAGGTTGATAACCGTTTTTAGATGCGGTAATTGTGGCAGAACCGACACTAACGGATTGCACTAAACCAGAATCACTAACTGTTGCAACATCTGTTTTGTTTGATTCCCATGTCACGCCTTCGACGGATGGGACCAATTGAACAGATTGGCCAAGAATTAAGTTTGAATTGCCCCCTTCAGCAACAGTAACTTTAATCTTTTCCAATCTTTCTGATGTTTTTGTTCCACCACCGCCACCACAAGCAGTTAAGCCGAAGCTAAACAATAGAGCTGAGGCGATGAGGGGTAGAAAAAGTCTGTTCCTTCTTCTCATTGTGTTTCCTTTCCTAAAGTAAAACTTTGTATGACGAAACAACACAAAATGTTTCATTGCAAACGAACTGAAAGATCATCTGTGTTGATATGTTACCTTCATTATAACGGGCAAACGCGTGATTATGTGATTTATTTTTGCAGAAAATTCAAAGATAATGGATGTGTCATATGAAAAAGAGCCATATCATCATCACTACATTGTTGTTTATTCTAGGTGTCTTATGCTTTATCTTTTTCGACGCTCTAAAAATAAGATTGTTCGCCGATGACGATGTTAATAGGATGGTGCGCGCTATATTAGCGAGATCAGGTTTAATACTATTATTTGGTTGGCTCTTATTTATATGCGGTGGTAAGAGACTATTTATCTTTGATAAGCAGTTCTTTAGATTATTCATTTGGTCATTGCCTTGCTTTATGGTAGCATTCATCAATTTCCCATATAGCGCTTTAGCAAATGGGACCGCTACTATTTTTAGAACTGATTTAATTTGGCTCTATGCAATATACACATTGTTTGTCGCAATGCTAGAAGAATTAATTTTCCGCGGGATTTTATATTTACTAGCCAAGGATTATCTTAAAAATAATCGACACATGCCCCTATTAACCGTGGTGATTTGCGCTGCTTTGTTCTCCGTTTTCCACTTAACAAACCTATTTGGGGGCAATGTTAATGTTGGCTATATTTTCCTTCAAGTTCTTTACACGTTCTTAATTGGAGCAATGTTAACTACAACAATGTTAAAACTAAATAATATTTGGCTGTGTATTGTGATCCATACGATCTTTAACTTTGGTGGTCAGATTATTGAAAACCTCGGTATGAATTCACCCTGGGATAGATTATTCTGGATCTTAACCATTTCTGGCGGTGTGCTCTGTGCTGGCCACATCATATACAGTTTGATAAAATTGGATAAAGCTTATGTATCCAGATGAATTATTTAATATCTTTGGTATCAGTATCGATATGTATGCGACATGTTTTATCGTTGGCGTTATCGCGTGTTTAATTTTCACGATTATCGCAATGAAGAAAAGTGGCTACTCCGCTTCTGCATCTGACACGATTATTATCATTGGCATCTTAGCAATTATTCTTGGCTTATTATTCGCGGTGTTATTCCAATCATTCTATGACTTTATCGCTAATCCAAGTAATGGCTTTAAGATTACTGGGCGTATGACGTTCTTAGGAGGCCTATTAGGGGGTGTTATTTCCTTCTTGGGTTTATATTTCCTTTACGTCTACGCTATCAACCCAAGATTAAAGAAGACTGATTTCTTTAAATCCGATATGAATAAAGGTGTCTGGTATTTAGTGAGAATAGCCCCGATTTCCATTACCATCGCCCATGGTTTTGGTCGAATAGGCTGTTTATTCGCGGGCTGTTGCCATGGGCACGTCACCACTGAATGGTATGGCATATGGAATGCTGAGATTGGTGCAAAAACTGTCCCAATTCCTTTATATGAGGCTATTTTCTTATTCGTATTAAGCGCAGTAATGATTCTCTTGTTGTTCAAATTCCATATGAAAGACAACATGGCTATATATTTAGTCAGCTATGGTATTTGGAGATTTGTGATTGAATACTTTAGAGATGATTATCGTGGAGGATTTATCCCCGGCATATCTCCATCGCAGTTTTGGTCAATCATTATGGTGATCGGTGGAATTGCATTATTCTTCATCTATCGATACTTCGATAACAAAATTGAAAACAAACAAAAAGAGGTGCCTGTTGAATAAGCACCTCTTTTGATTTTATTAAATTACTTTTGGAAGTATAACCTATGCGCATAGCCCACTGGCTCTTCAGTGACATTAATGCCTAAGGCATTTAATGTTCTTAAATCCGCGTCAGAGAGGATACATGAACAGTGTGCTTCACTACCTTTAAGTTTAGGAAGTTGCTTTAACGCTAATTCGGCAAGAGGGTTACTACTTGCTTGAATGGATAAGGCAATTAAGATTTCTTCACTACGGATACGTGGATTCTCTTTCTTTAATGGACCGGTTTTAAGATCCGCCATAGGAGAGATAACGTGTGGTGAGATTAAATGGATGTGATCATCAATCTTACCAAGCATCTTAAGTGTATTAAGTAGCATCGCTGCAGGAGCGCCTAATAAGATAGAACGCTTTCCGGTCACAAACTTACCATTAGGTAATTGGAGGGCCACTACTCTTTCTTTACACTTCTTGGCTTTTTCTAAGCATGCTTCCACGACTGGACGATTAGCGATAGTCACACCAACCGCACCCATCAAAGCTTCTTCTTTAACAACGGTGTCATCATTGAATTTACCTAAGAAGACATTCTTTTTAGCTTGGTAGTAACGACGAATGATTTCTTGCTTACTAGCCTCACAGGCTGCTTCGTCGTTAACGATGGCGAAACCCACCATATTAACACCCATATCTGTTGGGGATTTATATGGGGATGAACCGTAAATCTTTTCGAAGATAGTTTTTAATAACGGGAATGTTTCAATATCACGGTTATAGTTTGTGGCGGTTTTGCCATACGCCGCTAAATGGTATGGGTCAATCATGTTAACATCGGCCAAATCAACAGTCGCCGCTTCATAAGCTAAGTTAACAGGATGTTCTAATGGAAGATTCCAGACTGGGAATGTTTCATATTTTGCATAACCAGATTTAATACCGCGGTTCATATCGTGATAGAGTTGTGACAAACAAACCGCCATTTTTCCACTGCCTGGGCCAGGAGCGGTAACAACGATTAACGAACGTGTTGTTTCGACATATTCATTTCTCTCAAAACCATCACTACCAAAGACAGACACTAAGTTCTGTGGATAACCGGTAATTCTGTAGTGTTTATAAACTTTAATGCCGTTTTTGCGGAGTTTTTGCGCAAATTGCTTAACTGTGGGGTTTTCCTCATAGAAGCAGAAAACGACACTGGAAACAAAGAGCCCAGCGGCTTGATAAGCATCGATTAATCTTTCGACTTCTGATTCGTATGTGATGCCCAAATCGTTACGGACTTTGTTATATCTAATATCGTCAGCGTTGACCGCCATGACGATTTCAGCGTCATCCTTTAAAGTGAGTAACATTTGGAGTTTTGAATCTGGTTCGAAACCAGGTAAAACTCTCGAAGCGTGGTAGTCGTCAAACAACTTACCACCGAATTCAAGATAAAGTTTGCCACCGAAGGATTTAATGCGCTTTAAAATCTCTTGACGTTGGACTTTCAAGTATTTGTTATTATCAAAGGCTAGTTTCTTTCTATTCGTCGGCATAATTGTCGAAATACCCTTGGATTAAGACAACTGGTGTACCTTTATCACCAGAACCGCTTGTTAAGTCACAAAGTGAACCTAATAAGTCGGTGATTTGTCTTGGGGTGGTACCTTCAGATACCATGTTACCAACGAGGTCCTTTTCTTTAGCTTTGATATCATCTTTAATTGCTTCCGCTAAAGCTTCGCCTTTTAAGCCCTTATAAGCGTTATCAGCGAGATATTTAAGCTTTAATTCGTTTGGTGTGCCTTTTAAACCAACGGTATGGAATGGAGAAACGACTGGGTCTGCTAATTCCCAAATCTTTCCTTGTGGATCTTTAAAGGCGCCATCGCCATAAATCATCACTTCAATGTTTTTACCGGTTTTTTCTTTAAGTTTTCTTTGGACTTCTTCCACGAGTGGTTGACCATCTCTTGGGAAGAGTTTCACTGTTTGTTCGGTGGCTTTATTAGAACCTAATAAACCGTATTTTTCGTTATAACCAGAACCATTAACAGGCGCGGTTAAAATATCATCAAGGGCCAAGACTAATTCAGCACCTTTATCTTTTAATAATCTCTTCGTGGCGAATCTTGTATGAATATCACATGTTAGGACTTTCTTTGTATAGTTAAGAATCGCTTCCGCTCTATTAGCAAAGATGACTTCCACATCCGCACCACTTTCTTTGATGAGTTTCACATAATAATCGACATAGTCGACACCAGTGAATTCGTGGACTCTATAACCAAATAGTTCTCTATATCTTTCTAAAGAAAGAACATCACTATATGGATTAACACCACTCTCGTATAAGGCGTCAGCGGTAATTAAAGCATTACCAACTTCATCGCTTGGATAGGAAAGCATTAAATAAACTTTCTTCACACCTTTAGCGATACCTCTTAAAAGAATGGCGAATCTATTTCTACTTAAGATAGGAAAAATGACCGCTACTTCGTCGCCACCGGTTTTCTTTCTGACATCGTCAGCGATATTATCGACAGAGGCATAGTTACCTTGGCAACGCGCGACGATGGACTCGGTGATAGCGACAACATCGCGATCATGGAACTTGAATCCTTCATTTTCTGAGGCTTTTAAAACTGAATCGACGACGATATTCGCTAAGTCGTCACCAGTTTTCAATACGGGAAGCCTAATCCCTCTAGATGTCACACCTACACATCTCATAAAAGTTTTCTCCTTTATTTTTTATCCTTCCTAATCTTGGCCAGGATATTTCTAGCGATATAGACACCACAGGCTCCGGCTTGGGCTAATCCTCTTGTTAAGCCGGCACCATCTCCACCAACGTAGAGATTCTTTATATCTTTAACTTCGAGTTTGTTATCAATTTGTGGGTGAGCGGAGTAATATTTAGCTTCGACACCGTAGAGTAATGTATGTTCTGTAGCGATACCAGGAGTGATGTGGTCCAAAACCTGAATCATTTCGATAATCGCTTGCATCGTTTTTTGTGGTAAGCAAAGGGCTAAGTCACCTGGAACTGCTTCTTTAAGAGTTGGTCTTACAAAGCCTTCATTAATGCGCTTAACCGTGCTACGTCTCCCCTGTTTTATATCGCCATAGCGTTGTACGAGGACGGATCCGCACGCTAATTGGTTAGCAAGTGATGAGACTTTTAATGCATACTCATTAGGTTTTTTGAATGGCTCTTCAAAATGGTGTGTAACGAGTAAAGCAAAGTTTGTATTTTCACTAGATAGTTTTGGATCATTGTAAGAGTGACCATTAACATTAACGACACCTTGGTAGTTTTCCATAACGACGTGACCACCTGGGTTAGAGCAGAATGTTCTAACTGTGCTACCTGTGGACGCTTTAAAAATGAACTTACCTTCGTATAGGTTTTTATTAATTTCTTCCATGACCATATTTGGGCATTCAACACGAACACCAATATCGACTTGGTTTTGGGTCATTTCAACACCAAACTTTTCAAATAGGTCAGTTAACCAAGCGCTGCCTTCACGGCCAACCGCTAACAAGACGTAGTCAGCATCAATTTGTTCATCTTTATCGGTGACGATACCTTTAACTTCGCCATTTTCAACGATAACGTCTTTAACTGCAGTGGAAAAACGGCAATCAACTTTATCTTTTAAATCAAAATAGATTCTAGTTAAAATCTTGAGATTTTCTTCGGTACCTAAATGTCTTACTTTACTGTGTAAAAGTTTAAGACCGACAGACATCGCTCTTCTTTCAATATCTCTGACTTCTGGAGTATATGGATCAGTAATAACTGGAGTAGCACCATGTTCAAGGTTGATGTCATCAACATAGCGGATTAACTTCATTAATTCATCTTGATCGATGTAATCTTGCAACCAACCACCAAATTCCGCGGTGATATTAAATTTGCCATCAGAATAAGCACCGGCACCACCAAAACCATTGGTAATGGAGCAAGCTGGGAAGCATTCTTGATAGCCTTTCGCGTTTTTTGGGCATCTTGTTAATTTATGTTCTAAAACTGGGCAATGTCTATTTTCGATAGAAAGGCCTTTATCAAGGAGAATAACTTTGAGCTCTGGATTCTTTTTGACTAATTCATAGGCGCAAAAATAACCACTTGGGCCCGCTCCGACAATCGCGACATCGTATTTCATAGGTATCTCCTTTTGCCTTTTCTTATTAGAAAAAACACTCTTTAAGTATATTCTAACATCAGTATCTTGTTAAATGTTTTTTAACATTTCTTATGAAAATAAAAAGCGACCCATGAGGACCGCTTTTATTTTTGATTATAATTCTAGAAATGCTCGTCGATATATCTAGCAATGAC